>CALEJV010000008.1 GCA_937898545.1 uncultured Candidatus Saccharibacteria bacterium | reverse complement strand
TGAGGTTAATACTCACCAGATTACACACCGCAATATTGTGCTCATCTTGCGGCAAGGTGATCTCTGTACAGAGGTTACTAAGATGAATGGTGCCAGTGTTATTATTAAGCGCCCGGAGGTTGATGGCATCCTTCCAGGTGAGCCATGGGTGGCCGGTCGCCTGCAAGCTGCTGAGAATCTTGTGGAATTGTTGGCGAGCAGGCAGCTTGTCGTAAGCGCGTAGCTTGCCTGCTTCGGCCTGGGTGATGTAATAGGCATACCGCTTAGCAAAAGCCGCGCCATACAGCTCACTCAGGTCACTCACCTCAGCTGGATCAAAGAGATACCAATCTTCATCCGCCTGCACCCGGCGCATAAATTCATCACTAATAAACACCGCTGTGTCGAGGTAGCGTGTCCGCAAATATGGGTCGCCGGAGTTCGAGCGCAGGTCGATGAATTCTCTAAAATCGATGTGCCAGTTCTCCATATACGCGGCCGCTGCGCCCATCTTCTTGCCTTTGCGCGAGACAGCAAACAGTGCCGTGTCGACCATCTTCATAAAGGGGATTGGCCCCGTGCTTGTTGTGTTAGTTGTCTTGACGGGGCTACCCGCCGCCCGCAGCTTCGTAAAACTGACACCGATACCGCCTGTCCCTTTAGCAATCCACATTGTATCGCGCACACTCTTAGCAATCGACTCCATATCGTCCTGCACTTCCATGACGAAGCAGTTGCTCAGCTGTGGGAACAATCCACCAGCATTAACGCGGGTGCTACCGCCCGGGCTGTATTCGAGATTAGCCATGTGGCGGTAAAACTCAATGGCTGCTTCGGTGGGGTGCTCCTCGTTGTAGCTCAGACCCATGGCAATGCGCATAGTAGTAAACTGCGGCACTTCGAGCGGCTCACCGTTTTGCTTGCGCAGGGCGTAGCGGTTGCGGTTGGTTACCACGCCAAGATATTTACTGAGTGTATCTTTACTCGGGTCAAGTGCGGCAGCCAGGCGCTCGAGGTCGAAGATCGTCTCATCTTGCATGCGCGGGTCGAGCAAACCGTCGGCCACCGCCTGGCGAATATAACGCGGGAAGGCCTCCCTATGACGCTGGCGCAGCTCTTCATCAGTGGTATATACGCCGAGCAAATCGCGGTAGATCGTGCCCAGCAGCAGGCGCGCCGCAATCGTGTCGTAGTCTGGGTCATCCTTAATATTCTGCACTGTCGTCTGGATGAGCGTCTCCTCCAGCTGCTTGGTCGTCATCCCATCAAAGAGCGTCAGTTGCAGCTCACGAGCAATCTGCACGATCTTCTGCAACGGATCAGCCAGCCCCTGGCTTGCCGCCAGCAACGTGGCATTTATCTTGGTTGTGTCAAATGGCTCGGTCGTACCATCACGCTTAGTAATATGAATTGTCATCATCCCTCCCCTTGGGCTCCTTACTATACGGTGCACAAAACCAGCCACCAGGGCACGCCTGGAGCCGATCTCTATTATTTGTCTCTCCCGTGTTTATGTGTGCTCGCTATATATGTAGCGTCTGTATCCTACTATAGACGCCAGATGTGGTGCTTGGCAAGGGGTTTTGTGAAAACTACAACCGATTTTGCGGGCGACCTCTGTGGGTGATGGCAAACCCTAGCCTCGTACAAGAAAATATCTAGAGGTTAGTGCCAGTGCTAGCGAGCAGAGCTCTATCGCACCACCTGGCCGGAGCTTTTCGGCCTGGCATATCCAGTTGACCCCTCATAATATGAGCGAGGAGTGTACATGATACTCTGTGTTATTTATGCATAAACATAATAGAACGATATTCTCAGCGTTAGCTCCTCCTCCCCATCGCTTCATCTGATGGAGTGTGAGAATCTGTCATTGTACTGACAGATTCTCAGCCCAACGCAAGAGGTCGATACTTGGGAAGTATCGACCCTTATAGTGTTCCATCGGAGGGAGTGTGGGGAGGTAGAGCGTGAGATACAGCGCATTACTGCTCATACACCTCCCGGCACTCCTGCCGCAATCGCTCAAGAGGAGCATAATCATCATGGTAGGGCGGCTGGCTGGCAAAGGGAGCTGGCTGATGAGCGGTGTCGCCACCATACGTCGCCACGACATTAGTGTAATCCCAGCCATCTGCCCGCTCATAACGGAAACTCCCCTGCCCCAATAGAGCAGCATACGGCGCGTCCTGAGCAGCAAACAGTGGCTGGCAGGCTGGTTGGCGACTGGCAATCATATTAACTACCACGCGAGCCTGGGGGCGGAGATGCCGCTTGAGTGCGGTAGCATACTCGTGTGTTGCCAGCGAGGCGGGTACATCACCGTCGTTATACACATCAACAAGCACGATATTGTACTGCTCGGTGCTGCGCTCAAGGAAGACACGCGCATCTTGGAAGATCGGCCGCACATTGGCTGGGTCGCGATAATAAAAATACTGGCGAGCAATCGGCAAGAGCCCGGGGTCGATCTCTACCACATCGATCTGACTCTGCGGATAGCGCTGGGCAAGGAGGCGCGGCAGCGTGAAGGTCCCACCGCCCAACACCAAAATGCGCTGGCGCTGCGGGGCTTGCTCCACCGCCTGCATCATCTGGCGCGTATACCAAAATGGCAGCTGCTGCGGCTGCCCGACTACAACACCAGACTGCACGCCGGCCGGCCCACTGGCAATCCCGCGGATAATCGCGCCATCCTGCCGATGCCATTGCTGGAGTGTGTAGTGCGCCGCGGCGGTATCGATCGTCTGCGCAGCCTGAGCCCGCACCACTGGTGCCACGCGATAGCCCAGCGCCAAACCCACACACAGCACACTCACCACCACGCGCCACTGCCAGCGCTGGCCTGGCACCACCAGCCAGCTGGCCAGCACGAGCAGACTAATAAGCACCACCAACACGTCGTGAATCCCCAGCCAGCCAAACAAGAAAAACCCCGCCGCAAAGGTGCCAACGATCCCACCAATCGAATTCACCGCACTCAGCGACGCCACTGACCGCCCCGTTCGCGCCAGCGTCTCAGTCTGCCGCTCCACTAGGTAGGGGCTCAGCGCCCCGAGCACCAGGCTGGTTGGTGCAAAGAGTAGGCTTGCCGCCACCGTAGCTTGCAGGCGAATATCGATCGGTAGCTGGGCTACCCACTGCAATATATCGTGGTATTGGCACAGCATTGTCAGCATCAGCAGCGCCGCCCCAAGCAGCAGCCAGGCCACATCGCCATCGCGCGAGCGTGCATCGGCCAGCACACCACCCAGCCAGTAGCCCAGGCTCATCGCTGCAATAATGACACCAATAATGCTCGCCCACACATAGGTCGATGTCCCCACCACTGGCGACATCACCCGCGCTGCCACCAGCTCAAACACCATCACACAAAACCCCGCCACAAATGCAATCACCAAACGCCGATACGGCAGCGGTATTATCAGTCGTTTCATAAGGGTATTGTAGCACGAGAGCTGGCTCATGATGGCCGCTTATGGCAAACATCAGCCTCTCAACTCCATAAAAATTAATACACCGACCCGCTTTACATCGCACCTCGATATGATATGATATTGTTATGGAAGCAACAGATTCTATCATCACCGTCAGCCATTTTTCGATGAAATTTGGCAAGACCAGCGTCATCGACGACCTCAGCTTTGAGGTAAAGCGCGGCGAGACGTTTGGTTTTTTGGGGAGCAACGGCTCGGGCAAGACCACCACGATCCGCTCACTCCTCGGTATTTATCAACCAACTGGTGGCGAGCTGCTCATCGATGGCACGCCATACTCTGTCTCGGGCGACGTCAAGCTTGGCTACCTGCCAGAGGAGCGCGGCCTCTACAAGAAGGAGAGCGTCATCGACACGATGATCTACTTTGGCCAGCTTAAGGGCCTGAGCCGCAGCGAGGCACGCAGCAAGTCACTCGCCTTCCTCGAGCGGGTTGGCCTGGCGGACAAAGCCAAGACCCGCCTGGATAAGCTCAGTGGTGGCCAGCAGCAAAAGGTTCAGCTCGGTATCACCATCATCAACGACCCAGAGCTCATCATTCTCGATGAGCCTACCAAGGGCTTCGACCCCGTCAACCGGCGCTTGCTCATGGAGATCATTGAGGAGCACCAAGCCAAGGGCGCCACAGTGGTCATGATCACCCACCAAATGGACGAAGTTGAGCGCTTGTGCGACCGCATCTTGCTACTCAAAGATGGCGTGGCTCATGCCTATGGCACAGTAGACGAGGTACGCGCGCAGTTTGGCGGCCAGTCGCTCGACGATATCTTCATCCAGGTCTATAGCCAGCCCAGCAAGGAGGACAACTAATATGCATAACCTATCTACCGTCATCCGCTTCGAGATCACCCGTTCGCTCAAGAAGAAGTCGTTTTGGCTTGCGGCAATCAGCTTCCCGTTGGTGTTTGCCGTGCTCTTTGGCGTCATCTTCCTCTCCAATAAAGCCTCGGCCGATGCTGCCAAGAACCTCGAGAAACAGGCCTTTAGCTTTGCCGTCACAGATGAGTCCAAGCTCATCAAGCCAGAATTGCTTGCCGCCACCAAGGCTCAGCCTGTCGCTGCTGCAGACAAAGACGCTACCATCAAGCGAGTCCAAGAGGGCAAGCTCGACGCCTACATCTACTACCCCAAAGACATTGCCAAAGAACGGGTGGAAGTCTACGGCAAGGACGTGGGGCTCTTCGACAACGGCCGCTACGGCAGCATTGCCACCAGCCTGCTCTCTAACTCTGTCCAATCAGAGGTCAGCCCAGCAGTGCGCATGGTTATCCAAGACAAGGTCAATACCAAAAACACCGTCTACAAAAATGGCAAAGAATACAACGCCATCAACGAGATGATCCTACCGGGGGTTTTCTTGGTGCTGTTCTACTTCCTCATTAGCTTCTTTGGCAACCAAATGCTCACCAGCACAACAGAGGAAAAGGAAAACCGTGTCATCGAGATGATCCTCACCACGGTGCACGCTCGCACGCTCATCATCGGCAAGATTATCTCGCTCATCGTCCTGGCGTTTATCCAAGGGCTGCTCGTTATTTTGCCAGTGCTCATTGCCTATATCTTCTTCAAAGACCAGCTGCAGCTGCCCGATGTCGACCTCTCGCACATTGCAGTCGACCCCGTGCGGATTGGGATAGGCTTCCTTGCCTTTGCCGCGAGCTTCCTCTTCTTCACCGGAATGCTGGTGGCAATCGGCGCTGCTGTGCCAACTGCTAAGGAAGCGGGGAGCTTCTTTGCCACCATCATGATCCTGCTCTTTGCGCCGCTCTATGCCGCCGCTATGCTCGTCTCCACACCAGACGCGCTACCAAGCAAGATCATCACCTACTTCCCACTCACCTCGCCCATCCCACTCATGCTGCGCAATGCGATTGGCAACCTCAGTGCGACAGACGCCGCCATTAGCATTAGCATCTTGGCCATCTGTGCCGCCATCGCCATCATGATGGGCGTGCGCCTCTTCCGCTTTGGCGCGCTCGAGTACAGCCGCAAGCTCAGCCTGCGCGAGATCTTTACCCGCAAGTAGCAGCACAGCGCGCTAGTCTATTACAGCAAAAAAACTGGCACATTACCTCTGTTTCGTGCCTCATAACCCACCGCTTGGTCGGTGGGTTTTGGGTTCAAATTTTACCCCCTGACAAAATCCCGTACTTTTTCTACTATTAACAGTATCGATACATAATACACCAGAAAGGTCAAACCATGACACGAGAACACTTCTCCACCCACGAGGACAAAACCGCACCTAACAGGGTGTTGCAAGCCATCAAAAAAGGAGTGGCCGCGGCGGCGTTAATGCCAGCCGCCGTGATTGGCGTAGCAGGCTGCTCAAACGGCGAAAACCCAGTACCTGCTGCTACTGCCACTACTGAGGATAATAAGTGGACAGAGATCACTAACAAGGGGCTTGAGGCCGATGGCGATACTGACTCGCCTGTTTCCAAGATATGCGATGGTAAAAATCTTGTCTACAGAGGTAGAGGCCGCGATGGTAATATTGCAGTCTCCCCCAACGACCCCCAGTGCACTGGTAAAACACCAGAGAATATCGCGGGCACTCCGAGCCCAGAGGCCACTGCCACCGACCTAGCCACGGCAATCCCAACGCCACTGCCAACACACAAATAGCCTCATTAGATCACCACAAGCCAAGCACTCCGCATACTCTGCGGAGTGTTTTGTGTGCTCTACCCCCCTGGCCGCTCTGCATACCGCTCATACACAGCACGGTTGGCAGCGTTGGTGTTGCGGCGGAGCTCTGGAGTGTTGAGAATGCGGTAAGCATCATGACGAAGGGCTTGGTGGCGCTCAGCATAGGCTTGGTCGAAGGTCGGCTCAATGGCAGCCCGCTTCTCGGGCGAGAGGGTGCGGAGGTACGAGTCTTTGATCTGCTGGTAATCGGGCAAGTCAGGGATGCTATAGATCAGCTCTAGCGCGCCATCATTTGCCCCTGCGAAGTTCTCTGCCTTGAGCCGCCCCTCAAAGACCTGGCGCAGTGAGTGCATCTTCTCGGCAGCTGCACCGTTGTATTCGCCGCGCAAGATTGCATCGTACGTCGCGTCATTCACGAATGGCACCGCACTTGCCACCCCAGAGGCCACCGCCTCAGCCGAGACGGTCGCGCGAGCATCGTAGTTGTACCCCTGACGCACCTGCACCGTGCCATCGTCTGCCACGTATTCGATCTCGCGGCCGGTCTCGCGGATGATCTCGCGCTTTTGGCCAGCCGAGCCGGCGCGGAATTGGTGCTCGATAGCCGCCTCCTTGACGTACTCATTATCTGCCCGGAACGTGTGCTGGTTGCCACTGGCATCGGTGAGGGTAATGGCAGTATCGCCAGTAGCAGCCATAGCTTGCCATTGGCTGCTATTGAGCTTAAAGTGGCGCATCAGCTGGTCTTCCGCCGCAACATGCTCACCAAACTCCTTGCGCAGCCGCGCCGTCTGGCCTGCCACCATCAAGTTCTTGTGCCCCACCCCTGTGGCGTAGTCTTGCAGCGTTTGGCCATCGACCATCCGGCGACGCAGCGCAACGCCATCGCCATCGCGTAGCACCACGCCATCGGCATTGGCCACTGCCCCATCGGCGAGGAGCTCACGGTCGATCTTCGCCCGTACTTCGCGCTGCGCCATCGCACTGCGGATCTCCGTTAGCGCACCCACTTCGGCCGCGGCATAAGCGCGCCGCCCCAGGCCATGACTCAGGCCAGCCGGTATCTCGCCGCCAAGCTTCAGCTCATCATAGAGTGCGTCGAGCTTGTGGGCAGCATTCTTGGCTTCATCAGTAGTGAGCTGGGTATTGAGCGCTCGCTGCTTCAGCTCATCATCGTGCAAGAGACGTGCGTTCCAGGCTCGGTCGCGCCGCGCTGCTCCCTCCTTGCCACGCAGGTCGGTGTAGCGGTTATATTCATCGTTGCTCCGCCCCACCGCCGATAAGTCGGCCATTGTTTCAAAGCGCTTCGTATAAGCATCAGTTCGCTGCTGAATAGCGCGCTTCTTCAGGGCTTTCCGCCGCGCTGCATTGCCCAGCCAGTTGCGCTGCGCATCGCCAGCCAGCACGCGTGATTTGCGCAGGTCTGCCCGCTGCTGCGCCCAAGTCCGCGTCCGGTCGACAATGCCACGCCGCGGATCATTCATAATCGCGCCCAGCCGCCCTAGCAGCGAGCCGCTCATCCGCACCACAAAGGGCGTCAGCACCAGCGGCACCACCTGCACTGCTAAGCCAAGGATAATCAGGTTGAGATTATTCGCATCCTTGCCATTGGTCAAGATCGCCACCCCCGCCAAGCGCGACCCACCAAACAATATCGACATGAGCGGAAACATCAACATCATCGTCATAAAGAGATCCTTCCACTTATCAAAATACTTCTCTGTACTGGGCAGCACATGTAACAAGAAGGCAAAGGGCGAAACAATAACAAGAATGGTGATGAGCGCCTGACGCGCCGCAATAATCACTGCAGCGATGATGACCGCTAGCAGGACACCCACCAGCAGCGGAATAGCCATCGCCAGCGCTCCATCGGTCGCGCCCACCAGTGCACTCACCCCCACCACCGCACCCACTGCACCAGCGCTGCCCGTCAGTAGAGCGCTCATGATATTAGGCCACGTGATTTTGTTGAGCGTGTTATAATCCGCCCCATTGACCGTCGAGGCAATATTAACAAACAGCTGCTGCAGCTGAAAGCCCAATATGTTCGAAATATCGATCGCTGCCGCACACAGCCAAAACGACATATTAACGACGATAATCGACACAACAAGGCGCGGAAACATTTTCTTGATACCATAATTGCTAATACCAACACTGGTAATTTGCGAATAAATGACAATGAGTGAGACGATGATGAAGGCGATGTTGGCCAAGTCGCGCATGATCGCCCAAAAGCGAAAGAGTGTGCCATCGCCGCTGGACTGCAGCGGCTGCACCGCCAAGTACTGCGCCACTTGCTGGTAAAGCTGGTCAGTGATCCACGCCATAAAGTTGCTCACTGGGCAGACAATCCAGCCAATACTACCCAGCGCTGTGCCGCTACAGCTGGTCGTCGCACCATCATCTTTATCTGTTTGCTCAGCGGGTTTGTCTTGAGGTTGGTTGTTATTGTTATTATTTGCCGCTTGGCCGTTATCTCCACCATTTTGGCCATTGGCGTTGTTCTGATTATTACCAGCGTTTTGCTCAGCTTGACCACCGTTATTCTGATTATTTTGGTTATTCTGGCCACCATTATTTTGTGGCGCGGCCTCCTGCTGCCCCGAGACAGAGATAGCGATGGCATCATCCATCTTGTTGTACGTATCTGGCTCAACAAAGATATATTCCACATACGTTGCTTCCTTGGCGCGTAGTGGGTCGCTACCAGTCGGAAAGATGATGGTCTGGCGCCGATTGGTCGTTGGCTCATACTCATAGAAGTGCACACCAGCAGGTAAACCACGAGCGGTCAGATCTTTGTCGCTGGCCCGGTGTGGTTTGAAGGTATTATGACGAAAGATAAGGTTCTCGCCCTGGCGCTGCGCCGTCTCAGCAGCATACACCGGCACAGGGGTAGCGAGCGTGAGCCCCAAGAGTACCGTCACTAATAGTGCCAGCCACCCCGTATATTGCCGCAGACAACCCCTCGCCCGCGCAACCACTCGCCACGCTCTGTTCATGTCTTGTTCGACATTAGCATAATATCGCACAGTGGTCAAGTTTTTGCTGCCTGCATGCCAAACTGTATCTATTGCGCACCCCCTTCTAGCGTTATACAGGCTGCTATTGGCAAATAATCCTACCCCTGTGCAGAGCTAAAAACTATCACTATTTATCTCATCTCTCACAGAGCAGCCCAGCAGCAAAAGCAACCTAACTCAGAAAATATCGACCTTGCAACCCAAGTTTTATGCGCCACGATGCCAATGTCACCATTCGACCCTTCGCTCCTACTCTGTCCGCACCCCACCCCAGTCTTTACAACACCGCTCATATCGTATACACTACAGCGTAGGAATAGTATGATGAAATATAAGCGGTTGGTTTTGGGATTCGGTGCAATGCTGGCAATCTTTGCCGGCGGTGTCGCCATGCCGGCAAGAGTAATGGCGACAGACAATAATAAGGTTGATTGTACTGTTGAGGCTAACAAAAACAAAGCAGAGTGTCAAACTGGTGATAATGGTTGTGGTGTACTGAAATTTCACAACGTGAGTTGTAATACAGCAGATAACGATGGCGCAGGCGAGATGAACATTGCAAATTTACTCATCGCTATTCTTCGCATTCTCAATGTCGGCGTCGGTATTGCAGCAGTTGGCACACTTATTTACGCTGGTATTCTTTATTCAACAGCCAGCGGTGATGCAAACAAGACTGCTAAGGCAAAGACGATCATAACAAATGTCGTTATTGGTGTGCTTGCTTATGCTGTTATGAGTATTGCGCTCAACTTCCTTGTGCCGGGAGGTATCATCAAATGATTCGTCGTTTACTCGTCTATGGTATTAGTGTCATTGCTGTTCTTTCTATTCTGGCACCAGCTACACCTGTTCATGCCGATGCACCCTGCTCACCACCAAATTTCCTTGGTATGCCTGCCTGGTATCGCGGACTACAAAAACAAGATGATTGTAAAACAATTCGGAGCGATTTAGAAACGCAAACTATCCTACTAACGATTGCCCTTAATGTCCTTCAGGCAGCAATGGTCGTTGTTGCATATATTGCTGTCGGGTTTATTATCAAGGGTGGTTACATGTACATGGTCAGTACAGGTAGTCCTGAGGCAATGGCTCGGGCCAAGAATACAGTTCGTGATGCTCTTATAGGTCTTGTCATTGCAATAACAGCAGCGATGGTTGTTAATACAATAGCGGGGATCTTATAATGTGGCGCTTTCTTTCAACCATAGAAATTCACGCAAACGAAATAGGCTATCATAGTACTGCTCATAACACTGACATCGTTAAAAACCTCCTCAACACTGCCTACCTTTGGGCTGGTGTTATCGCTGTCATCGTCATAGTTGTAGCGGGTTTTATGTATACTATGTCTCAAGATGACCCGGGTCAGGTTACCCGTGCAAAAAACACATTATTAGGTGCTATTGTCGGTCTTGCTATTGTGCTATTTGCGTTTGTCATTACAAATACTGTTATGAATGGAGTGCTTCCCTCATGAAGTTTTTTTTATCACGCTGTATTAGCTCAATTAGTATCGGCATTATCTTATTGCTTCCTATCATTGCGATTACATCAACTGCCTACGCAAAAGTAGAGCTTAATAGCGGCCTCGAAAAAGACAGCGCATGCCAAAAGGCAAGTGACTATGGCGAGAGTGGCTGTGAGTCAGTCACCTCCAGTGGCACTGGTATCCCCAACCCAGAGTCAGTTATTAAAAGTGGTATTAATACTGCACTCATGATTCTTGGTGGTGTCTCGGTCATCATGATTGTCTATGCTGGCTTTCGCTTTACATTAGCTGGTGGAGACCCACAAGCAGTCAAAGCTGCTCGTAATACTATTCTCTACGCAGTAGCAGGTATCGTTATCGCCATTCTTTCGTATACCATTGTCAACTGGGTTACTGACAATCTATCAATAAAATAAAGGAGATATAAGATGAACATTATTAAAAAACTAGTTCTTGGTACAGGTATCTGCTCTGTCGTTATTGCTGGTATGGTCGCCCCTTCTGCTAGTGCTCTGTCTACTAGCCAGCTATCACAAACCTTTGCAGTAGGTGTTAGCGCACAAGACCAAGTAAAAAAAGGTATCGATAATGCTGGTGGCACTGTTAATAACTTTAATATTGGTACTGCTATCACGAATATCGTTAACATTATGCTCTATGCACTTGGTGCTATTGCTGTCATTATGATCGTCGTTGGTGGTATTCGCTACACCACGTCAAATGGTGACTCAAATGGTATACAAAGCGCAAAGAACACTATTCTTTATGCAGTTGCCGGCTTAGTTGTGGCTATCCTTGCCTATGCGATTGTTAATTTTGTTGTCTCAAATCTTCTTGGTAGTGGCGGCAGCCAATCCACCCCAACCGCTCAATATAATTACGTCTAACTACCTCTATCATCTACCTCGCTTGCATTCTGCAATAAAATAGGCTCTTTTTCGGTAATTTTCTCCGTTAGCTCTTAACATTTTGGCAAATTTTTGGTATATATAGATAGTACAGGTAGTACAAGACAGTACTAACGCCAATAGAAAGGATATGACAATGAAAATCAATATCAAAAAAGCTATGCTTACACTCCTCGCCGTGCCAATGCTGGCTGCAGGTGTTGCTGGGCTGGTAGCTCCACACGTTGGCGCAGCAGCTGCATCCGACAACGGTCTTGGCCTCAGGAAGGGAGTTGGCTCTGCTAAGGGGAATGACCAAGTAAGTTGTCTCTTTGGCAGCGAAAAAGAAGGCTGTACTGAGGGTTCAGGTATCTTTCAAATTATCGTCAACGTGATTCTCTTCATCGTTGGTGCGGTCGCTGTTATCATGATCGTGATCGGCGGTGTACGCTACACCGTATCAAATGGTGACTCAAACGCCGTCACTGGTGCCAAGAACACCATCATGTACGCCATTGTTGGTCTTGTCGTTGCAATCATCGCCTACGCGCTCGTCAACTTCGTTGTCGTCAACATCGGTGCCAACCAAGGGCAATAGCACAACCACCTTTCTTCATTGGCTCTCTTATACCACCCTCTCGCAGGGTGGTTCTTTTGTTTAGAAGTATACTTGTTGACTCTCATGCAAGAAATCCTGTCTCTTCTTGCTATAGAGATACCTTTTTCGCGTAGCACTAGCCACACTATTCTACTCTAGCTAAGAAATTCCACCTGCATTCCTCTAGTCTAGCTCAGACCCCTCGTAACGAACCATTGACTCTATTATAGCGGTGTTTTAGTGTCTTCTTGTATTACTGAACTATTACTCTCCTCCGATTACTACAGTGCTAACCTCTTAGAGTGCCGTCTACTAACCCCAGATTGCCAATATTCACGCTCTGCTAAACGAAATAAAGAATATATAAGACAAGAATACCATGAAAGACCTTATTAGCTACCCGTAGCACAAAACAACCCCGCACCAGCGGGGTCATTATCTCAAAGCTCGTTTTCCCTTCCCTACAGGATCGGGATCTTCTTGGCCTGCTCTTGCTTAACCTTCTCGAAGGTAATGGTCAGCACACCATCCTTCAGCACAGCAGTCGTCTCGTCCTCACGTACCGTTACGGGCAGCTCCAGCGTACGGCTAAATTCACCCCAGTAGCACTCTTGGTTGTGCCATTTGGTGGCTACAGTGTCGTCACCACTACTCAGGGTACCAACGATCGTCAACAGCCCATCGTTGATCTTCACATCCAATTCCTCGCGGTTCACTCCAGCGGTGCGGGCCTTTACCACGAGCTGTGTCTCGGTCTCATACACATCGACTGCCAATTGGCCAGTGTAGTCTTCCTCACTCTGGGCAGGCTCTTCGCCCCATGGCGAAGTTTGGCTCTGCTGGCTCTGGGCAGGCATTGGGTTTGCTTGGGTGTGATTCATCGGCTGGTGAGTTGGCACAGCTGGTGCGAGTGAGTCATCACCCTCCAAAAATGCTGCCGCAAGCTCATCACCGATCAAAAGATCATCATCTTGACTCCGGGCCATAATTTCCTCCACATACTTTCTTTTGCTAATGCACAAATTACCATTTCGACAACAGTCTGGATTTATTATAGCTAATCGATGACGTATAATCAACTGGAGAGGCCTCATGAGTGTAAAAATCACAATACCGACCTACCTTGCCACCCTCCTTGCCCCGCATACCTGTTGTGGTTGCAACATCGTTGGGACACTGCTCTGCGATAATTGTAAAAACGACATCATCCACGATCCACTCTATCGTTGCCTCGAGTGCGGCCAACCTACCCTGTCTGGCCAGTGTCAAACCTGCACCCTGCCCTATGCAGCTGCCTGGTGTGCCCTACAGCGTGAGGGTGCGCTAGAGCAGCTGATAAACCGCTACAAGTTTGAGCGCACCCAGGCGGCTCAGCACACCCTCGCAGACTTACTCGACGCCGTCACGCCGCCGCTACCGGCGGATACCATCATTGTGCCCATCCCGACCATTCCAGCACATCAGCGCCAGCGTGGGTATGACCACTGCCGGTTGCTTGCCCAGGCCTTTGCGCAGCGGCGTGGCCTGCCCTGCCAGCCAGTCCTCACACGCGCTCAGAACAGCGTGCAGCTAGGGAGTAGCCGTGCCCAGCGCCAGCAGCAAGCCCGCCAAGCATTCGCTTGCTCATATACTCTTTCTTCAGAGGTCACCTATTGCCTTATCGATGATATTTCTACAACAGGTGCAACGATCCGCTATGCTTCGCGTTGCCTCCGCACTGCTGGCGCACGGCAGGTTATTGCAGTGGTGGTGGCTCATCAGCCGTTTGGATAATAGGTTATTTTGGCAGTAGCCTCTCTGTAGTATATCAATTAACAACCCTCATCTTTTGCCTTGCTCCATCTCATGCTATAATAAGCGAGACTGGAGAGATGACCGAGTGGTTGAAGGTACCGGTCTTGAAAACCGGCGTAGGCATCCCCTACCGTGGGTTCGAATCCCACTCTCTCCGCCATCTCATGCTTACTCGAACCCTCGGTAGCAATTCGGCTGTCGAGGGTTTTGCTTTATAAAAGTAATATTGCCCATCACAAATTATAGTTGCAAAACCTCTCACCTCTATTGCATAATTCTATATTGTTGTATACTATAAATCTAAATAATCAAAAGGCTCCTATACAATGTCTACATTTGAACACCCTACTCAGCAACCTTACACTCCAGAGCAAGCTTCTTTCGAACCAACCCCCCCCCAGAAGCAATAGAGCATGAAAAAACGCAAATAGACGCGGTCTCTGGTATTGGGTCTACAGCGTGCGATGCCATGCCGATGGACACACTCGACTCAACAGCACTCCATCAAGAAGAGCCAAGCGGAGAAAAACATCCTAGATATAGAAAAGTAATAACAAACGACGAAAGCTATGAAGGCACCCCTATAGAAATCCCTATTTCCGATGAATTCTTTGCTGGTTTACAGGGGGTTAGGCCTAAAAATATTAAAGATCGAAATCTAGTCAGTAAGTTACTGGGTAGGTTAAATAAAGAACAATCTCTATTTGAGAAGTTATCTACCAAGCTGTATTACCATCGAAAGGTGCTTGCCTATTTAGCAGATCGCGAATCTAAGGCTGTAGCTGCAGGTAATGATGAAGAACGTCAAGCAATTCTTGATCTGCAGTTTACAGTTATTCCTATAATTGATGATCTAGAAAAACAACTGAATGCTATTGAACAACGGAGATCTTCTAGATTCATAATAGATTCTTCTGTTGTCGGCTAGGTTATATCGGTGTATTCCCCACCCCAAACCATCGTCTTTCGCCAATGTTCTATGCTATACTAAACATATGCAGCCATCGCAATTCGATCAGTCATCATCTTCAGATGCAGTCGACCCGTCGCGCACCACTCGTGCCGAGACGCAGGCCACTGATGAGCCTAATCCACCACTCGAGATTCGCCGTGGGCCGAGTGAGACCAACAGCAATTCGTCGCAGGTTTCGCCCTTTCCCGACCCCACCGAGCCGCTTCTCATTTGGCAAGAGCGCGAGGTCAATGACACCACTCGCCCCCGTGGCTGGTATATCATTTTTGGTGTGGTTGTGGTGGTACTCTTCGCGATTTCGATCTTTTTGTTTAAGTCGTACACCTTCGCGCTGCTTATTCCCATTATGGCGGTGGCGTTGATCGTCTCGCTGCAGCGGCCAGCCGCATTGCTAAACTACAGCGCTAGCCACGCCGAGGTGGTGGTGGGCCAGCGGACTTACTCGTACGATACCTTCCGCTCCTTTAGCGTTACTGCCAAGCCCACGCAAAACTGGATCACGCTCATCCCACGCAAACGCTTCGCTATGCCCATCGTCATGTACTTCCCCGAGGATGTGGGCGAGCAACTGGTTGACCTCATCGCCTCTCACCTACCAATGAGCGAGCGCAAGCCCGACTTACTCGAGCGGCTGATTATTTATCTGCGGCTGCAGTAGTAGTTTTAGCCACGGCGTCTTGCCCTCAGCGCACCTCTGTGCTACAATAATAAGCGATCTGGTATCATCCAGTGTACCTTGTAGTTTGGTCTGGGCAACATTTGTTTCCCAGGTATGCACTCGTAGCTCAGCTGGATAGAGCGTTGGCTTGCGGAGCCAAAGGTCGTGCGTTCGAATCGCGCCGAGTGTACCACGATTGCCTTACCCAAACCTAGGTCATGAGTAACACGGTCTGGGTTGGTTGATAAAGATGCGAAGCGCTCACCACCACTGGTGAGCGCTTCGTCGTTGCAGACGGTGTCGTTGACCGGGCAGTCCACCTGGTTGTCCCGGTTTTCTGGTGTGTTGTCCTGCAACAAGGTCGCACGGTGCTGTCGTGCGACGTTGTGCATTCGTCGGCTGGTCAGCCAGTCGAAGGGCCGCCGCAGGTCGGCTGCCAGGTTGGCGTCGCTGCTTGCGTCGGCCAGCAGGCGCGGTGCTGCGGCTCGCTGCAATGGCCCGTCATTCTCCCCTATCGGGCAGTCGCCAGCTGCTGCGTCGGGCGCACTCCTGCCTCCGTCATCATTCGTTCCATCTTCCGGCAGAACGACTCGGCCGTCTTCATCCACCGCCGGGTTGACCAGCACCCGCTCGAAGAACACCTGGTTGAGCAGCTTCTTCAGGTGCGGTGGGGCGGCTTGGTAGAGGCGGTGGCAGTCTTCGAGGAGATCGAGGGCCTGGGTGAGGCGCTGCCGTACCTCGGTTATGTCGGCTTGGTAGGCGGCCAGCTGGCGCTCGATGTGATCGAGCTCGCTCGTGAGCTGGGTCTGTTCCTCTTTGAGAAGCTCTAGGGGGACGGCTCCTTCGTAGTGGGCGTGCATCAAGCGGCGGCGCTTGTCCTCGATGTTGGTGCGCCTGGTGGTGAGGGAGCGGATTGTCCGATCTTTGTCGCGCTCAAGGCGCCGTAGTTCCTCTCGCACATACTGCTCCACCAGCTGGCGATCCTGGCGGCCCAGCTGGATCGTCCGGTATAGCGCGTTCATCTGCTCTTCGACGACGTCGATCAGGACGGCGCGGAAGGCGCAGTCGTGGGTTCGCTGCCGCCTGGCGCAGATGAAGTAGGGGTAGAGATCGCCTTTGCTGTTGCGCGTGTTCTGCACCAGCAAGCGGGCCCCGCACAGGCCGCAGTACACCGTCGTCTTGAGGTGGTGGTTGTGTTGACGCTCCCGCTCGCCGAAGCGATGGGAGTCCAGCACCGCCTGCACCTGGCTCCAGGTCTCTTCATCCACCAAGGGCTCATGTGCCCCGGCGTACTCCACCCCTTGGAAGGAGATGACGCCCTTGTAGTAGGGGTGGCGCAGCATACGATGCAGCTGGGCGCCCGACACCGCCTTGGCTGGCTTGCGGGCCGTCGGCACGGTCGTCAGCCCCCGATCGTGCAGGTGCGCGGCGAGCCTCTTCGTCGTCCACTGCCCGGTCGCATACTCCGTAAACGCCAGCCGGATGAGCGGTGCCCGCGCCTCATCGAGCGCGATGGTGCGGATCTCTCTTCCGTTCTCGTCTCTGGCGCGGACGTTGATGTACCCCAGCGGCGCCTTACCCAGCGTCCCACCATTCCTGGCCTTTTCGCCCATCCCCTTGATGACCTCATTGGCGAGATTCCGACTGTAGAACTCGGCGATGGAGCTCATGATGCTGTGCAGCAGCATGCCGCCCGGTGTCTGGTCGATGTTCTCGCTGGTGGAGACCAGCCGGACGCCGGCCTGCTCGAAGGCGCGGTTGATCTCCACATCATCCGCCCGATTCCGGGCCAGCCGGGCCTTCCACGCTCGGTCACTGCTGGCCACCATCCAGGTGCGCTTCATCGGGGAGGTGCCAGCCAGCATCTGGCAGTTCACCGGGGCTAGTCCCTTCGCCCGCCCCCAGGCAGCCAACCAGTACAACCGCACCCACCTGGACGCCCAGCAGCGCGCCACCCTCACCCAGCGCGACGTCCATAGCGGGCTGTTCGGCGGGTTCGGGTGGGAGTGGTGAGGGCAAAGATAAGGTAACCTCAATAAATACGCTTATTTACTATATAATATTTGATATGGTTATATTTGTCACTTGCGTCACTTAGGGCGCCGTGGAATTCTACCGCCGTCAGTGATTCTCCTGACCGTACCGAGGAGCACGCCGAGGATGAACGTCGAGTCCTTCAACCTGGACCACACCAAGGTGGCCGCACCCTACGTGCGCGTCGCCGACCGCAAGGAGCTGCCCGGCGGGGACGTACTCGTCAAGTACGACGTGCGGTTCTGCCAGCCCAACCACGAGCACCTGAGCGCCGAGCTTACATACAACCACACCGACCACCCCATCCCATCGCCCCCAATAGGCTACACCGGCATCCTTGACGAGTCTCGTCGCGCAGGTGACAGTTGACATTGTTAAAGTAACGGAGTATAAATAGTTATTATACGATCTAACTAATTTAGACACAGGAAAAATGAGCACATGATAGAAGTATCGGGTTTAGTTAAAAAGTTCGGCGAGGTTGTCGCCGTCAATGATCTGTCGTTCACGGTTGAGGACGGTGAGTTTTTCGCTTTCCTGGGGACTAATGGCGCCGGTAAGACAACTACGATAGCATGCATGACCACGCTCCTCCCTCTGGACGGGGGAAGTATCGTAATCGATGGAATGAGTGTCCGGGATCGAGGACATGAGGTACGCTCGCGCATCGGCGTCGTCTTTCAACAGTCTTTGCTTGACCCGTGCCTGAGCACCATGGAGAACCTCCGATTCAAGGCGGATTTGTACGGCGTCTCCCGTGAGCGCGTCTTCGAAATTGTCAAGCTCGTCGACCTAGAGTCATTCAAGGACCGTCCCTACGGAGTCCTCTCGGGTGGACAGAAGCGGCGTGTTGATATAGCTCGAGCTCTTCTAAACCAACCCCGAATCCTGTTTCTGGATGAGCCTACAACCGGCCTCGACCCGCAGAGTCGTGAGCAGGTGTGGAGGACGCTCGCGGGACTGCGTAAAAACCTGGGCCTCACTGTCGTCCTGACCACCCACTACATGCAAGAGACCGAGTCTGTCGATCACGTCCTTATTGTTGACAAAGGTGTTGCCGTCGCTGAGGGGCCACCCGTTGAGCTGCGAACGCGCTATTCCACGCCCAAACTGTTCATGGTGCCGAGACTCGGACGCCGCCAAGACGTGATCATGGTGATCGAGCGCCGTCTCGATGGGGCTGACTGGCACGACGAGAGCGGAGCCATACATGTCACTGTGCCAGATTCTGCTACTGCGCTCGCTCTGCTCAACGAACTTGATGGCGCAGTCAAGGACTTTCAGGTCGTCCAAGGGTCGATGGATGACGTTTTTCTCAACCTTGCAAATGGGGAGAAGAGTTTATGAGGGTTATTGCGGTACTTGTCGCACGCAACCTGCGCATCTACGTACGGGATCGGGCCGGTGTTCTGTTGTCGCTACTGTCAGCATTCGTTCTGCTACTCCTCTACTTGTTGTTTCTAGGGAAGATTCAAGTGGACAATCTCAAGGACTTCGTGCCGGGCTCATCTACCGATGACGTTGGTAGATATATCGGGGCGTGGGTCTATGCGGGTATTGTTATGATCACACCTATCACGACCGGACTGGCAGCATTGCAGACTTACGTGGACGACAAGATCAGTGGGCGCTTCAAGGAGTTTCGAGTCTCTCCAATCCGCCGGACACAGCTCATTCTGGGCTACCAGCTATCGGCGGTCCTCGTGGCGATTACAATGAGTACGATCGTTCTGATCGTCGGGGCCGCCATGGTCAAGATTTTCTACGGTGAATTCGCCGGATGGGGCGGTATGGCTGAAGCGCTCGGATTGATCGTCCTCATTTCCTGGGTGTTCGGGGCGCTATCATCCTTCGGGATGACATTCGTCAACTCGACGAGCTCCTTCACTACTGTATCCACCATCACGGGCACGCTACTCGGATTCCTGGCTGGCGCCTATCTGCCTCTGGGGCTCTTGTCGAAGTCGGTCGTCAACGTTATTAATGCCCTACCCTTTTCCTCGAGCGCCATGCTGCTGCGCGAGCCACTGGCGGGTCGGGCGCTAGACAATCTCGCGAACGGCTCCGAGCCGGCGCGGGAGGCCATCGAGACCTACTACGGTCACGTCATCAGCATCGGGGACACGCAGATCGATCCGGCATGGGCGATTGCGGGCCTCACCGTCCTCGGGCTCATGTTCACGGTGGCGGGTGCCGTGCGCATTAGAAGGAGTATCCGTTGACCACCGCGTACCTCTTCCCCGGGCAGGGAAGCCAAGTTGCGTCCATGGGACGGACCTCCTCATCCCATTCCCGTCGAGCAGCGGATCTCTTCGACGCAGCCTCTGCCGCACGGGGCCGGGATATGCGACGACTGTGCTGGGAGTCGTACCACGATAGCCTTACCCAAACCTAGGTCATGAGTAACACGGTCTGGGTTGGTTGATGAAGATGCGAAGCGCTCACTACCACTGGTGAGCGCTTCGTCGTTGCAGAGCGGGTCATCGGCCTGGTTGCGCCGTTTCACCCAGTTGTCGCTCTGTATCAAAGTCGCACGGTGGCGATGTGCGATGTTGTGCATCAGGCGGCGCATATCGCCAGCATTACAAGCAGATCATCGTCAGGTGTTGAAAGAAATGAACGATCCGGGATATCATAACCGGATACAAAGAATGCTCGACTCAATCGACGACAACGACGAGGCTTTGTCTCAAGAGACCCTTTAGCTAGATTAGCAGCTTTTTACAGGGATACTATAGCGAAGAAAATATAAATATTGGCCAACAGCTAGTGATCTAGACCCAAGAGCTGCACCGAATAATCTTTTCCAACACACTAGTAGCCACTACATTAGTGCCGTCGTTGCTGCAATCAAGCCAAAGATAACTCCAGGCAAGTTAGCTGCCGCCAGCGGTAGGTCGCGCTTCTCTTTGCATAGGCCGTAGATCACCCACAACGTACAGTTCACTGCCGCGACTGCTGGCTGAAGAAAATCACCCTTGTGCCCATTCATATTACCCACGATTTGTGGGATGTATGACACATACATCATCACCGACATTGCTGTTGCGACCCATCCGAGGGTTTGCATGTGCTTTTCTTTCATACTTGGGTGCTCCTTATTGCATTCCTTTGTTTTGCCTTGTGTATTATAGCATATATGGGCTTATCTCTCTCAAACAGCTCTGTAAGCTTCGATTACTACTGCAGAACCTTTCGTTCTATTTATCTCCCTTGCAGAAAGCTCCTCTGCGCTTTCTGCTGGCCTTCTCGAGCGTTTTACGACATTATAAGGCTCTTTCTTTATACATACGCTACATACACTCTAAGCTATAAAATATAGCTACCCAACACCATACCTTTATAGCAATACATCTGTGAGATAACTTCGTTCTCTACATAGTTTTGCCATCAAAAAAGCCGAGCATTTCTGCTCGGCTTTTTGTGTACGCTACCAGACTTGGCTGATGGGGAGGAACCTAGTCAATGCGGCGCTTTTCGAGTTTGAGCGTGCCAATGGCGGCGCTATCGGCAGCACTTAGCTTGACGCCAGTAAGGCGAAGCTTCTTGAGGCTACCAAATGTCGCCAGTTGGCTGCCATTGGCCAGTGTAGTCTTGCGGCTGTAGTCGTAGAGTGAGAGCGACTCCAGGCTACTCTTGCTGGCCGCAACGTCGGCAACGTCTAGCACGAAGCCATCTTTGCCCGAGAGCGAGACCCGCTTGAGGTGCGCCAGCTTAGCAAGTGGCTTGGTCGAGGCAATTGGATTGCCCGAGACCATCACAAGCTTGAGGTTTGCCAGGCCAGCGATTGGATCAAGCGACTCAATCTGGTTGGAATGAGCGGTCAGCGACGTAAGCTTGGTTAGCTTAGCGAGCGGCGCGAGGCTCTTCACCTTGTTGCCGTCGATTGCCAGCCAGTCAAGGTTCGTTGCTGCCTCGAGGCCGGTGAGGTCGGCAACCTTGCGGTCGTCCGCTGCATCACCCGGCAAGATGAGTGACAAGCCAGTTAGCTTTTGCATCTCACCTGCTGTCACGTCTTGTGCGGCGCTGCGACGGGCACCAAGGGTCTCAGACAGGCGCTTGTTGATTGCCGCCTTGAGGCGGGCGTCTGGGACCGCTACAGTGCTGTTGTCGCTCTTGGTGTCGGCCTCAGCGGTTTGGGCTGCATGAGCAGTGTCAGCTTTACTGGCGCTGCCCATGCCCGGTGCTTTTGGGTTTGCTTGTCCGTTGGTGGTTGCGCCGTTGGCGTTATTTTGTTGTGGAGTACTACTACTCTTGCTGCTGACGTTTGGCTCGCCACCAGTCATGTTGGCATTGACCAGTGCACCACGATTCACCTTGGTACCGGCCTTCACAGTTGCGCCACTTGGGTCGATTGCCTTCGCCACGTCGGCAGGCAGCTCCTTACCGCTGTTGGCAGCTGGGCTACCAGCCTTGATGGTGTAGTTACTCTTGTTGTAGTCGTTGTTGTTCGCAGCTTCGCTGGTGAAGAATGGGTTGGCGCTGCGTGAGCCAGTTTGGTCGAGCGAGTTGCGCTCTAGGCCATCAATCGCCTTGCTGACCCGGCCATCCTTAGCGATGTCTGATGTCTTGCTAAAGAGAACATCAATCGGTGCGTCCGTCTGAGCCAAGTCCCAGGTAAAGACGGTCTTGTCGACATTGGTATCGTTGCGGTAGTAGACGTTGTAGTCGAGGCCAGCAAACATCTCGTTTGTACCAACCTTTGGCCCGCCAATGTTGGCACCACCCTTGGTGCGGACACCGTATGCCCAGTATGGGCTATCGCCATCCTTGGCAGTTGCGGCACGTGATGAGATGATGTTGTTGTACATCTCTGTACCCGTCGTGTCCCAGCTGAGGCCTTTGGCTTGTGACCAGCTCTCTGGTGCAGTACAGGTGCTGCCCTGGTAAGCGTTACAACCCTTGCTGCGGGTATCCTCACGGACGCGGATTGGGTAGGCGGTGCGTGAGATAGAGTTGTTGTAGATCTTCGTCTTACTACTACCCGACACTAAGATACCAGAGCCCGAACCCTCGATGATGTTCGAAGCGATGATACCAGTGTGTGATACCTCGTAGAAGATCGCCATCTGCACGTTGGTAAAGTAGTTGTTAACAATATTAGTGTTAATACACCCTTCGTCACACCAGAAGCCTGGCAGCTGGTGACGCTTAGCTACAGCGATGTCGGAGTTGGTCGAGCCAGACTTCGAGTAGTCCACCACATTATTGCGGAAGGTGAAGTTCTCAGCGTGGGTCACCTTCACATCGGCCATACCGCACCATGAAGTACAGTAGCTACCATTGGTCTCAAAGCCGGCAGCGTTGTTGTTACTAAAGGTGTTATTCTCAAATACGGCATTCTCAATGCGGTTTGCACCAGCACCATTACCCCCGTTGTCGAGGAATTGGCTGTTCTTCACCACGCTGCCCGATGCTTTATCGAGGAACAACCCCGAGTTCGAGTTCTGCGCCACGATTACATCTTGCACCAGCGAGTTTTTCCCATTGATGGAGATAGCGATTGGCCCAGCCTTGTCGTCTAGCTGTGGGTCTTTAAAGCCCCAGGTTTGGTTTGGTGCATATTGCGAAATGTTAATACCCTGTAGCTTGAAGTTCTCGCCTGTTGTGGTAAAGGCGCGGGTGCGCTGCGAGATCTCCGTTGTCCCAGCCGTAGGATCTGAGCCTAGGTAGTAACTGACGGTGTCTTGCCGGCCTGGGTTGAAGTGCCCACCACTACGCGTCGTCTGCGTGGCATCCTCTACGTAGAACTTGCCTGGGCCAACTTCAGCCTTGCTCCCGACCTGCGTCAGTGGCTTGTCGTTAATAAAGACCTGCTCTGGGTAGGCAGCCATACCTTCGACTTCTGGCTTGATGTTGGTCGTACAGACGTGGCAGAAGTTCTGGAAGTTGCCAGTGGCCTTCCACATATTACCTTCGCGCGACCAGTTGGTCACAACGTCGCTACCCTTCAGCCACACCTCAGCGTTGGGTGCTGCCTGCATGGTGACATTCTTCTTCGTCACAAAGAAGTGTGGCTCGCGATAGATACCACTCTTTGCCACCACTGTTCCGCCGTCGCCGATCTTCGTGACGGCGCGGCCAAAGCTCTTGTACGGTGCTGACTCGCTTCCGTTACCCTTGTTGTCATCCCCGTTGGGCGACACCCAGGCTACGTTGGCATTCGGCACAGCGTAATTTGCCTTGATATAATTATAGTTTTTATTCAGACCGGCTGCGTTCACCGAATTGAGGCCATAAAAAAGCCCGCCTATAGCGAGCCCACTCACAGCCACAACCGATGCGATGCGCATGACGATCCCACGTTTTTGACGTCTAATCTTCACTGCTCTTTCCTCCCCTTGTCGGTTGGCGTTAGATTTACGTTACAAAGACTATTCTATCATAATGGCCGCACTGGTCAATTAACCATAACCCGCATAACTGCGCAATCCTGTGGTGTACACCTCGCGCAACTCTCATACTTCGCCTCTCTTGCCAGTTGTACGCTTGTACCGTACATATATAGATCATACCCCAGATAGAGCTCTTGACATATTCGATACTTCGCATGTATTGAATATATCACTTATTCCACCAAGATCCACACAAATAAAAATATCATTGTAATATCTACAATGATTCGTTCATCTAGCCTTTGCGCTGGTTTTATGCTAAAACTATAGATTGCTAAGCAACCTCAGCATTCGTCTCATTTAGCTTGTCATTATTGAGTTATATACGCCACTCGGTTGTTTTCGTCATACACACCGAGCTGATAGCTAATAGCTCTAACAATCCTGGCGGAGGAGGGGAGATTCGAACTCCCGCTGCAGGTCTCCCCACACTAACGATTTAGCAAACCGTCCCCTTCAGCCACTTGGGTACTCCTCCAGCGTGTCGGATTGTGCACCAACGTGCACTGGTTATTGTAGCATAGGTCAGGCAATTGCGCTAGACGTTTGTGAGATACAATTTTATCCCTACTTCGCCGCAGTGTCGTTAGCCATATATTTCCTGCATTCCCCTTCCCTTTATCAAGCAATATAAATAAGGAGGCGGTGGGCGTCTCACTACCATACCAATTCCCCATGTTGAGCTTCAAGATACCGTCATAACAGCAGGTTTTCAAGACGCTACTGGCAAAAGAGATGAAGGAAGCGAGTCACCATAGCACCACAAGCCGAGAAATTTCGCCGCTTTCCTCTCGACAAAAAAAACGCCATATCGTATAATTACAAGATAAAAGGAGCTAAGTTTATTATGCTAAAAAAATGTCTACTATCTATCAGTGCTCTTGCCCTCATCGGGGGTGGGATAATTGCTGCTGCGCCGCCCAGCGCTGCAATCGGCGGTGTGTCAGACGGCGCCAGCCGCTCACGGGGCAAAGATCAGCCAGCCGATCTCTTTGGTGACGCCGGTATCTTCACACGAGTAAGCAACATCATGCTGTTTCTCGTTGGTGCTATCGCGGTCATTATGATCATCTTCGGTGGTATTCGTTATGTTGTCTCTGGTGGTAATTCATCGCAGGTGCAAGGCGCGAAGAATACTATCATGTACGCTCTGGTCGGTGTCGTGGTGGCGCTGCTAGCCTATGCGGCGGTGAACTTTGTCATCAACACTATCATCCCTGGTGGTAACATCAACACTACTACCAATAGCAGCAACACCGGTGCTTCGACCACCTAGCCAATAATACTTGGCTCTCTTCTCACACAAACATATGCGCACACCATCGCGGTGTGCGCTTTTTGTTGCTCTTGCTCGCGTTTGCAAAGAACAGAAATAAAGCAAGCACAGCGTACGAAAGTAATCACATGTTTTTCGTAATAAAAACCTACAAGCATCATCAGCCTGCAGGTTACCAGTATCAGAAATATGGCGGAGAGAGAGGGATTCGAACCCTCGAAGCCTTGCGGCTTACCGCTTTTCGAGAGCGGCCAGTTCAACCACTCCTGCACCTCTCCACGTGGTCTGCTCTCATTATAACAGATGTGACGCCGAACGGAAATATCGCGCAGCGGATATCCTTGAGCTCTTGCCCCACCTTCGCGTATACTAGAGCCATGCAGGATTCTATTTTTACCAAGATTATCAAAGGTGAAATACCAAGCCATACGGTGTATGAAGACGAGCACACGATAGCCTTCCTCGATATCAACCCACTGAGTGATGGCCACGTGCTGGTCGTGCCGAAGCAGCAGATTGACTCGCTGTGGGCGCTCCCAACTGAAGTATATCAACATCTCTGGACGGTGGCACAGCAGATTGCCCACGCAATAGAGGTGACGCTCCAGCCTAAGCGGGTCGGCGTTGTGGTAGAGGGCTTCGATGTGCCGCACGCTCACATTCATCTCGTGCCACTATATGACCGCGAGGTGCTACAGCTCCATCATGGCTATCCAACCGACACTAGCGATACTCACCTATCTACCACCGCCCAGCGTCTTGCTACAGCAGTATCTAACAGTAATGAAGACGCCAACGCATGATCACCATCATCGCCGTTGGCAAGCGGCACGAGCCCTGGCTAGCTGATGGCATAGCACGCTACGAGCAGCGTATGACCCGTGCTTGGCAGTTGCAGTGGAAGATCCTTCCAGCCAGCCAGCATAGCGGCGATGCGGCACGCCGTGAGGAGTCGCAGCAGATTCTTCGAGCACTTTCGCCCCACGCATATGTTGTACTACTGGACGAGCGTGGCACAATGCTCGACTCGCCCGCCCTCTCGCGCAGCCTGCATCAGCCAATGGCGCAAGGCAAATCACTCGTGCTTATCATTGGTGGCGCATACGGTGTGACAGAGGCAGTGATGGAGCGCGCTAACCTGGTGTGGTCGCTGTCTCGCCTGGTGTTTCCACATCAGCTGGTGCGGCTCATCTTAGCCGAGCAACTCTACCGGGCGCAGCAGATTGCCGCTGGTCATCCGTATCACCATCAATAGTTAACCAACAATTGGCAAAAACTGATTATCAAAGGCATGGCGCGTCCCCCGCTGCTTATGTGCCAGATATCTATATTCATCATCGCGCGGTGGCACACTCGGCGTGTGATGCTGCCCTTGGTGTGCCGTCTTGCGCCCAAGCGACGTATGATGCGGATGCACGTGCGGGTCGGCCGTTAGCTTATCAGGCTCCGCCGAGCCCTGTGCCCCACGGCCATGCAGCGCAGCAGGCTCAAGCGTAAGGAGCGCAGTGGTCATCTTATCAAATTGCCCATCGTGCAAGAACACTCCCAGCGCAGTCGCTAGGCTAAAGACCGCCACGGCCGCCTGCGCGAGGACAGTTTTGTATGAGGTAGTGTGATGTTTGTGTTTCATTGTGTGTATTGGTGACTATCGTTAGTTCTATTTTTGTTCATATTCATGGTAGCAGGATGTTTCTTTTTTGTCAAGTATGTTTCGTGTGGATATAGGAATACCCTTCTTTTCTTCATTAACTCTCTTCCCTATCATCTCATTTAAATGAGGTATGAAAGCTGTTTGTCACAGCATATGTATGCTTTATATAAATCCATGTAATGAACGCTCGTAAATAAGCCTCAGAAAAAGAATGGTACGAATAGAAAGCGTGATGCGATGAGATTTTTCAGCTTCAGGTTAATATAGCTCGTCATCACAATAATCCCTTTATCTGTGTTCGCACTTCCTTTCTCTACTAAGTACCCTGTTTATCATTTAAAGCGCAGGAGGTTAAATCAACACACTTCATTATCCCTACTCATCAAAAAGGCTACCATCTCACATCAATGGTAGCCTCCTCTATTAGCACAAGTTATTTAATTTGCAGTACTGCTATTCGATCACCTGCAATTCCTTCACCAGCCGCTCGATCAACGCCTGCTTGCTTGCCAGCTGCTGGCGTGATTCTTCCACCAAATGAGCGGGTGCTTGACTGGTGTAACGTTCGTTTGCTAGGCGTGCCTCCAGCTTGGCGGCGTCATTGCGTGCTGCAACTAAGCGCTTCTCAAGGTTCGTCTGGTGCTCATAGAGCGTCTCGTCACTCACATCAAGCCAGGCGTCGCGGCCGCTAGCAGCCAAGCGCAGCCCACGTGCTACATCAGTATGTTCCACCGCTGCTAGGCCAGCCAAGCGCCGCACCAGCTCAGCATTATCCGCCACAAGCGCGTCATCCATATAGAGCATCGTATGGCGTTCATTGCCAGGCAACTCACTCATTACATAGCGGGCTTCAGTCACGAGCCGCTTGAGCCGGCCAAATTCAGCCGCCTGCAACTCGTTGTATTTCTCAGCCTGCGGATATCGTGCTGCCGCTAGGAGGTCATTGTGCCAGCTCAGGCTTTGCCAAATCGTCTCCGTCACAAATGGCGCAAATGGGTGGGCCAAGCGCAAACACGTATCGAGCACCCACACCAGCATATCAGCGTGCTGCTCCACCTTGGCTGCCTCAATATACCAATCAGCCACATCATCCCACACCGTGTGGTACAGCGTCTCTGCCGCCTCAGCAAAGCGATACTGCGCCAGCTGCTGCTCCATCGTCTCCCCTGCCTTGCTCAGCTGTCGGATAATCCAATGATCAGCCATCGATTGCGGCACTGGTACATGCACCGGCTGCGTGTCCCCCACTTGTGCCTCAATGAAGCGAGCGATGTTCCACAGTTTATTGCAGAAATTGCGCGCTGCCACCACCTTGCCGGTATTAAAGGCTTGCGGCTGAGCGGCTGAGCGGCTGGCGATAATCCCCATGCGCAGTGCGTCTGAGCCATACTGGCTAATCGCCTCCATCGGGTTAATCACATTACCCTTGCTCTTACTCATCTTCTGCCCATGCTCATCCAGCACCAGTCCGTGCAGATACACATGGCGGAATGGCACCTGCCCCGTGCAGTACAGGCCAAGCATCATCATCCGCGCCACCCAGAAGAAGAGGATATCTCCCGCCGTCTCCATCACCGCGTTGGGGTAGAATTTTGCCAGCGGCCCATCTTGCAAATAGTCGGTGGTGATGAATGGCCACTGCCCACTGCTAAACCAGGTATCGAGTGTATCTTCTTCCCGACGATATGTTGTGCCATTTACAACTATTTCTTTTTCGTTGACATTTGTGTTGAAGATCCAGTCGCTTGGATCAGTCGTGCTCTGGAAGGCTGGGATGGGTATCCCCCACGGTATCTGCCGGCTGACATTCCAGTCTTTGATCTCGCGCAGGTATTTGATAACCACCTCGCCTTTGTTGGCGGGGGTGAAGGTCACATCACCGCGCTCAATAGCAGCAATCGCTGCATCCGCCAAGGGCCGCATTGAGATAAACCACTGCTCCTTAACCATCGGCTCAATGACGGTATCGCACTTGTAGCAATGCCCCACCGAGTGCTCCAGCTCCTCCTCGCCACGGCGCAGCTCTTCGCGCTCCAGCGCCTCTAGCACCCGCTGGCGTGCTTCCGTCGTGGTGAGACCATCAAATGGTGCGGGCACGTTGGTCATTCGCCCATCGAAGCCAATCACCTGCTCCACCGGCAGCCCATGCCGCTGCCCCATCTCGAAGTCATTTGGGTCGTGGGCTGGCGTGATCTTGACCGCACCGGTGCCATACGACGCATCGACATATTCATCAGCAATAATCGGGATCTCGCGCCCCACCAGTGGGAGCAGCGCCTTGGTGCCGATCAGCTTCTTGTAGCGCTCATCTGCCGGGTTGACAGCAATGGCGGTATCGCCCAGCAGCGTCTCGGGCCGCGTGGTAGCGACGATAATCTCACCAATATGATCGAGTAGCGGATAGGCAATGCGCCACAGCTTGGACTTCTCCGTCTTGTGCACTACCTCTATGTCGGCAAAGCTGGTCTGGTGCTTTGTACAGTAGTTGACGATCCGCTCACCGCGGTAGATCAGCCCATCCTGCCACAGCTTGTTGAAGGTACCATAAACCGTTTCCACCACCTTAGGGTCAAGCGTAAAGACCATATCTTCCCAGTCGGCCCCAACGCCAAGGGCGCGCAGCTGGAGCTCCATATCACCCCGCTTTTGGTCGACAAAGTCCCACACCTGTGCATACAGCTCATCACGAGAGTAATCGAAGCGCGTCTTGCCCTGCTTCTCTAGCTCGCGCTCGTACACCACCCACGTCTCAAAGCCAGCATGGTCTGCCCCAGGGATAAACACCGCGTCGTCACCTTTCATCCGGTGGTAGCGCACTAAGATATCTTGCAAGGCCGAGCCCAGCGCATGCCCAACGTGCAGGTTGCCATTGGCATTGGGCGGCGGCATCACGATGCTGTAGGGTGTGCCCTCCCCTCTTGGTCGAAACACGCCAGCGCTCTCCCACATGGCGTAAATATTTGGCTCGTATTCGTTAGGGTTGTAGGTCTTGGCAAGTTTCATGGCGGTGGCTTCCTTACAGATTATTGATACTTTTCACACGAAAACGGCGCGGTCGATACTTCACGTGAAAATCTGTGTGCAGCATCTGCCTGGCCGATTTTTTGGTGCAACTTCAGCTACCTAGTATAGCACGTTTGATGGTTCAATGGCAGAGGTGACAGGGGTTAGTGATAAGGCTAAGACGCAGCTTATTAAAATCATATGATTTGTTTCTCGCTTTGCAGATTAGTCACTATCAAGTAGTCGTTTGTTCTGATAATTTCCCACTGTGTAGTTTTTCACGTGGAAGGTGTGATGTGTGACGGCCTGCGACTAAAGCAATTACGATTTTACTATCTCATCCAGTAGAGCATGGGGAATGGGCAGACTACCAGAAAAGCAGCAGAAGTCTCTGCATTGCAATGTCTGCCCACATACCATCATGCTACATTCATCAACGCGCTTCATCCAATGCAAAAGGGAAGTATGAATAATAAATAAGAGATGAAGATAAATTGTGTTTATCATAGTGACAACTAAAATTAAATTGCAACAGGGAAGTGATAGCCCAATTTTCACCTGTACATATCTCTATTTCACGTGAATAATGCGCAATTTCATCAAGCTCTATGGCCTTACATCAGCATATGGATCTCATATTGTTTTCCGTCTAAAGTCACATCAGTAGAGAGTAGGGCAGAAGGAATAAAAAAGACGCCCAGCTAGAGCGCCTTTCTCTGAGTGACCCCACCAGCTACTACTTATGCGAGCGGCGATACGACGCCTGGCGCAGGCTACGCACGTGCTGATACAGCGCTTGGTAGAGGTGATACAGCCGGTAGCGCAGTGGATGGAGAGGTTTTTCCCAGGTGCCGATATAATCCACCGGCGTACCCCCAAACGACTTCTTAAAGTGCGTGAAGCCCGCCCAGGGGTGATCCTTCGGCACATCGTCTGGCGCAATGCCGTAAAAGTCAAAGAATTTGTGCCCGGTATCGTGCGCATAGAAGAGGGCAGACACCACCAGTGCTGTGGCTGGGCTGAGGTTGCGCTGGGCGGTGTAGGACGCAGCGTGGGCATAGGCCATCGTCGTGCCGTCACTAAAGAATATCAGGCTAGCAACTGGCTTGTCCTCTAGCGTGGCATACATCAGGCCAGCTGCCTTACGTGGGAAAAGCACTTCTGCCATTTGGCGAAAGTAGGCATCACTATGAGGCTGCATGCCAGTACGCTTGGCGACGTCGTGGATCATATCAAGAAAAATCTCGATATCTGCTGGCTCATAACTGGTATGGAAGCGCACCCCTGCCTTCTGATTCTTGCGCCAGGTGTAGCGCACCGCCTGCTTGGCATTAGCCAGAATGGCATCGTGATCCATCGTTACATCATTAATAATTGTTCGATCGGGCTGGAGGCTCTTCGCTTTGCGAAAGCCAAGATTTTGCAATTGCTCGAGCCGCGTCGTCCGGGGGTCGACCCGCACGAAGTCTGCACCATATTGCCGCCCTGTGGCAATGATATCCTTGAGCGCCGCTTCCTGAGCGGCATCATTATCTGCTTCGGGCCCATAGGGCACATACAACCGATGGTTGAGTCGACCATGCTCGATAATGCCATAATACTGCCACCCTTTGTCTGCCCGCCGCACCGTGTGGCGCTGCTGCGCTTGTTGAAAGGCCTCCCATGCCTCAGTCTGTAAAAAATGTTTCATAACATTAGTATAGCAACTTTGTGGCGGATTTTCACTGATGATTGTTGCAAAAATTCCATGCGTACCACGACGAGATGGTGAATATTCGTATAAAATAGTGTTGATCTAGCCCAGAGGTACGCGCGTTATGAAAAGTCTAAGGCTGATATACCTTGCTATTAGACATCTCTTCCTCTCACTACTCAAAAATGCTATACTATCGCTATCATTATGCAGCTCAAGCCTATCGATCCATCCACACTCGAGCAATTTGTGGCGCAGCATCCGCTAGGGAGCTTCGTCCAGTCGGCCGCCAATGCCAAGCGGGTGGCACAGCTGGGCTGGCAGCCACATTATTTGGGGCTATTTGCTGAGGGCGGGCGCTTGGTGGCTACCGCCGTGTTGTATGAGTGGCGCACCTTAAGTTATAGCGAGTTTGAATGTTTGCAAGGGCCGCTCGTGGATTATCACAACCCAGCCGTGCTCAGCACACTATTGACAGAACTTAAGAAATATGTCAAAGCACATAAAGGTATTCTGCTCCGCCTGCAGCCGCCACTCATCCTACGGCAGGGAAATGACCCTACTCAGCTTCTCGAAGTAACAGGCACAGCCAAGGCATTGCAACAACTGGAAAAGACAGGTTTCCGCGCCATCCCCCCGCAGCAGACCGACCGCAACGCGCGCTATGTGCGCTGGTTCTTTGCCAAAGATCTCTCGCCCTACCACGACGATACAGCACTACTCAAGAGCTTCGACGCCAAGACACGCAGCTGCGTCAAGGCAGCCACTAAGTATGGTGTGGCGGTACGCGAAATTACTGCAGTGGACGATCTCGCCCCGTTTGCGAAGCTGCTAATCGATACTGGCACGCGGCGTGGCTTCTCAGGACGCAGCGAGGAATTTTATCAGCAATTGTTCCGCGCCTTTCACCGCAAGCAGGCGTGGTTCCTGATTGCCGAGCTCGACCTTGTTGGCTACCAAGCCCGTCTCAGCGGCCAGCAGGATGCACTGCAAGCCAAGCGCGATGCGCTAGCGACCGAGCCAGACAAGCAAGGACAGGTAAAGGAGCTCGACAATCAGCTTACTGCGGTATCCAAACGCCTGGCAGATTACGAAACGTTGCGCCAGGCAGCTAGCGGCGACGTCCTGCCGCTGGCCGCCGCCATATTCATGCACACGAGTGATAACGAGGTGGTGTATTTTCTCAGTGGGTCGGACGATCAACATGCCAAGTTCTCCGGCTCATACGCCCTGCAATACGCAGCAATGCGCCGTGCCATCAGCCTTGGCGCTCAGCGCTATAACTTCTACGGCACAAGCGGAAACTTCAACGGCTTCCCCGAGCAAGAGGGAGTGTATCACTTTAAGAAAGGCTTTGGCGGCCAGCTGGAGGAACGCGCTGGTTGCTATGAGTATATCGCTCGGCCATTCATACACCAGGTGATTCGCTGTGTCCGTGCGATGCGAAAGATTATAGCGCGGTAGAGCACTGCCTTCGTAACAATATCTACACTATTAGGCACCGTGGTGGATAGAACCACCTTACGGTGAGATGAAAAATCCGCGACTTGCAGATCTTCAGCTTATTTTTCGTGTCTGTGATATTTGATCTTTGCAATAGTCCATGATACTATTTTGCCATGCTCGTCAAACGCCCAATATCAGCGTTATCTATGCAAGAATTAAGACCAGACATCTTCATTGCAGGCCCTATTTCTGGGGCAGAAGATTGGCAAAACCAAGCAGAAAAATTATTAAAAAATATTGAGCAAACAGAAGCATGTGACGAAGAGCTCATTATTGCCAACCCACGACGCCCGGAAGGAATACCGCGCGTTGGTGATATTGCGAAGGAGCAGATCACATGGGAACACCGGAATCTACAGCTCGCACGCGTGGTAATGTTTTACTTTGTCAAGGGATCAGGCATCATTACACCACTAGAGCTTGGTAAGGAACTCGGACGCGGCTCGCCCATTGTGCTTGGCATTGACAAAAGCTTCGACCGACCATTTGATATCGAAACACAAGCACACCTCGAGCGGCCAAAGCTCCCGATCTATCACACACTCGATGAAACTGTTGTAGCTGCTGCAGCGCTGGCCAGGCAGATTCGCGCAAAAGAAGGCTAATTATCAGCCCACACTGCTTCGCGCATCGACAAACTCGGTTGCACTTCGAGCAGGTATGGGTCAACTGTGTGGCCAGCCTGGGCGTAGTAGTAGCCGAGAGCGGCGATCATCACTGCATTGTCTGTGCAAAAGGCCATTGGTGCGTAGCTAATAGAGCAGGGCAGGGCAATGCGCAGCTGGCGGCGGAGTTCTTGGTTGGCCGCCACGCCACCAGCAATCACGACGGAGCGTGGCGCATAGTGTTCATACGCCAGCACCGTCTTATCGACTAACGTCTCTACCGCCACACGCTGGAAGCTCGCCGCCATATCATAGCGCTGCTGCGGCGTAACAAGCGCTGGAAGCTCGTGCGAAGGAAAAGAGGTATCTTTGCCTACTTCGGTCTGCATTCGGCGCAGCACGGCCGTTTTAAGGCCCGAGAAGGAGAAATCGTACTGGCCCTGCATCCGCGCCTTAGGTAAGGCGTAGCGCTGCGGGTCACCGTGCGTGGCGGCAGCAGCAATGGCCGGGCCGCCAGGATAGGGCAAACCAATGATCTTCGCTACCTTGTCGAAGGCTTCGCCCACAGCATCATCCTGTGTTTGGCCAAGTAGTGTATAGTCACCATGCGCCCGAAACAGCACCAACTGACTATGCCCACCAGAGACGATGAGTGCCAGCATAGGGAAGCTTGGCTGCGCAGCAGGTAACGCTAGGGCTGGCTCGGGCTTTGGCCGGCCGTCCTCCACCACAAAGTTAGCATAGACATGCGCCTCCACATGATGAATTGCGTAGAGCGGCTTCTTGTGCACAAGTGCCAGCGTCCTCGCTGCCAGCGTCCCCACCAATAGTGACCCTACCAGCCCAGGCGCATACGTCACAGCAATGCCATCAATCTCATCCCAGCTGCATGCCGCCTCGGCCAATGCACGGTCAATCACTGGGGTAATCATCTCAATATGGCTCCGCGCCGCTACCTCTGGTACCACGCCGCCATACTGGGCATGAATATCTATCTGCGAGTGCACGACACTACTCAGCAGACGTCGCCCATCAGCCACCACTGCAGCCGCCGTCTCGTCGCAGCTGCTCTCAATCCCAAGAATCTTCATAGGGTTATTATAGCAGAGCAGGGAAGGCGGGAGAGTAGTGTGGTAATAAAAAATCAAATTGCATGAGTTTGAGCCTCAATGGTAGGCTTACTCTCAACTTCTCCTTTTCCGTCCCATGCGATACTCAGGTCAACATTCTACGAGAATATTAATTAACACAACGACAAATTTCGCCACTTTATCAGCTAAAATGACGAAACAATACGGCTGAAATTAAGAGAAATTCTGCACTTTTTCTCCCACGTGTGCGCTACCAAAAAATCATGCCTCTCATGGTTTTAAATATTACCAAAAGTGGTATAATATATGTCATGGCATTTTCTCTAAAACAAACACTCAAGAATACTCTCCCACCCAGCATGCTAGCGGCGCTGGAGCCAGGTTATCGGCTGCTTGAAGCCACTGTAGCAGCGACTAACCAAGGTTTCCCAGCCCAGGGCATGCACGTCATTGGCGTAACGGGGACAAATGGCAAGACCACGACGTGCTTTATGATCCACCGCATGCTGGTCGAAGCAGGCTACAATGTCGGCCTGATGACGACGGTGGCATATGGAGTGAACGACGACATCACATCGCAAACCGAGCACATGACCACCGTATCTGCACCCCTGTTGCAGGAGCGTTTGGCAGAGTTTCGGCGGCATAATGTGCAGTGGGTAGTGCTAGAGGTGACGAGCCATGCGTTGGCGCAGCACCGCATCTTTGGCATTCCAATAGACATCGCCGTCATGACCAACGTTACACACGAGCATTTAGATTATCATAAGACATTTGAGCGCTATCGCGCTGCCAAAATGCGCCTCTTCAAGCTAGCGCGGCGGGTTGGCATTATCAATGCGGATGACCCATCAGCAGCAGTCTTCGAGCAAGCCGTGCCCCGTAGCCTGTGCTACGGCATCGCTGACGGCAACATCCGGGCGACTAACATCGCCCAAACCGCCTCGGGCAGCCGCTACGATGTATGGCTAATGGGGGAGATGCACCACATCGCCATCAATATGCCGGGTGAGTTCAACATTGCCAACAGCCTAGCCGCAGTAGCAGTGGGGCACGAGGTGGGCTTAAGCCGGGTACAGATCGAACACGGCCTGGCTGCACTCACCGGGGTGGAGGGCCGTATGACAGTGGTCGATGCTGGGCAGCCATTCTCCGCTATTGTCGATTTTGCCCACACACCCGACGCCTTCGAGCGGCTCCTCGGTAGTGTGCGAGCAAGCACGAAAGGCAAGCTGATCGTCCTGTTTGGCTCGGCTGGCCGGCGCGATGAATCCAAGCGAGCCATCCAAGGCAAGATCGCAGGACGAATTGCTGACGAGCTTATTATCACTGAAGAAGACGATCGTGACGTTGATGGGCAACACATCCTCGCCCAAATCGCCAAAGGCGCAGAAGCCGCTGGCAAAACCCAAGACACCGACCTCTTTCTCATCCACGACCGCGCTGAGGCCATCCGCTTTGCTATTCGTCGTGCCCGCACCACCCGCGACACCGTCGTCTTCCTCGGCAAAGGCCACGAAAAAACCATCGAGCGTGCCGACGGCACTCACCCCTGGGACGAAATAACAGAGGTGCGAAACGCTATCCACGAGCGGCAAGCATCGAAGAAAAAGTCGGCACGAGGCAAGAGCAAGCGCACAAAAGACGCCAGCAAGCCTATCTCCAAAGCCAAAGACAAAACCAAACGCAAGAAAAAGCCAACTTCACGCCACAGCAAGCGTGCGTCGGCAAGCTAGTGTCTTCACCCGGCGGATGTCCGCTCTAGCTGCCCTGTGGGGTGTCTGCCTCTCCGTTAGATTGCTTGGGTTCTACTTTGAATATCACATCGTCTACATTATCGCTGCTACCCACTCTTACATAGCGCCCATCAGTAGTCAAACCAGTTGCTGCCCAGCCATCCTCTGTGCGCTGCAGCGATATCCACTGGATAAAGAGTAGCCACGGCTCGCCCTCAGGACCACTATATAGCCATGGCTTTCCGTCAAAAATCGATTGAGAAATTGCCTCTTTGAGTACTGCATGTCTCTCATGCTCCTCATTTGACGGCTGCCGTGGTATTTCGTGTGGCATATAGCACTGCACCTCCTTTACCTCTGTTATGGTCGCGTGTCTGTTGTGAGATCTACCTCTGTTGTATTGGCTTATCTAGAATGCCATGGCTATACATGCGGGCTACCACCCGTGGCGTAACCCGGATAATTTTTTCCTTCGGCAGCATTAGTTTATTGCGATATTCATACCGCTCCACACCAGGGAAGAAAAAGATCCGTCCGTCATCATCATGCTCAGCAGCATCTTCCTGAGCATCGTATTCGTAGTGTTCAGACGACTTGAGATCGATAAGCTTACCATTCACTATCATATCTATCCCGCGCATATCCTGGTTGGCCGTACCTGGCTCATAGGCAATGCCCGCTTCATCCAGCACCCGCATGAAGAGCACTTCGTTGCGAATGCCCGCTACTGTCGCATACAACATACCTATTCGATCTTGCTTGTTTTGAGCATGCTTCTTGCCTGGACACACGGCTTCTAAGCCGTTAACTATATCCGACACAGACGGTATCGACTTCCATGTCTCGCAGGCGTGTGTGGCGTTGTCTATCACATCGCGCAGGGCGTGATTAAAGTGCGTGAGTTTCTTGATTCGCTGCTTATTTTCTTGCCGAGTCAGCGCCATATCATCTTGTTCGGTCGCCTCCACCCAGCCAGGATACGCTGCAAGCAGCCGCGCCATATCGACATGCGACCACTGTTCTTTGCTCGCATAGTGCTGCACAAGCGCCACAGCACTCTCTCCCAGGGCAGCCGAGCGTCGCTGGCGGCGTTTTTCCTCACTCCAATTGCGACCCTGCTGCTCGACGAGGTAGGCGAGGTGTGGCTTTTGGCTCTTCAGCGCTGCATCAACGGTAACAAGCTGCTTTTTGATATCCGAAGAAGACGTCGACCACTGGCTCGGCGATATAAGTGATGGCATTGCATCAATGCTATGATGTTTGGGTGTACGGCGATGTGGCTTATAGTGACGTGTTTTTACCATGGTTGTGTTTGTATTATATATCATTTTTAGTACCATAACAAAATCACCACATCAGTGGTGATAATGCTTGCTCTTATTGCAGTATCCGCTACCGCTGCGACAAATAGTCGATCTCTTTGATGATGTCGAGCAGCGCTTGGGCGCGGCGGGTTTCGTCGCGGATCGACTTGGCGATTTGGTAGGCTGGGTCGATCAAACTCTTGTCGTCCGTCGAGCGGATCAAAAGCAGATAGGTGTCGAACTTCTCATCTGGGCTGACGTTGAGCTTATCCACCAGTGGGCGCAGCTCTTTGATGGCCGATTGCTTCACGCCATTGAGCGCCTCACCACTGGGCGCAGGCTGCGACGATTGCTGCTGCGAGGACATGACTGGCACGGACGAGCCCATATTGCCCGACATACCCGAGAGTGACGAACGGCCAGCACCTTGCCCCGACATCATCGCCTGCGACCGCTGCGATGCTGCTGTGCCCACCTGTGGGCCGATCCCAGCGAGCACCTTGGCAAGCTCTTGATCGTCGGTAATTGATTGTGATGTAGTGCTGATATTCATGGTTCCCACCTGTCTCCAAATATGCTTATGATTCTCTGCTAATTAATGTATCATGGGAGGGTATACTCTTGCAAGCAGAAGGAGACGATTATGCTTGATGACCAGACCACATTGCGCCAACGCGGTGCCGAAGCCACTCTGCATCACGTTGCAACATTATGGAAACAAACGACGCTGCCAACAGAGGTAGCTAGCCAGCTCTCACATATATCAGTCCAGCATGATATTCATAATGTTGTGATTATAGCAACGGATAGTGATGTGGTGTTGGCTTGCGTTGCTCAGCAGCTCGTGCAGCCTCACTTGGCTGTGCCTGTGCTGTGCTGCGAAGCAGCGGCAGTGCCCGCATTTGTGGGCTCGTACAGCTTAGTGGTTATTATCGAGACTGGCGTCTCACCTGACCAGGTGAAGAATATACTGCGCTATATACAGCAGCATGCTGCTCCGGCCGTTCTGCTCACTCATGATGCTGCCGTGGCTGAGTGCACCACAGCATACCCTGCAGCTACCGTCGTGCCGGTTGCGAAGAGAGAAGGGCAGGTAGAACCACTACGCATACTCAGCACACTGAGTGCGCTACTGACGGCCTATCAGTTGCTGGATGATGATCTTGTGGAAGCGATAGCAGATGGCACAGCGAATGCAGCGCAGCAGTGGGGTGCTGCCGTGCCGACCGCTCACAACCTTGCCAAGCAGCTGGCGCAACAGGCAGCGGGCAAGACAGCGGTGTTTTGCGGCAGTGGGGCGCTCGCGCCAGTCGCCCAGTGGTGGCAGTGGTGCTGGCAGGAGCGGGCGCACAATGTGGCATTCGCCACCACCCTTGCCGAGGCTGAGCATGCCGGCGCTCATGGCTGGCTAAGCCATCCGGTAGATAAGCCATTCGCGCTTTTCGACCTCGCGGGGGAGAATGACGCCACTACCCAGCAGCGCATGGCAGCGCTCGATCGCCGCCTCAGTGGCCGCCGCCCCCACGCAAAGTCTGTTTTGCTTGCGGGCAAGACAGAGTTAGAACAGGTGCTGCACGGCATAATATTAGCGGAATTCGCCAGCTGCTACCTCGGCGTATTGAATGGCGTGAAGCAGGGGAAGGGCGACAAATCTTAAAGCTCTAACCTAGCGTGTTTTAGTTTTTGAGAATCGTAGTGTTTTGTTTTTTTATTCTCACTCTTAAGCCTTTGTCATGATCTTGTACGATGGCTCGCTGTCGCAAAATATTACATAAACAACGAGCTGCTACAATAAATTCACTAACGAAATCGCTCATCATCTCAAATATTACATGTGACGATTAATCTGGAATAATATGTGCAAAAATTCTATCATCTTACTCTGTAAATGAGCAGGGTAGGGTGAGCCAGGAATACCACAACTCATACAAAAAACCCGCCACATTTCAGGCGGGTTCTGTATCAGCATAACTATGTCGATTAGTGATACTGCCGTAGCGACTCGATCGTGTTCTTGCGCGCGGCCCGGATGGCTGGGTAGAGGCCGAAGGTGAGGCCAACCGCCAGTGCCAGGCCAATCGCCATTACCGCCGTCTGCCACTCTAGCGATGGCGCAAAGGACAGCCACAGGCTAAAGCTCAGCGCTACTATGTAGCCGAGGATGTAGCCCAGGATACCACCAAGCAAGCTAATCGCCAGCGCCTCGATCACAAACTGGGTGATGATATTACCATCGGTCGCACCAACCGCTTTGCGGATACCCACCTCGCGCGTACGCTCTACTACACTCACCAGCATGATGTTCATGATGCCGATGCCGCCAACCACCAGCGAGATGGCTGCAATTAGCGTCAACACCTGGGTTAGTGCTGTGAAGAGCCGGTTGGTCGGCTGGCTAATCGCATCGCCCGTTGCTACGGTAAAGTCTTCTTCGCCTTGGTGGTTTTGCTTGATTTTATCCTTAACTTGCTGGGCAATCTGCCCGACCTGCTGCGATGCATCGGCCTGGATGTTGATCTGCTGAATCTGTGTATGACCACTGTGGATCTTCTTACCTGCCTCGGTAGTGATGATAGCTGCATTGTCGAAATCAACGTTGTTATAATTCAGCGGATTTTCTGTAGCACGCATCACCCCCACCACGATAAATTCCTTGCCGCGAATTTTGAAGGTCTGGCCAATCGACTGCTCGGTGCCAAACAGTTGCACCGACAGCTTTGGGCCGAGCACCGCTGGCTTAGCGTCGTGTGTGCCACCCTCGAGGAAGTCGCCCTCACGCAGCTCGAGCTGACTCGTGATAGCAAGGTCGGGCGAAGTTGCTACAACAGTAGTGGTGGCTTCTCGGTCGTTGCTCTTGAGCTTGTTCTCAGAGGTCATCATTGGTGCTACGGCACGGATATGTGGCATCTTGCGCACCGCCTCGACGTCGGACTCGGTGATAGTACTGGTGTTGTAATTATACTGCGCCACCGAGCTCGCCAGCGACGAGAAGCTCTTGTCTTGCACGCCCGGGCGCACCACAATGAGGTTATTATTGAGGTCGGACACCTGTTGGGAGATGATATTGTGCAGGCCACCACTCAGCGCCAAAATCGCCACGATACTACCCACGCCAATTGCCACACCCAGCGTCGCCAGCAAATTACGGCCGCGATTGCGCCGGAAGCTACTGCTTGCATTTTCGAAATGGTCGATGATTATCATGCCTGGGGCTCCTTTGTGCTAGATTGGTGAGCAGACGATGGTGGAGTGGGCTGCTGGGCCGGTGTAACCTTGGTTGCCTGAGCAGATACTGCAGGCTGCGCTGGCTGACTAGCGGGCTGTGGTGTAACCAGCTTGGGTGGTGCGGCTACAGACTGTGTTGACGCAGGCGCTGCTGGCTGAGCTGCAGCTGGGGTAGATTGCACTGGCAAAGCTGGTGTAGACTGAGCCGGGGTAACTGAGGTTGTATGAGTCGGCGAAGCGGAGTGTGTCAGAGCAGGCTGCGCTACCGACGGAGCGTGCTGTGCGGCCGGCAAGGCTGGCGGCACTTCTGGTGGAGCAACTGGCATAGGCTCAATAGTCGGGCCATCTTGAGTATGCGGATCTTCGTAGTCTACCACGGTTGGTGCTGTCGTTGCTGGTGCAGGGACCTTCGCGGGACGACCGCGAGCAATTGCCTTGACTGGCGCAGTTGGCTGAGCGGCCGATGCTGTGCCGTGCGCAATAGTTGGTGTAGTCTTGCCAGCAGGTGCTGCCCGGCGAACTCGTGGCTTGCGGGCCACTGGCGTTGGCGCGGCAGCAGTGGTGCGCATCTGCTCATCACTGGCAATCTGCCCATCAAGCATCTTAATCACACGGCTGGCATAGCTCGTGAGGTTCGGGTTGTGCGTCACCATAATGATAGTATTACCCCGGCGATGTAGCTGAGCCAATTCTTCCATAATAATATGGCTCGAACGGCTATCGAGGTTACCAGTTGGCTCATCAGCCAGGATAATCGACGGATGATTTACCAGGGCGCGAGCAATCGCCACGCGCTGCACCTGCCCACCACTAAGCTGCCACGGCATGTAATATTCGCGCTCTTGGAGGTGGAAATTCTTCAGCACCGCACTAGCTTGCTCCAGGCGCTTGACGCGGCGCATTCCCCCACGATAACTCAGGGGAAGGGCAACATTCTCAAGCACCGTTAGGCGATTAATCAGGTTAAAACTCTGGAAGACGATGCCAATCTGCCGCGAGCGGATCCGGGCGTGTTGACGCTTGCTCAGCGTTGCGACCGATGTCCCATCAAGAAAATACTCACCGCTGTCGGCGCGGTCGAGCAAGCCCATAATGTTGAGCAATGTCGTCTTACCGCAACCACTGGGGCCCATGATGACGATGAATTCGCCTTTTTCGACGCGCAGGTCGACATTATCCAAGGCATTTTGGGCAGCGTCGCCCAGACCGTACTGCTTGGTGAGGCCTCGGAGTTCTATAACTGGTGTAGAAGATCGTACCATAATTATCCTTTAGTATAAACTGTCAAAAAACATTTCTGCAAGCCCAATCTGCACAAAAATATGCAGTATAGCCACGCATCATGCCAAAAGACGAATCAGCAGCGCATTTCTATGGCAGCATGCCGCCTGGCGCTGATATGGCGGAGAGACAGGGATTCGAACCCTGGGTGACGTTGCCGCCACACACGCGTTCCAGGCGTGCCAATTCAACCACTCTTGCACCTCTCCGTACCTCTGTATTATAGCGGATGTAGGGTGGGGTGGCAATATGTATGAGTTGCTCGGATATATTGCAATTTGCTCATGCAAGTATTTTACCTATGAGAGTGTGTATTGGTGTTATATTTGTCAGTCTGTATCGTTAATTATTTTAAATATAAATATAGAGGGGGATGAATATTATTTATTCTTGCACGATTAGACGGCTGCAAACCACCATACTTTCTTTATCATGCAATATGTATAAAATATCTCCCATTTTTGCCAAAAAATATCGTTCGAATATATTTCTATAGTAACCTCTGTCTATGCTCGCTATCTATTTTCCTCAACAGAGGCCAAAAAATATTTGACCTGCCGCGCAAACAATGGTAGCATGAAACGCAAGTGCGCATATAATAAGCACACATAACCACTAATCCTGTATTGGGGAGGATTGAAGCTTATGACACAAACGTATGATCGGCCACCAACACAAACACCAGACGAATGGGAACACCCACAAACTCCACAGAGCCCTGATGTTGCTGTTCTTCCAAAGGAGTCACAAGATCAGCCTTCACCGGACCATGATAGTGAAAGTTCTTCAATCTTAAAGAGAATTAAGGATATAGAAATTAGCAGAAAAGGGTTATTAGGCTTTGGTGCTATTGGGGCTACAGTTCTAGGCGTCGGTGGATATGCTGCATATCAGGCAAAAAAGCGTCGACCAGAGCAACAAGCTGCTGAGCTAGGAGATACCTCGGCAAACGAAGTAAATCAAAATTCTACTCACGAAGCGACCCAAACAGCTGAGCCATACCAACCACCGCTTGAGAAAATACAAACAACCGATACCTGGCGATCCCTTCCTCCTGAGAGCCAGCAAGCCTATCAGAATATGTTAAGCGGCGACCCCGAAACTATCATTGGTAGCCCCGAGCAAGACGTCAAGGATTGCCTTGCTCAAGTGTTACTTGAAACTTACACAGATAAAGCTATTGAGAAAGTACCAGAATACTTTCCATCAATGCCACAAGAGGCTGGCCAGGTCGATAGTGATGGGCTCCCAATTGTATCTATTGCAGACCTCAAGCGCGTTGCGAAGTTGCCACCATCCAGGCAGGCAAGTGAGTATACTGCTCAAGATGCCCTCACTGCATCTGGCATCCACCACTTCGTAGCATACAATATCATTGCGAGCGCAAAGGATAATGGCGAGAACGCCCTAAAACAAGCCAAAGCGGCAGCCGCGACTATTCTGGCATTTGATAGGGTACCTGGTAATAATGATCCAAATGTTGCAGAAAAGGTCAATAATCTTCAGTATCCACACAATCGAAAGAGTGAGCTACTGCAAACTCTCGATCGATGGGTAAGAAATGATGATCTAGTTAGCGCATCGACAGAAGACCCAGCTATTGATCCTACTAATCTAACACGTCAAGTGCGAAATACTTCTCACTCATATACTGTTGGACGCAATTCCGCAGATGGAGGTAGAACATATACCCTTCCAGAACGCCAAAGTGATGCCGATGGGACAAACGCAGAGCATATTGCACCACATGGTGAAGTTGCTTTTGTTGTCCAACCGTCTCCCCAGAGCCCACGCTATAGGGTGTATTTCATTTCGGAGAACACGACAGCACCAAATGGAACAACTGGTGTTCGCTATGTTTCTACACATGTTACCATACGGTAGTATCGATGATTATTAAGATAAGAGAGAAGGTTATAGAGCCGCCTTCTCTCTTATAATATTGTTTTTATATCTCTGATTGAGCGACTATGGCACAAAGAAAAAACCGCCCAAAGGAGGGATGGGCGGTGTAGGGGGAGGGCGCAGGACTAGAGCCCCGCATTTTCTTCCTCCTCCTCACGGGCCCGACGGGCCTGTCGGATCTCTACCTCTTTGCATACCGCAAAAGCGATAGCAAAGGGGAGAACAACGAAAACAGCAGGCCAATCAAGGCCAATCGACAGTATACATGCCACAATAAAGTAACATGTTGATATCCGAAGCGCACTTCGAATATATATAAAGGGCTTTTCCAACCCTCCAGCTGACGCAAAGCGCCAGCCGTTGATACCCAACCCCACCAGGGCTAGGTAAGTTGCACCAAAGAGACCTGGATAAGTCTCCTTGGCAAAACGACCACTCCAAAGAACGGCCCAGACCGCCAAAAAGACGGTCAGAATAGCAACAACAATAACAAGTTGCTGCCCACTTCGGGCTATCATTAGCCCGAAAAGAAACATACTACCGCATATAGCGGCAATAATCAACCCACTCATTCTTCTCACCTCCTTTCAATTGAGCAGAGAAGATGGTGGATAGCATATTTGTCCCCTCAAACAAACATACTAGCTGCTATTATATAACATAATGATATAATTTTCTATTAGCAAATAGGTTTTGTACTTTTAATACTCGAAAACCCCTTTGCTTGTATTTTATTCTTACCTCATATGTGATTAAATAGATACGTATATGCTATCTACAAAGTTTCGAAAGATTTTTGCACTTGTACTAGTTCTTGCTGTCGCTATCAACACGTTTACTCTTAGCGCTCCTGTCTCTGCTGAATCAGACGCGCCAGTGATGAAGTGGACACTAAGAGATCGAGCAGCGTCGTATTATTACTTTAATTCGTTGAAATCTTGCGTGCATAAGCACTCTAATGATTTAAGTTCTACAGGAGACCCCGTCACTCAAAGGGCTGAAAGTACTAAATTTCCAAGTATCCGTGATGTTGGCGTAATAAGCGACAAAGATGCAAAGTCAGGTGATTGGTGGGTAAAAGGCACTTCTTATACTCTTGGTGATGCTTTTGGTGGTGCAACAACAGCGCCTACTTGGCTTGATAAGGCTATACCAGACAGCGAAAATGGCTTTGCCAAATGTAATGCAGTTGTCAAGAGAGCTGCGAAGCTTTGGAAGACAACGCCACTGAAGATGCTATGTTCTATGGGGACACCAAAACGTTCATACGACCAAGACTGCGAAAGTGGTAGTAAAATTTTTCATAAAAATTTTAGCGATGAGGGTATAGAAAAGCTTAAAACTTTCATTACTAACACACACTACAAAGAATCTAAAGGAAAAGTCGTAGACATGATCACTGCAATGGGCAATGAAGCTGGTTCATATGCGATGCTCTATGCTGCTCTTACTGATGGATGCGGCTATAGTATTAGCGATAGTGCAAAAGCCGGTAGTAGTAATGTTCTTACTGGTGTTAAGGTGGTTGATCTTGAGAGTGGTAATGTGTCTACCCACACATTTGCTGGATCAAAGGATAAAGACACTGAGATGTATCCCTATAGCGATGGTAGCAACTCTGGTGTAAAAATGACCTGTGCTGGCATTGCTCAAGCTATGATTAAATGGGGCGATGCTGCATCTAAATTTATTAAAAATTATAATGAATCTTATAGGAAAAGCAATCAAAACAACAAGGATAAAAAAGATGGTTCTGCTGCCGCAGGGTCTGAAAAACCTGATGCTAACTATTGTCAGGAAAACCCAGATTCTGTTAGTTGTAGTAACAATGCTCCCACTCAAGACGAAGGTACTTCTACCTGTCCCGAAAGTGTTGGTGCTATTGGTTGGATTGTCTGTCCTGCGGTCAACTTTATGGGTAAGCTCACCGACGCCTTATATGGCATTATTAATAACTTCCTATTTGTCAAACCAGAACTATTAAAGACCCCAGGTGCCACCAGTGTTTGGACTTCCTTCCGTAACATTGCTAATATTCTTCTGGTTTTTGCCTTTCTCTTTATTATCTACTCGCAAATGACGGGGCTTGGGCTATCTAACTATGGCGTCAAAAGCATGCTACCCAAACTTATCATGGTTACTATTTTGATCAATATATCTCTCTACGTTAGTCAGGTAATGGTTGATTTATCGAATATCCTTGGTGGTTCACTATATGGTTTGATAAACACGCTTGGAGGCTCAAAACAATATTCACCTGGTGTATCTGACTTTTTTGGAACTGTTGTAAATGCAGGTATCACAATTGGCACAGTCGCGGCTGTTGCAGGTTTAGCCTCTCTCGCAGAATTTTCTCTTCTTATTATTCTCTTGGTAGGTGCTGTTATTGGATTGCTTATTACTTTCTTAATCCTTATTGGTCGCAACGCGTTTATTGTCATCCTAGCACTCGTCGCCCCACTTGCGTTTGTTTCCTTATTATTACCGAACACTGAAAAGTTCTTCAAGAAGTGGTGGGATATGTTCCTTGGTTTGCTTGTAGTGTATCCAATGATTGCTGTTGTGTTTGGTCTATCAAAAGTCGCTGCGCACGTATTTTCAACGCTTGGCGATCCAGTGTCACAGTTTGTTGCAATTGGCGCTAGCACACTACCTATGCTTAGCTCAACAATACTGTTGCAAGGCGCGATGGCAGCCACTGGTACAATCGGTGCCTTCGCCAAAGGGGCAGCAGGTACATTTAATGCTATGGCAAAATCTGGTGCCAAGAGAAGTCTCTTCGATGGCGCACAAGAGACAAAGCTTGGCTATGGTATAGCCCGTGCCAACGAACGACGAAAACGACAGAAAAAACTCCGCCAATCCAAGGATTATGCTAAAGCTACAGGATTACATGCAAACCTATTTGATACACTTGGTGGTAAAGGTAATGCTGAGGAGCGAGAAACCCTTGCAGGTGAGCTAGAGGAGAAAGAGTACGAAGAAGATATTTCGCGTATCATGGCATACCAAAAGCGTTATGATCGATCACAACTCAAGACCATGCTTATGACAGGTGAAAACCCTGACGGGTCAACAATGACTGCTAAGCAAATGGTTGCAGCACAACGAAAACTTATACCAACTATGGATGCTCCAGAAGTAGCTGATCTTATACGGGTAACCCCTAGTAAAGCTAGCCAATTCTCCGAAAAAGAACGTAAAATGGTTATGAAGGAATCTGGAAGTGCTCTTCTAGAGAATGGCTGGGGTAAGATGGTTGGTACAAGTGCACTTGGTCGTTACACAGAGGGTGAAGTTGAGGATGGTGCGCAATTCCTGACAGAATCAATTTTGACGCGAGCAGGTAAAGGTAGTGGTGTTAGCTCTTACAAACCAGATGTTGTTCTCTCAGATCCTAAGCTTGGCTCGGTTATTAATAGTATCGTTTCTCAAGATGGTGGCGGCTGGAGCCATTCAGACTTCACTGGCTTTCAACAGGATGTTAGCAGCTATCTAAGTGGTCCTGAAGGCCACAGGGTTACTGCCGAAGCTAAGCAGAAACTGGGCGGTTCGTCTGGAGCCCTTCATGCATATCAGCAGTCGCAGGATGCATTGGCTGCAGCTGAGGCAGATAAAGCAAGACAAGACGCAAAGCGGAGCGCAGAGGAAGCTAAAGCCAGAGAAGAAGAAGCTGCTGCAAACGCAAGAAAAACCGCTCAGGCTGTATCTGATGGCATTATAGATGGGCTCGCACGAGCAGAACAAAACCGAATTAATCAACAGTTGCAACAACCTTTCAAAGTACGAGGTAATCGACCAAATCGTAGCTTTAGAAGATAATCTTATCTGTCTCCTCCCATCCCCCTCATGCTATAATAAATACATAAACTATGTCGAGATATAAAGTTGCGCAGGATGTAGAGGCAGAGGATAAGATTCTTGGGCCGTTTAGCTTTCGCCAGTTTATTTATCTGCTAGTTGCGGCGGCGGGGATTGCGTTGGCGTGGGGATTGTCACAGGTGTTTTTGCCGCTGGCGGTCATTCCAGTGCCGATTATTCTGCTGTTTGGTGCGCTAGCTTTGCCACTGCGCAAGGATCAGCCGATGGAGGTCTACCTCGCGGCGGTGGTGTCGTTCTACACTAAGCCACGCCGGCGCATGTGGCAACCTGATGGCATCAACTCACTCATCGAGATTACAGTGCCCGAGAAGGTAGAAATTGAGCGGACGAAGAACCTCAGCCAAGACGAAGCTGAGCGCCGCCTAGCGTATCTATCGCAGCTGGCTGATACTCATGGGTGGTCTATCCGCCACACCCGCGTGCCCGATGCACAGGGGTCGATGATTAGTGATGTCTATTTTGAGGCACAGCAGACCTCGGATATGTTTGATGATAACAGCAGCGAAGCGCGGGCGATGACGCGGCGTATCGAGCAATCCAACCAAGCTCGGCGCCGAGCCGCCATCGAGCGCATGCAAGCTCCACCAGCCGCACTGCCCGCTGTAGCTGACGGACAACCTCTCCAGCAAGCTCCCGTGCCATATCAGCCGGCATGGCCACAAGCTCAGCCGCAGCCATACCAGGTAGTACCGCAGCCAACACCAAGCACCCCACCACAGCCAACACCACCGTACCAGCCACCCGTTGATGCCGCTGGCTTTGCGCCAGTATCGCCAGCTCAGCCTCACATGCCAGAGCCGCCATACCCAGCACCAGAGCCTCAGCGCCCAGCGGTGTCGTATTCGTCCACGAGCTTCCCCGAGAACCGCACTGCGTCGTCGCATCAGCAAGCTCCCTCACTCGATGCTAGTGCCTACCAAAATCAACCAAACCCATACCCACCTCAGCAATCTACCGAGGTATACGAGATTTCGCCAGTGGATGATGCGGCGCATGACGAAACACCTGCTGCTGAGCCACAGCCCATGCCGCGAGAGCATGACTCACTTCAGTCTCTGCCAATGGCACTGCCCGCCGTTATTCCACACGATTCGGTTTTGCCAGACGCCCTGAGCAAGCCCTATACATCGGCTAAACCCGCAGCAGAAGCTGCGCCAGAGCCCAAGCCAGAAGAAACACCATCCTTTGAAGCAATCTATGCCAACCTCCGCCAACACGCCGCTCCTACCACTGATGCTGTGCCACTTGTGCCACCCCAAAAGTCCGTCGCACACACCACAACTGCACCCAGCTACCCATCAGCTGAAGCAGCACCTCCTGCCAACACTCAGTCATCATTCACTCCAGCACCTGCAGAGCAATCCATCCCACCAGCAGCAACCCCCAATTATCCACATACTCCTGCACCATATCCTCCCCAGCAGCCAGTACCTTCTCAGCAACCACCCGTCACGTCAGCTCAACCTACACCGGCTCCTGCACCCACCCCAGCCGCGGTGTCCTATCGGGATCGCTCAGCACTGGCTGATGACAAAAATGTCATCGATATGGCCGTGCGCTACAACCCATACCCCAGCATTCATCAGTCGGTCATCCAGCCGCTCGACCCCAGTTATTACGCCAAGACAACCCCCACGCGCGAGGAACGCCTGCGTGAGGAGCGGCTCGCCCAGCAACGCAACAATCTGCCGCCAAACACTAGCACAAACACCGTCTCGCCTGATATAATTAGACTAGCCAGCAACTCTGATTTGTCCGTTGCTGCCATTGCCAATGAAGCCAACCGGATTCAACATCAAGAGCAGGCTAATCAGGATGATGACGATGAGATTGTCATCCCTTTGCGCTAAGAAATAAGAAGGAGAGCGGTGTCGCCAAATTCACCCAATAATCAACAGCCACCAGCTGGGCCACCCAGCCAGTTTGACTATAGCCAAGGCCAGGGCGCTGCGCCAGCGGGCCAGGCACCAGCTAATTACCCGCAGTATCCTGCTCCACCGCAGGGTAACTACCCCGCCGTGCAAGCACCGGCTCAGCCACCAGCTGTGCAGGGTAGCACGAATGATCAGCCCACCCAAGACACCAAGAAAAAGGCTCCACCCAAGCCCGCTACCACGCAGAATAGCCTCCTCCTCTCGGAGCTGCGCGATGATATGATTATCATGGGTGATGGCAGCTTCCGCGCCGTCATCGCCTGTGAGTCGATCAACTTCGACCTCATGAGCGCTCGTGAGCGCGAGGGGGTAGAATATAGCTATCAAAACTTTCTCAATGCACTGTACTTCCCGGTGCAGATTTGCATCCGCTCGCAGCGGGTCGATATTGGCCCTTATTTGGATAAGCTCGTTGCCATCCAGCGCACTCAAGATAACATGCTACTAAGCGTGCTAATGGAGGACTATATCAACTTCATCGACGACCTCTCACAAAACGCCAATATCATGGACAAGAGCTTCTACGTCGTCATCCCGTATTACCCAGCAGGGGAGGGGACGATTCTCGACCAAGGTAAAGGGTTCTTCACGAAGCTCTTCGCTCCCAAGAACACCAACACCGTGACGAAAATCAGCAAAGAAACCTACGAGCGAGCCCGTGAGGAGATCCGCAACCGCGCTGACACCATCCTTAATGGCTTGATGCAGATTGGTGTGCGGGCAGTGCAGCTCAAGACTAAAGAGCTCGGTACCCTCTATTACAACATGTACAACCCCGACACGGCAGTGCGCGAGCCGCTGGGCGACTTTAATAACGTGACTTCCACCTTCGTCCGCAAGGGTGAGGGAGCCGTCCCAACCTCGACAGCATATCACAAAGGAGATTTTTAATGGCACGACGACCTGATCCAATCGACATTGCTGCCCAGCAGCGCGAGCGCGAGCAAGCAGAGGTAGAAGAAGCCTTTATCAAGGGGATGACGACGCTGCGCGACCTAATCGCGCCCAGCAGTCTGGAGATCCACAGCACGTACTTCCGCATTGGCACCAAGTATGGCCGCACACTCTATATTTATGGCTACCCACGTGAACTCTACACAGGCTGGCTGTCAGGATTGATCAACATCGACCAAGTTCTTGATATTAGTATGTTTATTTACCCTGTCGAGACAGAGATCGTCCTTAATAACCTCCGCAAGAAGGTGACGCAGCTTGAGGCTGATATGGCGCTTAACTCCGAGAAGGGTAAAGTGCGTGACCCAGCCCGCGAGGCTGCCCTGGCCGATGCCGAGGAATTGCGCGACCAGCTACAGCTTGGAGCGGAGCGCTTCTTCCGCTTTGGGCTTTACGTCACGCTCTATGCCGATAGCCTCGAGGAGCTGAGCTTCGTCCAGCACGTCATCGAGACGATCTTTGGTCAGAATATGGTCTACAGTAAAACCGCCAGCAACCAGCAAGAGCAAGGCCTCAATAGTACCATCCCCCAAATGACCGACCAGCTGCAAGTCCGCCGCAACATGAACACTGGCGCGGTGAGCACGAGCTTTCCCTTTACCAGTGCCGACCTCAGCGACGGCGAGGGTATTCTCTACGGTGTGAACCAGCACAACCAAGGGCTGGTTATCTTCGACCGCTTTAGCCTCGAGAATGCGAATATGGTCGTCTTTGCGAAGTCTGGTGCTGGTAAATCCTTCACCGTTAAGCTGGAGGCGCTGCGCAGTATGATGCTTGGCACCGACATCCTCGTCATCGACCCAGAGAACGAGTACCAAAAGCTAGCTGATGCAGTGGGCGGCAGCTACATTCGCCTCAGCCTCAGTAGCGATACGCGAATTAACCCCTTTGACCTTCCCCGAGTAATCGACAGCGACGAAGCAACCGACGCGCTGCGTGCTAATCTCATCACCCTGCAGCGGCTCTTCAAGCTCATGCTGGGCGGCACGTTGGTGGGCGGGCAACAGATTGCTTTGCTCAGTCCAGCTGAGGAGGCCGATCTCGACCAAGCACTTATCGATACCTACGCTCGGGCTGGCATCACCAGCGACCCACTGACGCATAATTCTCAGCCACCGACGATCATCGACCTCTACGACACCCTTCTCCATATGGGTGGAGCAGGACCATCACTGGCTCAGCGTCTACGGAAGTACACCACAGGCACCTTTGCTGGCATCTTTAGTCAGCAGAGTAATGTTGATATTAATAACAGCATGGTGGTGTTTAACATCCGCGATCTCGAGGATGACCTGCGGCCAGTAGCGATGTATATTGTGCTAAGCCACATCTGGAATATTGCCCGCACCGTACAGCGCCGGCGGATGCTGATCGTCGATGAGGCCTGGCAGCTAATGAAGTACGAAGACTCGGCAGAATTTCTCCACAGCCTAGCTAAGCGAGCTCGTAAGTACTCTCTGGGCCTGACGACCATCACGCAGGACGTGGAGGACTTTATGGGGAGCGAGAAGGGCCGGGCTATTGTAGCAAACAGCTCACTCCAGCTCTTGCTTAAGCAATCGACCAGTGCAGTGGATGTGTTAGCTGAGGTCTTCAAACTCACCGAGGAGGAGCGTAAACGTCTATCTAACTTTCCTGTGGGAGACGGCCTCTTCTTTGCCGGGCAAAACCACGTCCATATCCGCATTTTTGCCAGCGAGACCGAGACGCAATTTATCACTACCAACCCAGTGGCCAATAACAGCTTATATCAGCAACCAGTGAGGTCGTAGCCCACCATGCCTACCCCCATTCCCTCCCAGCAAAAACCCGACCTCGACCGGCATAATCCGGGGAATACGCATTGGCAAAGTTTGAGCCGAAAGCCTCTCACATCTTCATCAAGCTCATCATCTACTGCCAACAATCTCCGCAACAGGGAATCATCTGGGGGGAGCAGCTACTCTAAACCATCATACAATCGAAGCTCCACCAACAGCTCATCTTCTTCTGGGTATTCGCAAAATACCTCAGGTAATACATATGCTAGTAGCGATGCAGACCTCAGCGCGAGTGAAATAGCTCGCGAAGGAGAACTAGCACCATCGACATCGTGGCAAGACAACACCTCCCCACAAGATGACGACACTACAAATAATAAAAAGAAAAAAGGCAGGCTTGGCGGCGTATTCAAAAAAGGTGGCCCACTTGGTGTTATTATCGCAGTCATGCTTGCACTTGCTGGTGTTGTATCCTTCTTTGGTGGCCCAGGCCTCATGATTATTCATATTACCGAGAATATTACCGAAAAATACAGCCTGCAGCTCTCTTCTGTCATGCAAAGCCGAGCTAATAAAATCGTCAAGGCAAAGCTCAAGAACTCGACAACTGGCTTTTGTGGCGCAACAAGGCAGTGGCGTTGTAAATACGCAACGTTCTCCGAGCGAGAGATCAAAGCATTCAAAAAAGTCGGGATTGAACTCGATGGGGAGGTCAAGTCTTATCGGATTGGTGGTATTGAATGGAGAAAACCCGAAGCACTTAAATTCAAAGGTCATCGTATCACTGCCGAGAATCTTCACAAAGCCTTAACTGATATAGAGGGCTTTGATGAAGCACTAAAGACCTCTTTTAACCCTCATTTTGCCTCTTTTTCAGACAAAGCAGCATTAAAAATATTCAAGAAAAATGGCACATCAAAAAAGGCTCCGTTCGAAAACGGAGATAATACTGATGAAAAACGCTCAAAACGCGTTAAAGAAACCGTAAAAGAAGGGCACAAATCAACCAAAGCAGGCGAAGTAAAAAACAAAGACGAAAGTGGGTATTCGGGTGATGACCCCGACGGCTGTAGCGGTAATTGCCCAGAACGCAAAGCTGCCTCAGAAAAACTCAATGGCTATGCAGATGGTGCAGAATCTCAGGCCGATAAGATCGCTAAAGCAGCAAAACGTGGCACACTGAGCAAAGTGGTTAGCGCAGTAAAAATTACTGGTGCAGTTGATGACGCCTGTAGTGTCTATGGGATGTATAAGGCGACTGCGCTTGGTGTTAAAATTATTCGCAATAGACAGCTTATTCGTTTTGCTATGATTACCCTGGTGAGTGGCAATATGGCAAAAGCAATGAATGAGTTTGATAACGGTAACACTCCCGATAAGTTATCCCCAGAAAACATCGCATTTGTTGGTAATATGTGGACACGGACCGAACGTTTCGAGAAATCAAGCGATGATTCTAATGACGATAAGAAAAATTCCTTTACTGAGTCTACTGCCGCAACAAATGCGCTTGGCTACCGCAACGCAGCATATGGCGATACTGGTATGGATGATTCAGCCTCTGCTTATACCAATGGAGGAAGCTTCGGTGGGCAAACATTTGGCCCAATTATGACAGCAATTGGTGCTGCAATTGACTCACTTGGTGGCCGCCAAAAGGCAGATTCTGTATGTAAGGTAAACAACAATATATTTGTCCAGGGAGCAGTGCTTATTGGGAGTATTGCACTTATGTTTGTTCCTGGTGCGGGGCAAGGTATTAAGGTTGCAAGCCTTGCCGCTCAAGCAGCCCTTGCTATAGGGTTGCAGGCAGCCCAGGTTTTTCTACCAAGCATTATTGCTGATATCATCTCTGGTAACCCACTACCTGATAAACTTCAAGGGGAAGCAGTTGGCAATGCTACAGTGTCCGGTGCAGGAGCCTTCATGTCACAAAATGCTATTAGTCGCATGCCCGTCCTGACTGCCGATCAAGCAACTCAGCAGCATGCCTTTTACGAGAACTACCGTAAAGAATATGCTCGCTACCAGCGGTCAACTCACAGCCCGCTTGACGCCACTAGCAAATACACCTTTATGGGAAGTATTTATAACCAATTTATGCCAACTTTCGCAAAGATTCAGTCTGGTACGCTTGGGGGCATGCTTGGGGCTCTGGGGCAAATTGCTCGAGCACCATCAATGATTTTCACAACCAAGGCAAAAGCAGCAACTGGAGAAACATACGATACGTGCAAAGACATTGAAGTTCGCGCACTAAACGGCGCAACTGATTTATTCTGTAATTACATAGGCGGCATAACTGGCCCAGCAAAAAATGCTGAAGTTGATGATGTTATCAACACGCTTGACTCTAATGTGGATGATAATGAAAATCCAACTGGAGACTACGCCAATTGGGTTAAGCGCTGTAACGAAAGTGATACACCAATTGGCAACACCGGAACCGATTCAACCGAAAGCGACGGCAAGGAATGTATGGCAAATGAAACAAATGGCTACTACGGCAGCCGTAATATAGACAAAGCCCTTGCAACAACAATGTCTGAAGGATTCCCCACAACCGATGGCACAGCAACAACTCAGCAAGCATCGACAAACGGAGGCGGCGGTAGTGGCCAGGCCGTTGGTGAACCAGAGCTTGATCAATCTCAGCCTAGTGCAGAAGCAGAAGCAAATGGTCAACCAGACCCACCCGTATGGCGAGGTCTTAACAATGGTGCATTACCTGAAGATCAACTAACTACTTTATCATTCTCTCCAGAGAAAATGCACAAGCAAGCTGCTCCTGCTATGGAAGAAATGAATAAAGCATACAAAGCCGAAACTGGTAATAATCTCCCTATAAACAATGCATATCGTGATTGTGAAACTCAAGTACATTATGCGAAAACCTTGAAGACTGCTAAACCAGCACCACCTTGCAGTTCAAATCATGGTTGGGGTCTAGCTGTCGATTTCAATCTTGGCGATTTTGGCTCACCTGTCTATAACTGGCTTTCTAGCAATGCACATAAATATGGCTTTGTTCTTCCGCCATGGGCGCAACAGAATGGTGCTAGGCCTGAGGCCTGGCATTGGGAATACGCCCGTAAAATTGGAGGAGCAGCTTAATGAGCCGTTCTTTTATACCGTTCTTTATTCAGCGAGCTTTGTATGTGTTTTCCTCAGTGGTCATAGTTGCTTTTTCTGTACCACACACTGTTTTTGCTGCGATGAATACTTCGTTTCTCTCAACGAATCGCATTGTTTGGTATAATTCATCAGTCTGCATTAGTGGCGGCAGCTCTCAAGCCGACCTCTCCTCTGCCAGTCCTGGCAGTGGCGCACCAAATGGACTTACCTACCCCAATCTTGACGCACAGAAAATGGTTGAGGCAATTGAAAAATATATTGAGGCAAAGCGACCCGAAAGTCCTCTAAAGGGTACTGCTCAAAAGGCTGTTGTCAGTGGTAAACAAGCAAATATTAATCCATTTCTCGCCTATGCTCATGCCATGAAGGAGTCAGAGCTGGCAACGACGAAGGTAGCTGGTGCCCAAAAAAAAGTAAATGAAGGGCATAATGCATTCGGGCGCATGGCTACTAGCTCCCAACCCCATGTTGAAGAAGGGGGAGCAGGGCGCTATTGGTATAAATGGACATCATTTGAGGCTAGCGTGGATGTCAATGCACAAGAGAACCAAGGAAAAGACAGTGGTGATTGGTTCTCGTACGACCGGTCAGTCTTCTCAAGTGAGATTGATCAAGGTTTATCTGCCTACGCCAACCGCTATGCACCACCAAATGAGAATGATACTAATGAGTATATCGAATTCATGCAAGCTCAGCTGGACGAAATGGCAGGCTACGCAGGCTCAGCAACGGGTAATTCCTCTACAACCAATAATCAAAGCCAAACCCAAAAAGCTGCTGCAAATTGCTGCGCTTCACCAACCAACGGTGGTGGTGTCGTTGAGGCCAAGGGAGATAATGTCGAGACAGCCCTCAGCTATCTCATGAGTGCTGGCAATGGCCAAAAGCTTAATCTTGCTCAGGCAGCTGGTATCGTTGGTAACCTCCAGCAGGAATCTGGCCAGAATCTTGATCCACGCGCAAGCAATGGCACCCACCATGGTATAGCTCAATGGGATGCATCTGACCGGTGGGGTAATGGTGTCGTCAAATTTGCTGCTGATATGGGCGGTGATCCGTATGATCTTAGTATTCAGTTACGCTACCTTGCGTGGGAGATGGGCCTCACCAACGAATGGCAAAACCACACACCCGGGCGTGGTGGCGTGGCTAACGCACTGCGTGGTACATCAACGGCATCAGATGCAGCTAAGATCTTTGAGGAACAATTCGAAGGTAGTGGCGGCAGCGCACTCGACAAACGTCAAGCAAACGCTGAAGCTATCTACAATAAATATGTCGACAGCCCAGCGTTAGGAAATAATAAAGCAAGCGACAAAGGTTCAGCCGCAGCCTGCAATACTGGTGGTAGCAATGGTAATGGGTCCATCCAGCAGCTTGTCACAAAGTATGCATGGCCAGAGTTACCCTCTACTCAACGCCATGGTACTGATAAAAAGCCAGACTATGCGAACGCAGTGCAAACCGCCCAAGGAGAAGGACGCTATATTGGTAGCTTCGAAGGTGTTGACTGTGGTGGTTTTGTGACAACTCTTCTCTATGATAGTGGCTTCGATAAGACCTATAATAATAATGCGAAAGGTGGCTATGCCTCTGATGGGCGCGGTACGACCTTCCAGCGACAATGGGCCGAGCAAAATTGGCAGCGCCTTGGAAGTGCTAATGGTACCTACGAGCCCGATGGCAGCCAGTTTACTGATGATAAGCTCCAGCCTGGTGATGTCGCCTTTGTATCTGGGCATACCTGGGTGTATGTTGGTGACGTTGAAGGCTTTCAGAGTAAGTACGCCTCAGCCAGCCAGGGCGAGAAAGCTCCAAGCGCTGCTGGTGAAGGATTCGATTATAATGGTGCGGTGTGGTATAGAAAGAAGGGGGGTAACACAACATGAGCCAACGTCGAACGATTATCATAACAATCATCTTTGCTGCTGTTGCCATCGTTGGCTTTATTGGTTATCAAATTTACCAAACTGTCGATCGATCACAGAAGATTCCTATCGAGATTGCTGCCGTGCCAAGCGATGCCAAAATCACTTTGAAAAATGCCGCAACGGATGCAGAATATTCTGGCAACAATGGAACGACATATGTGCCAGCTGGTAACTATATTATTACCGCTACCAAAGACGGCTTTATTAATTATCGAGTTGACATTGATGCAAAACAAAAGCCATCACAGACAGTCATTATCGAGCTCACGCCACGCTCCGCAGAAGCAAAAAAATGGCAACGTGAGCACATCGATCAATATGATAAAGTCGAGTCTATTGCTGGCAAGCAAGCAATTGAAGCTGGTAATAAATTTATTAATAAATACCCGATCGTTGCTAAGCTGCCAATCAAAACCGCCTACTATTCAATTGGCTATTATAAGAGAGAAGATCGACCCGTCTTAGTTGTCCGAACTGAATCGCCGCAATACCGCTACAAAGCTGTTGCAAAGCTCGTGGCCTCTGGTGTGCGGCTGAGCGATTATCAAATCGAATTTGCCAACTATAAAAATCCCCTCGGAGAATAATGATGGAACTCTCAAGAAAACAACTTGTCACGCTTGCGGTCATCTGTGGTGGTTTTATTATCCTTTTAATTATTCTCGCAATTCTCAACGCTCACCAGCACATAACTGTCTCTTACGACACGTCAAAATATACGTCTGTCACGCTCTACAAGGGGACTGACAGCAAAGACGAAAAAACGATCGCACCAACTCGCACTGTTGCGCAGCAGTCGGTCGAGTCTGGCAAAGATTACTTCCTACCCAAAGGCTCGTACTATCTCATCGCAAAAAGCGACAACAATACTGTATCAACGCGACGCCAAGGTGTTGTATTAGATAGCGAAAAGAAGTCTATCTCCTTGCCTTATGACTATACTCAAGCGTACCTCAAACAACTAACAAACAAAGAGCAATCTGCCATCGACCAGGCAATCACCCAGAGCAATAGCACGATTAGCTCGTTATACACTATCAAAAGCCACGCTGTTTTAGAGAAGGGAAATTGGGCGGTTGCTGCACTCGCCTTCAAGGGGAATAGCACCGATCTCAATCGCGACACGCTGAAGGTTGTCTTACAAAAACAAGATACAAAATGGCGCATCGCATGTTCACTCAAAATATCCATTAGCAAATATGAGTGTAATAACGCGCCACAGTCTGTTCTTGATGCCGCTAATATGATTGATATTACAACCCAGCAGCCACTAATGCCAAACTACACCATTGATCAACCACGACAGCGTGGCGGCAGTGCCGACGTATAGTACTACTCATCCCACCGCACTCGTCATCACAATCTGGTTATCAACGAATTCGCTAAGGAGGCACTGTTGGCGCTGCTGGTCGAGCTCACCAAAGACATCGTCGAGCAGAATGAGTGGTGTTTGGCCTGTTTGCTGCTGGATGTAGGCCGCCTCAAGAAATTTAAGGGCAAGCACAATGGTGCGAATTTCACCCCGCGATGCAGTCTTGGCGGCCGGATTACCTCGAAACAGCACGGTGATATCATGCCGGTGTGGGCCAACACTCGTCGCGCCAATTGCTTTGTCGTACGCTGTTTTTTGCTCATACTCGGCGAGAAGCTGCTGCGCGGTCATACTGCGCTCCTCCGAGTAGTGCAGCGCAACGCTATCCGCCACGCCCGCAATACTTTGGTACATAGCACTGCTTTTTGTATTAAGATAACGTAGCACCCGCTGACGCTTGGCAATGATCGACGCGCCATACTGGCTCAACATAAGATTCCACGAGAAAAGTGCCGCCTCGCTAAGGGTAGGGTCTTTGAGTAATTTATTGCGTTGTTGTAGTGCTCGGTGGTAGCGGCTCAGCTCGTGGCTATAGTGTGCATCATATTGCTGGATGAGTGTATCAAGAAAATCACGCCGACGCTGCGGCGAGCCAGTGATAATTCGCAGCGTATCTGGCTCGAAGAGGACGATCGGATATTTTTTGCCATAGGGAAGGCGACCATAGGTTGTACCATCAACGATAAAACGCTTGCGCTTCGTCTCATGTCGACGATCGTACTGGACGCGATAGTGTTGCTCGTCCGTCGCGAGATCGATTGTATAATTTTTTTGTTCATGCTGACAGACTGATTCGTCGCTACCACGAAAGGACGTCCCACGCAGCGCAATATGAATCGCCTCGATAAGCGATGTCTTGCCAGAGCCATTTGGGCCAGAAATCAGCGTCGTACCCGGCTCAAGGTCAAGCGTCTTGAGCGTATGAACTCGCACATGCTGCACCGCTAGGCGTGTTATCTTCATCGCTAGCTCTTCAGTGGCATAATAATATGAATGTAGTTTGGCTCGGGCTGAGTGGCCGTCAAGACACAGGGCGAGAGCTTACCGCTAAAGCGGAAGGTGATCGTCTCACCATCAAGAACACCTAACGCATCACTAATATACCGCGAATTGAGCGTAATCTGCCCATCGCTCGACACCTCAGCTTCTGCCTCGGAGGTATTTTCGCCCAGCTCGGACGCAACGGAGTGAATCCGCAATTTCTGCGCCTCATGGTCGGCGGTAAGCGTGACACTGCCACCAGACTCACGCGCAAAGAGCCCTGCCACCTTTACTACGCGCGAAAAATCACCTGCTGCCAGCGTGACATTTGTCTCGGACTGAGCAGGGATGAGCTGCCGATAATTTGGGTAGGTGCCATCGATTAGGCGGCTGGTAATCTCTACCTCCTCCAGCCGGAAGCGCACCTGCGTCTCATCAAAGAGCACCTCCACTTCTTCTGTACCGTCACTGAGCGAGCGTAGTGCTTCTTGCAAGCTGCTCGCTGGCACAATGGCCGCAATCTGGCTCTGGCTCGCCATCAAACGCCGCTCAGCCAGGCGATAGCCGTCCGTCGCTGCCATATACAGCGCACCATCCACTGTGTGCCAGTACACACCGGTCAGGACAGGTCGCGTCGTATCATTACTACACGTCACCAAGGTCTGCGCTGCCGCCTGCTTAAAATCGGCCGCGGCAATGCTATAGCGTACCGATTGCTCTTCGTCAATCGTTGGCAGCTCCGGAAAGTCATCCGCTACTACGCCATTAATCGTCGAAGTGTACCCACCAGACGTTAGTGTCATACGCGTACCATCGGTCTCAAGCTCGATCGGCCCCTTCGGCAAATTCGCCACAAATTCGCTCACAAGTTTAGCCGGTAGGGTCTGTCTCTTATACACATCTCCGAGCCCACGAGACCTCTCTACATCTC
>CALEJV010000007.1 GCA_937898545.1 uncultured Candidatus Saccharibacteria bacterium | reverse complement strand
CCAGAGAAGCCACCACCAGTCGAGCCTCCACTGGATGACGAGAAGTCACTTGATCCCACAGAGGTAGAGCTCGACAAGCTACTCATACTCGAGACAAACATCGCTGCATTGAAGGCACCGTGGCCAGCGTACCAATCGGGCTGGGTGCCTACTTCCTCATAATACTGCCCCAGCTGCTGGCTCCACTGCTTCTCTTGGCCAAAGAGCACCGCATAGGGCAAGACCCGCTCGTAGAGTTTGACGAGCTGAGCGTGGTCGCCAATATCCACCTTCTCGGCAGTCTCAGGGCTCTGCAGCAGGCGTAGACGGTCGGCCTCGGCGTAGCGAATGTACATCTTGAGCCCCAGCAGGTAGCGGCGCAGCGCCAGCCCTTTGTCCGACAGCGGCTTAGCAAAGCCCAGCTTACCAATGATAATCACAATAAAGACCCCTGGGAAGAAGAGGAATTGCAGCCCGCTGAGGAATGGCACAAACATCGTAGCTACACACAGTACCAACACCAAGACACCCAGCACACCTGCAAAGATGCGGAAACCCCGTGTACCCTTCCGGCTTGTGTCGCGCAGCTTGTATGTGTGGTCGATGAGATTATCGAGCTTCTTGGCATTATCACTCAGGCGGACGGCGTAGGAGGTATTGTTGCGCAGCGTCTTGAGGTTGATGCGCTCGCCCACGGCAGGCAGGTGACCAAAGATATCGCCCAGAATCTCTTGCTCCTCGGGGTGGAGGCTGCTCACATCCTTGATGACTTCAAGCTCGTACTGCGCCCGCGAGAAGAACGTCTTGGGCTTGACCTCAATCAAACGAATGTAGTGCCGCACCGCCCAGTCGATCATCTGCGCTGCCATAGCCGAGCCCTTCACCATCCGGAATGGCCGCACGATCTCCGCCGCTGTTGTCACACTTGTGTTGGGAGGTGGCAGGTATTCTGGCACAATCGTCCCTAGCTCCTTACTCCGGCCAATCGCCCGCTGATGGAGCCAATACACCAGGCTCGAGGCAAGCCCCAGCACTAGCATACTCACAAAGAATATAAGCGGAAGAAACGCCTCCAGTCGCTCTTGAAACACCTCCCCAGGCGTCTTCTTATACTCCGCAAAGGTACCCTGCGGGAAGCCCAGCGCCAGCGTCATACCAGCATATGGCGCGAGGTAACCCACCGAGGCAGTTATGGTGTCGACGCTTGGTGACGTGACGGTGCAGGTGGTGCGACTCCCTTGCCTGCCAATGTAACACTGCGGCGTCGTCCGGCTGATGGCGGCAAGCTCGGGGCTTAGCTTGAGCGTGGCGGTGGCATTGCTAATAGGCACGCGCCACGATGTGCCAATCACATCCCAGTAGAACTCATTCTTCTGTGTATCGCCATAGTTCCACGTCACATCGCGCTGGGTATAGGTAATGACGTACGTCTTGCTACCCGAGACATACGTATCTTTGTTGCCAATGCGCAGGGTATTGCCCGACCAACTATACTCATAATCATTACCATGCTCATCCTGCACCGAGCCAAGCGCAAAGCTCGTGTGGTGGCCCTTATACTGCGTGACAAACTCCGGTGCAAGGCCATGGTTCTGCTCTGGTGGGAAGTTTGCTGTAATGGTGAGCTTCGTCTTGAGGGTGGAGCGCTTCTCGCTATCGCGCCCGAGCTCCATATCAACCGCATATTTGGTAATGGTAAAGTTATCTTTACTACTGCTCGATGATGAATAGGCTCGTACCGATGTGTCGGCCTGCATTGGCACTGCCCCGAGCGCGGTGCCAAGCAGCACCAAGCAGACACCGATTGCAGATATAACGCGTGTCATTCTCATGCATCGATTGTGCGCCATGCGGCGAGGAATGTCAAACGGGGCAATTGCCCAAGGATCACTGGTCTATGTAGTGCCTAGACTCTGCAACTTACCGCAGCCTGCTATACTGTCCTGTCGATAGAATATTTGCCAGGATCAACCTCTCGTCGGTCTCAGCCCACCAGCGCCAAGGCCAAAAATTGACTGCCACCAACTAGTCTATTCATCCTCAAATATCCTCATCAATCACTTCCTTCCACCTCTGTTAATCTCTGTTCAAGCTATACCGCTTATGCTGTGATATTGCAAATGGTTATGCTATACTCACAGGCAATACCTAGCGGCTAATCGGTGAGGTGAGGAGTATAGCAGGAGTGAGACGATATTGGACGCATTTTCGGTTTGCAAGCGTGGCAGCAGTGGTGGTACTGGCAGTTGGCTTTGTGCAGCTGCACCAGGTGGCAATGGCTGAGCCCGCCACGAATTCCGGCTCTAACTCATCCACCAAAAAAGACAATAAGCCCGACATCTGCGATCCTAATACGATGCGCTTCAAGACTACAGCGCTGAGCTCCCCGACCGACAAAGCTCGCGCCGCCAAGGCCCTTGCCAACCTCCGTAGCCTCATGCAGCCCATCCGCAACGCTGGCGATGGCAGCACCATCACCGCTGCCAAGCAATACGGCACCGACTACACTGGCGAGATAAAAGGCTCATTCCAGCTTAAGAACAATGGTAGTTATGCCACTGGCAACCCCACCCCCCTCTCCGTTACTTCACCGTCATCTGTGCCAGGCACCTACCGCGGCAAAGTCTCGGGCAAGGCGCCCACCGGTGGGAGCCGCGTCGTTAAGGCATTCCGCGCTACCGATGCCGAGTATGAGCAAGGCAAGGTCACCCCTGCCCAGGTGCAGGGCGACGGCAGCTGGACACTCGACCTCTCGCCGGTCGATGGCAGCATTGGTGGCGAGTGGCGCTTCCGTCTCTACGATGCCAGCAGTGGCCAACCCCTCGGCGAGAGCTGGCCACGCGTCACTGAGTACCAAAATGTCGAGATTCAATCCTACGTGATTACCGACCAAACCTACCTCGTTGCCAAGCAAGCTGCCAACACCAATCGCACCTTTAGCTTCCCCGGCACCGAGAAGGGCCACAAAATGCTGCGCCTGGTGGATACGCGCAGCAACAAGATCCTCGCTGAGTACTTCCAGCCACAGCTTGCGGGGCTAATCCGCTCGTACGAGTTCTCACCTGGCCAGGATGGCTATGGCACGCACCGGGTGCATTATTCATTTATGTACGATCAATCGCTGGCGCTGCTCGTGGCGGTTGGTGCAGGTGATAAAGCAATGGCAGACCAGCTCGTCAATGGCTTCAAAACCATCCAGATCAAATCCGGCCGGTCGCGTGGTGCCTTCCCCTCCAGCGCCCACCAGCTCGACCCCAGCAACCAGCAGGCGCGCTACTACACTGGCGGTGTCGCCTTCGTCCTCTACGCGCTCATCCGCTACCAAGAGAAGTTTGGTGATATCAATGGCGTCAGCAACATGGTGCGCTCTGCCCTGGCTTGGGTCAAGACTAAGAAAAGCACATCCGGCCCCGGTGCTGGCCTCTACCGTGGTGGCACAAATATCAATGATGACGATAACAACAAGCAGTTCGAGATCGCCTGGCACTCCACTGAGCACAATACCGACCTCTGGCATGTGTATGAGCGAGCCTCGCAAGTCTACGGCGACGCCAGCTACCGCCAAGAGGCCGACAGCCTGGCCAAAGTGATTATGGAGAAACTGTGGAACAAAGCCGAGAACCGCTTCGACCAAGGGCTTGACGACCATGCTAAAGCGCTGGACACCTCCAGCTGGGGCTCGATCTTCCTCAACGCAATCGGTGAGTACGACAAAGCCAAAGTCTCGCTGGCCTACACGCGCAACTTTGCCATGAGCCGCGCGGGGTCTCAGGGCTACACTCCATACCTCACCGGCACGTACACCCCCACCGTCTGGTTCGAAGGGACATTCGGTGTCACCCAGGCCTACAACGTCGCAGGCAACAAAGACGAAGTTGCTGCCAGTGCCCAGCGAACGTACCGCTCCCAAGGGGCCAATGGTGCTTGGCCGTACGTTACTAATGTCGACGAAGCCAACCAAATGACCAATGCATACTCCGTGGCCTCGACCGCTTGGTATTTGCTGGCTACTGCCTACCCCGATGCCATTTGGTCAGAATGCCGCACCGACAAAAAGCCCGACGAGAAGAAGCAGCCACCAATGGTGCGCCACATCGGCAAGGTCACCCTAGACAAGTTCCTCGCTGGCGAAGACAAGCCACTGTGGGTCTTCATCCTCATCTCGCTACTTGCTCTCTTGGTTGGCATTGCCGCGCTTATTCTCTACCTTACCCGGCGTTATCGCGCTAAGAATACTGCCGCCACGCAGCTGGGTAGCAAAGATAATAACACCCCTCCTGGTGGGCCACCAAGCCCGAGTGGTGGTAGCGGTACGCCTCCTCCAAGCAATCCACCATCCCCAAGTGGCTCATCAGCCAGCGGCCTAGGCGGCCTCGCAATGAGCGCTCCACCACACACCACTACTCCGCCGCCACACCGCTCTAGTGTATCACCTAGCCGCGGCACCTCCATCGCCGTCCAGAGCGGCACCTCGCACCCCACATCACCGCGACCCGCGCCAAGCAGTCCACCACCACGACCACCAAGTGTATCGGGTTAGCTCACAGCGATGAGCGTACAAAAACCACCAGATCTTGCTGGTGGTTTTGTTTTGCGCAAACAGGCTCTCGTGACCATACTGCGGCAGTCTATAGTCTCCCCTTCTAGCATTTCTCTGCTCACACTGCACGCGCTAGCTTTTGCATTGCAGCAAGGATGTTTTTGTATTCATTACGCGCATTACCAATCAGACCTTACCAATTATCGCTTGAGCCAGATTCAGCCCAAAATAATGAGCGTTTTGCTATTTCTGTGCTTATATCATCGCTAACACGCTTATTGTACACAAATCGTGCACGATAGTACACAACTAGCCTATCTATGCGCTACTGCAATCCCACACTCACCCCGCACGAGTATAGTATGCGAGGCGCTAATAGCCCCAGCTACCGCCCTAATCCAGCTTCACCCCCGGGTACACCGCCCGGGTGGTCTCGTCCACCTCGCTACGTAGCTGCGGGAATGGCACACCCTCGCGCGCGGTCACGCCTTCAAAAATCCAGAAGACGCGCTCGCTAAAGCCCCAGCCACAGGCCGGCGGCATACCATATTCCAGCATCTCCACGTAGTCGATATCCAGCATCATCGCTTCCTCGTCGCCCGCATCGCGCATCTGCTGCTGCTCCACAAAGCGGTTCAGCTGGTCGATCGGGTCATTCAGCTCACTAAAGCCATTGCCAAGCTCGCTGCCAGCGATCACTGGCTGGAAACGCTCCACCGTCTGCGGGTTACCTGGGTTGGTTTTGGATAGCGGGCTGATGAACTTCGGCGTATTAACCAGCCAGACGGGCCCCGCCACTGTCTTGCGGATGTTTTTCCACAGTTTATCGATGCCGCGTGGGATGGAATCGGTCTTTTCTACCTCGAGGCCATGTTCCTTCAGCTTAGCAGCTACCTCGTCGATCGTGGTATTATACACATCAATCCCGTAGTGCGTGTTGATCACCTCAGCATAGTCCCACACTTGCCACTGGCCGCTCATATCTACCTCAAACTCACCAAGGGTAAATTGCAGGGTGCCAAAGGTTCGCTCCAGCACATACTTGTACATGTCCTCCATAAAGCGCATGCCCTGCTGCCAATCCCAATAGGCGGCGTACCACTCCATGGCGATGTGCTCGGGCAGGTGCTCATCAGAATAATTCTCGTTGCGAAAGCGCGGGCCAATATCGTACACCTTCTCAAATCCTGCCCCGAGCAGGCGCTTGAGCGGCAGCTCGTGGCTAATCCGCAGGTAAAACTGCTGGCCATCCAGGGCGTCCATGTGGGTCACAAATGGGTTGGCGTCCGCCCCACCGGTGGTGTGCTCCAGCACCGGCACGTTAACCTCAGTAAAGCCATGTTGGTTGAGGTAATCGCGCGTCGCCTGCCAGAACGTGCTGCGGCGGTAAAAGCGCTGGCGCACCGCTGGGTTAACATTCATATCCACATAGCGGCGGCGAAAACGCTCTTCTTTATTCTCGAGCTTTTCTGGCATTGGCCGCAGAGCTTTGGTGAGCAGCCGCAGCTCACGCACCCCAACCGAAATCTCACCCGTCTTCGTCCTGAGCACCGTGCCAGTCGCCTCCACAAAGTCGCCTGTATCAAGCAGCTTGAGCTGTTTCATACCGAGGATGCCGCGTAGAGCATCAAGCTCGGCCATCGTGTCGCGTTGCAAGTAAAGCTGCACTTCGCCGCTCGCGTCTTGCAGCTTGATGAAGGCTAGTTTGCCAAAGCTACGAACAGACACCACACGCCCAGCCACCGCCACCTCCTGGCCAGCCAGTTCGTCGTACTGCATCACCACTGTCGCACAGTCGTGTGTGCGCTCAGTGTGTGCTGGGTAAGGGTCGATGCCTAGCTCGCGCAAAGCAGTTAATTTTCGTAATCGTTCGTTTCGGTAATCTTGTAATGTCGCCATAATTGCTTGCTATTATAGCGGAGAATGGGATGGTTGTCGACTAGGGAAACGGCTCCATGGCTCCACCCTACCAAGTTCTTAGAGAAGTGCGGCACTTAGCAGCTCATCTCTCTCCTATTTTGATCGCGAAGAAGTAGTCAGCGGTGCACATGCAATTGCTGTTTCACCAGGGCCAGCTGCAGTCGTCGAAGCCTGTATGTCTGCACCTGCACGCCCGATGTGGGGCGATGTCGTCATATTCCAGCCGCCACTGCCAGTCTTGCTTGGGCCAGTTGTAATGGCAATTGGCACCTGGTGCGCCTCACCTTTTGCGCTGGATGGATACACCAGTGTCGCTTGTGTCCGCTCTTGCGCACCTGTTGAGAAGTTGATCATCGTAAGCTGCGTCGTGCTGCCATCAGGGTTTGTAATGGTCGTTTGCGGGTTTGCTGCCGTCACAGATATCTCTTGGCGGGTTGTATCGCGGCAATGCGTCTCTCCAGTAGCCGGGTCGGTCACAAAGGGGTTCTCTGCATATTCCGCCAGCTCACCAGAGGTAGGGTGTGCCACCGCGACCAGGGTTTTCTCGCCATGGTGGTAGTGCTGATGACCAAGATAGCCCCCACCAATCAGCGCTGCAGCAGCTGCCGTCAGCGCGGTGAGCCGCCGCACTGCCGGGTGTTTATTATGCTCATGGTTTAGCCAATTATGTGTATGCTTCTTGTGGGAGTAGTGTGCGTGCCGTGCTGTGTATCGAGCCATCGTCGGTCTCCTTGGGCTGTTAATGGTTGATTACCTATCATAGCATAACATCGACAATAACGCAATGGTGGTGAACTGCTTATGGTTTAGTATGATCGTTCTATATTTCGAGCAGACTAGCTACTGCCCAAGGCAACATCGCTTACATACCTAGCCTGTCTTACATCAATCACTCATGACAGCGAGCTTCTCATACCATCGCACGAAGTAATGATAAAAACCAACGCACCACACATAAATCACAAGAGCCAATTATACGCGCTGTTGATCAACCCTCACCCACCACCCCCCAATACTAACAAAAACCGAGCAGCTCACACTGCTCGGCCTCTGATTCGTCTTGAGGTATATTTATTGCACCTGCTGAATAGTGTAGGTAATCTCGCCCTTGGGGGTAGTGATCGTCACCTGCTCGCCCGCGCGGTGGCCCAGCAAGGCTTGGCCAAGCGGTGATTCGTCACTGATCTTGTTCTCCAGCGGGTCGGCCTCAACTGGCCCTACCACAGTATAGGTCTTCTCTAGCCCAGCGTCTGAGGCGAGGGAGACGGTGCTGCCCAGGTGGATGGCGCCGGTGCTTGGGGCGGTGATTTGCTCGGCATTGAGCAAGATCTCCTCGATCTCGGCAATGCGCGTCTCTACCACGCCTTGCTCTTCGCGTGCGCTGTCGTACTCGGCGTTTTCGCTCAGGTCGCCGTAGTCGCGAGCCTCAGCAATCTTCTCGGCAATTTCGCCGCGACGGCCCTTTAGCTCCTCCAGCTCTGCCTCGAGCTCTTGGCGGCCAGCATCAGTAATCTGGTAGGTTTTTTTCATTATCTTCATACTCCTTTCTTGCAAAGTCGGTGAGGCATGCCAGGGGCATGGCTATACCTTGCGACAAGCTCCGCAATGGTTACCCAGTGTAGCAAGCAATTGGCTTGTCGTCAAGCGCTGCTGCTTGCCCGTCCGGCGATCTACGACCTCCCACTCCTCTGTCTCAAGCAGCCGGTCGCTCACCGTGACGCGGGTTGGCATGCCCAGGAGCTCGGCGTCGGCAAATTTCTCCCCAGGGCGGGCGGCGCGGTCGTCGTATAGCACCGTAATGCCAGCCTGCTGCAGTGTATCATAAAGCTCATCTGCCGCCGCGACCGACTCCTTGCCAATCTGCACGAGGTGTACGCGGGCCGGGGCTATTTCTTCGGGCCACACGAGGCCTTTGTCGTCAGCGAATTTCTCTACAATCACGCCCATCACGCGGGTAATGCCAATGCCGTAGCTGCCCATGTAGGCGTGGTGCTGGCGGCCGTCCTCACCAGTAAAGACGAGGCCCATCTCCTCTGATTTTTGGGTACCGAAGTTGAAGATATTGCCCACCTCGGCTGTGCGACGTTTTTGGTAGACTTCGCCAGTCTCAGGCGAAATATCACCTTCTTTCGCCAGTTTAATCTCGACGAACTCGCTTGGTCGCGGTATATCACGGCCCCAGTTAGCGTTATAGGCATGCTGACCAGTTTTATTGGCACCAGTTTCAAAGTTCACCATATCTTCACATGAATCATCAACAAACAGCCGCACATTCTCTGGTAGATTATACAGCCCAGCAAAGCCGAGCTTAGCCCCTGTTACTGCCTCAATCTGCTCGCCATCCGCCAGGCGCAGCCATGGTACGTTCGCCACCGCCTTGAGCTTATCTTCGTTAATTTCATAGTCACTCCGTACGACCGCCAGCAACATACCATCTGGCGAATCGTACAACATCGACTTGGTGCTAGCTGTGCGCGGGATGTCCAGCGCTTTCGTCAGTGCCTCCGCACCGATGATATTTTCGTCATCTAACATGCCTAATGGTTTCATGGCAGCACCAGCATCCGGGTTCGGCGTTGCACGCACCGGTGCAACTTCGGCGTTGTAGGCAACATTCGTACTTGGCACGATGAAAATATCGTCCTCACCTGCCTCACAAATCGTCTGGAATTCGTGGCTAAACTTAGTAAAGGCCCCGCCGCTGGCAAAGGTGACGTAGGTGTCATCCCCCAGGCCAAAGCGGTGGTAGCAGCGCTTGTAGGCCTCGATGACCGCTTGGTAGTAGGCCTCCAGATCTTCCTTGCTGGCGTGGATGCTATACATATCCTTCATAATAAACTCACGCCCACGCATGATACCGCTCTTGGCGCGCAGCTCGTTGCGGAGTTTGTTCTGGAATTGGTAAACGCTGATGGGCAGGTCTTTGTAACTCTTAAGGTAGCTACGCAGCAGTTCGATAATCGGCTCCTCGTGCGTCCAGCCAAAGCCGACTTCGGTGCCATCCTGCAGGTGCGACTTGAACCACACGTCCACCAGCTCATCGCTCCAGCGGCCAGTCTCCTGCCAGAGCTCCTGGCGCTGCAGGGTGCTCATCAGCAGTTCTTGGCTGCGAATGCGGTTCATTTCTTCGCGGACAATCTGCTTGATGTTCTCGAGCACGGCCAGGCCCAGCGGCGTGTAGGAATAAACGCCAGCCATCGTCTTGTGCACGTAGCCCGCGCGAATCAGCAGCTGGGCGTTGTGCGCCACCTCATCGGCGGGGGCTTGTTTGCGGGTACGGGTAAAGGTGTGTGATAATCGCATAATCTCTCTTATAGTAACACAAGATTGCAAAAGTAGCATGCAGCTGCCAGGCTCAGTGCTTATAAACCACCGCTAGCGCAATAGCTTGCCAAACAAGAAAATATCTGGAGGCCAGCGACGAAATATACGGAAAAGCACTATCATTCTATCTGGCCGGAACATTTTCGGTTTGGTGAGCTATTGCGCTAGCGGATAGACGCTGAGAAAGAGGGGTTCTAGGATTGATACAGAAGAAAAGATATCAACACAACATGAGATTTCTAGATTGAGCTCATTAGTCGGCTCGTTCTTCCCTATCATCCCACCATAAAGACAAACATCGCCAAAAATGCAATCGCATTCTTGAGCATATGAATGAGAATACCAGGCCATATCGTGCCAGTCGTATGACGCAGCGCCACCAGCACGATGCTGAGCATCGCGACATCAATGCCGACATTGAGCTGGCCATGTACATAACCAAAGAGCCCACTCACCACTACGGTAATAAGCCATAGTGGCATGTGCGCAGCGTGAAGCTTGCTATACAAATAGCCGCGAAACACCAACTCCTCGGCCACTGGTGCTACCACCACCAACATTGCAAAGGCGAGCAAACGCTCTGCGCCATAGAGCTGCTTGAAACCGAGATTTTGTGCCTGAGTCGCATCAAAGCCAGGCAGCCACTGCTTGGCCGCCGCCAGCGCGATCATCGATAGCACGATATAGATAATAAAGCCCACCAGCGCCCAGCCAAAGTCGCGCCACTGCAGCGAGCGCCGCCACCCAAGCTGCCGCACGTTCGTGCGAAAGCTCGCTGGTGCCTTGGGCCGTGCGCACCACACCAGCCATGGTAGGCCAATCAGCAGCGCCAGCGCCACCACGTAAACCGCTGTTTGCATCATAATAAGCGGCAAGACTGGTACCGACTCTTGGCCATGAAAGAGAAGGTAGAGTACTGCACTACAGAGTAACCCTGCCCCCATAAAGCTCAGCCAGACCCACAGCGGCCAACCGAGCCACGAGGCAACGCGCAGCAGGCACTGGCGTGGCGTGAGCGGTGGCTTGGGCTGGGAGGAGTGAGCAGCTTTGGGGCGGAGAACAACACGTATCATGAAGTGAATTCCTTATGTATTACCATTGTGTGATTGAGCAACCATATCTCCCCGCGCTGCAACCCTCCACGATAACGCTCTGCCCTGCTACACTGCGTAACCTGCATCAGTGCACCAACTTCCCTATATCAGCAATCGTCACGAGCACAATTAAGCCCAGCAAGCACAAGAAACCAGCTGCTTGGATGTTCTCTTCCATCTGCTTACTAAGTGGCTTGCGCAGCAGGCGGAAGATCGCCATCACGGTCCAGCGACCACCATCGAGCGCAGGAATGGGCAAGATATTCATCACCGCCAGCGATAATGCAATGATCGCCGTCAGCAGCAACACATGAACCACGCCAGCCTGCCCTGCTGCCGGGAAGATAATGGCAAAGATCCCCACCGGGCCAGCCACGGCATTACCCACTTGCGATAAGTTTTGCTTGGCCTGCTGGCTCGTCGCGCTGTCGCTACTAAACTGCTGCACCAGACTAGTGGCGAGATTTACCACCATATCGCCCAGGCCCTGGAGCGTCGCCCTAGTGAGCTGCGCTGTTGTCACGACACCCACAATCGGTGCCGACCAGGTGGCGCGGATTGTATCTTGCTGCTTGGTGAGCTCTGCCCCTAGGTAGCCTTTGCGGTCGGGATTATCTTTGCGCAGCGCCACCATGGCAGTGGCTTGCTTATCACCGCGGGTGTACACTACAGGTACGGTTTCGCCCTTATGCTGGCTCGCAAAGTGCGCTAGGTCGGTTGTGCTGCGCACCGTTTGCCCAGCCAGCTGGTTAATTGCATCACCCTGGCGGAGGCCTGCCTTGGCGGCGGGCAAACCAGGAGTAAGCATACCAAGCTGCACTGGATGGTTGCTCACCACTGCATCGTTTGGTAGGTAAAATTGGTTGTCTATCATCTTGGGTAGGCCCACCCAGGCTAGGCCAGTGAGGAGCACCACTGCGGTTAACCAGTTGACGGTCACGCCAGCCAGCAAGATTTTGGTCTTTTGCCAAAAGGTTGCTGCGCCATAATCACCAGGCTGATCGGCCGCATCGTGCTCGCCCTGCAGCTTAACAAAGCCACCCAGCGGCAGCCAGTTGAGCGAGAAGCGGACGTTCTCGCCCAGAATACTTTTTTTGATCACTTTGCTATAGGCCTGCGGTGGAAAGCCAATACCAAATTCCTCCACCACCACACCATTGCGCCGCGCCACAATGCCGTGGCCTAGCTCGTGCGTTGCCACCAGTAGCGTCAGTGCGATGACTCCAATAATAATACCAATGACTATTTCCATATTCCTCCTTCGTTATCCTCCAAAGCGTCGCTGCCGCCGGGTATACTCGGCCAGCAAAGCATCGACGTCGGCATGTGTCATATCTGGCCATGGTTTATCCAAGAACAGCAGCTCGCTATAGGCACTGCGCCACAGCATGAAGTTGCTCAGCCGCTGCTCACCACTAGTGCGAACGATCAAATCACACGGCGGCACGTCTGGTGTATACAAAAATTGCTCAAAGATCTGGGCCGTTACCTTCTTGTGGACAGAAAGCGTTTTGCGTAAGCGATTGACCGCATCAATGATCTCCTGCTGCCCACCATAATTAAATGACAGCACCATTGTACCCTGCCGCAAATCCTTGGTGGCAGCCTCGGCAGCGTCGATCGCCTTCTTGACCCGCCGGCTTAGGCGCAGGCGTGTCCCTGCCACACGGATACGCACCCCATGCTCGATGAAGATCGGCAGATCGCGCTCTAACATTGTCACCAGCAGATTCATTAAGTGCTTGACCTCTGGGCCGCTGCGGTGCCAGTTCTCGGTGCTAAAGATATAGGCGCTGACGTAGGGCACGCCACGCTCGATGGTAGTAAGAGCAATATCGCGCAGCTTCTCGTAGCCCGCGCTGTGCCCCTCTTGGGCTGAGAGGCCACGCTGCTTGGCCCAGCGCCGATTGCCATCAACAATATAGCCAACATGCTGCGGCAAGTGCATGGTAGCACTCATGCCTGGCTCCATGATGGGCGGTTGGTTGCGTACGTCAGCAGAGAGCGCATCATTAAATCGTCAAAATATCCTTCTCTTTAGCGGCAAAGGCGGCTTCTATTGTGGCTTGGTGCTGTGCCATGAGGCGATCGATCTCCTTCTCCACCGCCTTCACGTCATCTTCACTCAGTTCCTTGGCTTCTTTGCGGCGCTTGGCATCCTTCAGGGCGTCTTGGCGTACCCCGCGCAGCGCAATGCGTGCTTCTTCTACCTTCTCGCTGGCTTGCTTAACCAGTTGCTTACGGCGCTCCTCCGTCAGTGGTGGCACTGGCACTCGGACGACGTGGCCATCATCGCTGGGGTTGAGGCCAAGCGCTTGATCGGCTCGGATGGCGCTGGCAATCTTTTGCAAATTAGCTGGGTCAAATGGCGTGATCTGCAGCAGTGTTGCCTCTGGTGCCGTCACGTTAGCCACTTGGTTGAGCGGCATGCTGGTGCCATACGCCTCGACCATAATGCCATCCAGCATACTGGCGTGAGCCCGGCCGGTGCGGATCTTCCCCAGGCGCTCCTCCAGGTGCTCCAGCACATGGTTCATCTTTTCTTCGTAGGGGGTGGTATCAAACATCGCGATCTCCTTCTTGGTTTTCCTTTATTGTACCATTATTTGCCGGGGCGTGAGGAGAGTTTACAGAAAAAAGCGAGTGACACACATTTCGTGCCACTCGCTACGCAAAAGCTTACTCCCTCGTGACTACTCTGTCACGCCCAGCTCAATCCGCTTGAATTGGCTAACGCGGACATTCTCGCCGCGCAGTGCCACCTGCTCTTTGATGAGCTGGCCAACTGTCTTGTTGTCGTCGAGCACAAAGGCTTGCTCGGCCAAGACCTGCTCGGCGAAGTGCTTCTTGAGCTGCCCTTCGACGATTTGGTCATGCATTGCCTCAGGCTTGCTTGCCAAAGCATCGCTGGCGAGAAATTCCTGCTTCTTGGCGTCGTACACCTCAGCTGGGATGTCGTCCATCGTAGCATAGCGTGGGTTCATTGCAGCAACCTGCATAGCAATCTGGTGTGCAAACTCCTTAAACTCAGGTAGACGAGCCACAAAATCTGTCTCGCAGTTCACCTCAACCACCACGCCGATCCGACCACTGTGGACATAGCTCTCGATCAACCCTTCGCGGGTCTCGCGGTCGCCCTTTTTCTCCGCCTTGGTCAGGCCCTTTTTGCGCAGGGCATTGAGCGCAGAGTCGAAGTCACCTTCGGCCTCCACCAGCGCCTTCTTGGCATCGGTCAGGCCAATGCCAGTTAGCTCCTTGAGCTTCTTAATGTCATCAATCGTCACAGCCATGGTTAGTTCTCCTCCTTCGTTGCTTTGCCTTCGTTGACTGCTGCACTGAAGTAATCGAGCATCAGCTGCAGGCTCTTAATCGCATCATCGTTGGCGGGAATAGGATAATCCACCAAGTCGGGGTTGGCGTTGGTGTCAACAATACCAATCACTGGCACACCCAGCGTCTTGGCCTCGCGCAATGCGTTGTTGTCAGCCAAGATATCAAGCACCAGCACTAGGCCAGGCTTGCCATTGAGGTCTTTGATACCACCGTATTTGAAGTTGAGGCTGTCGATCTCTTCTTGGTAGCGCTGGACCTCCAGCTTGTTGTAGCGCTTCTCAAGGTCACCACTAGCCATGCGGCGCTCCAAGTCCTTGAGCTTCTTGATCTGCGCTGTGGTGGTCGTTACATTAGTAAGCATCCCACCGACCCAGCGGTTGGTAACATACGGCTGACCAACTGCCTCGGCAGCTTGGCGAGTGATGTCCTTCGCCTGCTTCTTGGTGCCGACGAAGAGGACTTGCTTGCCACTTGCCACTGTCTTGCTAATGATGGGCAGCGCCACATTCAGCGCCTCGACCGTCTTCGCGAGGTCGATGATGTGGCTATCTTGCCGCTTACTATGAATATATGGTGCCATCTTCGGATGCCACCGGCTGGTCTTGTGCCCAAAATGAGCACCGGCTTCAAACAAAGCCTTGATATCTGCCTGCAGGGCCATATCGCATTACTCCTTTTTGCCTCGCCCCACACGGTATGGAGTGGTGTGGAGCTGTGTCGTTATGGTTGGTTACGGGATAATTATAGCATACTATGCGTCATTCTCATAGGTATGGCTGCATTTTCTCATACAAGAAAGCTGCTAATATTCTAGACCGCTATTGATGTGCGCGTCTGCTTTTGTATGCGCTTTGGCAATATCGACTGCTGGTAAATAACCAGCCCATACCGCAGTACGCATTGCATCAAGCGATGGCAGTTTACCATTTTGGAACATTGAGAAGTGTAATGTTGGATCATCATGCCAATCACTCTCCTGCGAAAAACCTTGCACTGCACGTTCCATCGCATAATCAGCCGAGTTCATATGACTAATCATACCGATACCCAAAGACTCCGCAAGAGCAGCATAACGCTGTGCAAACGCATCATTCATTGCATAATTCTGCCCAATTGTTGTATACTCGCGCACGCCAAGACGTTCTTCCGTCATGCGGAGTGCTGCTTCGCGGACAATCGCCTCATCGCTATATCCATCAGGGGTGATCCCATATTCAACAACGAGCTGAGCAATCACTTGCTTCTGCTTGTCAGTATAGTTATCTCGCGCGACATATTTACACCCCTCGCTGTCCTCAGCAATAATACTACCATCCTCTATATTTCCAACTGGTTCGACAACAAGTGCGCCAGGTAACACGAGAACTTCGCCAGGGCTACGCGTAAAGTATGTATCTGAACTATTCATCGATACAGGCAAGCCATTTCTATCAATCATCTCTTGCATATTGGTCACAATAAGCTTGTTGCTCTGATCCCATGCCCCATACGAATGCGATGCAACCTGCCCATTTGGCGTAAAGTGTAGCGAAGAACGTGCATAAGGCTGCGCACTATCAGTGTGTGCAGCAAGTGGTCGCAAAATGACATTGCCCTCATCATCGCGCTCAACCCTATGTGATGTTGAGTGGACAAGCGCAACTTCGCTTGCACCCAGCATCTCAGAACCCTCAAAGGCTCGACTCTCCTGACGTGTCGCCCATCCTCGAGCAAGCGCGATCTCCACTTCTCGTTGCTGGGCTTCGAGTGTTTGATACAACATATTTAGCTTTTGATCAAGCAACTGCATAGCCGTCATATCACCACAATACGCTGCAACCACCAATGCCAATCCATCAGTATTGGATGATTCTTCTGCTGGGTCGTTATCCTCATCGAAGGCAACCGCAGCAATCATCTCATCTGTCAAGCGTTGCATTCGTGGTGTACTGATGTCGCCTCGGCGCAAATCGTCTTCATATCGACCAATCAAGAATTGCTCATCAATGTCACCAATGATCCTCTCACACAGTCTCATTACTCCCTCTGGTGTTGTCGTTGCAACTAAGCAACTGTCTCTATCGAGCTTCCATGTAGAATACTGCTCAATCTGTTGCGCAACAGCTTCTTGATCGGCAGATGGCAGTGGATTCTTATACGTTTGGTCGGCATACACTGCGTGCGGCAACTGTGGTGCCTCGCCGCTATTGCGAAAGCAGAATCGCAGCCCATCTACCTCATACGTTGGCCGAATACCATCACCAGGATATTCTTTGCTAAGTTTAGTCTGTATATAGATCTTTTCGCTGGGGATGTGTCTTTGCTCACTCTGCTCATTATAGGCGAGTACTTTTTTTAGCTCACTCTGCTCGTGATGGTCTGGCAATGTTATATGTTCTGAGGCATGTGGCATATACTATTCTCCTTATCTGATACTGATATAATACCACTTTCTCAACAGAATAGCTTAGTTTTATGGCTATCAAGGCATTGCTTTGACAACCCCCCACCCTCTCTGCTACAATATAGCGGTTATGAAAAGCAGTATTCACCCACAAACCTACCGCCCTGTCGTATTTAGCGATGATCAGGCGGGCTTTGCGTTTTTGACGCAGTCGACGGTTGCTACCGACGACACCATCACCTGGGAGGATGGCAACGAGTATCCACTCGTCAAGGTCCACATCTCCAGCAAGTCTCACCCATTCTTCACCGGCGAGGAGAAGATTATCGACACCGAGGGCCGGGTTGACCGCTTCGAGGCACGCCGCAAAGCCGCCGAGGCACGCCGCGCCGCTCTGGCCAACAAAGCCAAGAAGCAAAACGCCAAAAAGGCCGCCAAAGCCGCTCAAGCAAGCGCTGGCAAAGACGATTTCGCTAAGGCTGCGTAGCAATCTACTACAGGCATTTAGCGTACAGCACCTTCTCTAGAAGGTGCTTTTTATCTCACTCTTCCTCTGCCATCACTAAATAACAAACAAAGACTAGCCACCCTAGGTCCTTTGCACATCAAGCACCTAGCTATTCGCCTACAGGGGTGTTACGATAAAATAGTGAAAACAGGCAGCTCGCACGTAATCAATGACGACGCTTCTTCACAGGACGCTGACGCAACAAGTATAGATCACTAGAAGTAAGTCCTAGGTTTTCCCCATAATTTACTAATCCATCAAATCCTCCAATAACTCTTGGAGGCCTATCATAATCACTCCCAAATATACTGCTACCACCCAAAGCACAAGCACCAACTTTTTGCACAGACTCCCAAGTATTTCTTCGGTCAATTTCCTGCTTCTGCTCCTCCGTCCAGCCATAAACATCAAGGGTTTTGTTTGCTCTTGCAAAAACAAGCTGTATCATCTCTCCTACAGTCGGCTCCAAACCTAACTGCTCCAAACATTGCGAGTAATAATTCATAAACATTGCTTGGATAGCATCATTCTGCTCACGAGAAAAAGGCTTTCCATCACGAGACAATTCGATAGCTTCTTGCAAATACGCTTGGTCTGCCTCGCCTATCGTTGCACCCAAGGCTTGCACATGTCTTGCCGTACGACGAATATAGCTCTCTGCTTGCTGGGGTTTCCTGGGCTCACTCTGGGTTGTCATATCTACAAGTGGTTGGCTCAGCGCTTGGTCTGGCAACATAATTCCAGCAATTTTATCTGGCTGCACATGGCTCACCCTTATCTCGTCCAAAAAGCCGCCATAGTCGCCCGTTGGGCGTTTATGCCTTGTATCAATTGCAAGGCTAATCCCATTTTGAAGTGTGTAGGTATAAAACGAATTAGCTGGTCTATCAGCCAACCACGCAGCGACAGGTGCAACAGACAAACACACACAATGATCTTGCTGGTTATCAGCAGGCTCTAAGCCGTACTGGAGGATCGATTCGAGCCCGGCAAAGTCATAGCCGCGCAGGGCATGCCATGATATCTCGTGAGTACGTATTATCTCTTGAGATGGTTTTTGCTGTAGCTGCTCGTGTTTATTGCTAATCTTCTCTATCATATCGCTGAGATGTCGCTTGAGTGATAGGTTTACTTAGTTGTGCTACGCGCCTCTTTAGTTTGGCTCTCTTTGGAGTCATCTAGAACAGTAGTCTGTTGACTCTCTATTCTGTCATCTGCAAGCTGGACATTGTTTTCTTCTTTCTCGTACGCCAGCCTCTCTCGCGACGCGATAAACTTCTCTACCTCCATTTTAAGCTGCACGGCGTGCTCGCTCATTGGGTTGATTTTTGCAATCATTGGAGATACAGGTTTTTTCTCAACAATTTGTGCATCTACCGCATGGCCACTTTCCTCAGTTGGATCTTTGCGATGCACTTCAATTGCCACTTTTTCGTCACTACTATATGTTAGGTGGAAGAATTCCAGTCCATCCTCAACTACAAGTGCCCCAGCTGCACAGTTTTTATTCCAGGCAAAGTCTTTCATAGTGGGCGCTGGCTGCGTTTCACCAACCATATTAGCCGAAAGCTTAAAGAGTATTACCGTGCCCTTCTTTGGGCGCTGACCATTAAGGTTCTCTGCATGTTTATCAAAGACATCAAATGCCACAACAGACGTGTGCATTTCTACTGGTATACCATCTGCTTCGTGAAGGGTAGTTTCATGTGGTGTAAAGAACCGAGCAGTCACCTCTGTCGACATTGGAAATGTCTCTCGTTCTAATAACGAATATTCGGAGAATGTACGTTCCAGAGAAGTCTTAAACTGGTCGAGGGAATTACCATCGTTAAATGATTTAATCCGATATTCCTCTGTACTATCTGGCTGAGCAAGAACCTTCTCGAGGTCACAAGACACACGTTCTTGCTCACTCCTATCATAGGCTTGCTCCGTGAGATGCTTCGTATCATAATACTTCATCACTGATGACTGCTCACCTTGGTTCATCGCTTTCGCTCCTGATTTTTATTGGCATTACCTAATACCACATAAGGTACTCTCTCTCTTAATTTGTCAAGATACTATGCAATAACTGCATTTACAAGTAAAAATACCTAAATCCTCACACGTATTCTCTTTTCTTCCAAAGAGACGAAGTAGTGGGCACTTGTGTAGAGTTGGTAGTTACTTTGCAACTTCAGTATATCTAATAGCTCAAGAGTCACCCCCGTGGTATAATCATTAGTATATGCCCAAAATTTCTCTCGATATCGCCACCCTGACGGCTGAGCGTGCTGCGCTGGAGCAGTTTCTTGCCCAGCCTGATGCGTATAGTGCACCCGATTTTACTGCTAAGAATAAGCGCTTTGCGGAGCTTGAGACCATCATTGCTACCGCTACCAAGCGCGCTACCGTGGAGCAGCAGCTGGCCGAGGCGCGTCAGCTCGCTCAGGGCAACGGTGAGCTCGCCGAGCTCGCCAAGCTCGAGATTCCCGAAGACGAAGCCACCATTGCCCAGCTAGACGACGAGCTCTTCGTCCTCCTCACCCCTAAAGACCCTAATGACGAGAAGAATATCATCATGGAGATTCGGGCTGGCGCTGGCGGCGACGAAGCCTCGCTCTTTGCGGCCGAGCTCTACCGCATGTATCTGCGCTGGTGTGAGGCGCATGGTTACCGCACCGAGCTGCTGAGCGAGTCCGCCAACGACTCTGGTGGGTACAAAGAAGTCATCTTCAAGATTTCGGGCGATGCACCCTACGCCAAGCTCAAGTTCGAGGGTGGTGTGCACCGCGTCCAGCGCGTACCCGTTACCGAGAGCCAAGGGCGCATCCACACCAGCACCGCCACAGTGGCAGTCTTACCCGAGGCGGAAGAGACAGACATTACCATCAACCCCAATGACCTCCGCATCGACATCTACCGCTCGAGCGGCCACGGTGGGCAGAGCGTCAATACAACCGACTCAGCCGTGCGCATCACCCACCTCCCGACCGGTATGATCGTCACTAACCAAGATGAGAAGTCGCAGATCAAAAACCGTGAGAAGGCTATGAGCGTCCTACGATCTCGCCTCCTCCAGCGCAAGATCGATGAAGAAAACGCCAAGCTTACTGCCGAGCGCCGTGCTCTGGTGGGCACTGGCGACCGCAGCGAGAAGATCCGCACCTACAACTTTCCCCAAGATCGGATCACCGACCACCGCATCCGCTATAGCCGCAGCAACATCCCCGCTGCCCTCGGTGGCGACATCGACGACATCATCGAGCGCCTCCAAAGCTACGAACGCGAGCTGAAGGCACAAGGGGCGGAGCAGTAACACCTCGCTCTGCTACCTTCTCACCCCTTCCTCCCCTCTATTTCTCTCATTTTCTTCCTTCAAAAAAGGCGAATTTCGAAATTCGCCTTTTTTACCCTGTTTTTTCTCTGTTAGCGTGGGTTCTTTTTTCTCTTCTTTTATATATTTATATATAATAGGAGAGAAATCGATATGGATGGATATAGAGAAATAGAAAGATAGATAAATATAGAGATGGGTATAGAAATAGATAGAAATAGATAGATATAATAATAAAATATGAGATGGAGAAAGATAAAGATAGATAAGCAATAGCTAATATAGAAGCTAAGACAAAACTTAGTCACAAAGGAGTTACTGTTATATTAGCATTAGCTTTTTAGTGTGTTCTGTTTCTATACGCTTATTTACTACTTTGTGTTTTCGTATTATCTATTTTTCTCAATAGATAAATCATAATCGCGATAAGCCACCTCTATACTTCTTCTACCTCGCAATTTACGACATCCCACGCTGTCTGCTATAACAAGCTTTATTCACTAACTTTAGAGTATTGTGGACTACGATTATCCTTCAAGTTATATTTAGCCCCCTCATATGCCACAGCGACTAGCAGTGTTGCTAGCCCATTGGTGTAGGCCATAGTTATCATCATACTCATCCTGAGCTTTAATGTGATGGCAGTCGTACTTGCCTCAATGTGGCGGATATTTACTAAGGCAAGCAAACTAGGCTGGGTTACCCTTATCCTCATCTATAATATTTGTCATCCTACTGCAGATCATCGACCAGCCTGAGTAGTCAGTGTTGCTGTTGTTTGTGCTCTCTGTTAATATCTACGTTGCCATTGTGTCAGCGCTCGAGCTTGCTAAGTCCTTTGGCAAGTCGACTGGTTTTGGTGTGTTGATGCTATTCCTCCCAGTTATTGCATACCCAATGCTCGGCTTTGGCTCGAGCCAGTACCTTGGGCCGGTTGCACCTCAGCCTACACCATACTATCCACCACAGCAGCCACAGACGCCGCAACAACCACAACCACCACAAGCCTAAAGCTCAAACATCATCAAGCAATAGAGCCAGCATAGCGCTGGCTCTTTTTGTGACCTCTGTTTTTTGTACGAAATTTGCAGCGTGAGCAAATCGTTGTTACAATACAAGTAGAAAGGAGAAAATATACTATGCCAACAGGCAAACCAATTCAGTACGACTGGGGCTGGTGGGATCTACCCGAGTGGCCTCTAGTCAAGTGGCCTCGATAGCACGATGAGGAAAACCCTGTGTGTGCTATGCTACACCCTCATTGGGCTACATATCTCCAAGAGGGGGAGCTACAACCATATAGTAGAAACCACATAACATAAGGAGACAAGGATGGGCAAGTATAATCGTTGGTGTTACGCTAATCCAGTACAATACTGGCGCATGCGTCATGATGTTTCTTGCCTGGCTACGATCAGCTACACCTAGAGCGTGTAGTTATTTTTTGGCGAATCCTATGGCGTATAGATAAATTTTTGAGCGCGCGTCTATACGAAGCGTCTCCTCAGGAACAAAGCACCTCTTGGACGAGAGGTGCTTTGTCGTTGTGTCGGCAAAATGCTTCTTATGCTGCGTCCTCTGCCTCGGCTTGTTTGCGTGAGGTTTGGCGCGGTGTGGCGGTCTTTTCGAAAGAGCCACCAGCTGCCTCAAGCGCAGCTACCACACTCTTCGACGCACCTTGCGTCTGGAGCACGAGCTTGGCAGTCAATTCACCACGAGTGATTACCTTCACACTATGGAATGGCGTCTCAATCAGCCCAGCTTCGTACAGCGCAAAGTTATCGACGGTGCCCGACAAGTTATTGAGATGGTCGCTATACACCACCTGAGCAGGGGTGCGCAGGCTCTTAAAGCCACGTGCCTTTGGTACTGCTGTGGCAATACCATTCTGCCCACCTTGGAACATCGGGCGCAGCTTCTTACCGGTGCGAGCGTTCTGCCCCTTGGTACCACGGCCAGCGGTCTTACCACCGCCAGCGGCAATACCGCGGCCAACGCGCTTGCGATCTTTATTGGCTGCAATGTGGAGTTCGTTGTATTTCATCTACTTGCCCTCCTTTGCGGATTGCTTCTTGGCACCAACCCACTGCTCACGCGGCACCATACTGCGCAGAGCTTCTACCGTAGCGTAGGCAATGTTCACCTTGTTGGTACTGCCCAGGCTCTTCGAGAGCAGGTTGCGAATGCCCGTCACGCCAATGACGGCGCGCACTACACCACCGGCAATGATACCCGTACCAGGCGCAGCTGGCTTGATGAGCACACGTGCACCACTGAGCTTAACTTCCATCTCGTGTGGGATAGTCTCATTCACCACCGGAATAACAACGAGGTGCTTCTTGGCTACTGAGGTTGCCTTGGCAATGGCGGTTTGCACATCGGCACCCTTCGCCACACCAACACCAACCTTGTTCTTGCGGTTGCCCACCACCACCAGCGCCTTAAAGCGGAAGCGGCGGCCACCCTTAACGACGCGCGCCACGCGGTCGATATTGACAACAACTTCTTCAAATTCCTTTGGCGTGTCATCACGCTGGTTGCGCCGGTCATCGCGGCGACCACCTCGGCCCCGACCACGCTGGTTGCGCCGGTCATTTGGGCGAGGTGTAGTATTTGCAGGTCTGTCTGCCATACTAAAACTCCAATCCTTCCTTGCGGGCAGCGTCTGCCAGGGCGCTCAAGCGGCCAGCGTACTGGCGACCATTGCGGTCGAAGACGACTGCACTTATCTTTGCTTTCTTGGCCTTCTTGGCGATATCTGCGCCCACCTTGGCGGCCTTCTCTGTCATGGTGCCAGTTGCTTTGGTACCAACAGTAGTGGCAGCAGCCAATGTTGTGTGGGCGTCATCATCGATAAGCTGCGCGCTCACATGCAGGTTGCTAATCGTCACGCTCAAGCGTGGGCGCTGAGCTGTGCCGTGCACGCGAGCCCGAACGCGGCGCTTGCGCAGGTCACGATTCAGGAGTTTTTTTGCTAATGCGTGTGCCATTATTTCTTACCTGCCTTCCCTGCTTTGCGCAAAATTTGCTCACCAACGTACATAATGCCCTTGCCCTTGTATGGCTCTGGCTTCTTGAGAGCGCGGATCTCGGCGGCGACTTGGCCGACCTTTTGCTTGTCGATACCCGTCACAACGATCACCATTCGCTCGTTCGTTACATTAACCCCCTCTGGGGCTTTGTAGTGGACTTCGTGGCTAAAGCCCAGGCTCATCGTCAGCTCGTTATTGCTCGACGAAACCCGAAAGCCCACACCTTTGACCTCGAGGCGCTTCTCGTACCCCTGGGTTACGCCAATCACCATGTTGTTGATGAGGGCGCGCATCAGCCCATGCTGGGCTCGAGCAGCCTTAGACTCATCCTTGGGATGAACCGTCACCTGTCCGTCCTCGACCTTCACCTCGACCGCTGGCGTAATGAACTGCGAGAGCTCACCTTTGGGGCCCTTGACGACCACATCACCAGAGTCAACCGTGATTGTCACACCCGATGGAATCGCCACCGGCAGTTTTCCGATTCGACTCAGACTCATTGCTTACCTTTCGTTAGTCGCGCGCAAAATGTTTGTCTCGTGCTGCCGGCCGCTTTCCATAGGCGAACAACCAGAACGCAAAACTCCCGTTTCACTCGCAAAGTTAATATCTTGCTAATTGTACCACAGATGACGGAGAAAGCGCAAGGCTAGAAGACACCAACGGCAGAACTGTGGTATAGTCCGGATAAGAAACTACATCGAAGCTTGCGACCAATACCGACCAAGCTAGATGGTGCTATAACCTGGGGTATTTTCATTGTGACCATCAATACACACCTTCTCACTCGCATTCTCAGCAAATGAAGCCATGGAAATAAAAAATAAAAGCTGATGCAAGCAAGACGAGCCGCACTATTCACGCAAAAAACACGAGAGACTTCACAGTCTCATCAGCCGGCATAAGCTGCTTAATAGGTATGCAGGATTATTGCTGCGCGCTGCTCCGGCGGCGGACATGCACTACCACTGCCACTGCAATGATCGCGCCAATCACCATCAGCCCCACCAGCCCGGCGAGTGCCCACAGCGGACTCCCTGGCTGCCACTGGCAATCGAGCCAGCCGATTATTTTGTCACTACAGGCAAAGAAAGTCAGCATAGCGCTCCCCCATCGCGAGAATATGTCGTTTGTGTTGTCATGAGCAACCTCCTTACTGCATATTGGTTCTCTTCTTTATAGTATACACCTACCTCCGGGCAGCATCAAACTGCTCAGGCGTCAAGAGGAGCTCGCCCGTCGACTGTTGGTAGAGCGGGATGTAGCGGCCGCTCCGGGGGATGATCTTCCGCACGTGCTTGATTGCATCGGCAACTTCCTCCGCCGTCCAGTCTGTGCTCCGATCGCGAATCACGATACTCCTGACCCCTGTTGTCGCCATACTCGCGAAGCTCTGGTACTGCTGAGTATGCTCGCGCGACAAGTACACCTGACCAGGCTCTGGCTGGGCCAGAATGAGATTGACGAGGCCATAGGGGTCATTGCGGGGTAGTGGTATATCGCTCCCAGGCTGCACCGTGTGACGAGCGGCAAAGAAGCTCACCGTCAGCGGAAAAACCGGGTCGAGCCCCTGCCGGTGAGTAACCTCGCTGCAGCGCAAACCAAGCGCCAGTGCCTCAGCCACGTGGGCTGGCTGCATGGCGTGGATCATATCGCCCCGCTCGATCAGTGGTTGGTCGGTCTCGTACTGCTGGCGATTGCGCCGATCAGCCTGCTGCCACTGCTCAGGCGAGCTCGACTGCGCCATCGTCTCAAAGAGGCGCTGCCGCACTACATCATGCTGAGCCTGAGGCAAGAGCTCGGGCAGCAAAGCAGCACCACGCGCCATCACTGCCCCAACCTTGTCTGGCGCGCAGTAGCTCGCGAGCTCCTCGCAACTCATCTGGGCGATTGGGTCAATCGTATCATCATAGTGCGCACGACTCCGCAGCGGCAGAGCAATCGGCAACGTCGCAAGCGGCGTCGGCCACCGGAGGTCGGCTCGTTGTAAATCCTGCGTATTCAGCAGCTCCACAGCCCGCTCGCTTGCACGATACCACAAAGCATCGATTAATTGGTCTTCATCTGGCGTTACTTCGCAGGGTGATGGAGGTGATACTTCGTATGATGGCATGATGCTCTTATAAGATACTTCGCTTCGTTTTTTGCTTCCGTTCTGAGTGCTTGCGCATTAGTATGCGGTATTTTTGATGGAAAAGCAAGGTTGGGACACCGAAAACTTATAGTCGTCCCATGTACATTCTCCGGCTTTTCCTTATCGTCATTCTATAAGCTACAGAGCTCAGCAAGCTACAACACGGAAACATCAGAGTTCTTAGCGAATTCTTGCTACACTTACTACACTAGTAATCAAGATGGCGGCCAAAGTGAGACTGCTCTCTCCTTATCGCCTTCTCTAGTGCACGGCTTGCAATTTCTTCATCAACACCATATCGCTTGGCAACCTCGCGATCATCCAAGCCAGCTGTTTCTACCACTGGGTAGTCAACAAATAGCTGGTGAACAACAGTGTCTATCTCTTCGTGTCGCTTGTTAATACTCTTATCGGCCTCCTCGCATAGAGCCTGCGAATCAAAATCACCAGCTGTATCAGTTTGTTTGTGTTGTTCTGTTGTTACGCGTCGTTCCATAATTCTATCCTTCTCCTTACAGGAATCATAGCAAAAAAAAACACCTAATCGTCCAGTTGATATACGCGAAGCTCAAAACCACGCCGTGAGGGTAATCTATGATTCATGGTCGTTTTTGAGGTTCTGGTCGCTCAGGTAAATTATGTGAAGCGCCCTCCACCACAGGAATAGCACCTATCCATGCGCTGCGTTAAGCCTCTTAATCTAGCAGACCTTCAACAGTCCTTATTCCTACTACGCTCCAATCTCTACCAAGAGATAGCCTTACAAGCTTATTGAAATAAATAGAAAGGGATGCCACTATATGCTATGATGTTGCTATGGATAAGGATTCTTCACAAACACCATCACTATCTCACGATGCTATATCGCAGCGTCACGATAGCACATCACACCCTCAGCATGAGACGGCACATCAGCAAAACAGCTTGACGCAGCAACCTCGCCGCTCGTGCTTCGATCGCATGACGTGGCCGCAATTGATAGGCTGGCTAGGTGGTATTTATGTATCAGCAATGGTGATTGAGTGGGGTTTAATATACAGCTTAAGCTATACCCATCATAATTCACCTATTTCGGCCGCCTCGATCATTGGTATGCTTATGCTCATAGTTACAATATTCCTCGTGACATTCCCACTCTGTGCACTGGCAGTCATTATACACTTCTCCGTTAGGCGAGACATCTTAAAACTTGCAGCCTCCCAAAACACAGCAGAGCAACCCCAAGACGACACACCGCAACCTCAAACTGAGGTAGCGAAGGACGTACCAACCGACCCCCTCCCTCGGTTCGTCGACCGTTTGACGTGGCTGCAAGCAGTCGGGGTAGCGGCTGGTATATTTGTTGTATCTGTGGTGGTGTTCAGTATTCTCGTTAAGCTATCTGGCGCGCATCCTTTGGATGGACTTATGGGGGCTACTCGTCATAATTCAAGCTCTCAAGACTTGATTCTTGGACTAGCGTATTTCCAACCTGTAGCAAATGTACTGCTGTTTGCTCTATACTTTGCTGTGAGGCGAAAAGACGTGCCCATCTTACTACGCGCAGCACTCATTGTGCTACCACCCTTGCCTCTCGGGTACATTGGTATGGTAGCAGCGATGATAGCTGCTGCCCCCTCTTATTAAGTTGGGATATCGGCATTAGATACTATAAACCTTAAAGCCTCTCTCCCACCGCTAGCTCCACTCCCATCACTTGATCCGATGGTGTGAGAGCCAGTCATTGCGATCGATTCTCTGCTATGGCGTCAAGAGGTTGATGTTTGAGAACTATCGACCCTTCTAGTGTTTTTGAGAGGGCGTGAAGAGACCCATGAGTAATGAGCAAGGTTTTGAGGTTCATCGTACGCACCACCGTGATAATGTCGCGTGCTGTCTATCACAAAAAGCGCCCAGGATCTGCTCCTCGGCGCTTTCATTTTGCTGGCTATGTACAGATTAGTAGATCTTCATCAGCACTTCGCCACCAAGCTTGTGCTTGGCTGCTTCGCCACCGGTCATGACACCTTTGCTGGTGCTGACGAGGACGATGCCACGGCCTTGCTTGACCTTGGGGATGTCGGCAGCAGCCACATAGACGCGACGGCCTGGCTTGGACACCCGGGCCAGCTCGGTAAAGGCTGGGCTCTCGCCAGCGCGGTTGATCGTGACGACCAACGTACCGCGTGGCTTGCCATCCTCTACGGTAGCACCTGCCAGGTAGTGATTCTTGACCAATTGCTCGGCCACAACTTGCTTGAGCTTGCTGGTGGGCACACGGACTTCCGTCTTGCCAACCATCGCAGCGTTGCGGATTCGGGTGAGGAGATCCGCGATTGGGTCAGTTGATTGTAAACTCATAACTCTATCTCCTTTCCGTTACCAACTGCTTTTTGTAATGCCTGGGATTTCGCCCTTCGATGCCTTCTCGCGAAAGTTAATGCGGCTCAGGCCAAAGCGGCGCATATAACCACGTGGCCGGCCACTGAGGGTATCGCGGTTCTTCCAGCGGGTTGGGCTCGAGTTGCGCGGCAGCTTCTGCAGGCCATCGAGGTCGCCCGCCGCCTTGAGCTCAGCGCGCTTGGCAGCGAATTTCTCGATCATCTTTTGGCGTTTGCGATCGCGTGCGATCATTGATTTCTTAGCCATACGCTATTTCCCCTCCTTCTCAAACGGCAGACCAAACTTCTCCAGCAGCGCCCGGCTTGCCGCTGGGCTACCCTGCTCGATGGCAATCGTCACCTGGAGGCCATGAACGATCTGCGTCTCCTCAAAGGTGAGCTCGGGGAAAATACTCTGGTCGGTAATGCCAAGGTTGTAGTTGCCACCCTTGTCGAACTTGCTCCCCACACCGTGAAAGTCACGCACCCGCGGCAGGCTAACATTAACCAGCCGGTCGAGGAATTCGTACATCCGAGCGCCGCGCAGCGTCACACTCACACCAATCGGTGCACCCATGCCAGCACGGATCTTGAAGCCAGCGATCGACTTCTTGGCCAAGCGATCAACTGGTGCTTGGCCAGTGATCTTAGTAATGGTATTGCGTACCAGTTGGTGGTAGCGCTTGTCTTCTTTGTGCTTGCCGATTCCTGCGCTGACCACAATCTTCTCGAGCTTGGGCACTTGGTGCACATTGCTCAAGGCTAATTCGGCCTGGAGTTCCTTGCGGTATTGATCCAGATACAAGGCTTTCAAGCGAGGAGTCGGAGCGGCGGATGCAGTTGCCTTCGCCATTAGTTGACCTCCTTGTTGTTCAGTTGCCGAGCAACGCGTACCTTAGCGCCCTCAGCATTAATAGTATAGCCAATGCGGCTCGTCGTGCCAGCTGCTTCGTCGACGACTAGTGCGAGCTTGCTCAGTGGCACGGGCACATGAATCTCCTTGGTACCCCCACGTGGGTTAAGCTGGCTTGGCTTGACATGGCGGTGTCGCAGCCCCACGCCCTCGACCAATGCAGTCTGCTGAGCGGGGTTAACGGCTAACACCTTACCCGTCGTGCCTTTGTCGTCACCACTGATGATCTTGACGATATCGTCTTTTTTGATGCGCTGTGCCATTAGAGTACCTCCGGTGCCAAGCTAATGATCTTGCTGTAGCCAAGGTCGCGCAATTCGCGTGGCACAGGGCCAAAGACACGAGTTGCCTTGGGTGTCTTGTCGTCGTTGATAATAACGGCAGCGTTGTCGTCGAAGCAGATGGTGCTGCCATCTTTGCGGCGGATTTGGTCGCGAGTGCGTACCACCACTGCCTTAACGATAGACTTCTTCTTGACGTTGCCAGTTGGGCTGGCGTCTTTGACGCTGGCAACAATCACATCACCCACCCGGGCGTAGCGACGTCGAGTACCACCCAGCACGCGGATGCAGAGAATAGACTTTGCACCACTGTTGTCTGTTACCTTAAGGCGAGATTCTTGCTGGATCATGCTGCCTCCTCTTCGCCTGCGTCATCGTTTTTGAGCTCAATCGAGCCCTGCGAGCGCTTGAGCACGGCATCGAGCCGAAATGCTTTGCGCTTGCTGATCGGGCGTGTCTCGATGACCCGCACCGTATCACCAACATTGGCATCGTTTGTCTCGTCGTGAGCAGCATACTTACGGGTGACGGTGTATTGCTTGCCGTAAATAGGGTGTGTTTCGCGGCTGGTCACGGTCACCGTGATGGTCTTGTTGCCCGCGGCCGAGGAAACAACGCCGGTCAATGTCTTGGCCATTAGTTTGTTCCTTTCCGCTGATTAATTTCCGTTAGTATCTGCGCAATCTCTCGGCGATACACGCCAAGGATCCGCGGGTTAGCGAGCTCACCTGCCCGGTGGCCACGCTGGGCCTCAAGCAGATCGGCGCGCTTGGCGGCCAGCTCTTGCTGGAGTGTCTCGAGGCTCTTGACCTCTGTTGCAGGGACTGCATTCTCTGCCATCGCTAGGCCTCCTCTTTCTTAATAAAGCGTGTTTTGACAGGGAGCTTGTGGCTCGCCAGGCGCATTGCCTCGCGGGCGACATCCTCTGGCACACCCTTCATTTCAAACATCACGGTGCCATTCTTGACCTTCGCAACAAAGAACTCAGGGTTACCCTTGCCGCCACCCATCTTCAGGCCCAGTGGCTTGCGACTCACCGGGGTGTGTGGGAAGATACGGATCCAGATCTTACCACCACGCTTGACGTAGCGGGTCATTGCCTGGCGCGCTGCCTCGATCTGGCGGCTTGTGACGCGCTCGTTGCTCAAACTCTGCAGGCCATAGTCACCAAAGGCAATATAGTTGCCCCGTGTGGCGTTGCCTCGGTTCTTGCCAATGCGGACTTTGCGAAATTTTGTTTTCTTTGGTAGTAACATTACTTCGCACTCCTTTCACCCTTATAGATCCAGACCTTGACGCCGACGATACCCACGCCAGGGCAGTTGGCCCGTGCAGTGTGGAAGTCGATATCGGCCCGCAAGGTGTGCAGTGGCACCGAGCCCTCGATGACCTTCTCGCGGCGTGCCATCTCGGCATTGTTAAGCCGGCCGGCTACCTCAATACGGATACCCTTTGCACCACTATTCATAGTGTTCTGGGCAGCCATCTTGACAGCACGACGGAAGTTAGCGCGGCGCTCGAGCTGGCGAGCAATATTCTCCGACACCAGCTTGGCACTGAGCTCTGGCCGACGAACCTCTTCAATATTGATACGGACTGGCAAGCTGGCGATCTTCTCGATCTGTCGCTTGAGCTCTGTCACGCCAGCCCCACCGCGGCCAATCACCACACCAGCCTTGGCAGTGTGAATTGCGATGGTAATCTGGTTTGGGCTGCGCTCAATCTCGATCCGGTCAATCGTTGGCCGGCTTGCATAGCGAGCTTCAATCAGCTCACGGATTTTAATGTCTTCTGCCAACCAAGCCGCAAAGTCGCGCTTGTTTTGGCCAAACCAACGCGAGCTCCAGTTTTTGTGGACTTGGAGGCGGAAACTGACTGGGTTTACTTTTTGGCCCATTTAGTTGTCTCCTTTCTTGGCTGTATCGGTTGCTTTGGCGGGTACCTTCTTGACCTGCTTTTCCACACCACTCACCTCAACCAAGATATGGCTCGAGCGCTTCTGGAATGGCTGAGCCCGGCCACGGCTGGCCGGCTTGTAGCGGCGCAGGCGTGGGCCAGCAGTCACGCTAAGGCTGTGGATATGCAAACTGCGTGGGTCGAGGCCATGGTTGTTGATGGCGTTGGCTTGGGCGCTGGCGATTGCTTTCTTGACAGGCAGTGCAGCGCGGCGCGGGGTGTGATCAAGAATGACTAGCGCATCGGCCACACTGCGGCCACGCACCAGGCTAGCAACAATGCTAACCTTGCGCGGGGTCTGGTCTATACCCTTGATGTGCGCCCGAACGATGACTGGTGCATCGCTCGACCCCTGTTGTGTCTGTGATGCGGCCATTACTTCTTATCCTTTCCACCGTGCTTGCGGAACTTACGGGTTGGGCTAAACTCACCGAGCTTATGGCCAACCATGTTTTCTGTGATCAGCACCGGCACATGCACCCGACCATTGTGCACTGCAAAGGTGAACCCCACCATCTCTGGCGTGATCGTGCTGCTGCGGGCCCAGGTCTTTATCACGGTGCGGTCGCCAACTTTCAGCGCTGCCACTTTTTTGGCAAGCTTCGCGTCGACGAATGGGCCTTTTTTGAGTGAACGACTCATAGACTACCTCTTCCTCTTAGCTTCGTGACGACTGCGGACAATCATCTTATTCGTTGATTTGCGACGGCGGGTCTTGAAGCCAATTGCTGGCTTACCCCATGGCGTCTTCGGGATGCGGCCTGGGCCCGTCTTGCCTTCACCACCACCCATTGGGTGATCGGCTGGGTTCATGGCCTTACCATGGACGCTTGGGCGCCACCCCATACGGCGGCGGCGACCGGCCGAGCCAAGCTTAACATTCTGGTGCTGGACGTTGCCCACCACACCAATGCTGGCTTCGCACTCGAGGCGGAACTTGCGCACCTCACCGCTAGGCATCCGCACCATGGCATAGCCGTCTTCTTTGGCCATGAGCTGCGCCTTGGTACCAGCGCTGCGCACCATCTGCGCACCCTTACCGTGGTTGATCTCGATAGCGTAGATCTGGCTACCAACCGGGATGTTAGCCAGTGGCATGCGGTTACTCGCCTCGATTGGCGCATCGGCACCAGTCTGGAGCACCTTGCCCTTGGTCATTTGGGTGTCAGCCAAGATGTAGTGGTAGAGGCCGTGCTGATCCTTGACGCGGGCAATCCGGGCACTGCGGTTCGGATCGTACTCGATCTCCTCTACCGTCAGTGTCAAGCCAGCGGCCAAGCGATGGTCGAGCAAGCGGTAGTGCCGCTTGACGCCACCACCGCGATGCCGGACGGTGATCTTACCCGTGTTATTGCGACCAGCCTTTTGCTTGCCAGCCTTGACGAGGCTCTTGAGTGGCTTGCGCGTCGTTACATCGCTCAGATCTTGCGATGTCATGCCGCGGCGGGCGGGAGTGGTTGGGTTGTACTGCTTAATCGGCATTACTTATCCTCCTTCTGCTCTGTTTGCGGCTGCTCTTCGGTCTCAAACACCTTGATCTCGCCTTCGCTTAGGCGCACGTACGCCTTTTTGCTGTCGTGGCGGTGTGTGGTGCCTGGGTAGCGGCGCTTGCCCCGGCTGTAGCGAATAGCTTTGCCGCTTTGCACAGCAGTGGTAACATTGGCTACCTTGGTGCCATCGTATTGTGCCTCAACGGCTGCAGCGATCTGCTGCTTGTTGGCCGACAGTGGCACATCAAAGATGTAGGTGTTTTGGCCAGTAATGAGCCGGTAGGCTTTTTCGGTGGCGCGGGGAGTGACTAATACGAGTTGCATTTATTTGTCCTCCTGTGCGAGCCACGCCGTAATAACATCCAGCGCCTGAGGCGACAGGACGATATGGTCGGCATTAAGAATGTAATAGACATTGAGATACATCGCACTCACAGCCAACACCTGCTGGAGGTTGGCGGTGGAGCGAATCAGCTCGGGCGACTTCTCGCCAGCAACGAGCAGCACTTTGCGCTCGAGCTTGAACTGGCGGAGAAACGCTGCAGCATCTTTGGTCTTGCCAGTTACCTTGTCCTCAAAAGGCAAGACCTGGATCTTGCCAGCCTGGTGAGCCAGTGTGAGAGCTTGGCGGATGGCGACACGTTTGCTGGTCTTGGATAGCTTCTTGCGGTAGTTCTCGTTGCCGCGTGGGCCAAAGACCACACCACCGCCCCGCCAAATTGGGTTGCGGATACTGCCGAAGCGGGCTCGGCCAGTGCCCTTCTGCCGCCATGGCTTCTTGCCACCGCCGCGGACTTCGCCCCGCTGCAAGGTGGTTGCACTTGCCTGGCGGGCGTTTGCCAAGAATGCGTCGTAAGCGAGCTTGAGCAGCTCGTGGTTCGGCACATCGACGCCGAAGACGCTGGTTGGCAAGGTTGCTTTTGCTGGCTTGGTAGATTCAGCCATTACTTAGCACCTCCTAGGATAATTAAGCCCTTCTTGGGGCCTGGGACAGCGCCTTTGACACCGATCAAGTTGTCCTCAGCCGAGATAAACTCAACCGTCAGATTCTTGACAGTGACACGCTCGTGGCCCATCTGGCCTGCCATGCGCTTCCCTTTGAAAATCTTTTGTGGGTACATGCTACCGATCGAACCGACCTTACGCGTGTTACCCTTACCACCGTGGGTTTTGCGGTGGCGCTTAAAGTTGTGCCGTTTGATCGTACCGGCCCAACCTTTACCCTTGCTGATGCCTGTGACATCCACGACATCGCCGAGCGCAAACTCCGTAACGCTCCATGTGTCGCCTACCTTGACATCGCCAAGGTCATCGACACGAAATTCCCGAATATGCTTCGGGGTGACACCGGCTGGCTTCACATGCCCAGCCACGGCCTTGCTCAGGTTCTTACCCGCACCATACGCCACCTGCACTGCGTTGTAGCCGTCTGTCTCGACGGACTTGACCTGAGTCGCAGCGACAGGCCCAGCCTGGATAAGCGTGACAGGAATCGTCGTGCCATCCTGGCTGATGATTTGGGTCATACCAATCTTGGTACCGAGAAGTGCTTTCATTGCCCTCTTGCTCCCATGTAAAATCCCCGGCGACTAGCAGTATCTTGGTACCAGCACTGCGTGGCTACACGCTTCGCTGGCCAAGACTTACCAATTCGTCCTGGGATGAGTTGCTATTACGTAATAAATTACAGCTACCATAGTACCATAGAATGGGGCGAGAAAGCAAGAGGACGTAGGCCATCAAGAGCAATACAGTGGAACACCAATCCTAACAGCATATTGGTGTGTCGTAGAATCATTATCACCCCATCTACACCATCGCCCACTATGCTACAATATAATGCGTTAATGCGTCTCTCAACCTCCTCACCTACCTCTGTCGATGCTTGGCTTGCTGCGGCGGCTGCCCAGCTACGGACGGCTGGTATTGCCAGCAGCCGGCTCGATAGTGAGCTCTTGCTGAGCCATGTGCTGCAGCGGCCTCGGCACTGGCTCCATGCCCACGGCGATAGCACACTCCTGCACGAGCAACAGGTGCAGGCGGAGCAGCTCCTTACCCGCCGCCTCCAGCATGAGCCACTGGCCTACCTGGTGGGGCACAAGGAATTCTATGGGCGCGATTTTGTCGTTTCACCCGCTGTGCTCGTACCTCGGCCCGAGACAGAGCAAATGATCACCCTCTTACTGCAGCTCATTCAGCCCACGCAGAGCACCATTGCCGATGTTGGTACTGGCAGCGGCATTCTCGCCATCACAGCGCAGCTCGAGCTCCCACCGTGCAAAGTTGATGCATACGACGTAAGCCTTGAAGCTATCGCCATCGCTCGGCACAACAGCAAACAGCATGGCGCTACCTCTGTTCATTTTATTCAGAGTGATCTCCTAGCGGCAGCGCAGCAGCGCTATGATGTCATTCTTGCCAACCTCCCCTATGTCAATCCCACCTGGCAGCGCGACGACCGCGAGACAGCGCACGAGCCAGCCCTGGCACTCTTTGCCGAGGATGATGGGCTGGCGCTCATCTCTGCCCTCCTTGCCCAGACGGAGCAATGGCTCGCACCCAGCGGCCTGCTCATCCTCGAGGCTGACCCCTGCCAGCACTCACGCATCATTGCTCGCGCCGCCGCGCACCAGCTCACTCATGTGCGAAGCGAGGGGTATGCGCTGGCCTTCACAAAATAGCGATAGGCTATCCTACCAACTGCAATGCACGCTGTGCCATCTGCCCTACCGTATCCACAGCTATTCGCGGCCAACGCTCGGGCCGCAGCATACGACTCCCTTTGTCGAGCGCTTGATGGGTATAATAGTCTGGTGATTGGATCGTCGCGTGTTGAAGCAGATCGCACACATCGGCCAGTTCTTGGCTATCTACCTCTGTTGGCTGCACTTTCTTTACTGGTGCAAATGCATCAGTTAGCTCGGTATAATCATACTCATAGCAAAATACCTGTGGCTCAGCCAGCGATGCATCGCTATGGTCAGATGCGTCGAGGTAATACGACCGCACTACGCCAGCATACGCGCCGTATCGATCTACCTCGTAGATGATAATATGCGGATCATGCACCTGGCCATCATCATCCAAGGCAGCCCGGGCACTCAGTGTGAGGCGCTGCCCACTATCAGTTTCGTGGCCAAAGTATACGCTGCGCACCTCACCACCGTCGTAATACCGCCGGCCAGCTGCACCACGTTGGCGCGCGCTTCTGTGCTGGGTGGTAATAATATCCTGGACGACTGCGGTGAGCTGCTCAGCCAATAAGCCCGGCCGCTCGTGCTGGCCCGGTGGTGCACACTCAGCGTCAGTATTGGCTGTATATGGCGTGCGACGCAAAGCATCGCCCGCGCGGGGTGGTGTATTGTATGTCATGTTGCTCCCTCTGTGTGTTAGATATACTTCTCTTTTAGCATACTATAGAAGCATAGCTGCATGCAAATAACAGAGGTGAACAAATGAACAATTTTATACCATATTCAGAATAATTCTAATACCGCTCCCTGTATTCTGCTGTAGCGAGCAGTTCGCGCAGCTGGGCAACCTCATGCGTGTCGACTGGTTGGTCGTTGATACCCATTTGGCGCTCGAGTTTTTGGTTTGCTAGTTCGTTCTTGAGATGATCTATCGTTGCAAGCGTGCGCTCATATGCTTCCTCTGGCGGTAGATTCCTACCAATGGTCAATTCTTGTGGTATTTTGCGCTGAGATTCGCTCCCCTGCGGTGTATCAAATCGCCGCACCACACCATCCTCAAGATGATAGCGAAAACTGTCGCCACCCCGCTCCCTAAGGCTAATCATTCGGTCCTGCGTGCCATCGTCTAGTGTTGTCGATTCGGTCAGGATTGTGACCGTTCTCTCACCCTGTGTTGCATACAGCAAGACACTCGACTTCACGCGGTCAGTGAGAACCGTGTGATCGTATGTATTCGCTTCACCAGCAAATTGCAGCAGCGTCTCCTGCACTAAGTCGTCAAAATCTGCCGCTGCCTGCGCCTTCTCCTCTTTGGAGAGCCGCTCAGCAAACTGCCCTACCGTAGCGATTTTCTCTTGATTATTTGTTCCGGGCTGCTCATGTGCCATGGTATACCTCTGTTGTGTTATATACTATGACACCTATAATGCTCTCTCTCTCTCTCTCTGAAAGTCAACCGATCAAATTAAGAACAGGCCTTTGCTATACCAAAAACCACCCATCAGCTGGGTGGTTTCGTATTATTACTGTTCAATACACCGTGATTATTTGATCGATGTGATCATAATGCGGCTGTATTGCTGGCGGTGGCCACGCTCTTTGTGAACGCGCTTTTTGGCTTTGTAGCGAATGACGCGGATTTTGTCGCCCTTAACGAGCGCTTCTACGACCTCGGCCTTGACCTTGACGCCTGCAACGTGCGGCGTACCAACAGTGGTTGTCTCGCCATCGATGGTCAGGAGTGCATCGGCTTCGAGCGCTTTTGTGCCGTCCGGGAGGCGGTCCACCAGGAGGGTCTCTTTTTCGGCGACGAGATATTGCTTGCCGCCAAGCTGAATGACTGCTTTCATCTGATTCCTTATAATTATTAATACTTCCGACTGATTGTAGCAGAGACGGCGGCGGATGTCAAAATTGGTATATCTCACTATTATTTACTCACCAGCCGCTGCACCACTGCTGGCAGCTCCGCCTCACTGCGCCATACCTCCGTCCGCGTGGCGATGAGCTGGTCGCTCAGGTAGCTCTGCTGGCCCACGCTGTGGTGCTGCGCCAGGGCGATTGGCTTGCCCAGCGCCAGCGCCGCCCCCACCTCCATGAGCATCCCCTCGCTGCGTCGCGGCGACGCTTGGATTACCAATACCATATCGTACTGGGGTAACACGCTCAGCGCACGGCGGATGAACTCACCTGGCGTATGGTAGCTAGGCCATGCTGGGTCGAAAAGATTGCAATACACCGCACAACCCACCTGCCTGAGCGCTGCCACCACCCCACGCATCCGTGCCCGCACCACTGCTTCGTCCTCACCGGTAAAGGCATAGGAGCAAAAGACAGCAGGCGGGGTGGCTGGTGGAGTGGAGTTCATATATATAGTATACGCTACTACGGCACTGGGTTATATCCTGTTATTTTTCGTATTATTTCTCACGATTTTTGCCTCTGTTGCGGGCCGATTTTTCACAAATCTTATTTCACATCCTGTCATATCTATGCTACGCTGGGTAGTATGAGTATGAAGAGACTCGTGTATGGCATAGCTGGTACAATGATCGTCTTCGCAGGCGCGGGCGTCATCGTAGCAGCCCAGCCAAAGAGTGGTTCGTCAGCGCCTGCATACAATGCGACGAGTGCAACAACCGGTGGACATATGGCCAAGGCATTAGCGCCGTCCGACCAGCCGTCCGCGCAGACACTCGCCCAGCGCAACCAAGCTATCAAGATAATCATCGCCTCCAACGCTTCTCCCAAGGCTATCAAGCCAGCGTCGAAGCCCAGTGAGACACCAACGCCAACGCCAGCCGCAGAGCAAAAGCCAGCCGCAACCAACGGCGCCTCGTCTGGCTCGAACACGCGCTCGAATAGCAACGCTCAGAGGAGCAACCCGTCGAATAACAAGTCGAATTCCAACTCCAACACACCATCGCCGGAGTTTGTCGACCGCGTCTTTGCGACGGTCAACAAGGAGCGGGCAGCCCGTTCGCTCGGCACGGTGCAGCGCATCGAGCAGATCGATACCAGCTCGCGCGCTCAGTCGGCCTACAATGCGCAGATTAATAAGCTCAGCCACGATGGTGGCCTCGACCGCCTGAAGCAACTCTACACCTGCCGCACCAGTGGTGAGATTCTCGAGCTCGTGCCCATCTCGTACAATGAGCAACAAGCCACGGATGTATGGATCAATTCCCCGCCACACAACAAGATCATGTTCTCGGGCGATTACGACAAAGCTGGCATTGGCCTGACGCAAAAAGGCGACCAATATTACATTGCCATGCAGTTCTGCCGCTAGGAGAGGATAAGCAAGAATATCTGAGAGAAAACACTTGCTCAGACAGAGAAGAAACCGGCTATAATAGCCGGTTTTTTGCCTTCCCAGAAGAATGTTACTCTTCAATTGAATCTAGAGATTCTTCTTGGTAATTTCACGCCCTCTATCGTCCCTTCCTCTTCAACATTAAGAATTAATGACATTCTCCAAGTCGTGGCTCCAGCGCGAAAGCAAACACCAGCTGTGACAGCTAGTTGTTGAGCCTATCTGTCTGAAGTGATCAAAGGCGGTTTACACTAAGAAAGCGAAATCTTGAAGCTTCACAAATTACTTCGATTTGCATCAAGTGCGTCAAGCGATTCTGCTCTATTCAGAACCTTCCAGAGCTGCTGTACTTCTGCCTCGCTGACCACTTGGTCGCCTCGGCCGATTCGTTGGCTCTCGCCGATCGTGCGTGTGGCAGGCTGGCCACTATGCGCCAGACCAATCAGCGAGCGCACCACCCGCTGGTGGCTGCCCTCTGCAACAATACGGTAGCGCAGCTGCTCTGAGCCATTCACCAAGCTAACCTCATGCGCTGTAGCGGCAATCGCATTGTCGCTTGCGTTTGGCTGCACTGGCTCGCGCCAAAATGTCGCCGTCTCAACATTTACCCGCAGATTCGAGCCATCATGATATGGTGCCATGAGCATGAGGATGGCACGGCTCTGGTTCGAAAACAGAGGTGACTTGGTTTCTTTGCTAGCGCAGCATTGTCTATCTGGTAGCCATATACATCAACCGTATCGGCAAATTTCGTCATCATATGCAAAGCAATCTGGCTCAGCCGCATCACTGCCGCTGCTTGATCAGCCGCGGTCACTCGTTCGCGCGGGGTGCTATGTAGGGTGAAGAATACTTCTTGGGCTTGAGTTCGTGTCATTCATCTGTCTTTTCTGTCACAGCAAGCGACGCATTATATTAGCAATAAAACAGGGGCATCTCGATGATTGAATAATATCGCATTCTCTTCCCCACCTCCTCTGAAAGTACTACAAAATGCCCTAGATTTAGCCTTTTAGAGCTGATGGAACTAACGGCTATCTACTCCATTTGTTGAAGGCAAATTGGTGCAAGAGAAGGCGAAGCTTTGCAGCTCAGCCTATACTATTCAATTGTCTTCTCAAACACCGTCGTGTTATAGATCGTTGCGCCCTTGTGGAGATAAAAGCGATGAGCTGCCTGGCGCTTGGGGTTGGAGGTGAAGGTGAGTTTGGCGGCACCGTGCTGCCGGCCCCAGCTCAGCATCGCATCCCACAGCCGTGAGCCAACCCCCTTGCCCTGCACCGATGGGTCGGTCACAAAATCATCGAGGTAGATCTTGCGCCCAGCGATTGGCCCCACCAGCAGCGCGAGTGTTGCCATGCCTACTACCTTACCATCAAGACGAGCCAGGAGCAGAACTTGATTCTCAGCAGCAATCACTGCTTCTAGCGCCTGACGCAAAGCGTCCATCGCCGCTGCATCAGAGGTGGTTGGAGTAGTTGGCGCGGTTGTTCCGGCTTGGCGCAGCACATCGCCCAGTGCTGCAATTGCCGCCACATCAGCCTGGCTGACGGCGGTTGCCTGTTCGATTATGAGTTCTTCCATGTATCAATTATACTATATGTATGAACCAGCGTATACTCACCCTCCGTGATGCGCTCGCCACTCACCCGCCGCGCATCGCCTACCCAGAAGGCACCAACCCCATTATCCTCAGCGCCGTGCGTCAGCTGGCCGATTGGCACGCCGTGCGGCCTGTGCTTGTTGCGGATAACCCAACTGCCGTCAAGCAAACCGCTGCCGATGCAGGCATCTCGCTCGAAGGTGTCGAGATTATGACGATACCCTACCAACACGATACTCCACCTGCAAATACTACCAACACACCTCCCCTTACCCCACTCACCTACGCCGCTCAGCTGCTCCACGATGGCACGTGTGATGCTATAGTAGCGGGCATTGATCACCCCACCACTGCGGTGCTGCGGGCTGCGCTGAAGGTTGTTGGCTTAGCGCCCGGGGTGCGCTATGCATCGAGTTTCTTCGTGATGGATATACCCCACTTCGCTGGCGGAGAGGACGGCTTACTCATCTTTGCCGACTGCGGGATGAACATCACACCAGATGCCGCTGGCCTAGCCGCCATTGCTAGAGCCAGCGCCTTGAGCGCCACCCGGCTTGGCTGGCAGCCCCGCGTTGCGCTGCTTTCCTACTCGACGCTCGGCAGTGCTGGTGGCCAAAGTATCCAAACAATTCGCCACGCTCTTGCAGAAGTACAAGCCCATCAGCCAGAACTCTGTATCGATGGTGAGCTCCAGTTTGACACAGCTCTCGTCCCCGCTATTGGCCACAAAAAAGCCCCTACCAGCCCTGTCGCTGGCCAAGCCAACGTCCTCGTTTTCCCCGATCTCAACTCTGGCAACATTGCCTACAAGCTCGCCGAACACCTGGCTGGTGGTCATGCCTACGGCCCTATTCTGCAAGGCTTCGCACGGCCAATCAGCGACCTATCGCGTGGCTCGAGCGTCGATGATGTGATTGGCGCGAGCTTAATCGTTGGTAGTATGGCGACTGAATAGATTGTGGAGTTCATTCACGCAGGCTAGTGATTTTTTGCTTGTTTTTTGCAAGTGATTGTCGGGCTGCGTTCCTTTTGCACTCTCTTTTGCAGCGATTATTTTGGCTTACCTATTGCCCTCGTGCGGCGCCAAAATGCCTTTCTGCTACTTACTTTTTCCACTGCCTCACAGCATAATGACCGAGCTTTTTTGCTTGCATATTGCAAGCAAAATATCTCACTCTTTGTAAGATTCATACCCATACACGCCCTGCTATCAAGCAGTGCACAACACTATTCTCTCCGCACAATATACAATTGTATTGAATATAAACAAAAAAGTATTCAACAGTATATTGTATAATCGATCCAAACTCTTATACCTACCACACCATCAATATACTGCTATCTATTAATTTCCATGAATAAAATTAATGTTCGATTCATAAAAATAACAGTAGTAGGAGTTGCAGAAAATCTTACTTATGAGTTTGTAAAAATTCGCTCACTGCCGCAATTGGTTTAATAATGTGATACGTCGCTGCGTCTTCTTCTGGCGATAACTCAGCGCGCGTCCGGCCATTGTAGCCATCTGGGCAAAATATTTTGTCCCAACCAAAGCCACCATCACCTCGCGGATGTGCTGCAATACTACCAGGTAACTCGCCGCGAAAAATGTGCATCTCGTGGCCATCATAGTAACCAAATACACCTACCGCCAGTGCCGATCGATCATTAAATCCATCAAGCATACGGCATATTTTTTCCAGTCCATCTGGTGCCTCAACGAAGAACTTAATGAATGGGCCAGGTAATCCATTCAGCGCCGCAAACCCCAGTGACACATCTTCCACAAGGACTGGCCGCTGGGCAATTTCGTACGCTTCACGCACTTTGTGTCGAACAACCTCCTCGGGTGAGGACGATTGAATCTCTACCAAATCAATCTTGCGATGCTCCAGCGGCATACCAAGCATGCGCGCTAGGTAGTCGGCCTTGTGCTGGTTGCCCGTGATGAATAGTGGTTGTTGCATCATTTATCTCCCTCGTGCTTCTCTTCTCGATATTTCTCTGGCTGTGCCCGAAAAACCTCGACCCATTTGCTATCTTCCGCTAGGTCGTTGTACGCAATATAATAGCGCCCTTGAAAACCGCCAGCATGTGCAGCTTTGCGCGCCACTGCGTCTTGCACCTGCTGAGGTGAAAAGCCAAAATCATCGCGCAGTGCATCGAGAACAGCCTGCACATCCGCCAGCTCCTGCAGCGCCTCTTCTAGCCTATCATCGCCTAGTGGAATTTCGTTTGCCTCCTCATGAATCTTGCGCTGTAACTCACGGCGATACGCCGCGCGATCCAATTGATGATACTCCATATGGAGCACCTGCGGGTCGACCTTGCATTTTTCGACAACCTTGTCACGTACGAGCTTTTCGAGATAGAATCGCACCATTGTCTTATCCTCCTTGCTTGTTTATTGTTGAGTTCTTTTGTGTATTCTATACCCTGCTATTGCCGGGTTGCCATCATAGCATATATTGCATAATGAATTTTACGCATCACCGTTCATAGTGTTGTTTTTGCTTGCATTTTGCAACTCCTCGCGCAGGCGCATCCAAATTTTGCCGAGTTCATTGCGCCCTTGGTGGTCGCTACCCCAACCCCAAAAGCTGTCATCGTCATTCATCTCCACAATATATCGATCGCCCGATGCAATGAGTGTCTCACGCACAAGATCGTGCTGAGCAAGCTTGCAGCGTACAATTTCTTCCATAATTGCTACTTTCTTATCGTCCCAATTGGGGTCTTCTTCAGCCTTGTGCTGGTTGGCAAAATCAGACGCTAAGCGCGGTGAGCGGCACGCACGCACCTGCTCAGCCCGAGCTGGATTGGTGTCAAAAAAATGCGCTGCTTGGTAGGCATGTTCGCTCGTCGGGTACAGCACGCCGCGCCACTCAACTTGGCATGGTGCGAAATTATCAAAGACATACCAGCCATCTAAGAAAAAGCCAGCCATAGTTGATTTATTGTGTATATTTTCTGTCATATTCATAATACTACCTCTGTTATAGACTGATATCTAGTGTGATTTTGCTCTTGTTACTGTTACCTCTATTATTCGCTATTTCTCCTCTTTTCTGTCTAATTTTTGAATCATACTGTGATATATTCAGATGATTCTATATACTTATTTTCACTTGCATTTTGCAAGCTAGCCGATTTGGCACTGGTTCTCATACACTTTTACGCGTGGTTGATTTCGTTCATGAGCTGCTTGTGGCTTAGTACCATATACAAGCCATACCCTGCGGTTGCGAGTGCACCACCAATGCTGCTGACAGCATAGACCGCTTGCCACGAAGTACTCGTTCCAAAGGCAAGGTAGAAGCCAATTAATGCCGTGCAGATGGGGAGAGGTGCAAGATAATAATCAATCGTCCGGTCAAAGATCTTTGCCTGCGGAATGAAGTGCAGCCCAACAATCAACACAAGCGCTGGCATGATATAAATCTGCTGCTGAAACATACCAAGCAACGCAAAGATAATCCACAGTGGTGCATACGACACGGTACTCAGCAGCTGCATCTGCTTAGCGATCCGCTTGCTAACTGGCGTTGGTGCTGGCTTGGGCAATTTTTTCGTTGCGCGGATATGCTGCACACCGCAAAAAATCAGCCATGCCGCATACGCACCAAATAGTGCAAAGACCGCCCAGCCAATAGTGCCCCACGCCACACCAAACCACACAGCATATATAAGCATAAAGGTTGCCATAAGTATTGGGAATGGCGCCATACTTTTCGCTGCAGCTATTAATTCATCTCTTTGCGGTTGTTCTGGGGTTGCCATATATCTTTCTCCTGTTTATTGGATAAGTGTTAAAAATTGTTCTTCAGTGAGGATCATTGTACCATACTTCTCTGCTTTGGCTCGCTTACTGACACCAACTTTGCCACCAGCAACGAGGTAGGTGGTGTCTTTACTGACACTGCTCTGGAAGGTGCCACCCAGAGCACGGATTTTTTCAGCTGCTTGGTCGCGGCTCATTGCTTGCAATGTGCCAGTAATGACGAATTTTTGGCCAGCGAGCTGCTGTGACGATTGCACGAGCCGTGGCACGACACCACATTGAGTAAACTTATCCAGTAAAGCAACATTGTCTGCATCACTGAACCACGCGACGATCGATTCAGCCACTACCACGCCAATGCCATCAATCGCCTGCAGCTCGTCGAGTGTGGCAGAGCGCAGGAAGCCAAGCAATTGCTTGTCATTCGCAAGTGTATTGACGGGTGCTTGCGGCTCATCATTTAATGTATTCTTTTCTGAATTATTATGATTATTATTCACACTGCCTTGCTGAGGCACATCGTTTTTTGAATTATCTGCAAAATATTTCACGATATCAATTGCCGTCTGCGCACCCACATGACGGATACCCAAGCCGTAGAGGAAGCGCTCGAGCGGTGGACGCTTTGCAACAGCAATGGCATCGATGAGCTTCTGCGCCGAGACCTCAGCGAAGCGATCAAGTCGGAGAAGATCCTCCTTCCCTAGCGTATAAATATCAGCTAGGTCATGTACCAAACCAGCCTCGACCAATGCAGCGACATTCTTCTCACCAAGTGTGTCGATATCCAGTGCTCCTTTGGATGCAAAGTGCGTGAGGGCGCGCGTGAGGATGAGTGAGCTGCTGGCACCGCGCACCCGGTACACTGCCTCACCAGCAGGCCGCTCAAACTGCAGCTCGGGATATTGGCGCTGAAGCTCAGCTGGGTAGTCAATCGGCTCGGTATTAGCTGGGCGCAGCTCTGGCAGCACTCGCTCGACCTGCGGGATGATATCCCCCGCCTTGAATATAACCACAGTATCGCCACGCCGCACATCGAGCCGAGCAATCTCGTCGGCATTGTGCAGGCTGGCGTGCTGCACCGTCGTGCCGGCCACGACGACTGGGTCGAACACCGCTACTGGTGTGGCAGCACCTGTCCGGCCAATGCTAATGACGATATCGCGCACGATGGTAGTGGCTTGCTCGGCTGCATATTTATAGGCCACTGCACCACGCGGATTCTTACCTACCATGCCCAGGCGGTCATAGAGAGCGCGATTGTTGATCTTGATCACGAGGCCATCGGTATTAAACGGCAAATCGTGGCGCTGCTCGCCCCACTGCTGGACGAAGTTCATTACCTCGGCTAGGTTGGTAAAGACCGCTGCTTGCTGGTTACGTGTGATACCTAGTGCTGTCAAGGCATCATAAGCGTAGCTATTGGTCGGCACCTCAGCCGCATCATCACGGATGACATCGTAACCCCGAAAATGGAGTGGGCGCTGCGCCACGAGTGCTGGGTCAAGCTGGCGGATAGTGCCAGCCGCGAGGTTACGCGGGTTGGCGAAGGCTGGCCGGCCAGCAGCTTGCTGTCGCCTATTAAGTGCTGCAAAGTCGCGCTTGAGCATGACGATTTCCCCACGGATCTCCGTCCTACCCTGCAGTAAGTGCTCAAAGCCAGGTGCTTCACGCAGACGTAGCGGCACATTGCGAATCGTCCGTACATTATTCGTTACATCTTCGCCAACGTAGCTATCGCCCCGTGTGACGGCCTGCACAAGCACGCCATCGTTATAGATAAGCGCGCAGGCCAAGCCATCCATCTTGATATCGGCAAAAAACTCGTGCTTGTGACCCGGCAAGAGCTTATCCATGCGCTGTACCCACGCCTCGACCTCTGCCGTGTCGAAGACATCATTGAGGCTAACCATCCGCCGGCGATGCTGCACCTTGACGAAGCCTCCTTTAAGGACGTTGCCAACCCGCTGGGTAGGCGAATCGGGCGTGATGAGCGCAGGGTGCGCAGCTTCGAGCTGCTTGAGCTCGGCAAAAAGGCTATCGTACACCGCATCGCTCACGCTGGGCGCATCAAGCACATGGTATTCGTAGCTATAGCGATTGAGTAGCTGGCGTAGCTCAGCACTGCGCTGAGCCAGCGATAGGTTGGGTGATGCTAGATGTTTGTCTTGTGTCATAGTGATTCCTTACTGCTTTAGTATAGCGGAATTTGGCAATGAGTGCAGTGTTTTAAGAGAAGATTCATTGTAACCATGCTGCAGTATATATTTAATCTAAAAGTAGTTCCTTGCTGCATCTCGCGCTCGTCCTCTCCACATTCATCCGATGGAGTGTGAAAACTCGTTGTAATAACGAGTTTTCAGCCCAGCGCAAGAGGTCGATGTCTGGGAGACATCGACCCTTATAGTGTTCTATCGGAGGGATGTGGAGAGGACGAGCTACCACCATACTAGAGAAGGTGGTTTATTTCCCACCAATCACGCACATATCTTATCCAACAACACGCTGCCGAGGCACGCTACCTTACGCTGGCGCTGCCGTATCATCAACAATTTTGCGATAAAGGAGGTAGATATACGCCGCGCACCATACCACCGTCACCGAGCTGATGAAGCCCGCCAGGACGGGCATCGCTGGCACAGAGGCGTACCATTGCCAAAGGTGCTTGAGCCAGGCATCAAGGAGAATAGCGGGGATCATCACCACGCACCACAGCACTGCCACGCTGCCAAATAGCCACAGCAGCCGGTACAAAATCCGCAGCCGTCGCCCTACCACCAAATCGCCCGCCGCTGCCAGCGCTCGCATGGGGTACATACCGGGCAGCGTCACTACCACAAGCGCAATGAAGGTGCTCGTGCCCCAATAAAGCGTCAGTACTGCCACAGTAGCTAGTAGCACATAGAAGAGCATCGAGCCAAAGCCCTCGCTAATTACTCCATTGTTCGACAGACCAATATACACCAGCGCCATCGCCCCTAGCGGAATAAGCTGCACGAGGAAGACGAGGACAATCATCAGCGTGGCTACCAGTGGTGCACAGGCATTATATAGCCCATCGCGCAGGCGTGGCGCTCGCCCTGCCTTGTACTCGCGCAGCAGCCACACTGTGGTGAGCCACACTAGCAAAAAGCCCAGCACCACATAGAGCTGCTGGTCGGCACTGAGATTGCCGCTGCCCGTACCAAAGGCCGTCACCATGAGGAGCCCTGCCTCACCTAGCTTACCCCAGGCACCAGTGAGAATATCCTTGCCCGACTCTGCTAGCATACTCTGCAGACGGTCGTACATTGTCTGGTTGGTAATCGCCCCCAGTGCCAAGAGCAGCACGGCATAAAACACCGCCAAGAGGCACAACGTCCGCCAGTGCGCCCGCACCATCCGCATCACTTGTGCAGTAAAGGCGACGTAGCCTGGCAATTGCAGTGACCGCGCATAATCACGTCGGCGGGTGCGACGGAAGCTTCGATGCGGTCGTCGCCGTTGTAAATTATGCAACCATTGACGGCTGCTCGCTACTACCCTACCACTGCGAGCCTGCCAGGTCCGCCAGTGGAGGTTGGTGCGCCAGCTGGGTCGCGTCGATGGAGCATCCTTCGAGTGCTGCGAGCGGGCTTTTGCGGAAGCAGTACCACGAGAGGATGGTGTTGCCTTTTTTGCAATGCCAGGGTGTTTTGCCTCTTTTTTTGAGCGATGTTGGTTCGTAGCAACCGCTGGAGCGGTGCGTGATGATGAGCGGCGAGTTGACTTTGTTTTTTTTGCCACAGGCACCACCCTACCATTTATTCATATCTTCGTTGAGGCGCTTGATGCGGTCTTCGAGCGGTGGGTGGGTGCTAAACAACCGGCTAAAAAACCCTGGCTTGAGCGGGTTCACCATAAACATATTAGCACTTGAGCTGACCTGCTTCTCCATCGGGCGAGTGTATGCCTGCAGCTTACCCAGCGCGCTAGCCAGGCCAGCTGGGTCGCGCGTCGTCAGTGCACCAGTCGCATCGGCCAGGTACTCACGCTGGCGGCTCACCGCCATTTGCATAATGGCTGCCACGATGGGTGCAAGGATGATGGCGACGATACCAAGCACCAGTAGCACTGGATTGGTCTCGCGGTTGTCATTATCGCGGAACCACAGCATGCGCAGCGCAATGTCCGACACAAGGCCGATCGCACTCACCAGGCCAAAGGTAATCATACTCACCCGAATATCGTAGTTTTGGACATGCCCCATCTCGTGGGCCAGCACAGCGGTCAGCTCACGATCATCCATAATCTCCAGCAGGCCAGTCGTCACGCCTACAATGGCATGCTTGGGGTCGCGGCCAGTGGCAAAGGCATTCGGTGCTGGGTCATCGATAATATACACCTGCGGCATAGGTAGCCCCACGGTAATGGCAAGATTCTCGACGGTGCGCCACAAACGGGGGTTATCTGCCTTGCGAATCTCCACCGCACCAGTCATACTCATAGCAAGCTTAGAAGCGATGAAGTACTGCACCAATGCATAGATCAGCGCCCCAATAAACGTCCCCCAAAAGATCGTCAGGTTGCCCTGCATGCCGCGGCTATTCATAATCAACTGCGCCGCTAGGCCAATCACCGCCACCATCGCGACGAAGACGATCATCAAAATAACTGTATTACGTTTGTTGTGTGCAATTGCTCTGTACATAGATATATTGTAGCAGATAATGGTGGTTTTGCAGGTATTCGTGTTAATCACTAAGCACCACTCTCTCTACGTTCGCTCGCCCTCCTCACTGCTTGCAATGGAATGTGGCAATCGATTGTAATGATCAATTCAAGCCCAGTACACTATACACGTCGAACCGAAAATGTTCCGGCCAGATACCCCACAGAGCTCCTCCGCGTACGTCAGTGCTGGCCTCCATATATTTTCTTGTTCGATGCGTATAGCGCGCTAACTATTGGTAAGGTTTTTGGGCCTATGTCGCACCCACTTGACTAGCCTTTCATATATTGATATATATATCAGCTTTTGTTGACATATGTTCGCATTTTGTCCAAAAGTGTTGTTTGACAAGCAGAGCATACCACTCAAGGTGGGCTGCCCAGGCATGGCTACCATAGCCGCGCCCCAGCACCCCACCTTGAGTCGCCGCATCCAAGCGTCGACCAGTGTTATTTGCACAAGCGTCCGCTTGGGTGGGGAGAGAGTAGTGTCATGAGCAACATCAAGATCACCATTACCGAGAAAACGAGAAAGACTAGAAGCACTGTCATTGCTGAGTGTGTGCTTGTAGTCATATCCGGTATTCTTGGCGCATGGACGTTCAGTCTGCTTTGGGGGTGGTACATCGCTCCTGTTCTAGGAGTTGCCAGGATAGGTATTGCACAAGCCCTTGGCATCATGCTAACTGCGAGTCTTATTAATGGCTCGTCATCAGGGGAGCGGAGCAATTGCTCTGACCTAGAGAAGTATTTGAGACTATTTATCCTCATTACTCTCACGCTAGTGTCAGGGTGGTTTGTGCACTTCTTCGTGTGACATCCCTATCGAACATGACATCCATCCTAGAAGGGTGTCTACCCTCTCTTGCTCTGCTTGTCATGTTCGCTTCTTGCGGTGCTCTCGCCTGCTGGCAGTGCTCTAGCACTCTAATCATTGCAATTATTTTTATTACTCAAATCCCCCACCTTCTAGATAAAACACTCTCAGCCAAGCGATAAGCCGCTCACTGTAGCCATAACTCTTCTCAAGCACCCCTCACCAAGAACGACATACAACCTGACATCACAACCCTTATGCTGTTGCAAAGCCACAAAAAAACCGCCCTCCATCGAGGGCGGTTTCGCTATACTGTGCGCGATGCCTAGAACTGCACCTGCACTGGGTTTTCGACACTAGCGCGGTCTTCCACCTCAAAGAACTCGCGAGCCTTGAAGCCCAGCATGCCAGCCACGATATTGGCGGGGAACATGGCGATGCGGGTGTTGAGGTCGCGCACACCACCGTTGTAGAAGCGGCGTGCAGCCTGGATCTTATCCTCGGTGTCCACCAGCTCTTGCTGCAGCTGGATGAAGTTTTGGTTGGTTTTGAGCTCTGGGTAAGCCTCTGCTACAGCAAACAAACTCTTCAGAGCGCCCTCGATCATATTCTCTGCCGCAGCTGTCTCTTGCACGCCCTGGGCATTCATGATAGCGCTGCGAGCCTCTGCAACGTTCTCGAAGACTTCTTTCTCGTGCGATGCATAGCCCTTCACAGTGCCGACTAAGTTCGGGATGAGGTCTGTTCGGCGCTTGAGCTGGACGGTAATGTCGCTCCAGGCTTCGTCCACGCGGATCTTCAGCTTGACCAAGCTGTTGTACGTTGCCCACATGAAGATGCCAAACAGAACGAGCAGGCCAATCACGCCGAGCAAAACGATTAATGCTATTGTCATAGTGTCGTTTCTCCTTTTTGGTTATAGCTTTATTATAGCAAATTGTGTGGCTTTCGCCAGCGGTTGGGGTAATTCTACAATAAATCTTGGGCTGATAGCTATTACGACCGCCACCATATTCTACCCTTCTGGCTATGCACACGAGAAAACCACTCTCCTCAAGTGGTTTTCTCTGTTATATCATGTCTGGTGCGCAAGGCGGGAATCGAACCCGCACGGCTTTTGGCCAAGGGATTTTAAGTCCCTCGCGTCTACCAGTTCCGCCACTCGCGCGTGCAGCCGCACTTTTGGCATAGCAGCCATGTGCTGCTTGTATTATACTATGTTTATGAAGCAAATTGTAATAATTCACGGCGGATCAAGCTTTAATAGCTACGAAAATTACTTGAATAATCTCAAGAATAGTCAGCTGCAATATGAACGACTACTGTGGGTACAAAAATGGCGTGACTGGCTGGCGCAAGAAATCGTCGATGCTGATGTTTTACTGCCAGATTTCCCTAATAAGCAAAACGCTAGCTACGCTGAGTGGAAAATATATTTTGAAAAGCTACTGCTCCTGCTTGGCGATGACGTTCAGCTGGTTGGCTATAGTTTGGGCGCAATGTTTTTGGCAAAGTACTTGCATGAATCGCCACTGCATATGCCAGTCCGGCGGCTCGTGCTAGTTTCGCCGTGCTATGACGACGAATCGAATGAAGACCTCGGTAGCTTTCAAGTAACAAGCGCCACTGGGCTCGAAAAATCCTCCAAAGAAATTCACCTATTCCACAGCAAAGACGATCCAGTCGTGCCATTTACCGAACTTGCTAAATTTCAGCGAGACTTGCCAACCGCTACGGTGCATATTTTCGAAGATCGCAACCATTTCTTCCAGCCAACCTTCCCAGAGCTAAAAGAACTACTAGAGCAAAAATAGCTCCATCGAGAGAGCTATTCATCAACAATTGTGGAGGCACGTACGAGAGTCGAACTCGTCTAAAAGGTTTTGCAGACCTCTGCGTAACCGCTCCGCCAACGCGCCACACCCCTATTATACCAAACTATATCTGTTCTTTGAACATCTCGTAGAATGCACCACGCTGCGCCATTAATGCGGCGGCAGTGCCATGCTCGACGATGCGGCCGTGGGCGATAACGTAGATGACATCCGCCTTCTTAACAGTACTATAGCGGTGGCTAATGGTGATGATGGTCTTGCCCTGCTGAGCAAAGAGGTGGCGAAAGATGCGCGCTTCGGCGGCGGCGTCAATGGCGCTGGTGGGTTCGTCGAGGATGATGATAGGCGCATTGCGATACAAGTTGCGCGCCAAGGCCAGGCGCTGCCACTGCCCACCAGATAGATCGACCCCTGTTTCGTGGTCATCTGCCTCCATCCATTTGCTAATGTAGCTGTTCCCACCCTGAGGGAGCTTACGGACAAAATCGGCTGCCTCGGCCTGGCGCAGTGCAGCATCGCGGCACGCTGCATCCACTGGCTGCGAGACATCGCCATACCAGACATTCTCGTGCGCTGTGGCGAAGTCATAGCGGATGAACTCCTGCCCCAGCACAGCCAATTGCCGGTGCCAAGCCGCTGAGCTGATGTGACGGAGATCGTCCCCATCAATGGTAATGCTGCCTTTGCTGGGCTGATACAGACCGGTGAGCAGCTTAACGAGCGTGCTCTTGCCAGCGCCATTTTCACCCACAATGGCAATGTGCTGACCGCGGCGAATGGTGAGAGAAATATCACGCAGCACCGCTGTCTGCGTGCCCGGATAACAAAATGACACTTGCTGCACCGCGATCGCATCACGCAGCGTTACCTCATCGATGGTGGCTGCCTGGCTTGCAACCGGCAATGCCATAAACTGCTGGTAGTCTGCCATAGTGGCGAGGTCTTCGTCAATCATATTATATGTATTGATCACGCTGTCCATCTCGCTCATCACTCGCCCTACCATCTGCTGCACGAGCACAAATTGCCCAATCGGCTGGCGGTGCGCCACGATCTCCAGCACCACCCAAGCAAGCGCCACTACCTCCGCTGCTGCCTGGATAACCTCACCACCGAGGCGCTGCCCCATAAAGCGACGCTCGTAGCCAAGCACCCGCAGCCGATCTTTGTCCCGCAGCGCGGCACGCTCACCAAGCAGATGGCGAATCACTCCATAGAGGCGCAACTCAGCAATGAAGTTTGGCCGGCTAAGGATGTGCTCGATCCACGCCATGCGCCGCCGCGTCGCCACCTGCTCGCGCCAGTGGCCAGCCTGCAAGCGCGACAGCCGCACCTGCACCACACTACTTGGCACAAGCGCCACGAGCACGAGCAGCCCCAGCCACCAGCTCACCATCACCATCATCCACAGGCTTGTTGCCAGCGACACCAGCGCCGTCAGCATTCGCACCAGTTGGATAAAGAGGTACGAAAATGACTGGACGAAGCGCTGCGCTTTATCAAACATATCAATGGTTGTAGGGTCATCGTAGCGCCAAAAATCCAGCGCATGGAGACGGGCATACATGTGATCGCTCATGGCAGCCTCGATGCGGTAGCGCGACACTTGATCATAATACCCTTGCACCACCGACCACACGCTCGCCACAACGCCCAGTACCACAGTCACTACTACATAGATGAGGAGTTGCGGCTGCCCACCTGTCGCGTATGCCTCAGCCAAAGCCGTTGTCGCAAGAGCCGCATAGTATGCCGTGGCCAGTGGCAGCACCGCCGACAGCACCGCTCCCACCGCTTGGACTGCAATCGTCAGCGGTGCCTCCCGCCAAATAATCCGCACCACCAGCCACAACCCCGCCAAGCGCTGACGTAATGAGGAGGTAGGTATGGTGGTAGACAGTTTAGTCATGATATTCAATTATCGTGCAGGCTTATAGCCCCATTGTAGCGATTGCCGCTCTGTACTTTTTTAATATTTTGGAGAAAAACATGGGTGAGAGCTAACGTGAGAGGAAGCGATCGAACGAGGGGCTGGCTTTTAATACTCCCTACTGGTAGCCAGCCTCATACATTGACTGCGTCGGATATGTTGATAAAATGAGCGCTTCTACTTGTTTCGTGGCTGGCCTCTCGATGTTTTCTTGCTCGGTGAGCATGCTAGGCTGGCGCAAGGAGTGAGTATGCTGTAAAACTCAAATCTTGCCCAGTTACCAAGCTCGAGTGGCGTCTCACGACTGGTGTGCCACCCGAGCTTGGCATGTGTTTCTCGCAGACCTATGCTTTCCCCAGGCTCACCTGCAGCTCAGCGCCGTCTACCATGGCCGTGGTGTGGTAGAGCGCATCACCGGGCTGCTCGGGCGCCATTGTGGCGAGGGTTTCGCTGGCGATGGTGTCGGCGTGCTCGGTGAGGGCTTGGCGCAGCTGCGCGGCTGCGTCACTAGCTGGCCGCGCCTGGCTGGTGGGCTCAGCCCCGACCGCGAGGTGTAGCACAATCCGGTCATCCACTTGCAGCCCCGCCTTCTTACGTGCGCTCTGGACGTGGCGGATGACCTCACGCATCAAGCCTTCGCGCTTGAGTTCAGGTGACCTATACAATTCAAGCGTTACAAAGATGTAGTTGCGTGTCCCTTCTGTTCCAGAGGGCTCTTTCATCCCATCTAGCGCCTTAGACAATTCATTTGTCTGAATAAAGGTCACTTTTTGAACATTGACTTCATCTTTAAGAATATCAGAATAGTCTCCTATTGGATTAACTCCGTATAACCTCATTTCGCTAAGTGGCTGACGCGACCCATAGCCTCTTCCTGCTTTTGACCTAATATGTAGTGCAACACTCACAATATCCTTTACCGTCTCCATATCAGCCAGCACCTGCTCATTCACCGCACCGGCTGGCAGCCAATCTTTGAGGTGGATCGACTCGTTATCACCGGTTAGGTTGTGGTACAGCTCCTCGGCCAAGAACGGCGTAAACGGTGCCAGCAGGTGGCTCAGGCGCACCAGCACATAGTGCAGCGTGCGGTAGGCATCGCTCTTATCACCATCGTCCTCAGCGCCCGCGGCCCCTTTCGACGACCTCCAGAAGCGGCGGCGGCTGCGGCGGACGTACCAGTTGCTGGCGTCGTCCAGGAACGGCAAAATTGGGCTGAGTGCATCAGGGATGTTATAGGCATCCATCTGCCGCTCGACCTCCGCCACCAGCTCGTGCAAGCGGCTGATAATCCAGATATCGAGCGGGTTGGTCACAGAGCCGATCGTCGCTTCATCTTCCGAAACATCTGCACGCGCCCGAGAATTGAGGTCGTCAACATCAGGCAGATACGAGGACTGTTTGAGCGCAGCGAGTTCCGCAGTATCACCTGTGGTTGATGAGCGAGATTCCCGGTGCGCGGAAGCCGTTTCGGTGGATGAGAGGGACGTACAAACCGGCTTGCCACTCAGTGGATCCACCAGCTCACCGTCAAACTCCCAACCATCAACCTCCGCATACATGGTAAAGAAATCATACATATTCCAAATCATACTCAGCTTACGGGCCACGTCGCCCACGTCCTTGTCGTGCAAAGCAAAGTCCTCGCCGTTCAGTAGCGGGCTACTCAGTAATAGGAAGCGTAAGGAATCAGCGCTGAACTTATCCATCAGCTCGTTCGGATCGGTAAAGTTACCAAGCGACTTACTCATCTTGCGGCCGTCATTGCCCGCCACCACACCGGTGGTAATGACGTTGCTGTAGGCGTTTTTGTGCTGCACGCCAGCCTCGCCAAAAGCACCAATTTCTGCCAAAGCAACATTGACAGCATGCACATAGTAAAACCACGCCCGCACCTGGCCAATGTACTCAACGATGAAGTCCGCCGGGTAATTCTGCTCAAACTTGGCCTGGTTTTCAAACGGATAATGCAGCTGCGCAAACGGCATGCTACCGCTCTCGAACCAGCAGTCCAGCACTTTATCAATACGCGTAAATGTTTCGCCGTCGATTTCAAAAGTAATGTCATCCACCCACGGACGGTGGTAATCATCCAACTCCACACCGCTCAGTTCCTTGAGTTCCGCGTACGAGCCAACCACTTTGACGGTGCCACGGTCACCCTTCCACACCGGCATGGCCGTCGCCCAGAAGCGGTCGCGGCTCAAATTCCAGTCTGGTGCTTGCTCGATGTTTTTGGCAAAGCGGCCGTGCTTGAGGTGGTGCGGGAACCAATTGATATGCTCATTTTGCTCCAGCATCAGCGGCTTCTGCCCCTGGATGTCGAAGAACCAACTTGGAATAGCCCGGTACATAATGCGCTGCTTGCTACGCGGGTTGAACGGGTATTCGTGACGAATGTACTCAATTTTCCACACCGCACCCTTTTCTTTCAGATCTTTGGCAATGAACTTGTTGTTGTCCCATACCTCCAGGCCTTTGTAATTGCTATCGGTGTAGTAACCGTTATCGTCAATCACATGGAAGGGCGCGATGCCATTGGCCTTACCAAGCTCAAAGTCATCCTCACCATAGGCTGGCGCGATGTGCACGATACCGGTACCCGATTCACTCGAAACAAAATCCGCCATGTAAATAGTGTGAATCTTATCATTCTCTGGCCAATTCGAGCCCGTATCGAGCGGCTGGTATTTCTTGCCTACCAACTCGCTGCCGGGGAATTTGCGCAGCACTTCGTAATCAAGCGGCTGGTGCTTTTCGTCCTGCAGGGTGCGCTCGAGGGCCTCCTCGGCGATGATCAGCTTTTCGCCACCTACCAGCACCTCGCAGTACGTCATCTCCGGATTGACCGCCAGCATCAGGTTGGCTGGTAGTGTCCATGGCGTGGTTGTCCAGGCGAGGAGGAAAGGATCATCGCCACCCTCATTTGCCAACAATTTTTCAAGAATAAATGGTTCTTGCTCTGCCACAAAATGCCTTTTGTTTGCGACTGTTTTGTACAATGTTGCACCAATATTATCAGCAATATACTGCATAGACGGCTTACGTGATTTCGAATCGTTATTATCTTGCAAGATCGTCTTATGCACCGCCTGGCTACTTATTTTGTCGAAATCAAAGTCATAACTAAAGTGATCGATAAACCGCTTTCTCTCACCAGTTTTTGTGTCGATATCATCGTTTCCCTGATAAAATTGCGGCAAGACTGATGGTGCTACCAACATGAGGTGATGAATCTTGTGCGGCAATTTCTCCAACACACGCATCGCAACCAACCCACCTAGGCTATGGCCAATTAGGACAGTATTCTCATCAAATGCAACGTTGTCAAGCACATATTGCACCTGCTCAACCTCTGTTGGGTTGTCCGTATTGGGGAGCTGCGGCGCCTGTACTCTCGCTCCTCGTTGCTCCAACTCAGCCTTGAGCCACGGGATGAAATTCGTCTTATTACTCCCCGTATAGCCGTGAAGGATGACGAAGTTGTACTGCGATAGACTATCAGTATCGTCAATAACAGCGCCATTTAGTAGGCTTTTAACGCGCTGCTCAATCTCATCACGCGCCATCCGATTTTTTTCAGCACTCTCGTTACGTGGATCAGCCACATTCCACCAAATAACATTATCCCCCCTGAGCCAGTCTGGTGTCTGAGACTTCTCTGCTAGATTAACGATCAAATCATAATCACCCAGTTTGTCGGCGGTAAGCAACTGCCGCTTATGTCCAGTGATGTCAATACCCGCTTCTTGCATCGTCTCACTGCTTCTAGCTGGCTTATGACTCATGGCTTCAAAATCACTCAACGTTGGAGCTTCGTCCCATTTTTTCTCTGGGTTCAACCCAGCCGAATCGGCATTTTGAGAGCGAGAATAGTGGTTATAAAATCCCTGCGCCATCTGCGAGCGCGCGGCATTTGCATTACATACAAACAAGACTTTTGAATGCTCGTTTAATACTATTTTGTGACTCGTCTTACCATCTTTTAGCTTAAACTTCACATACACGCTCGGGTCAGTCACTGTCTGGTAGGCGTCGTTGTCCATGGTCACTTCGGCCTTGCTCACTGGGGTGGCGAACTTGGTGTCGTACATCAGCACCTTTTCGCCTTCGTAGATCTTGCCAGCCTCATACAGCTGCTTGAAGGCCCACCAGACGCTCTCCATAAAATCCTTGTCCATGGTGCGGTAGGCGCCTTTGAAATCCACCCAGCGGCCGATACGATCGATCACGCCCTGCCACGTCTCGCTATTCGCCACCATGCTTTCGCGGGCCTTGGTGATGTATTTTTCCAGACTAATAGTCGGCAACGGATTACCATCCTTATCCAGCGGTGCTGGCTGGTCGCTACTCGTCACAATCTGCCGCCGATCCACAATATTCAGCTGCTTTTCGACAAAATTCTCTGCCGGCAGCCCATGACAGTCCCAGCCCCAGCGGCGCTCCACACGCTTGCCTTTCATCGTCCAGTAGCGCGGCACCGCATCCTTGACGATGCTACTGAGCAGCGTCCCATGGTGCGGCACGCCAGTAATAAACGGTGGCCCGTCATAAAAAACGTAGGCATTATCTGCCGGCCGCTGCGCCACCGACCTTTCGAACGTCTGGTCATCCTTCCATCGCTGCACCCAATCCTTTTCATATTCTGCCGCCCGGCGGCGTGTACCGTGTGTGAATTTCATTGGTTTCCTCCTTGATTTATTATCAATTGTGTCGTACAATGTAGGTATTCAATAGTGAAAATCCCTCGCTGCGGTTCTGTCCCTGCGGGGTCTTTTCATAGTATATTATTCATCGACGCCTCACCTTTCCACGTATTTCCTTCATAAAGGTTATATTACTGCCAGACGCCTTCCGCAGCAGACTTGATGCATATTTCCTATTCGGTGCAATAACATGCTCAAACGCGCCTTTTTCCTGTAAAATTCTTACAAGCGGCGCAAAATCACCATCGCCCGTCACGATCACTGCTTTGTCATACTCCCCTTCTCGCCGCCAGCATTCAACAATAAGCTCTGCATCGACATTGCCCTTAACTTCACCTGTCGCTCGCATAATAACCGGCTTGAATATCAAAACATAGCCACACTCTTGTAAAAGTGAATACAAGCTTTGATACTGAGACATATATCCAATAAAAATGAATGCCTTTTCAACGTGATATTTATCACGCAAGTAAACACGGAATTTACGCCAATCAAGTGACCAGCCATCACTCTGAACACCCTTATAAATGTTTTGGGCATCAATAAAAGCGTGTGTTACATAGCTATCTTGACGCTGCACATCTTTTATCATTTTATCTCCTCTCTGTTTCGTCCCCACATCGCTTCTTTGACTCGTCCCTTCAGCAGCTCGTACCGCCGGCGGGTGTCGGCGTGACGAAGAATCCGTTGGCGGCTGCGCACGGTAGAGGTATCGTAATCAATCGCTACCGTGCCAAACTGCGCGGCCGTGCTATCCACTACCTGATCATCAATGCGGTTGAAATAATGCGGCGTGCCCGCCACCACGCAGCGGCAAATCTCGCCACCACAGTAATCCTGCAGCACTAGAGCCGAAACGGCACACTGCCCGCTGCTTGGGTTACTCGACGACCAATCATCACAGTAGGACGTCTCACCCGACCAGTTAGTTGAGAGAGCGTTACAGATTTTTACGATAGAGCTCGCACGTTGCTGCTTTATATCATTGCTCATAGTTTCCTCATCGCCTCCACTATCTCCTCATGAACAATTCCATTGCTTAGTACCGCTCCGCAAATATCCTGATCATACCGCTGCTCCCGGCCGAAAAGGTCAGTCACCTTGCCGCCAGCTTCCTCGACAATGACTTTTGCTGCCGCAATGTCAACATTTTTACCCTTCGTGCCAGCAAAGACCGATGCGACAAATTCACCACGCGCCACCAATGCTGCTGCATGCGTCGTGCTGCACGGCGACATCACATAGACACCCTTTTCGCAAGCAATATCATGGACAACCTGCATTACATCCCACTGGGCACTCGACCACCAATCAACATTCATCTCCACACGATCGTCAAGGCTATTCTGGCTAACATGAATTGGCTGATTGTTCAGATATGCACCATAGTCGCGCACCGCCCAATACAAATGGTCACTAAACGGCGCATAAATCACACCGACTTCCGGTTGGCCATCGATCACTAATGCCAAAGAAAACACTGATACCGGTAGCTCCATTGCGAAGGGCGCCGTACCGTCGATCGGGTCACATACCCACACATAGTCCGAGCCACGGCGAGCACTCGCTTCTTCTCCATCAATATCGTGGGTTGGATACTGCTCTGTCACGCGTCGGATAACAAGCTGGTTGATTTCCTCATCGGCGATAGTCACAATTGTGTTGTCTGCTTTGAGGTGAGCATCTGGCTTTTTGCCAAAATATTTTCGCATAATATCACCCGCTTCGTGTGCCACACTTTTTGCAAAATCAAGCCATTCTTGCTGTTGATCAGTCATATCTTTCTCCATGAGTAATGTACTTATGCTATTGCCTCTGTATCATACACCCACCCGGGCTGCCATGAGCCAACTTCGCGCCAATTGGTTGCTATTGCCTCTGGCCAGGTCTTACCACCAAGGATAACGTCCAGCGCAAGCTGCGGTGCTTCGTGCGCCACGATGGCAATGTGCTGGCCAGCATAGTCGCGCTGCAGCATCGCCACAAAGTCACGCATGCGCGCCTCTACATCGCGGTAGCTCTCGCCGTGTGGAAATGGTGTATCAACAAAGGGAAGCAGACTAGCCTTAAAGGCCCCATCCTTGCCATTATTATCACCATAATTTGCTTCGCGCAGCCGTTTATCAATAACAATCTGATGCGTTGCACCAAAAGCAAGCCGGGCTGAATCGATCGCTCGACCAAGATCCGAGCAAAATACCACAGTAAAGCTAGTATCAGCCGCTTGCTCTGGTAGCGCCTGCGCTTGCTGAACCCCCACTGCTGACAGCTCACCAGGCAACCAGCCAGTCGCCTTACCAGCTTCATTATCCGTCGTCGTACCATGGACGAAATAAGTTATTTTTGTCATACATTTCCTCCTTGCTTAGTGTGGGTTACTGTATATTTGTGCGAATTTTCTACCTGCTTTATTGCATCATACATTGCCTGCGCCATTCGCCGATGCCCGTGCAGTGAGAAATGGATGCCATCAGGCGCATAGTCGTCATTGTGATCAAGTGAATTACTAATGGTTGTGTGAGTAGCGCGGAGCATCTCGCTAATACACTGTAGCTTGCTAGCAAGCGGCTTATAGCGCTGAGCTGGCACGACAGTAGGCTCAATATACCACACACTACCACCACCAGCCATGTCATTCTCGCTATCAGCTGCATAGGCCTGGGTATAGGCGCTATACCACTGTAAATCAGCTACAATTTGCTCGCCAGAAGCACTTTCATTTTGTGCATCATTCACACCAAGCGCGATGATCACCCCGCTCACCGGGCTAGCCTCTCGCAGTGCTATTTCGTAGCCAATCTTACCACCAAGATATGGCGGTTGCCCTGCATACTCCCCTGCTGTCCGTCCACACAGCCCCGCTTGAATAATGTCATACTCATCACCGAGCAATCGCTGGAGGATATTCGGCCATTGCTGTTTGGCAGCATAGCGCCCCAACAGAACGCCATTCTCGCCAAAACCCTTGTCGCCCCAGACGTTCGAGTCACCGTAGATAAGGATTCGCCCAGGTTGCATCACCCCTCACCTCGCACTTGCTTTGTCATTAAGTAATACTCGCCAGCCTCGTCAGTGCCATCTGTCCGGTGGTATATACTGGTAAAGGTTGGCTTGTCTGCCACCAATCGATACCTATAGCCACGATTCTCGTAGATACCCATCGCCCTCTTGTTGGTAACATCCACCGCCAAGCCAACTTGGTCAAACCCCTGCTGACACGCTTCATCCTCCGCTGCAGCGAGTAACTGCGAGGCAATGCCGCGGCCACGATACTGCTCTGCCACCTCAAGTGCGTTAATCTGTGGCAGGCCAGGGTATTCATCTTCAATCCTCACTGATGGCTCATCAATCTCTGGTCGCTCAGTCCAATCATGCCGCAGTGTCACCCGTCCCACATAACGGCCGTCCTCCACTGCAGCAAACACCACCGCCTTGCCCTGCATAGCCAGCTCTGCAAGCGTTGCTTCATAACGATCAGAAATACCCATATCTTGCTTAAGTAACGCAAACTGCTCGCTGCCTGGCACGACTGTTGTAATGCAGGCAGGTGCTTTCTCGTGGGTACGCGGCTGCCAATATTCATGCATGGTTGTACTCCATTTCTTTTCGCTTTTGGTATACAGAGTGGAGCGTTGCTTTTATTGTTGCATCAAGCGGCTGGGCTCGATACGCATCTCTGTCGCTATAGCCAATTGCGCCATTATGGTTGGTATATAACGTGACATGTGGAATAATGAACTCCGCCTGAGGTATCAGTTCACGAATTGCATCGCGCCACGCTTCAAGCTCGCCCCACTGGGCAAGCGCAATAATTGTCTCGCGACCCTTTGCATTGTCGACCAATCTACAGAACTTACCCGTCAATTCTGGCTTTGTCGTCATCGCTGCACCAGCCGTGCACGAGAGTCGCTCGAGCTGCTCATAGCCAGCCTCATCCACCCCATACTCGCCAAGTACCTCAAACAGCGACAGATGAAATTCATCAGTCTTTAGAAGCAATCCCGCAATCTCCCGCGGAAAATTCATAGCGCGAATCATGTCAGTCGTATCATACATAATGTAATCATACTCCCGATCGATTGCAAAGCTCGTCACGCGATTATTCTGCGGTATATGGCTACTCCTTATATAATTAAAATCACCTCTTCTGAACTCGAGAATCCGCTGGGTATTCGCGCGGACGGTACCATCTCGATTCCAAAAGAAGTGATTCTAGCATTTCCCGGCAAAATGACAGAAATAGCTATACTCTTTCAGCACTTGATTATTGCCTTGTCGCAGCATTCGCGGCGGGGTCTATTCTTGGCTCTTTAGATTCACAGCTCTTTATGAAAATAACAAACCAATTTCTTCCCGCAGGCTTCGTGGGTGATAGCCACTCATTTTGCGCACCACAAGCTACGCAAAAATGCCTCTGGGTCTATTGTAGCGCACTAGCTGCAAAACCAAAAGTACTTACATCTCAAGATATAAGATATAGCCCAATTAATCTAACTAGCTATATCTTTTTACTCTCATGCAGGGTGAATGCTCAGCGCCGCGCACTCCCTGTGCCGAAAGCACCCCACTACGTGGTCGTTCACCATCCCCGCGGCCTGCATAAAGGCATAGCACGTGGTTGGGCCGACGAAGGCAAAACCATCCCGCTTGAGCTGCGCGCTCATTGCTTGGGACGTAGTCGTATCGGTGGGTACATCACTTGCAGTATGCCAGTGATGTTGCACCGGCGCGCCACCCGCCAAACCCCATAAGTACGCCTGCAGGTTGCCATGCTGGTAAATAGCCCGCAGCGCTGCCTGGGCATTGGTGCGCACCGTATAAATTTTGCGCCGGTTGCGGACGATGCGCGCGTCCTGGGCAAGCGCCTCCAGCTCCGCATCCGTCATGGCGGCTACTTTTGTGATTTCAAATTGATAAAAGGCCTGCCGGTACCCCGCCCGCTTGGCCAAAATCGTGCTCCAGCTCAGGCCAGCCTGCGCACCCTCCAGGCAGAGTAGTTCAAATAATTTCTGATCATCATAGAGCGGCACACCCCACTCGGTGTCGTGGTAGGTGCGCTCATTATCGCTACATTCGGCCCAGGGGCAACGATTCATAATCCTAGTATAGCAAGAATGCTTGGCACAACATACTGGCATTCGTGGCGCTCTGGCTCACCTGCCTCAAAGTATACCTTGCGCAAAAATCTTACCATCACATTTTTATGCTTTGTGTATGTGCTGTAGCTAAGGTAGTCTTGCAAGACGTGCTTGTGTAAAGTTTGAATGCTTTTTGCATTATGTTCATCTTATTTAGTTTGCAAGAAGGGCAAGTGAATTAGCAAACCATAAGACTCTGCGCACTATTTTTTGTAAGTAGTACATTTTTGTGTGCGTTGCTGTCGCGCACATTTATTATTACTAGCGAAGCGTATTAATCCATTATATGCAAGTACCACAAAGCTATCGCAATTCTCGCCGATTAGTGTACACAAAAATTAAAAACATTAACGCATGTTACGAAACCACTCTCACATTACAATACCACAATCAATATTTGGCAATGAGCAATTCAGCAACAAAAAATTTTATCAATTGTATACAACAAACATATGGCTCGTTGCCAGTAGCGCTAGTAAGACTCCTCAGCAAAATGCGAAGTTAAAAATCGAGTAGCGATACTATCGCGCCAGCTTTAACCCGCATTCCGCTGCCTGCACTATCTCAACACAAAAACAAACACGCTTCTCGTTGTTATCAAGAAGCGTGTTGTAGCGAATTATTGTTTTTCTTATTATTTAATTTCGAGCCCACCAAGAACACAGTCGCCGCGAATGTAGACAGTCTTTTTTGCACTCTTGGCAGCGTTAGTTTTGTCCTCTACCCCGCCAAAGATACTATTGACCTGCGTCTTGACGATGACGTTGTCTGGAAAAATAATATTGATGCCACCACACACAACAAAAATATCAATCACTGCACCATCCTCTATCTTGGCTTGGCGCAGATCGAGGTCCACCTGACCAAATGCTGCCGAAAGCGAGTTACCTGCAAATTCGCCTTTTATCTTGCGCGTGTTGCCCGAGAAGGAAGCAACCATATTATCGTCCGACGATTGTTTTGCAATACGACGCTGACGCTGCGACAAATTAAAAATAATCGTCAGACCGATCGCTATCAGTACCAGCGGCCAAAACATTCGCCAAATATTAACGTTATTATGCAAAAATGCATTCGCACCAATTGTTAGGCCAACTGCTACCCAGAGCGCTCCCCACAGCCAATTGCGATTGCGCAGCGTGAGCACACCAACCATGATAAATCCGAATGCACACAAACCATACCAAAACTCCCGCCAGTAATGGAATTGCACACCAAAGCTCTCGCTTAATAATATTCCGCCCAGCGCCACAAACGCCGCGCCAGCACCAATGCGTAAAATTGTATTGTTCTTCATATCACTAGCATACCATTATTATAGGTAGCACACAATAAGACCACCTCTGTCCCAACCACCACCGCAAAGCTGCTAATACACTGGTGAAGCGCTACCCAAAAGTCCTTACTATATGCCAACCCATACTTCGCAAAGAGACACCATCCTCTCCTATCCATAATTGTATAAACGTTATAATTATAACAACATTGCCTCATTTACCCCTGTTATTTCTCTTTTGGTGCCATCAAATCAATCGTTGTTATATATACAATATTCATTATTACCCACAACGTTGTCAGATTGTCGCTCTACCGTCTCTGTTTTCGAATTTGTTTCGTTGTGGTTATGTATGTTGTTTTTTATACACATATAGAGCGCGTGCATCTGAGAGTTATTGTTGTATATATCACACCTTATTCGTCACCTCGCGCCACCAATGATATCCTATATTTTATACAACACAATCTCAATTTACTCTCTTCACACTACTCTATTTTTTACAACATAGCTATGTCGTGTTCTACACATCATATACATAGTCTCATTTTCTCCTATCAACGACAAACAACGGTCTATCTGCCTTTCAAGAGGCCATAGACGCCTAACATAGTGCTCATATAGCTTCTTTCCCTTATCTAGGGTTTAGCGCGTTACAGCGCTTATAACAGGCACTCCTGTCCATCTAGAGCGGAATATATAACGTTCTTGTACATATCTAGCACCCATTGGTGCGCTTACGCTTGTAACCAGTTTTCTGCAACGGTTCCGCTTAGCATATTCATATTTTGCATATAGCTTATTTTTTGTATACCTTACATATCTTTAGCTATTTTGCATTTTTTGTTTGGTATAAAATATAGAGTGATGAGTATGCCGCGCTGCACGATACTTCGCTATAGCAGTTGATCGTCTTCCTTCCACCTTGTGTTGTGTCCTATAGCCTCATTTTTGCGCTATAGAAACATGCGCATATTCTGTTACTACTGTATGTAAAAATAGATGCAAGCTGTTTTGATGTAGTTGATGTAACAAGTAACTAAGCATGAGCGTCACTCAGAATTTTTAAAAAAATATGAGCACGTATCAACAATCCTACCTGCGTCTTGCTTCGCATAGTATCTGCCTGCGGGCACCACATTGTGCTATGATAGCGCCCGCTTTATCGTGCGCGCTATATTTCTCACGCGTAGCATCTTGCTTTCATTATGCAACCGAAATGATTTTTTTGATACACCACTTCATCTACACAATTCTATGAAATTTACATGCTGCGGCGCAGCAGTATTTTTGCTTGCTTCTCGCTCTATAGCGCCCTTATACTAATCAGTTTTCTTTAACAAATATCAGTCAATGCGCAGCCACCATCGCCCAGCCAAGAACCTCACTGCATTTTTAGCATCGTGCTGCAACTTACTCACTTGCTTTGCAAAGAATCTTCACTACCATGCTAAGCTATGACATCACGCGCGTCTACTTCACAGCTTACAACAGCCAACCGCTATCGCACGCATATCGTCATCATAGCCATGTCGTTTTAACCCGCTCATTTTTCAGGTATTAATCGTTTCATTTTCCAGCACGTTGAATTGTTCTTTGCAAACACGCTTGGCAATTGGCCGATAAAAATCAAACTAACCCATACAACTCTATCGATTTCACATCTCCATCAAACTGAACATACCTTTTCTTTCATTCAAAATTGCACCACCTAGCAAAACATATCACTCACCTCTCGCTGAATGTGTTGTGCTTGCTATTCAGGTAATGTTCATCTACTACAGCATAGCAGCATTAGCATGCTATCATCATATTTGCTAGCAAATCCACGATGCGCACAAGCCTGCCAACACACTCGCTATCAATAGTGCATAATGAACAGAATGCTATCTATATTCATATGCACAGTATCGCCAATAGGCGACATCTTCCTCCCGCTATTTTGCTATTTCGGTTGCGTCACGCAACAATAGCCTATACATTAACAGCGCGTCGTGTTTAAGTCTCGCAAAGGCTTCATAACTATGTTAAAATTCATCATACATTATCTTCACGTATTGTTTTCCTACTACGCCAAACAAGCAGCTCAAGCTAACAGGTAACTCACTTGCATCAATATAGTGGCAGCTGCCACTATATCATAGTATCCCTGGTGTGAGAAAATACTCACCATTACACCAATAGACACAAAAAAACGTGCTGAATAATATAACATTCTGTTCATTTTAAAAAGCTTGCCAATCCTGACAAGCTCGACAATATTTACCGTACAAAAAACGACTTTATCTATAGTAGCTCCGCGCCAAACTTGACAATAATCAGCGCCACCGCCAGCACCAGCACACTCACGCCGCACAGCACGTCGTAGCCATGGCGAGCAAAGCGCTTGGTGCGCTCCCCACCAATCACCCCGGCCTCAATGCAGTAGCGCGTCATCCCAAAGAAGATCAGCAGCATACCAACATCAAGTGTTAGACACCACGGGCACAGCACGCGAATAACGGCGAAGCTCATATAAAACATCCACAGTGCAAAAATCATCCCCAGCACAGCGCCGCCCCAGGCACTCCGCACAAACCAGCGCGGCAGACGTGCCCCAGCCAGCAGTGCTACCACTACCGTTATCATCACTGGCATGGCCATCATACCAACGAAGCTGTTGGGGAAGCCAAACACCGTCGCCGACCAATGCTGTGCTACTGTGGAGCAGCTCAGCACAGCATTGACGTCGCAATTGAGCGCCCCACCTGGGTGCTGCGCTAAATGCAGTGTCTCAAGCGAGAGAACAAAGGATGCCACAAGCCCCAGGCCACTGCCCAAAGCTGCCGCCAGCAATGCCGCCATGCCAGGGCGACGGAGCCATGGTGTGGGGCTCACATCATCCACCACCACAGTGGTCGCGGTGTGTGCTTTGGGTGTTTTAGCGGGCATAGTACCCCACTTCGTCGATAGTTGGCAGCGGCAGGCCGCGCCACATGCCCAGCACTTGGCCGTTATCCGCCAAGGCAAGGATAGTGGGGTACTCTACAATGTCGTACGTGCGACAGAGCGACTGCCCCTCACGTGTATCTGGGTCAAATTCCTCAATGGCATGACCTGTGCGCCGACTAAAGTCGCGCAGATAATCGAAGACACGGCGCGCATAGTCGCTTTCTGTTCGGTAGATGATGAGGACACGCATATATTTTACCTCTGTTTTTCTTGCTGTTTAGCACTCCGACGCTGCTCTAGTATCTTAACGAAATCGTCCAGCGTCTTAAATTTATAAAACACGCTCGCAAAGCGCACATACGCCACTTCATTACGCGCTGCGAGCTCATCGAGCACGAAGCCACCAATCACGCGCGACTCAATCTCATTCTCGCCCGCATCGTGGATCCGGTCCTCCACTGCATCAATAATTGCTTCCAGCTCTAGCTCCGATTTGAAGAACTTACCGACCGAGCGGCGCACCGAGGCGCGGAGCTTAGCTCGATCAAAGAGCTCGCGCGATCCCGTTCGCTTAAGCACTGCAATCGTTGGGTATTCGATCCGCTCATAGGTAGTAAAGCGGTGTCCATCAGGAGTCTCGCGGCGGCGGCGAATCGTCACGCCATCAGCTGACTCACGCGATTCTAACACGCGGCTGTTGCCAATCTTGTCGCGATGGGTTGTCACGCGTCCGCCTCCTTTTTGCGGCGTCGACGCAAGAAGGCTGGGGTATCATCCTCATCGTCATCCATCGATTGATCCCAAATATTCGTCTCATTCTCCTGGGCAAAGTGAGCAGCCGCCTCGGGGTCGATGGCCATATCGACACTATCGACTGCTTCGTCAACCGTCTCGGCCGACTCTTCGTCATCTTCGGCATCGCTTGGTTCGTCGTCATCAAAGAACGAATCACTGTCAAAGCCAGTCGCGATAACGGTAATAATCAGCTCATCCTCCAGCTCGGGCTTGAGCGTCGCACCAAAGATAATGTTGGCATCGGACGACACCGCACCAGTGATAATCTCAGCTGCTTCTTGAATCTCGGCCATACTCATATCGTAGCCACCCGTCACATTGAAGAGTACGCCCTTGGCACCGTTGATCGACACCTCAATCAGTGGCGAATCAATTGCCTGCTGGGCTGCCATCTGAGCTCGGTCTTCGCCACTAGCCCGGCCGATCCCCATCAATGCACTACCAGCACTGCTCATAATTGCCTTGACGTCCGCAAAGTCCAAGTTAATCAGCCCATGCTCGGTAATCAACTCCGATATTCCCTGCACACCTTGGCGCAGCACATCATCGGCAATTTTGAAGGTCTCAAGGAGTGGCGTCCGGCGGTCAATCGTGTCAAGTAAGCGATCGTTGGGGATAGTAATGAGTGTATCGACTTGCCGCCCCAACTGCTTGATAGCCCACTCGGCATTGATGCGCCGCTTCTCGCCTTCAAAGGTAAAAGGCTTGGTAGCTACGCCCACACAAAGAATACCGAGATCACGCGCTACTTCTGCTACCACGTGGCCAGCCCCCGAGCCTGTGCCACCACCAGCACCAATCGTCACGAAGATCATATCTGCCCCCTCAAGCGCCTGACGAATCTCGTCGAGAGACTCACGTGCCGCAGCCTCACCTACACTGGGGTCAGCACCAGCACCAAGACCATTGGTGGTGTTGTGTCCAAGATGAATCTTAATATCAGCTTGCGAATTATGCAGCGCCTGAGCATCGGTGTTCATAGCAATGAACTGCACACCAGCTAGGCCAGCGTCTTTCATTCGATTAACAGCAGACCCACCAGCGCCACCGACGCCAACGACTTTGATACTAGCAAAGGTTTGGATCTCGCTTGGTTTTACTTCCGGCATTCACGTTTCTCCCCTTGTGCAACTATCAACTTTACCATTACCATTTAGTATATCATCCTCATCGGTATGATTCTAGGCCTTGAGCCCTCCCAGCAGCCGACGTAGCCAGCTCAGTGCACCCTTGGCATGCGCTGTACCACTGTTGGTATAGGCCTGGGTGGGCTGCTGACCACCTTCGCTATCGGCGAGCATCAGGCCGACTGCGGTGGCGAACTGCGGCTTTTCTATCTGGTCAGCCACCCCGCTCGTAAAGCCAGTTGGTCGGCCTACCCGAGCGGCTACTCCCAGCTGCTCCCTGGCATAGCTCGCCATGCCACGCATCTGGGCCATGCCACCGGTCAGCACAACACCACTGGGCAGCTTGCCAGCCCGGCCTGCTTTCTTGAGTTCCTTCTGTACTGCCTCAAAGATCTCCTCCAGCCGGGCATCAACAATCTCGTCAATCTCCTCAGTCGCAAACTCGTACGATTCCTTATCGCGCCGCACCTTGGCCACCGCGTCGCTTGCCTTGATGCCGGCCGCAGCATGCTTGACTTTGACCAATTCTGCGACATCAGGGTCAGTTTTGAGGCCAATAGCGAGGTCGTTCGTGACATTCACACTACCCATTGGAATGACACCAACATACTGCAAGTCCCCCTCTTCGAAGACTGCCACACTGGTCGTTGCTCCACCAAGGTCGACCACTGCCACACCGCTTTCGATCTGCCGCTCATTCAGCACTGCCTTAGCCGCCCCCAATACCGCTGGTGTAATGGCATGAGGGTGAACGGTCGCCATCTCCACCGCTTTTTGCAAATTCGCCACATAGGGCGCTAAAGCCGAGACGACATTGGCATCAATCTCCAGCCGCGTGCCCGTCATGCCCAGTGGGTCTTTGATGCCCGCTTGGCCATCAAGTGTATAACTATGCGGCACGACCTCGAGGATCTCGCGGTTGGCCTGTACTTTGCCTGTTGTGGCAACTTCTTCGATGCGTGCCACATCATCATCATTAATCTCGTGATCGATCGTGCCCACGGCAATCATCCCAGTGGCACGAGTGCTGGTAATGTGCGCACCATTGACACTCACCGTCGCACTGTTGACTTCGTAGCCACTCATCCGCTCGGCCTCGCCCAGCGCTTCGTCGATCGTGCGGGCCGGGCCACTGAGATTGACCACCATACCCTTGCGCATACCACTGTTCGGTGCCTGCCCTACGCCAACAATCGTCGGCGTGCCTGTCTCTGGATTCATATGCCCCACCACGCATCGAATCGTCGTCGTCCCGACATCTATTCCTACTGCGTATTGAGAATTTTCATGCATAGTACCATTATACAGGTTATGCTGTGTCTTGTACAATATGGGAGGACAAATCTTAATCATGCAAAGGGTAATCGCTATTACCCCAAAAATCATCCTCTCCGAGTCGAACCCCTTCCTTAGCAAGCTCCTCATGTCTCTCTTTATAGAATTTCTGAAAGGCACGGCAGTACTCTTTGCGCACCTGTTCGGGGTCAACCGGTACATCCCAGATACCATCATCCCTAACTCCATCGCCAACAACCGTCATATAGACAACTGATACAGCACTATATTTATCTATAGTTCTATCAATTGGGCGGAAGGCAATTTGAACATACCACTGCTCAAGCTCGAATGTCCCTGCTGCAAAGCCATACGGGAAAAAGCCAGGACTAAGGTCTCTCGTAAAGAGACGATGCATATCTTCAGGATTAGTTAAGCTATACCAATTTGTAAATGGTACATAAATAAACTTACCGCTATCATCTAGGCCATCGATCACAAGATCACACTCAGTGTTGACCTTTTCTACATTAAACCACATCTTTAGCGTGCGCGGTGTTGGTATTGTTGTCTTGTCTGTCGCCATATCTATACCTCTGTAGTTACTTTAATGTATGCTTAGTATAGCATAAACTCGTCATTCATTATCCTGACGAGTTTCTAGACCTGGTACTGTGTTGGCAAATCAACACTCTACAGCTTCGTCATAATCTCCGCCCCTGTCTCGGTGATGAGGACAGTGTGCTCGAAGTGGGCAGCCAGGCTGCCGTCGCGGCTATAGATCGTCCAGCCGTCGCCAGCGGTGTCGCTGTAGATGGCGCCGCCACCTAGGGTAGCCATCGGCTCGATGGCAATGGTATCACCAGGCTGGAGCAGCGGGCCAGTGCCTTTGCGGCCATAGTTGGGCACATCGGGCGGCATGTGCATCTCGAGGCCCACACCGTGCCCCACCAGCTCGCGGATAATCCCAAGGCGGCCCTTTTGCAGCACAGCTTCCACCGCTGCGCCAATGTCGCCCGTCCGGACTGGCCCTTTGATCGCATCAATGCCAGCGTAGAGGCTGCGCTCAGTAGTGTGGAGTAGGTGCTTAATAGCCCCGGTGGGTGCGTCATCCACCACCATAGTAAAGGCGCTATCTGTCTTCATTCCCTGGTAGGTAATGACGAGATCGAAACTAACGACATCGCCCCGCTGCAAGATATAATCGCTTGGTACGCCATGGACGATTGCTTCGTTGGTGCTAATACAAATCACCCCAGGGAAGTTCACCTCTGGGGTTTTGTAGGTTGGCTCAGCACCATAGGCGGCAATCCGCTCGGCCGTAAAGGCATCGATCTGCTTCTCACTTACCCCGGCATGGACAAACTGGCGGATATCAGCAAAGATCTGCGCCAAGCGCTTGCCCCCTTCGCGCATTGCCTCGAGTTGCTCGGGTGTCTTGATGCCAGTAATTAGTTGGGCCATGCGTGCATTACCTCGTCATAAATCCGGTCGTGCACTTCGCCCGCGGTGCCAGTCCCGTCGAGGTGAATGATTTTCACTCCAGCCTCAGCAAAGATACCAAGGACTGGGTACATCTTTTGGCGGTAGATGGCCATGCGGCGCGCAATCGTCTCGGGTGTATCCTCCATTCGGCCTCGCTTGGCTAAGCGGCGCATGATTTCCTGCTCAGGCACTTCCAGTACCACGACGAGGTCAATGTTATCACCAGTACGCGCGAGATGGTCATCGAGCCACGCAGCTTGCTCTTTCGTACGCGGGAATCCATCAACAATAATATTTTGGTAATGCTTGCGATACGCCTCTTGCACCGCATGATCGAAGACTTGGTAGGTAAGCTTGTCACTCACGAGCTCACCAGCCTTGAGTGTAGCAATCACCGCTGGGTCGGTGCTCTGGCGCAGCATCTCACCCGTCGAGAGCCACTTCCACCCCTGGCGTACTGCCAGCATCTGCCCTTGCATACTCTTACCGGCACCAGTTGGGCCAAACAAAAGAATCATCTGTGCCTCCTTGTTATTATGTGGTTATCGTTATTATTAAGAAAAATTATTGCTCTTGTCATAAAACTACGGGGCAAGGGCACGTTGTACCAGTTGAGCGATCGCCCCACCGTCAGCTCGGTTACCCACCTTGGCCTTGACAGCGCCAATCACCTGGCCCGTCATTCGTGGATTATCTACCCCAAGCTCGGCAATCGTCTGGGTCACCACGGCTTGCAACTCCTCATCACTCAGTGGCTGCGGCAGGTAGCGCTGGAGTACTGCCATCTCGCGCTCCTCGGGCTCAGCAAGTTCAGGGCGACCATTGGTGCGATAGATTGCTGCGGCATCGCGCCGCTTCTTCACCTCACGGACGATCACCTGCTCGACGGCAGCATCGTCCAGGCCAGTCTCGCGCACACCCTGCTTCACCTCTTCATCAAGGATAGCAGCACCAAGGTTGCGCAAGGTGTCACCAACAAAACGATCGCCGCTAAGCAAAGCGGCTTTCATTTCGTCTTTGATGCGCTGCTTAAGCGTCGTCACCTAGCGGATCCCCAGGCGAACTTTGGCCATCTTGTCAGCCTTGCGCTGACGACGGGTAATCGCCTTCTTGCGGCGATCGGTCTTGCTGATCGGCTTGGCAAATCGCATCGATGCCCGTGCCTTCGCTAGCACACCGCTCTTCAACACTCGGCTATTAAACCGACGGATGATGTTCTCATTCGCCTCGCGCTCGTCTTTTCGTGTTACTTGTACCATATCGCTCCTCATTATAGCAGATGCGACAATTTTTGCAATTCTATCGCACGCAAAGTTGCGCAAATTGCTGTGTCGCCCACAAAACCAGCCCTCAAGTACACTGCATCCCTCTCACCACTCTGGTGCTAGCACAGATACTCTAGGGCTGGGCTATTGGGCTATTTTTGCTTGGCGCATCGCTTGTCTCTGTATTATAATCAATCTACTATGACACCTTCCTCACCATATCCACAGCAACCTCAGCAGCCTCAGCCGTACACCCAGCAACCATATCCCCAGCAACAACCACCACAGCCATACGGACAACACCCCCCACAGCCACCTCAGCAGCTACAAAGCGCACCAGCGCCAATGCCACCAGCTTATTCGCCTACAGCCATGCCGCGCACTGGCTCGTCATTTGGTGCAGTTATCCGCTGGGTGTCTGCCGGGCTATTATTTGCGCTGTTGGTACTATACATCGTCATTGCCGCTATTTTTGGTATTCTTGGCGCAGCGTACAGCTACATTATTTATGTAAACCTTGGCATACTGCCGATTCTGCTCATTGTTGCACCAGAGCAAACGGAGGGTGATAGCAGTATGTCGCAGGGGCTATTCGTCACTGGTGGCATGCTCATTATTAGTCTATTTGAGATGATTGCCCACGCCACAATCGGGATGCTTGGCGGAGACTATACCACGCCAACTCATGCGATAGCACCAAACCTTTGGAATGTCCCTTCTCATGAGGCAATTATCTCATTATGTCTCTATGCCTTTTTCATCACCGTATATGCCATCGCCTTCGTCGTTAGTCTTGTGCTATTTTTGCAAAATCGCAAGCGTGGTATGTATCGCTAGCGACTGATACTTATTTGCTTATTTTGCACAAAATTGCAACAAACATGCTACACTGTTATGAATAGCTTGTGGTAGGTGATTGCAGATGGTCTGGTGGTGGCCACGCAGCGCACCACATCGATGGAGCGCCTCTCGCATCTCGAGAGGTATGGATGCCTCAGCCCAAATACTCGCTCTAATATTGGGAGCCTAGAGCGAGTATTTGGTCGGAGGAAGCATAAGCGGTAGAAAGCGGAGCGCAAAAAACAATGGTATCACACAGTCACAAGACAGCAAACCGGATAAGAGTAGTATTGTCTATACCCCAGACCCAAGGACACTACTCTAGCAAATCGCGTCTTGTTTGTCAACCCCATCAGCCATGCGCGGCTCTCTTCTCTTCTACGCAGCTTGTTTTCGACCAGTGTGAGTACCCTGTTACTCTACATTATGCTTCCTCCAACTTGTTCATAATTCGCTTGATACGCCGCTTGTCCCCATGCGCTTTGTTAGGGGTGGCGTAGACCTCGATAAGGATAATCATGCTGGCAGCTCGAGCAGCCCGCGACGGTGCACTACGAGGCAGTGCTCGCACTACCGCAAACACCAGCCACACCGCCCGTCGATAGGCTGCTGTGTCGGTATCGAGACAGAGCTGCACTACTGTGCACTGAGCAGTTTGCTGTATAATGGCCGCCTTGCCGCACGCAAAGAGCTGCTGGCGAAAATCCGCCACCGTCGTCTCACTTGGCTCAGCAAAGATACGCACCAGCCGCGGCTTAACGCGCTCGATATCGGCTGGCAGCGTGGGAATGCGCTGTGCCAGCGTTCGGAGATCACTTGAAAATTCTGTTGCCTGCTTATAGATCATCATCTGACTCGATTACAGAGGTAACGTCCGTCCGATAAAACGTGTCGCGGTAATCAATCGTCTGTCCATATTTCGCAATCACCCATGGCGCATCTTTGTAGGCAAGGTTGCTCAGTTCGGCAGCGCTCTTGCTCCCGAGGCGCTCTAGCTCGGCATCGATGTGCTTGATCTCGTTGGCACTGAGCTCGCTCAGCTCGGCATTCTTGAGCGGAAGGAACTTGCGCTGCTTGTGGCTAAAGTGCTTCGTCTCAATGACGTCCAGCTCATCGCGGGCTCGCATCTCATCGACCAAAGCTTGCAAATCTGCAGCCGGCGCGGGCCCATAGGTCTCGTGCAGATACGCCAGGCCAGTAATGCTCTTGCCTGTGCGCTCGTAATAATCAAAATCGATAAAGTACAGCAGCCGATGCAGCACCGCCTCGCCCACATTGGGCCGCGCACCAATCTTGCCCAGCGTATAGAGTAACACCTGGCGCAGTTTGGTGGTGTGGAGCCGCGGGATAGCATCGCGCGACTGAGCAGCCACAGGCTGGGCACCCTGCGCATCATCGTGGTGGTATTCGGCTGGTGCATCGCTCACATGCAGTGCTGTATCGTCCGCCACCCGCCACGGACTGTGCTGAGCTTGCTGTGCAACAATGTCCGTCATGGCAATGCCGCTAATCAATTCCTGCACGCCAACTTCGTAGTATTGGCTAATCTTCGTCAGCTCGCCAAGCTTTGGCTCACGACCACCATTCTCTAGCTTGATATACGTCGCGCGGGCAATCCCAACTGCATCAGCCACCGCCTGCTGCGAAAGCCCCGCATTGCCACGCAGTTGCCTAATACTTGCCTCAAAACTCATTGCGATTTGGTCCTTCCTGTTGCATCATGCCTCCATTGTAACGTACTTGCCAAAGTTATACAACCATTTTGTCTAATTTTGGAACATAGTACATTTGTGCGCATGATTACAGAGGTAGAGATGTGATACGAGGGTGCGAAGTATGGATATATTCTGGCTGAGAGTGGCATCACCAACGCAGCACGACATGCCTGCTGGCTTAGATTTTCCTGTCTATACCCTATTGTGTACGCGAAATCTGACCCCACAATCCCACGAATATGCTAGCACCAATACACACCAAACCGAAAATGTTCCGGCCAGAATATATCACAGAGCTGGTCCGTTTGCTTGGTCGCTGGCCTCCAGATATTTTCTTGTTTAATGTGTATTGGTGTCAACCTCTCGTTGTGCATCGTTTTGGGATTCAGGTGCTACATGGAGTGGAACTACACCTCTCATCTCCTATTTTTCATAATTTTGATACAACGCCACACCATCTGCAAATAATACAAGTAGTAAAAAAACCAGCCTTTGTAGCTGGTTTTGTTCTTTGCTTTTATAGGGTTTTATGCTGCCGCAGCCTTAGCACCCTCCCATGCGCTCTTGTCTGACGAGCTCGTTACACCGACTTCATACCGATTACCCCACATAACTTTTTGGGTTCCATCACCATCGCTCCCGATAGCCGTTTTGCCAACAAACGCTGCCGTCGATGCTGATATACTATTCTCTTCAGACACTTCAGGCTCTTCGTTTTTCTTATCCTCCTGCTGCTCGTGCTCCGCTGCCCGCAAAGCATGCTCAATCGGCAGTAGCAAGCGCCGCTGCTCATTCTCAGAGAGTTCATCCGACAGAGGTACACCGTTTGCAACTAATTCGTCATCATTCAGATCTAGCCCTTGAGCCTCAAGCTCTTGGATATAGCTCGCTGCAAGCGCGTCGCGGTAGAGCGCACTCTCTCGGTTGGCCAGCTGCTCGCTGGCTGGCTGCGGTTTATTATCCGCATCATCACCATACCCTTGTAAGAATGGTACCAGTTGCTCTGCCCGAGCAGCCTGGGCGCTCGCTAGCTCTTGCACGCCCTCAGCAGTCATCTCCTCGGCTTTGTTGAGCCGCCACCACTGGGCACTCTCTAGCAATGCAGCAGCAAGTGGCTGCAGCGCTTCTTCTGGTTTGTGCGATTCATATATCGGACGAACAAATTTTTCCATGGGGTCTCCCGTGGTTATGTGGTGGATGTTCTGTTGGTATGGTTTGTTTGCCCCCTACTATAGCACAGATGATCGGGTTGGTGCAAATTGTACTAATAATAGGCAACCAAGGCAAAGGAGCCAATCGCTATTGACCCCTGTTAATAATCGGCTCACTTAGCGATAAATGAGCACACCTTCTCTACCGTTCACTCAGCCGATATGTCTGAGCAAAGGCAGCTGCCTCGATGATGTAGCGACTGCCATTGACCTGGCTTTCCACCAGCCAGCAATCTGCTTCGCCGTGCTGCTGGCCGCCCCACGGTGCATCGATGACGATCTCGCGGCCAGTTGGGTTGGGCATGGCCTTGATCTGATTCTTCGGCAGATACGCGCCAGGCACCACCGCACCATCCTCACCACGCAGCGGCTCATACAGGGCGGCAAAATCCGCTGCCGGGATGCTATAGCGTTCACCTTCTGGCCCAGTGATAATGGCATCGCCCACCTCGGCAATGTTCTCTGTCTCTACATACTGCTGACCATCCGCCCGTGCGAAGCTAGTAGTCAGGGCCTGCCGCTCGGTGGCAAACTCCGGATGTACCGCTTTGCTCGGGTCGGCAATTTTGGTGTAGGTATCGGTAATGGCGCGAAAGTCGAGCACGCTGGTATCGAGGTAGAGGGGTGGCACTGCGTCGGTCTCCTGAGTTAGCTCTGGTGGTAGTATAGCTGGTTTGGCATCGTGTGTCGATATTGCGGTGCGCTCGTGCATGAGTAGTGGTTCCTATTGTTATAATTGATAAGAACCCATATTGCTCTCTCTCTCGATTTGTCAATATATTTATGCAATGGGAGAGGTTTTATTGCAAACTACGCTACCCTGCCTTCAAAACCTCACCGCCAACTCCCAAGAAAAACACCCTCAAACGAGAGTGTACTTTAGAACAATTAAAATCTTTGGCTTTATAAATCCGTGGTATCAAGCACTACCAGCTATGCGACGCTACTCATCCACCAGCTCTACATGGAGCAACCGCCCCTCTACGCTGCGCATGCCACGCCAGTCGTTGATAGTTGGCTGGAACCAAGCCGAAATAACATCGCCCGGCTGATGTACAAAATTCGGTGGTGCGTTGAAGGCCAATAGTTGCAGCGCTGTGCCCTGCCCATCCTGCACAGTAAGCTTGATGTGCTGCCCATCACTACCCATGTGGCGCACCTGCGAGACGGTGCCGCGGCGCAGCTGCAAAACAGGCTCTGGGTTGCCATTGCCAAAGGGCTCAAGGCGGGCAATATCGGCCACCAGCTGCTCTGTTACCTCTGATAGACCATCAATCACCACATCAGCCTGCGGCAAGAGGTAGTGCGTTTGGTCGGAGAGATGGAGCGAGCGGTAGTAGTCGTTCACTCGCTGGCGAAAGGCGACGATCTGCCGCGTCTCAAGTGTTACACCAGCCGCTGCCGCATGGCCACCGCCACGCAGGATGACATCATCGGCAGCGCGCACTGCCCGCTCAGCCGAAAAATCGCCAAAGCTACGCGCACTGCCCGTTGCCGTCTCGCCCCGCTCGCCAATGATAAAGACTGGCCTGTGATACGCCTCTACCAGCTTGGATGCCACAATCCCAATCACGCCATGATTCCACCCCTGCTGGCTCACAACGAGGACAGGGTCGGTAGCATAACGCTCGGCCTGCTGGCAAGCTTCGTCGTAGATGGCCTGTTGGATGGCTTTGCGCTCGGTATTGAAGCTATCGAGCCGCTGAGCTGCCTCAAGCGCCGCCAAACCATCGCGCGCTCGCAGCATATCGAGGGCATACTCAGCCGATGCCAATCGCCCTGCCGCATTCATGCGCGGGCCAAGACCAAAACCGAGCGTCCGAGCAGTAATCTGGGCTGGCTGCACACCAGCCACCGCCAGCAGTGCCTTAAGGCCAGGACGACGCTGCTTCTTCAGCACCTCGAGTCCCCAGTACACATTGGCGCGATTCTCATTCTGTAGCGATACTATGTCGCACACCGTACCCAGCGCCACCAAGTCCAGCAGCCATTTCTCGTAGCCAGCTGGCAAGCCCGGCAGCACCGTCTGCAGCGCCTGGACAAGCTTGAAAGCCACGCCTGCCCCACAGAGGTCACGGAAGGGATAGTGGTGGTCGTCATATTTCGGATTAACCGTGGCGATGGCGGGTGGGCGAGTTGGTGCAATGTTGTGGTGGTCGGTTACTACTGTGTCGATGCCGTAGCGCTCCTTGGCATAGGCAATTTCCTCATGACAGAGGCTACCGCAGTCCACCGTGACGATGAGCTGCGCCCCCATCGCCGCCACCTTATCCACCGCACCTTTAGTCATGCCATAACCTTCTACGAAGCGATTAGGAATAAAGGCTTCCACCGCGGCAAAGCCAAAGCTCGCAAAGGCATCAAGCAACAGTGCCGTCGCACTGAGGCCGTCGATATCATAATCGCCATAAATCACGACTGTTTCGCGCCGCTGGTGCGCCTGCACCAAGCGATCCACCGCCATCTGCATCTGGGAGAGCAGGAATGGATCGGGCTTCGCGTCATAATCGGGGTGCAAAAACTCCTCAGCAGCTACTCCATGCAAGCCCCGCGCCGCTAATATCTGTGCAAATAAACTCATCAGAGCTGCACAGTATCCGCCGCTTGCTGGCCCTTTTGCTGCTGCGAGGATTTGATCACCATGCTCTGCAATTCTTTGAAGAAGATATATTGCTTGTTTGTGTAATACATCTTGGTATTACCCTGTTTTTCGGCCATCAAAAAACCAGCTTTCTCGAGATTCTTAAGCTCGCGCTGGATGTTGCCCGGGTCTTCTTTGATCAACTTCGCCAAGCCGCGGACATGGGTGTGGAACTCCGGATACTTAGCATAGACCACAATGATTTTGCGCCGCACCCGTGATGTAATAAACGTTTCTAACATGCTTCCCTTAGCGAATTCTCGCTTCCGTTACCTCTACTCAACTGTTGCTTTTTATTCTACACTTTTTGATGGTAATTTGGCAAGACCACCCACCAATTGATTGTGCGTTTCGTCTCTCGCAACTGCGACTCATCAACCATCCACACGACACACGTGTCTGCTTTTTATCATACCAGCTTTGGGCGAAGCGAGCAAGATTGATGTGCACGTTTTGCACGCCGCCCAGATGAAGTAGCGACGGAGAGACGAGCCCCTCTGCACTCTTGCTTGCTGTCGGGTATAATAAATCCTATGCACTATTACGAAGTTGCGCCGCTCAAGATTATCCGCGCTACCAGCAAGAGCTTCACCTACCACTGGGCAAATACACTGCCGCTGGGCCAGGTGGTGCAGGTGAGCGTTGGTGCGCAGCAGGTGGTAGGCATCATCATGACGCGCGCCAGAAAGCCGACGTACACTACCAAGCCGCTTGATGCCATCGTGCCACTGCCACCGCTGCCTGCTCCCCTATTAGCGACGAGCCAATGGCTGAGCGATTATTATGCTACGCACCTCGCCACCGTACTACAGACAGTGCTACCAGCTGGCATTGCCAAGCAGCGCCGCACGCCGCGCCGCCCTGCCAGCCCACCGCCACAGCGCCACACGCCCACCTTCTCACTCAATCTACAGCAAGAAGAGGCCGTTCGCACCATTCGCCAAGCCAGTCCTGGCACAGTACTGCTTCACGGTGTGACAGGTAGCGGCAAAACAGCAGTGTATATCGAGCTTGCACGCCACGCTGTGGCTGCAGGCCGGTCGGTGATTGTCCTCGTGCCAGAGATCGCCCTCACGCCCCAGCTGGTGGCGGAGTTTCAGCAGCACTTTGCTGATATCATCCTCACCCATTCGCGCCAGACAGAGGCCGAGCGCCACCGTGCCTGGCTAGCTGCCCTGACAAGTACACAGCCTCGGGTGGCAATTGGCCCACGTTCTGCCCTCTTCTTGCCACTGCAGCATCTGGGGTATATCATCATCGACGAAGCACACGAGACTAGCTACAAGCAAGACAAATCCCCCCGCTACTCGGCGCTGCGAGCCGCAAGTGTCCTAGCTCAGCAACATGGTGCGACCGTAGTGCAGGGTTCAGCCACACCGCTGGTCAGCGAGTATTATCTAGCGCAAAAAGCCAAGCGGCCAATCGCTACCCTACCGAGCAAAGCTCGGCCTGAGGCTATCGCTCCCACCATTCAACTAGTCGACCTCACCCAGCGGCACAACCTCACCCAACACCGCTTTTTGTCAAATCAGCTTATCGCCGCCATTGATACCACACTTACGGCGGGCCAGCAGATCCTGCTTTTTCATAACCGCCGTGGCAGCGCCAATGTATCGCTCTGCACCAACTGCGGCTGGGCAGCCGAGTGCCCACGCTGCTTTGTTCCCCTCACCCTCCACGCCGACCGCCACCAGCTACAGTGCCATATCTGTGGCTACCACACCACAGTACCAACGATGTGCCCCACCTGCCATAGCACAGATATTGTCCACCGTGGGATTGGGACGAAACTCATCGAGGCAGAGGTAGCAGCGCGCTGGCCCCAGGCGCGTATTGTTCGCTTTGATGGCGACAGCAGCCCCACAAGCAGCCTCGAGCAGCAATATCAAGCCCTCTATGATGGCACAGCCAATATTATCATTGGCACGCAGGTGGTAGCCAAGGGACTCGACCTGCCGCAGCTACGCACCGTTGGGGTGATCCAAGCCGATGCTGGCCTGGCTTTGCCCGATTACACCACCAACGAGCGCATCTTTGAGCTGCTTGCTCAAGTGGTGGGACGAGTGGGGCGCTCTGCTCACGCCACTACAGTTATCGTACAAGCGTATCAGCCGCAGCACCCAGTGATTCAGGCTGGCCTGGCTCAAGATTATACCGCGTTTTATCACCAAGCCTTGGCCGAGCGCCGCCGTGGGCAGTTCCCGCCCTTCGTCCACCTGCTTAAACTCACTTGCGTATACAAGACGGAGGCAGCCGCCATCCGCAATAGCCAAGCACTCGCTCAGCAGATTCGCCAGCACCACCCCGCGGTCAGCATCCTTGGCCCCACGCCCGCCTTCCACGAGCGGCTGCGCAACACCTACCGCTGGCAGCTTATCATCAAAGCCGCCCAACGCCGCGACCTCCTCGCTGTTATTGCCGACATGCCCACCAAACATTGGCAGGTGGATATCGACCCACAGTCGCTGCTGTAGGTAGATCTGACCACAATTATCTACCATCAAATTTCGCAACCATGCATAATTCCGAGCTCCTGTAATAACTCACCGAACAAGAAAATATCTGGAGGCCAGCGATAAAGCCAGCGGATAAGCTCTCTCTGCCATCTGGCCGGAACATTTTCGGTGCGGTGAGTTATTACAGGAGTGTTCGTGAGGTTTTGGTATTTCTCACCACACCCCCACTCGCTCACCCCATCCACCATCTGCTATAATAAAGCTAATGAAAAAAGACGCTATTATCACCCTACCCAACTCGCACTTGCGCCAGAAGTCGCAGCGGGTACATGTTATTACCGACGAGACACGCCAGCTGGTGGCCGATATGACCAGCGCCAGCATCGACTGGGAGAATTCCCGCCCGCACGAGATTAGCGCAGCACTGGCGGCAGTGCAGATCGATCGGCTGGAGCGGGTCGTTATTGTGCGCGAAGACTTCGACGACAAAGACAACCGCACCTTCATCCCCCTCATTAACCCAGAGATTGTCAAATATGAGGGCGAGCTAATCAGTGACTATGAGGGCTGCCTCAGCGTGTCAGGCCGAATCTATGGCAAAGTGCCACGCTACAGCCGCGTCCGGGTCAAGGCGCTCGATATCAATGGCAATACCATCCGCCTCAAGGCCGACGGCTTCTTAGCGCGAGTGCTACAGCACGAGATTGACCACTGTAATGGCATTGTATTTATTGACCGCATTCGCGATGATACCAGCGCATTTTATCAGCTCGATGAGAAGGGCGAGCTCCAACCAGTTGATTATGACGAGCATATCAAGACCAATCGTATTCTTTGGGACTGAAGACTTTAGCGCCATTAGCCTCGCGCAGCTGCTAGAGCATAGCTTCCCTGTTCGGCTGGTCATCACCAAGCCAGATAGCCGGCGGGGGCGCGGCAAGCAGCTCTGCCAGCCAGCAGTCAAGCGGCTTGCTCTGGCGCATGGTATTCCAGTATTACAACCCACCAAACTGCGCGATATTATCCCCGATATCCAAGCGCTCGGCCAGCCCGTTGGCGTGCTAGTGAGCTTTGGCAAGATTATCCCCCAAGTAGTGATCGACTGCTTCTCCCCAGGGATTATCAACCTCCACCCATCGCTCCTGCCACGCTATCGCGGCCCTTCACCAATTGAGAGCGCCATTGCCAATCGCGATACCGCCACTGGCGTCAGCATTATGCAGCTCAGCGCCGCTATGGACGCCGGACCGGTCTATGCGCAGCTCACCCACCCCTTACGCGGTGACGAGCAGCAGCTCGAGCTCTACAACACACTAGGCCAGCTTGGAAGCAAGGCACTAGTGCAACTCCTGCCACGCATCGTGAGTGGTAGCCTCCAGCCCACACCGCAAGACGAGTCAGCTGCGAGCTACTGCCAGCTCCTCACCAAAGCCAGCGGCATTATCAACCCCGCTCAGCACACTGCTGCAGCGGCCGAAGCAATGGTGCGCGCCTACCATCACTACCCACGCACTCGCCTCCAGCTGGGCGAGCGGCACTATATCATCACTCAGGCACACACCGCGCCGGCGCCCGCTACCACGCTCGATCCACGCTGCAGCGATGGCGCCTATCTCGTCATCGACCAGCTCATCGCCCCCAGCGGCAAAGAGCTCAGCGCCGCAGCATTTTTGCGCGGGTATCGGGTGTGAATAGTGAAGATATAGAGGCTTGAATAACCTCAGCCACAGGCTCTTCTTACGCTTTCTTGGCACTATGCTACTTCCTCTTGGAGAGATGGGTCTAGGTCGCAGCCATCTTAACCTAGCAACTTGCTATCCTCCTCAAGATCTTGGAGGTAATAGAGAGCAATATAGCTAACGCTCCCTGCCATAAGGGCAGCCAGTTTGTGTATGCAGCTAGTGCAATATCTCACTGTCGCACAAGAAAATATCTGGAGGCCAGCGGTAAGACAGGCGGACAAGCTCTTTCTACTATCTGGCCGGAACATTTTCGGTGCGACAGTGAGATATTGCGGCGCCAATCAAAGAAGCTAACCCAATACATAACCCCTGCATTCACAGGGGTCATACGTGTTTTTACTTGGTCATTATCACTACGCAGCAAGCGCTACATCAGGGTCGGGGTGGCCACCCTCAAGCTTGTCTGGCGTATCACTACCTGCTGCATCGCTGCTCTGGAATATGCTAGCAAGGCCCTCTTGAGTAAGAAACTTCTGCGGATCTGCCTTAGCCAGATCCACGAGGCCCTCAAAGGTCTCGCGCACAACGGTCGTGTAGTCTGGGCGGTTGTGGGTGAGCCACTTAAGCTGTGCATAATCCGCAAAAAGCGCCAGCTGGTCTACCTCCACACCACGCTGCTCTGCCGCTTTCTCGTAGGCTTTGCGCTGGTTCTGGTATATCTCATCATCTTCGTAGTCAGGCTCGTGCTCGTCGATCCACGCTGTAATGACCGTAGCGTCTTGGTTCATAAACGACTCAAACTCATTCAGCTGCACCTCGCTCAAGCCATCGCTCAGCACCGTGCCAACGCGCAGCTCCAGCACTTGGCGAAAGTTGTCAACAAAGCGCTGCCGTACCTCTGGCGGCCAGTCTGCTATACCGATTTTTTGCAAAAAAGCATCGTCTAATTGAAACATATTTTTCAATTCCTCCCATCCTTAGTATACCAAACAATCCACCCCTTGCACAATAAAAATGGCAAAATGTGGTGTAATTTCCCTCAGCGGGTGCTGTCTATCTCTGTTACACCCTCGCCCTGAGCAATCTTTTTTATCGTGTGCTCGATAGTCAGCCAGGTGAAGTAGATGATGATGCGACTATCACGCTCGTCCAGGCGTGGCTGCCACGGGTACTCACCAAAGAGAATGGTATGCACAATGCGGCGCATCACAGGGACTGGGTATTCGTCATTCATCGCGAGAATGGTATTGAGATGCTTTGCGTGGTCATCAATCAACACATTCGCACCAATGAGCCTACAGCCCTCACACAGAACTCATGCTGTATCGTTCAACTCATCAGCCTTCTTGGCTAGGTCGCCGAGGATGAGGGTGCGCTCGTCGCTCAGGATCTCGTCGAGGTGCGCAACCCGCTGCGACAGCCAGGCAAATAGCGCTGCGCCATCGTCCGTTTCCTGGCGGCGCACTAGCTCATCGAGGTCATTATCCGACAAGCGGCCAATAACCTCCAGCCCCACCCGCTCATAGAGCGTGTTATTCACCTCCTGCAGCAGCGCTGCCGAGTCGCGCGTTGTAATCCCAAGGCGATCGAGGTCGTGTTGGGTGATGAGAGGGGTAGTTTGAGGCTGAGTGGTCGGCATAGAATCCTTTTCTTACATACCATACGCTCGATAGCGTACCGATCTTTATGTGTTAACTTTTTATACTCATTTAAGTACTACTACAAAATCAGCTTAGGCTGCACGATGCTCTAATCGACGGCGAAGCTCGTCATTGTGCTTCACTGCTACCAATAGGTTCTGTTTTGTCGCTGTTGCTATTTGATAGATTTGAAGGTGTCTATCGGGGAACTTCTTATTCGCTTCTTCTACAAAATGCTTAACTTCTTCCCAGGCATCAGCTTTTTTATTCGTTGCTTCTTCTTGCGTTTGCGCCTGTGTAATACTCATACCAAGCTCTGCTATATGGTTACGAAAATCGACGCTAAATAGATCAAACTCTGATGGTTTTGGCCTCTCTCTGTCTGGAATACCTGCAGCACGATTAAGGTCAATCACTTCAGCTACTTTAGAGCCATCAGCTTCAGGGGCTGGTGAAGATTGAGTTTCTTGTGGTGTGGCTGCTTGAGTTTGTGACTGCTCGTGCGATGGTGCTTTTGACATGCCTTCGGAGTGATTTTCTGAGGGTGCCTCGGGTGACTCTGGCTCTCCAGATCCCCAATCTTCCGAATCTAGCCAGGCTATCACACGCTCCTTAGTTCGCGTAGCTTTCTCACCGATAGCCTGCTTGATCTTCTGCATACGCTCCTTCCAGCCTGTTTTTTTCTCTTCCACAGCTTGAGCCGCCTCAACTGCGGCCGTACGGTTCGCAGCACTGTCACTTTGTTCGTGAGAGGAGTTGCTATTTTGTGACTCTGCAGACTCCACTTTTGGTACTTCTACTGGAACAGGTTCACTTTGCGCAAAGTCCCCACGCGCACTTCGCCGCGCAAACTCATACACCTCGGGATGAGCGACGCGCTTCGCATATGTTGCCTCGATCGCATCGAGCATGCTAATGCGTGTTTCGTCATCACCAGCCATCGCAACAATACCGTCGTAAGCTTGGTCTCTAATCGCCTTCGCATCGTCATCAGTCTCGGCGTGGACAATGTTGCGCAGTGCACTGTTTCTTGCCTCGATAAGTGCTGCTTTTTGCTCTTTACGTGCAGTATCCTCTGCAGCAGCGCGCAAATCAGCCTCTGTTGGTGCAGGTGCTGGTGGAACAATATTATAGATAGTACCTTTTGACGCCTCTCCATTTGGCATACTTACTATGTGACTAGTACCGTTGTCCTGAGTCTCAACAGGGGCAGCTTCTCCAACAACTTGCTGCGTCTTTTCTGTACCTCCTGGCATGTGCTCTACTCGAGCCTCGACCACGGCGGCATTATACTCAACTGCCTTTTCGTATGCACCACGCATCACAGAATCAACAATCTGCCTGCCAAGCAACCTTGCTGTAGCGCGTGGACCCACTTCCTTGCCTGTACCTTGCGCCAATTCTTGTCTTTTCGTCTTTGTCACTTCTAGGCGTGCTGCAAGTGTTTTGCCTAGTCGATCAATCTGACGCACTGGGAACGACCGTCCATCATCCACATTGATCTTATCCTGAGCCTCCACTGCTTTTTTATATGCACGAGGAACTTCCTTCAATGCCTCAAAAGCACCCTTCAGGCCCGCCAATCGTCTTGACCCAGATGTTTGTGACTCATTCGAGGTTACTGTGCTTGTTCCTGGTACCTCATGTCCTTTTGCCATATTACCCGTCCTAATTTCTTTCCTTATATACTCTGCCCACATCCTACCACAACAGAGGTGATGTGTCAATGAGGGAGATGCTCCAATCTCAAAAACCCGCCATCACCCCATAGCGAGTTTTATATACCAGCAGCAAAACAGGGTTATCCCCAATATAAATATACTAAGATTCTACAGGGCAAAGCACCGCCAAACCCACTACTGTAGCGTGCGCTTCACCAGCTCGCGGGTGAAGAACTCGAGGGTGTCGCCAATCTCGAGCTGGAGCTTCTTGCTGGTCGTGAGATTGAGACCGCAGAGCTCACCCTCAAAGACTTCCTTAGCTTCTTGCTGCTGGCGCTGCACGCTGGCCACTGTGACTTCGGCGATTTGCTCCTCGCCGCGCATCACACGGGCCAGTAGCCCTGCTGTCACCTTGCCCTTCGTTACTTGCCCGCCGGCGATAACCGCATCGCGCATCGTCCGGAAGACGCCCTTAATCTCTAGCTGGCCAATCTCCGTCTCCACCACCTCTGGTGCAAGCAGTGCTTCCATGCTGCTACGTGCATCGTCGAGCAGCTCGTAGATCACTTGGTAGCGGCGCACCGTCACTTTGTCGCGCATTGCTAGGCGCTTGACAGCTGGTGGCAGGTCGACATTAAAGCCATAGATAATTGCATTACTACTACCAGCCAAGCGCACATCACTCTCGGTAATATTGCCCACGCCATGGCCAATGATCCGCAGCGTGATCGCCCCGCCCGTCTCCACCAGGCGCAAGCTATCCATCACTGAGGTAAGTGACCCCTGTACATCGGCCTTGACGATAACATCGAACTCCTGAGCATCATGCTTTTGCGTCATAAGCTTGAGCAAGTCAGCACCAGTCACATTGGTGGTGGCGGCATTACGCGCTTGGTCGAGCTTAGCCTTCTGCACAGCTAGGCGAGCTTCTTTCTCGTTTTTGACCACTGTGAAGATATCACCAAACTGCGGCAATTCCTTAAAACCTGTTACCGTCACTGGTGTAGCAGGCGTGGCTGCCTTGATAGGCGTGCCAGTGTAATCGAGCAAAGTACGCACCTTGCCATAGGCCTGCCCCGCCACCAAGAAATGCCCTGGCGCCAAGCGGCCCTGCTCGATGAGCAAATTCACCACCGAGCCGCGACCCTTCTCCATATGCGCCTCAATAACGAGCCCCTCAGCTGGCACGTCCGTATCGGCGCGGAGCTCTTCCATGTCGGCCACGAGTAGGATGGTATCGAGCAACTTATCAATATTCTGGCCAGTCTTAGCGCTAATTGGTACCATAATGGTATCGCCACCCCACTCCTCAGGGTTGAGGTGGTGCTCGCTCGCAAGCTGCGCTTTGACCATATCAGGGTTGGCCGTGTCTTTGTCAATCTTGTTGATAGCAACGATAATCTTGGCATTAGCATCGCGTGCAAAGCGGATTGCCTCCACCGTCTGTGGCTTGACGCCATCATCGGCTGCCACAACAATCACCACCACATCGGTCAGTGCTGCACCGTGCTGGCGTAGCGCCGCAAAGGCCTCATGGCCAGGGGTGTCAAGCAGCGTCATCGTGCGACCACCCCTTTGAGCTTGATAAGCACTAATGTGCTGGGTAATGCCACCAGCCTCACCAGCAACCGTCTTCATCTCGAGGATAGTATCGAGCAGCGTTGTCTTGCCGTGGTCGACATGCCCCATCACCGCCACAATTGGCGGGCGTGGCACGGCATTGCTTGACGGTTTATGCAGGTGCTGCATAGTATGCTGCTCGGCGGCTTTGCGCTGCAGCGTCACTGCCAGGCCTAGCTCCTCCACGATAATCTCAGCAATCTCAAAATCAATCCGCTGATTGATCGTTACGGTAAAGCCATTCTTGAAGAGCTCGCCAATCAGCTTCGTGACCGGCAGATTCAGGGTTTGGGCCAGCTCACCAACGGTGATCGAATCGGCAATGACCAACACTTTTTCAGACTGACTCATATACACACTCCTTTCTGCCGGCCACAGCCGGTCATCTTTTGTAATTTACTAGGTTATTTTTTCTTGTCAGCGAGGCTTAGGCTCACTTTGTGCGCATCTTTGTCGATGTCGAGAATGACAAAGCTCTTGCGCTCATTGAGGGTAAAGACCTTCTCGGGGTCGGCACCACCGCTGCCCAGCTCGCTCACGTGCACCAGCGCTTCGACCGCTGGGCTAATCTGGACAAAGGCACCATATGGGGTAATGCGCGTGACTGTACCCTCGATAGTCTGGCCCTTGGTGAATTGATCCACCTCATCAAGCCATGGATCCTTGGTGAGCTGCTTCATACTCAAGCTTAGGCGGTCTTTGTCGATGCTGATAATCTTCGCCTCAACGCTCTGGCCCACCTTCACGTAGTCGGCTGGGTTGTTGACGCGCTCCCAGCTAATCTCTGAGATATGGATAAGCCCCTCAATCCCTTCGACATTCACGAAGACACCAAAGTCCACCACACCGGTCACGACACCCTTGACGGTGTCGCCAACCTTCAGCTTCTCAAAGTGGGCCGCCAGGCCATCCTTGATGGCTTCCTTTTCGCTAAAGATCAGCTTGTTAGCCTTGCGGTCGCAGTCAAGAATGCGCACCTTGAGCGTCTGCCCTACCAGGGTATTGAGCCGTGCCAAGATCTCATCCTTATCGGCACCACCCACCCGTGGGTAGTGCTCGGCCGACAGTTGCGACACTGGCAAAAAGCCTCGCACACCTTCGTACTCAACCAGCATACCACCACGGTTAGCGTCGTATGGCGCCACCTCGATGATCTCGCCAGCATCCAGCTTGGCCATTGCTTCTTCCCAGCCACGGTCCTTGGCTGCTTTGCGTAGGCTCAGCAAGCTATAGCCATTCTCGAGCTCGCTATCTACCACACTGGCTGTTACTTCATCACCAACTGCTAGCGCCTTGGCTGCGCCAATCTCGCGCCGTGGCACATAGCCAACCCCTTGCGGGCCTAGGTCTATTAATACATCTCGTTTGCGCACCGATAATACGCGGCCAGTCACGACCTCGCCGGTTACTAATTGCTTGACGCCGTCGCCAGCGAGCAAATCATCCATTGTTAAGGCTTGTGTTGCCATAAGTCTTGGTACAGACTCCTCTTGTTAATTATATTATGAGACACGCCGGCCGAGCGGCGCACCATTCCTCTGTATTATACACAAAGTCGCTGCAAGCGTCAAAACCCGGAGCTTCTCAGTCTCACCTCTATGAGTAATCAGCCCACACAGCACACTCATCGCACCAAAAGCACTCCACCCCGGTAAAAAAACAGACCTTGCTCACCCCACAGTCGCTGACCTCTAGATATTCTCTTGTGCGATAGGTTTGCTGTTGTATCTCCAGATTATACATAAGGTTTAAGGTCTTTGGCTCGGCAGCCCGGGAATACCAGGCTGTTTGCCCCAGCTCGCTCCCCTCACTCACACTATACACAACACAAACCATCATGCAGTTATATACACAACGATGCTATAATAACAACATCTATATTACCCCTCCCAAATAGCAACTACCCCTGTCTTGCACAGGGGTAATTGTTGTGTTTTTGATGAAACAGCGTCGATGTTGTATATCTTACAGCGCGGGTGTGCGCGACTTGCGATAGGCCAGTGCTACGCCAGCCAGGCTACTCACCGCCACAACGGCTGCCAGGCTCTCAGCTGGGCCGGTTTGCGGCAAAGCGCTCACGTGCTGGGTAGATTGGGTCTGCGAAGGGGTGCTGGAGTTGGTCGATGGTGTTGCAGCAGGTGTGTTTGAGGGTTGAGATTGAGTAGACTGAGTCGATTGGCTTTGCGTAGTTGTGCTCGATGCGCCACTCGTCTCGCTATTAGTTGCAGTCGATGTGGTGTTTTTCTTGTCTTGTGACTGAGTTTCTTTCGTCTCTTTGCTCTTGCTGGCCTCTGTTGATTTGCTGTTGAGGCTATCGACCAGCTTGTCGTTGGCGCTCTTGCTGCTCTGCGTTGATTCCTTTTTCTTGGCGTCGGTAGCAGTGGTGCTTGCCACTTGTCGAGCACTGCTATTGTGACTATTCTTGACGATTAATACCCCGCCAACCAGTGCGAGTGTCAGCACTGTCCCGACGACGACGTATCCGATAATTGATCCTTGCTGCTTCATTGCCAAACCTTCGTTTACGTTACCCTTTCTATTATACCGTATTCGATCGCAAAACGCAACGCACGCACTCTATTACTCATGCGTCTCGCTCTGCCTCTCTGGAGCTCACCATACATCGATACTTCGCACCGCCTACTAGGCATCGCGAGCGCGCTGTGCTACACTAATCATGACACGTACAATATACGAACAAATCATAATCTCCACCTCTGTCAAATCATGCGAAGTAATCATTGTTTCGCTCGCTGGTTCGCATGCCGATAGACGTGTCTATATCGCCACCACGTATGCCACTCGATCAGCTCATCCCTCACCTCACTCAGCATGCCCATGCGTCGGGCCTTGCACCACTTACTTTTCGCTCAAGCAGCCATTTTCATTGGCACTACCCAAGCCGCACGGTTTATTACGATCCACACGACGCCCAGGCCTCTGCCTACCTCCTCCACGAGTACGGTCATGCACTCCTGGGGCACTGCGGCTATGCGCGCGATGTGCAGCTCGTTGCAATGGAGCGCGCTGCATGGAGCACTGGCTGCCGCGTCGGAGCTGGCTGGCAGCTGACGGTCGACGATGATCTTATTGAGTCCTCCCTCGACACCTACCGCGACTGGCTCCATGCCCGCTCGCGCTGCCCACACTGCAACGCAACTGGCTTACAGCGCAGCGATGGCACATACACCTGCCTCGCCTGCTTCACCCACTGGCACGCCAACAGCGCCACTACCTGCCAACTCCGGCGTTATGTTGTAAAAAGCACGATAATATAACTCAGCCTTATTATCGCAGTAATTCTCGCACACTGCCCGCCACTTTGCCCCCACCAGCACAATGCGGGAGAATGTCGCTCAGGCAGCCATAGCAGCAATGCAAAGCCACCACGCAAGAAAACTGCAAACCCCCAGCACCCAAAAAACACCTCCCAGCTATACGGGAGGTGTTTTAAGCAATGCCTGCGCCGCCTCTAAGCGGCGAGCGCAACGTCCGCTTGTGGAGCAGCCGCGGTAGCATCATCGGCCTTTTTGGTGCGGCGAGAGATCCGGCCGCCCTTGGCGCCAGCCACGCGAGCGAGTTGTGGGTTGGCCGCAAAGCCGCCAGTACGGCCATTCTTGCCGCCCTTGGCGCCAATCTTGGCGTAGAAGTTAGGGTCTTTAGAGATGTTTTTTTGCGCAGCCTTCAGGCCGCCAGCTTTTGTTCCCGCCATAGGGTTACTCCTTATTTATATATTTATCAGAGGTACGTTGCCAGTGTAGGCTAGCAAATCCTCGCTACATACCATATATGATATGTATCATGATTTAAATATAGCATACTGTATATGTTTTGTCAACGTTTACATGAGCATTTTCAGATTGCATTATTGGTATTGCATTTAAGACGTCTATGCTATATACTAAGTATTAGCTTTGGTTTGGGTCGTTTCCACCAAGGTCCACCACAACAATTCTCGTTTGCTGCGAGATTCGAGAATGAAAAAACAACCCTGAGCATACAGGGTTGTTTTTGATATTGAAAGCGCTTTGCTATTTGTTGGGGTTTAGAACCAACTATACCCGCCGCTTTGGACTGCTCGACGACCAATACCAATTTTTCGAGGGTGCGGTCGCTCGCCACTACGGCGCTGCTGGAGGATTTCATACCCTTTTACAAGCTGTGGGTATAGTACATTCATGACGTTCTTCGCACCAGGTGACGCATCATCTTGAATTATACCCATCTCACTCCCAACACCTCCTGCCGTGCCAACACCAAAAATGCCCACTTGCTCCGGCACAATGCTCAGCGCAGCATGATGATACTGTGGATCTGTAAGCGAGATATACGGCTCTCCAAGCGTAATGAACCGCGCATCAGGAAGCTGTGTCATATCAACTGCGTGGGTCTTTATTGTATTGCTCTCCGTTCTCTGGGCGACTGGCTGGCCATCCTCATCTGAAGTACAGGGGTAGAGCAAGCCAATACCGTACTCATGACTAATTATCAGCGCCGCCTCCGGTGTATATAGTGTATAGAGCATATCACCCCCGTCTTGTGGCAACAGTCGGGCTTCTCGCTCTATATCAATTTGCATTCCATCTGGGCCAGTAACAAGCGCCTCTTGACCATACTGGTTACTGCCAGCTGGTGCAGCAAACACTCTCAGCTGCCGAGTGATCTCCTTGTCATAATATAATACATCGCCCGCCGAATGAATTGGTGGCTCACCATAGCGGTATTCGATTGATGGTGGTCGTTGTTCTGTCATAAGAACACTCCTTTTTGGTTATGGTTATCACATCATCACTGCATTGCCATCAAGATATTCATGGCCCACCAGCGGTAGTGCCTCACTCATCTAAGATACTCCAAGTCGCAGAGCAAGCACCCCTCTCTAGCGATTATACAATAGAATAGTACGTTTGTACCAAAAACGTTCTGAATTTTATAGAAAATGCACCTACTTTGGTAATTTGTACAGCAAAAAACCAGCCTCATCTCTTTGATAGGCTGGTTTGTGCTCATTTCAATTAAAATAACGTTATTCTTGCTCGACTTCTTCTGCCAACTTCAGTGCCTCAAGCCCTTCTAGCGTCCAGCCAATGTAACCAAGCGTTCGTGCCGCTTCTTCTGTCTTGCCACCCTCATAGCTCTGACTGGCTTGCTCCATCAAGTATTCTGGGTCACACTTCGCATTGTATTCGCGAAGAGCTTCTGGCGTTCGTGGGTATGATTCGGCGTGTTTGACTGGCATGTTGCTTCTCCTTGTTTTTGTTACTTAGACACTCCATATAATTCTCTCTCTCTCTGGATTTTGCAAGCAAGTAGCAAACTTCGCACCTATGACCACTGTTGAATCCGTCACTTCCCTCAACCTCTGTTACGTCTCACCGACAAAAGACACCAGCATATTAATGAAAGTAGTAACGCACGGCCAAAGTATCGTCCGGTATATTAGTATCACATTTCAGCAAATCATACTGGCAAGCATCAAGTTATTGATAAAAATCATCTCCAAAGATAAAAGCCACCCTATTCGGATGGCTCTTATATAATTCGGCACCGTGCTAGTTTCCCACTAAAAGCAGTATAATCGCCGCTGGGGAGCTTAACTTCTGTGTTCGGAATGGGAACAGGTGTTTCCTCCTCGCCATGGGCACCGAAGTGGGGGTTTAGACGCTTGGTTCCGATATATTTCCTCGGTGGGCCAAACCCCTGCTTCGATGTCCATCTGCACGGTATGATATGTACGTGTCAACGATTGACAGTGGTGATATACACCAATCACTAGTTAAGTCTACCTCATCCACGCCACCAATGCAAGCATTAGCATCGTAGACAAGGACATAAAAAGGCAATGGGGCGATTAGTATGCTTCGGCTCCATGCATTACTGCACTTCCACCTTGCACCTATCAACGTGATCGTCTTTCACGGCCCTCATAGGGAAATCTCATCTTGAGGTCAGTTTCGCGCTTAATATGCTTTCAGCGCTTATCTGGTCCGCACATAGCTACCGGACAATGCAGCAGGTGGCCACAATCCGTACACCAGAGGTGCGTCCACCCCGGTCCTCTCGTACTAGGGGCAGATCCTCTCAAATTTCCTAACGTCCATACCGGATATAAACCGAACTGTCTCACGACGTTCTGAACCCAGCTCGCGTACCACTTTAATCGGCGAACAGCCGAACCCTTGGAAGGTGCTCCCCCTCCAGGATGTGATGAGCCGACATCGAGGTGCCAAACAGCGCCGTCTATGTGAACTATTGGGCGCTATAAGCCTGTTATCCCCAGGGTAACTTTTATCCGTGTGCGCTGTCGTTCCCACATACATTGTACAAAGTACATACAGCGGGTCACTTGCTCCGACTTTCGTCTCTGCTTGGATTGTAGTCCTCACAGTCAAGCTGGCTTGTGCGCATACACTATCACTTCGATTTCCATCCGAAGTTAGCCAACCTTTGAACGCCTCCGCTACTCTTTAGGAGGCAACCGCCCCAGTTAAACTACCCACCATACACGGTCCTCATACCGGATAACGGCACAAGTGAGATCAAGATCACAACAAGGTTGGTATTTCACATTGCGACTCCACAAATACTAGCGTATCTGCTTCGCAGTCTCCCAACTATGCTACACATGTTGAAACCCGGATCAATGTAAAGCTGTAGTAAAGCTCCATGGGGTCTTCTCGTCCTGGTATGGACAGACGGCATCTTTACCGCCAATGCACTTTCACCGAGTCCTTCGCTGAGACAGTGCCCACATGATTACTCCATTCGTGCGGGTCAGAACTTACCTGACAAGGAATTTCGCTACCTTAGGACGGTTATAGTTACCGCCGCCGTTCACTGGGGCTTCAGTTCGCACCGTAAAGCACTCCCCTTAACCTTCCAGCACCGGGCAGGAGTCACCCCCTATACATCCACTTTCGTGTTAGCAGAGAGCTGTGTTTTTGATAAACAGTTCCGTGGGCTCTTTTGCTGCGGCCCCCACATCGTTAGATGTGTTGAGCTTCAGTTCCAAAGCTTGGTTCTATCTCAAGAAGAATTGATGTATTAAAGATACTCTTTAACCACACCTTATAGAGCTATGAAACTGACAACATATCCACCGAAGTGGGGGCAGACCTTATTCCGAAGTTACGGTCGCTGTATTGCCGAGTTCCTTAGCGAAGGTTCTCTCGTAAGCCTGAGTCTACTCGACTCGAGCACCTGTGTTGGTTTGCGGTACGGGCGGCATATACCACGCGTATGTCTACTTTTCTTGCCAGCGCCTTCTCCAGAATCGTCACCCAAAAAAGGTAACTTTCACTCCCTTCGCGTTCCCACGAGGTTGGACGGATAAACCATGAATCCGCTCCGGATATCTCGCCGTGAATAGCATACAAGTATATACCGGTTCAGGAATATTAACCTGATGTCCATCGCCTACGCTCTGCGCCTCGGCTTAGGCCCGACTAACCCTGAGATGATTACCATGGCTCAGGAAACCTTGCTCTTACGGCCGAGAGGATTCTCACCTCTCTTATGGTTACTCATTCCAGCATTCTCACTTCCTACCGCTCCACAATACTTTACAATACTGCTTCACTGCTGATAGGAACGCTCCTCTACCACTGTATGCAAAGCATACAATCCATGTCTTCGGTATTACGTTTAGCCCCGTTACATTTTCCACGCAAGATCTCTTGACTAGTGAGCTGTTACGCACTCTTTAAATGAATGGCTGCTTCTAAGCCAACATCCTAGCTGTTTAAGAAATCTCACCTTGTTTCCCACTTAACGTAAATTTAGGGACCTTAGACGATGGTCTGGGCTGTTTCCCTTTTGAGCGACGAACTTAGCTCCGCCGTTCTAACTGCCATGATTCCACAGTCGGTATTCGTAGTTTGTTAAGGGTGGGTACCGTTGCCAGCCCCAGTCCTTTACAGAGCTCTACCCCCGACTGCTACTACATGACGCCAGTCCTAAAACTGTTTCGAGGAGAACCAGCTATCTCCGAGTTCGATTGGCATTTCACCGCTAACCACAAGTCATCCAAGCACTTTGCAGCGTACCCTGGTTCGGCCCTCCACGACGTGTTACCGTCGCTTCAGCCTGCTCATGGTTAGGTCACCCGGTTTCGGGTCTAATCCCGTGCACTCATTCGCCCTATTCAGGCTCGCTTTCACTGTGGCTCCGCCAATTGGCTTAACCTTGCGCACGAAATTAACTCGCTGGATCGTTCTACAAAAAGCACGCCGTCACCGGACAAGCCGGCTCCGACTCCTTGTAGGCACACAATTTCAGGATCTATTTCACTCCCCTCCCGGGGTTCTTTTCACCTTTCCATCACTGTACTAGTTCGCTATCGATCGTATATTATATTTAGCCTTGGCTGGTGGTCCAGCCGGATTCAATCAGGGTTTCTCGTGCCCCGACCTACTCGAAACACCATACATAAGGTCAGCGTTGTTTTCACATACGCGGCTTTCACGCTCTTTGACCAAGTATTCAAACTTGTTCTGCTAACCACGCCGATTTTTTACCTTACCTACCGGTGATAGCCAGTAGTCGCAAACCAGATAGCTCGATTCAGAAGAATCAAGTGCTCTGGCTTGGTCATATAATATTTCACAACCCCTTTTAAGTATTCGTCTATCAACTTATTTGCCTAAATAAATAGGCAAAAACTTAAAAGGTTTGGGCTGTTGCGATTTCGCTCGCCACTACTTTCGCAATAGTTATTTACTCTCTTTTCCTCATCCTACTAAGATGTTTCAGTTCAGATGGTTCCCGCTCGCGTGCCTATGTATTCAGCACGTGGCAACATGACATGACTCATGCTAGGTTTCCCCATTCGGAAATCTCCGGATCACAGCTTGTTGACAGCTACCCGAAGCTTATCGCAGTCTTCCACGTCCTTCATCGGTAATATACGTCTAGGCATCCATTGTGTGCCCTTGAGTACCTTTTTATGCATTGACTTAACTAGCAATTGGTATAGACCAACTGATAGTGCCGTCAATCGTTATTTTCTTACATCACTAAATTGTTAAACTGCATGTGTCTTGTTGTAAGCACACACCTGCGAACACCATTGGTATGATGTCTGTCTGCCTGTGCTCAAACTCGCAACTTTGTCTATTCTACCACTTGGGCTACCCTGTGTAAAGTAGCTTTTCGTTGTAGTTTTGGCAATGATTATTGTACCCACTCCATCATTACCCTCTTGCCAGAGGTTCGTTGCCGAACATGCGCTCACTGGACTTAAGTTTACACGAATCATCGGCATTTGGCAAGGCTTTTTTGAGCGATTTTTGCAGAAAATATTATTCTTGATGAGCGCTCGCTCCATTGCATCTTGCGATCAGAGGTGGAGGCGTTGGCAGTGGCTTTTTGCGATGCAGCGCGGAGGGCTGCTACTCACAAGCCATATCGCCATTGCTCGCTACTATATTTCTCTTGGCGGTACTGAGCGCTCAATGAGCAGCTGTTTTTAGCGCAATAACTTGCGTAGCATATCTCGATTACTCCTCGTATCCTCTCTACATCTCCAATGGTCCAATAAAGCGCGGGTTACTTAGCCACTTTCAACTCTACGCTAGGAGCTCATATTTAGTGAATATTCAGCTCCTTATCATACCCCAAAGGAGAATACCGCACACAAAATACACATCAACAAATATTACTCATAAAAAACACCCGCTCATACATGAACGGGCGATTAACTACAACTGCGAGTGTGACACGCTCCAAAGGGTTCGTATACGGAGCTTGTGGTGGGCGCTGAGGGACTCGAACCCCCGACCCTCTCGGTGTAAACGAGATGCTCTAGCCAACTGAGCTAAGCGCCCGCATGCTGTGATGCCACATTGCTTATCTGGTGGGCGATGGAGGACTTGAACCACCGACCTCGTCATTATCAGTGACGCGCTCTAACCAGCTGAGCTAATCGCCCCTACACCATCAAGCAAAAAAATTGGTGGAGTGGGATGGACGTAAGCCCATACCACCCCATGCGAATGGTGGAGATACAGGGACTCAAACCCTGGACCCCCTGCTTGCAAAGCAGGTGCTCTAATCAACTGAGCTATATCCCCGCGTTCGTTCGCGCACTCTGTCGCTGAACCTGTTCCATATTAGCATAGATTTTTCGCCAGTACAAGAGTATACTAGATATTATGCAATATACATTTAGTTGGGGATCGTTCTTCATCGGTACGCTTATCTTGATCGTTGGTGGTTGTATTGTCGTATGGCACCGCCAGTTGTCTGATATGTTTAGCGATGACATTGGCAGCTACAGCCGCTACCAGATGTGGGGGTTGATCGGCTGTGGGCTGGGTCTGCTTGTCATGACCAACCTGCATGATATGATCCTGCGAGCATTTCTTGGGCTATTCTTTCACTTTAGCTAGAGAACCTAGAACCTCGCTTAGAGGCGATGAGGAGTGCTATAGCGCTCCTTTTTGATTACTAGTGTTTGCCCTACCCTATCGTAGAATAATGTTTGATCTGTTTTTCTTATGGTGCATAGTATAGCCGTAGCTAGATATCCGAGGAAGTATGCTCATAGTAATCATCTTTTATCTAATAACAGATCGAGAGCTCATACAAAGAGCGATAAACAACGACTCAACCGTCATAACACCTCGCGAGAGTAACTAACTACATAAGACAGTAGCCACTATCAGTAACGAGTGTTGTTAATCCTACACCACTCACTTTTATCGAAGTTTTGTTGTATTATTTTCTCTTACAAAAAATAGCCCAGCAATCTGGGCTATCTCTTAACAACTTAGTTGTGCAATCCTCATCACGTCTTTTGATGTAAGCTTTGTCTCACCCCGAAGGGTTACTGTAAATATGTAAGCTCAGCATATTTACGAGACCGACCTAGCTCTGATAGTGATTACTCAGCTATCAGGCATTCATACTCCCTAGAAAGGAGGTAATCCATCCGCACCTTCCGGTACGGATACCTTGTTACGACTTAACCCCAATCATGCCCCCCACCTTAGGCCGACGAATCGGACTTCGGGTGTTGGTCACTTTCATGGTTTGACGGGCGGTGTGTACAAGACCCGGGAACGTATTCACCGCAGCTTGCTGATCTGCGATTACTAGCGATTCCGACTTCATGGAGGCGAGTTTCAGCCTCCAATCCGAACTGAGACTAGCTTTGATGCGATTTGCTCCACCTTGCGGCTTCGCTGCGCATTGTACTAGCCATTGTATCGTGTTTCTAGCCCAGGACGTAAGGGCAATACTGACCTGACATCATCCCCTCCTTCCTCCCCGTTACCGGGGCAGTCCAACTAGAAAAATCCAACTAGTTGCAAGGGTTGCGCTCGTTGATGGACTTAACCAAACATCTCACGACACGAGCTGACGACGGCCATGCAGCACCTGTCACAGGGTTCCAAAAGGCACAGTCCACTTTCGCAGACCTTCCCTGGATGTCAAGCCCTGGTAAGGTTCTTCGTTTATCATCGAATTAAAGAACACGATCCACCGCTTGTGCGGGTCCCCGTCAATTCCTTTATGTTTTAGCCTTGCGGCCGTACTCCACAGGCGGGATACTTAACGCGTTAGCTTCGCTACTGAAGGGGTCGATACCTCCAACAGCTAGTATCCATCGTTTACGGCGTGGACTACCCGGGTATCTAATCCGGTTCGCTCCCCACGCTTTCGTGCCTTAGCGTCAGAAATGGTCTAGTCACCTGCCTACGCCATCGGTGTTCCTTCTTATATCTACGGATTTCACTCCTACACAAGAAATTCCAGTGACCTCTACCACTCTCGAGTTTGCCAGTTCGAATAATAGTCTGTATGGTTGAGCCACCAGGTTTCACTATTCGCTTAACAAACCGCCTACGCAACTCTTTACGCCCAGTCACTCCGGATAACGCTCGGATCCTACGTATGACCGCGGCTGCTGGCACGTAGTTAGCCGATCCTTATTCATAAGTTACCGTCATATTCCTCACTTATAAAAGCAGTTTACAACCCGAAGGCCTTCATCCTGCACGCGGCGTTGCTCCATCAGGCTTTCGCCCATTGTGGAAGATTCCTCACTGCTGCCTCCCGTAGGAGTCTGGGCCGTGTCTCAGTCCCAGTCTGGCTGATCATCCTCTCAGACCAGCTACGGATCGTCGGCTTGGTGAGCCATTACCTCACCAACTACCTAATCCGACGCGGGCCACTCCCAAAGCGGATAAATCCTTTAATCCGAAGATCATATGCGGTATTAGCTACCCTTTCGGGCAGTTATCCCTCACTTTGGGGCATGTTCCCACGCGTTACTCAGCCGTCCGCCGCTCGCCGCCAAGTAGTAAACTACTCGCGCTGCCGCTCGACTTGCATGTGTTAGGCACGCCGCCAGCGTTCATCCTGAGCCAGGATCAAACTCTCCATAAAAAGAAAAGATGTACTTTTCATAAAAGATGCTTCCCTGTTGGGAAGCGTCTATAACTCAAAAATAGACTGACGATGATTATTGCACAACTAAATTGTTAAGATACAAAACGTCTCGTTGTTGGCCCTTGTTTTCGTTCCCTCAACCAGACTGAAACCATCATAGCGTATTTTTTGCGGATGGTCAACACTTTTTTGCCATTATTTTGTCGCAAAAAATACAACTACACCCACAAGCACGCCAAGCAGCGACCCAACGAAGATCTCGAGCGGTGTGTGCCCCTGTGCAGCCCGCGGCAACGTGACGTCGACCCCAGTCTTCTTGATGACCTGCTGGATGGCAATACCCTGCTCGCCTGATGAGCGCCGCACCTTGACAGCATCGTAGCAAATAATCAACACGAGTAGTGTCGTGACACCAACAAGCGGTGACTGTAGCCCTTGCTGCAGCACTAGCACCGTCCAGACAGACAACGATGTGGCGGCATGCGAGCTCGGCATGCCGCCAGAGATGAAGAGCTGGTGGGTGAAGTCAAGCACCTTGCCTTTGGCGTGGGCAATTGCAAACTTAATGACATGAGCAATTGCCCAGCTGATGGCGATAGCCACAATATATGGCGAGAGGTACCATGGCATGATTATGTCTCCTTATCCTCGTCCTTTTCGCGCACAATGCCGATCGATGAGACAGTGTCATCCTTAGCAAGGCGCATCACTCGCACACCCTGAGTGGTGCGACCAAGCGTTGGGATATCTTGGAGCGCCACACGGATAGTTTGGCCGTTTTGACTAATGAGGAGTGCCTCAGTGGCGTCAGGCTCGAGAGTCTGCACAGCGATAATCGGCCCAGTCTTGGCGGTGACAACCGCTGCTTTGATGCCAACCCCACCTCGTTTATGACAGGGGAAGTTGGCCGCTTTGGTAATCTTGCCGTAACCGTTTTGGCTAATGACAAGCAATTGCTGATCGCTACTGGTGACAATGTCCATCCCCACCACCGTATCATCGGGGCGGAGGCGTACACCACGCACGCCACGAGCAACTCGACCCATTGGTCGGCACTCTGTCTCGCTAAAGCGCACTGCCTGACCAGCTGATGTTGAGATTATTACATCATTGTCACCATTGGTCTGCTTTATCCAGCGCAGCTCATCACCATCGTCGAGTTTGATAGTGATGAGACCATTCGTACGGATGTTGGCGTAGTCTCGTAATGTTGTCTTTTTCACAGTGCCCTTAGTTGTTGCCATAAAGAGGTAGCCATCATCGCTTGCATCTTTGGCGTGGTTAATAATTGATGTAATTTTCTCTTCAGGTTGGAGCTGAAGTAAGTTGACAGCCGCAACGCCCTTGGCCGCGAGGCTGGCAGCAGGCACTTCGTACGCCTTGAGGCGGAAGACTCGACCCTTGTTGGTAAAGAAGAGCAGCCAGTCGTGGGTATTGGCCGGAATGAGCTGGTCAATGCCGTCTTCTTCCTTGGTAGACATGCCACGCTTGCCCTTGCCACCTCTGTTTTGGCGGCGGTATTCGCTCACCAAGGTGCGCTTAATGTAATTCTCTGCTGTGAGAATAACAACGGTCTCTTCCTCAGGGATGAGCTCTTCGTCGCTGAATTTGCCGAGCTCATGGTCGATGATCTTGGTGCGTCGCTCGTCACCGTACTTCTCCTTCATCTCAAGCAGTTCCTCTTTGATGAGGCGCAGAATCTCATTCTCATCGGCCAGAATGGCCTCAAGCTGCTTGATGAGCTCGTGCAGATAGCGCAGCTCGTCTTCAATCTCTTGACGGTCAAGGCCGGTTAGCTTGCGCAGCTGCATGGCAAGAATCGCCTTACCTTGGATCTCGCTGAGCGCAAAACGCTCCATCAACCCCTGCAAAGCATCGTTGTAATTCTTACTTGCTCGAATTAGCTTGACGACTTCATCGATGTTATCAAGCGCGATCTTGAGCCCTTCAAGAATATGAGCTCGTGCCTTGGCCTTCTTGAGCTCATACTCGGTGCGGCGACGCACCACAATGCGCCGATGCGTGATAAATTCACCGAGAATATCATGCAAGCCAAGTACCCGTGGCTGGAGACGCATCGCGTTCTCGCTACTTGGCACAAGCGCCAGCATGTTGTAGTGGAAGTTGGTCTGCAGTGCGGTGAGCTTGTAGAGTTGGTTGAGTACCTTCTTGGGGTAGGCATCCTTTTTGAGGTCAATAACAACACGCACATTACCCCGAGCCGACTCATCGCGCAAGTCGCTGATGGAAGTGAGCTTTTTCTCGTGGACGAGGTCGGCAATCTTCTCAATCAGTGTTGCTTTATTAACACCGTAAGGCATTTCTGTGATGACGATGCGGTAGCGTCCACGCTTCTTCGTTTCCTCAATAGCTGCTACGGCGCGCATCGTCACGCTACCACGACCAGTGGCGTAGGCTTGACGCATTGGCGTGCCACCATAGACCACGGCACCAGTTGGAAAGTCCGGGCCTTTGATGTGCTGCATGAGGTCATCCAGCGTGGCATCAGGGTTGTTGATAAGCTCAACTGTTGCATCAACCACCTCACCAAGATTGTGGGTAGGGATATTTGTCGCCATACCAACGGCAATACCAACCTGGCCGTTAAGTAGCAAGTTGGGCAGCTTGGCCGGCAAGACGGTCGGCTCTTGGCGCGTGGCATCGTAGGTGTCGCGGAATGGGACGGTTTCTTTATCGATATCTGCCAGGAGCGCCTCCGACACACGTGTCATCTTAGCCTCGGTGTAGCGCATTGCGGCGGGCGGGTCACCGTCCATCGAGCCAAAGTTCCCCTGCCCCTGTACTAGTGGGTAGCGCTCAACCCAGTCTTGGGCCATACGCACCATGGCATCGTAGATAGAGCTATCGCCGTGTGGGTGGTACTTACCCATCACCTCACCAACGATCTGGGCGCTCTTGATCGTCTTAGATGTCGGGCCAATGCCCATTTTGTCCATCACATAGACGATGCGGCGGTGGACGGGCTTCATACCATCACGTACATCAGGCAGCGCGCGATCAACAATGACCGACATCGAATAGCGCAGGAAGTTATCCTCCATCACGTCCTCGACGGTGCGTACCTCCACACTGCGCGAGTGGCTCTGGTCAGGTATGGTAGCTGGGGTGGTTGGTTGGTTGTCTTCTGGCTGCATTGTGTGTTCCTCGTTCATAGATTAGATATCAAGCTCCTCTAGGCTGACCTTTGCAGCGTTGGCCTGGATGAAGTTCTTGCGCACGCTTACTTCGTTGCCCATTAGCTTAGTAAAGATCGCGTCGGCACGCTCGGCATCCTCCAGCTGAACCTGCACGAGCACACGGTGCTCGGGGTTCATCGTCGTCTCCCACAGCTGGTCGGCATCCATCTCACCGAGACCCTTGTAACGCTGCAAGGCAGACTCACTCAGGCCAGCTTGCTTGATGCGGGGCTCGCTTGGGTCTATCTCTACCCCACGAGCCTTGCGCGCTGCAATCTGCTCGTCGTAGTAGGCCTCGAGAGCTTCTTCGTTGTAAATATATTCTTGCTTGTTGCCCGAGAGACGGAGCTTAAACAGAGGTGGCTTGGCCAAATAAATATGCCCTGCTTCCACAACTGGCTGCATGTAACGGAAGAAGAAGGTCATGAGCAATGTGGCAATGTGGCTGCCGTCGACATCGGCATCAGTCATGATGATAATACGGTTGTAGCGCAGCCCCTTGATGTCGAAGGTGTCGCCAATCCCCACACCCATACCCTTGATGAGGCTGAGGATCTCACGGTTGGCGTACATTTTGTCGAGGCGGGCACGCTCGGTGTTAAGTACCTTACCACGCAGTGGCAAGATAGCCTGAGTACGACTGTCGCGCCCAGTCTTGGCCGAGCCACCAGCCGAGTCACCCTCCACAATGTACAGCTCACACTCTTCGGGGTTTTTGCTGGAACAGTCGGCCAGCTTGCCTGGCAGGCTTGCGCCATCAAGCGCCCCTTTGCGGATCACGGTATCGCGCGCCGCTCGGGCAGCCTTGCGAGCTCGAGCGGCCAGCGTCGCCTTGCCAACAATCTTCTTAGCCACCGCCGGATTTTCTTCTAGATAGTACGAGAAATACTCGCTCATCACTTGGTCAACGTAACGCCGCACCTCAGGGTTACCAAGCTTATTCTTGGTTTGGCCCTCAAACTGCGGGTCGGGCAGCTTAACGAGGATAACGGCAGTAAGCCCCTCGCGGATGTCATCGCCCGAGAGGTTGTCATCCTTCTCCTTGAGGAGACCATTCTTGCGCGCGTAGTCATTGATAACACGGGTCATTGCTGCGCGAAAGCCCACCAGGTGTGTCCCACCATCAGGGGTGAGCACGTTGTTAGCGAAAGGTCGGACGGTTTCGGCGTAAGTATCGTTGTATTGCACCGCCACCTCGATCATCGAGTCCTCGACCTGCTTCTCCACATAAAAGACATCGTCGCTCAGCACATCCTTACCAACGTTCAGGTTCTTGACATAACTGCGGATCCCTCCCTCGAAATAGAAGGCCTGGCGCTGCGTGGTGCGCTCATCATACACAGTGGTGTAGACGCCTTTCGTGAGGTAGGCTTGGTGGCGAAGGTAGTGTACCACCCACTTATAGTCGAAGTCGACTGTCTCTTTAAAGATGGTCGGATCGGGATAGAAGATAATCGTTGTACCATCAGGCCGGTCGGTTTTGCCCTTATTCTTGAGCGGTACAGTAGTATGGCCACGCTCAAATTCAATCCGATAGAGGCGTCCTTTGCGCACCACCTCTGCAACGAGGCGACTCGATAGCGCATTCACCACGCTCGAGCCCACACCGTGCAAGCCAGACGACACCTTGTAGCCACCGCCACCAAACTTACCACCAGCGTGCAGCACCGTCAGCACGGTCTCGAGTGTGCTCAGGCCAGTCTTGGGGTGCTTATCCACCGGGATACCACGCCCGTTGTCGGTCACCATCAAGCCACCATCGGCCAAGATACGTACATCGACGCGCGAGGCATAGCCGGCAATCGCTTCATCGATGGAGTTATCAGCAATCTCCTTGATCAAATGGTGCACGCCATCGTAGCCCGTGCTACCGATATACATCCCCGGGCGCTTGCGGACTGGCTCGAGACCCTCGAGCACCTGAATTTGCGAACCGTCATACGATCCATTATCTACTTGTTTGTTCATTCATTTCCCTCACTATTAGGTCATTCGGGTTACATTACACGCACCTTATTGTATCATAATCGCCGAGGCAGCGAAAATAACAGGGGTGGAGAGAGTGATTTAAATCATAAGAACTCACCTTCTTTGTATCAGCTCCACCCCCATCACTTCATCCGATGGAGCGTGAAAATTTGATGTAATAGCGAGTTTTCAGCTCAGCATAAGAGGTCAATACTTGGGAAAATGTCAACTCTTATAGTGTTCCGGAGGAGGGAGTGTGGGAAGGTGAAGCGTGAGATAAAGCAAGAACCCTAAGATTCAGGCTACTCATACTTACTTGTCGCAACAAAGATGAAGCCAGCGACAGCCATCACTGGTGATGCGACAAACCACGCGATGCCACCATATATCACGATCGACGCCACCATCCCCATCATCAGTAGCGTCGGTTCATTGACAAGAGTACTCAAAACATGCCGATGTGTATCAAGAAAGTTAGTCACACCAAAAAGCACCGACACAAGCATACCATACAGCGCCATCATCGGTACAGCTGCTGCAAGCATCAGCCAGAGGCCAGTCTTGCGCTTCATCATTTGATTGAGCGTCGTATCATCTACATCATTACGTTTTGCTGGTATCGCTGGCTGCATACCCAGCAATACATACCAGAGGTAGAGCGAACCAACGAAGCTCGGTATGTTGCTCATGAGAACTGTTGTATTATTAACTACTAATCCTACAGGTGTGTGCAGTACACCACCACTGAGCCAACCCACAATAAACAGCGCCCCATTCACTAGCAACAAGCCAAGCGCTCCAATCCTCTGCCAGTATCGATCGGTGCGGTGCGACTGCCGCAGTGTGATGACGCTCTGCACTAGTATACTCGCACTCCAAGCGGCGAGTAGCCAGCCAAATACCTGCTCCACCACTGTCAGGCCACTCACTAGCACCGCGCCCTGCAGACATACGATGGCTGCACTGGCAATCGTCCCCACTCCACCAGCAATCACACAGGCCTCGAGCCAAGCCCGACGCGGCGGCGCAGACACATCAGATGTGCCTGTTTGGCTATGCTGTTTTGCAGTAGTTGTAGCGATGGATTGCGTTGGCATGGGGCGGTTCTCCTCTGTTAGGCGGTGGTTTTGGTACTTAAGTTATTCGCGCTGGCTGTTTGCCACAAGCACCATACCAATGATGAGCATGACGATACATGGCACAATCAAGATCATGCCAGCGATCATAAAGATAAAATGAATCATGCTGAAAAACGATAGTATTGACGTAAAGATCGTAGTACCTCGGCTTGTGCTACTCATCAGCATCAACGTCCCCGAAAACTGCGCAAGAGCCGGAAGTACAAATGCCGTCACAATCAGCCAGAGACCAACCCGCCGACGTCGCATCAAACGAGCATATGTTGTAGCGGGCACATCAGGTGCAGTGCGCGGCGCGATTGTCCGCTTCGTACAGAGTAATAAGTACCAGAGGTAGATGGAGCCAAACACAGCAATGACAGTACTTACCTGCATGACTGTACTGTTTATCCATACAACCCCCTTTTGTCCGGGGCTCACAAAGAACAAATTGTATAGCCATTCGCTCATGATGAGTGCGGCTGGGTTACCCGCCACTAGGAGCAAGGCAAGGAAGCGCTGCATATAATGATCTGTCCGGTGGAGCTGCATCAGCGTGCTGATCCCTTGCACTACCAAGCTCACGCTCCACATAAGGACGAGCCAACCAGCTACCCGCTCTGGTGACGTGCGGTCTACCTGCCCCACCATCAGTGCACCATAGAAGCTCACCATCGCAGCATACATCAGCATTCCTGCTGCTCCCGTCGCAATAAACGCCTCCAACACTGGTCGGCGGCGGGCTGTCGCATGTGTAACAGAGGTAGATAATGGGGATTGTCCGTTTGTTTGGCTGGGTGATGTATTATCTACGACAGCTTGTGATGAGCTGCTTAGCTGCGTGCTAGGTGATGAAACAGAGGTCGTATCTGCCTTTGTTGTTTTCTTCGCAATAGATTGTGACTGTTGTGATTTTTGCTTGGTGCGCTGCGCCCTGCGCTTCTTTGGGGATGATGTCGCTTGTGTCTCTGGCGCGGTGGGCGCTGCTGGGGTTGATTTTTTTCGTGGCATAGAACCGTCCTCCTCTGCCTAGTATACGCGCCTCATCACCGTTTTGCTACATAAAAACATGCAATTGCCTCAAAAGCAAAAACCAGTGCCAGCTCATACCAGCCACCACGCCCCACCGAGCGTGCCCCAATCAGCAGCACTGGTGCCAGCGCCAGTACCGAGCCAAAATAATAGCAGCGCCGAAAGCTGAGTGTCACTGCTCGCCGCTGCGCCTCGGGCAACCAACGCCGCAGCGCCGCTGCAATGCCCGCCAGCAGGTACGTTAGCAACCCCAGCATTACCACATAGCACAGCACAAAGACCAGCACGATCCCCAGGGGGTGAATCGTCGCTGGTGTGGTGGTCTGCAGCACAATCGCTAGCAGCGCCGCTGCAGCTATGCTCATACTGGCAAGCAGGATTCTTCGAGACATATCTATCACTATACCAAGCAATCCGCCTGGTGAGAAGCCCGAGCAGCCGCACAAAGCAACGCGCTTGCAGCGTCCTCTATAGATATATAATTAGGACGCCCGGCAGCCACTACGGGCTAGAGGTGCTCCACAGTGTGGAGCATGAGTGGTGAGCCCTCGGCATGCGTCATGTATGAAGAGGCCACCACGCGTCGACGCCAACGATGACAAAAGTACTTCTACTTGGGGGGGGTACTCTATATAGTATTGGCGGAGCGCAGGCAGTGCCAAAGCTCAGCGCTATGCCGCGCTCTGCCGCTGCCTGGTGTGCGCCAATGGCGACGCCATGTTGGGTTATGTAGGGTAAGCTTTTCCGTTTTTTCTTGGGTGTTTGTGTTTGTCAAAGCTTACTTCTAAGTTAGCACAAGCACTATGGTAAGTCAATGTGTTTTGCGGCTGAACTACAAAACCCCAGCAGGGCTTACGCGCTATGGTTATTGTGTGCAGCACGCTTGGTTATGACGATATTCGGCTTTGACGCTCAGCAATGGGCATCGAGCCACTATTGCTTATGGTAGCTCAACCAACGCACAGGTCGTTTGCGGTTGCCATACATCGCACCAACGCAAAGCACAAGCGACATCGCTATCGTGCGAACTATCGCAAAACATTGCCTCGCCACCCTCTTTCTCACCCACACGAACATCGGCAGCGTGCCCACCTCTCGCACCCCTGTACTTTCGAGAGTTGTACACAGGCGTTTTTGTTGTATATAGTGCAATAATTTTTTGTTCGTTTTTGGCTCTGTACTGTATGCTACCTCTGTTGTATTTCATTACTCGTGTTGTATTTATAACACAGATTTTGAGCGATGTGCGGTCGGTCTGGGTATATGTTCGATGTGGTATTTTTTACGCAAAAATATTGCCAAAAATCGTTGACACAAGCAGTTTTCTCCCATATCATAAGGGTAGCTTCTGAATAAAAAAATTATGCAGAGGCCAAAAATAAACAATATACGAAAACTCCACATCCAAAAACAACCACTACTCGCAGGTGGTTGTTTTTTTGGCGAGAGAGGTTTGGCTAGTCCGCGGCCTTTGGTGATACTTCGCAGCAGTGTTTGTGATTTGTACGTATGCAGCCTCCTGGGTTGTGGTGCAATAAAAAATCGCCCACGCCTGGTGAGCAATCATCTCCTCTATGGTGGAGCTGCCGGGTACTGCCCCCGGGTCCGCTTAGTGCCCTCGTATTCGTCTACGAACATAGGTTTGTTTATGTATTTGACAACGCGAGGCCGATCAGAAACAAACCAAAAATACAGCCTATCGTTGCGCGGTATATGTCCTCTCCTCGTGCCGCTGCCACCAGGAGAGCAAGCAACATAGCTATGACACTACGAGATGCCCTGTTGCCATGCACCTCATAGCGATCGCCAGACTAAGCGGCGAGTGCAGCCGCGGTATTGGGAGCGAAGATCTCCTCAACACTGCGGAGTGCTGCTGCAACTTTATTTTTTGCAGTTATATCTATGCGTGTCGTGCATATCCGATTCGCAGAATACAATGACAAAGTCCAAACGTCGAACGCTATATCAGCCCCACGTCTGCATATATTATAGCACGGTTTTGCTCATCTCTGTATACAGCATCGTATTCTCATAGATTCGTGAGCTCATGCAAACTCATACAAAAACAATTTGCACAGACCCCGCCAATATGCTTAACTATAGACAGCATGAACAAAGTCGCAAAAATCAGGTCGGTTGCGCCCGTGGGGTTCGCTGGCCATATGATTGACGTCGAGAGCGACATGACGAAGGGCCTGCCCGCTCTGCAGATCGTTGGCCTGGGCAACAAAGCCATCGACGAAGCGCGCGAACGAGCGCGCAGCGCCATCACCAACTCCCTGCTGGAATATCCAGCCCAGCGCATCACTATCAACCTCGCACCAGCCGAGCTGCCCAAGGATGGCACACACTACGACTTGCCGATTGCCCTCGCCCTCCTGACGAGCAGCGGCCAGCTCCGGCCCGAGCAAGTGGCTGGCGCAGTCTTTGCTGGCGAGCTGGCGCTTGACGGCACGCTCCGCCCAGTCAAAGGTGCCATTACCATTGCCGAAGCCGCTCGTGATAATAATTACAACACTGTCTATTTACCCACAGAGAATCTTGCCCAAGCTTCACTCGTATCAGGGGTGATGCTCTATGGTGTGCCAGATCTTACAACGCTTTTTCTCCACCTCAAGGGCGAAAAACTGCTACCAATCTACCAGCCACCACCCACTGATGATAAACCAACAACACCTGTGCCATCACCCCTACTCGACGATATCTACGGCCAAGCCCAAGCCAAGCGCGCCCTCACCATTGCCGCAGCGGGCCACCACAACATCCTCTTCACTGGGCCACCTGGCACCGGCAAGTCGATGCTGGCCAAGACGCTGCCCAGCCTCTTGCCACCCCTGACTCCAGATGAGCAACTGGCCGTAACGAAGCTGCACAGCCTGGCGGGCTTATCACTCGACCAGAGTGTCCAGACGCGGCCATTTCGTGCGCCGCACCACACAGCAAGCCGCGCATCATTGATTGGCGGCGGGTCAGTGCCACAGCCTGGCGAGGTGAGCTTGGCCCACCTGGGCGTGCTCTTCCTTGATGAGTTGCCCGAATACCCACGCACGACGCTTGAGGTATTGCGCCAGCCACTCGAGGACACGACAGTAACGGTCACCCGAGCGCGTGGGCGTGCCACCTACCCAGCCGATTTTATGCTGGTGGCCACTATGAACCCCTGCCCCTGTGGCTACTACGGCGACCCAACGCATGCGTGCACCTGCAGTAGTACGCAGATCATCGCCTACCAGAAACGCCTGTCTGGGCCACTGATGGATCGGATTGATATGATCATCCCCGTCAATCGCATCCCTAATGAGCAACTGCTCTCACACCGCGCCACCACCGATCACGAGCAGCGCCATGCGATAGCCGCTATCTCCACTGCCATCCGCGCTCAAGCCACCCGCTATGGTGGCAGCGCTATGCGCAATAGCCGCCTCAGCTCGGCCCAGGTGCGGCGCTCTATTCCACTCTCATCAGAGGTCAAGCAGTTCCTCGATGCCGCCAGCACCAAGCTTGCTCTGAGCCCACGCGGTTACTTCAAGGTCATCAAGGTAGCCCAGACCATTGCCGATCTTGACGAAGCGCCGCACATCACCGTTGCTCATATCTCCGAGGCGTTGCAATATCGACAACCCGCGCCGGTCAAAGCGTTGTAAAAATATCGTCGTGTATATTACATCACACTCTACCTCTGTATTTTCTGTATATCAGCGAAAACTTGGCAATAAAGTGCAATTCACAACATTTGACAAACTCCTCGCCAGCCAGCCATACTAGAGTCATGCAAGCAAACTACTCCGACCAACCCCTCCACCACCCTACTCCAGGCCAGTCAGCGATCTTCCTCGCTGGCCCCACACCACGCTTCGATGTAGCATCGCAGCAGCTCATCTCTGCGTCGTGGCGGCCCGAGGCGGTGCGAATATTTGCAGCGCTAGGCTATGACGGGATCGTCTACGCGCCAGAGAACCACGATGCCTCGCCCCAGCGCGAGCTCGACCTCCTCAAGCAAGCACGCTGGGAGTGGGAAGCGCTCGATGCAGCAACAGTGGTGCTCTTTTGGGTGCCACGTGTAATTGACCGGTCGCTACCCACACTGGGCATGCCCGCCTTTACCACCAATGTAGAATTTGGCTTCCATATCGGCAAGAACCCAGCCAAGGTCGTCTACGGCCATCCGGAGGGCGCGCCCAAGACACGCTACCTTGACGCGCTCTACACCGAGCACACTGGGCGGCAGCCAGGCACAACACTCGAAGAGACAATCACGCAGGCAATTGCCTGTGCTCGGGCGCTGCAAGCGCAGGGCAATTAGCCGCTCATCTGCATCTCGCCCTACCGGTTTCTTACACTTCCTTTGGTGGGGTGTGCAGCTCGTTATCTATAAACGCACAGAAGAGAAAAACGCTGTCAACCAAGGGGCTTTTATTCTCATAACCCCACCTGTAGCGTCTCTCGCCGAGCAATCACCGCGAAGAATCACCAAACCACGGCATATTTTATTTGCCTTTTGCGGCGACATCTGGTAAACTTTTGGGGAGTCAATTCGTTTTAAGCTCAAGCAAAGGAGAGCACAATCAAATCAACCACCCGCATCAACGAAGCCATCCGCGCACGCGAGCTGCGCGTCATTGGCGAAAGCGGCGAACAACTTGGCATCATGAGCCGGCAGGCAGCCCTGGATAAGGCGCGGCAAGCTGGCGTAGACTTGGTGGAGTTTTCGCCCAATGCTAACCCACCCGTTGTGAAGATCATCGATTGGGGCAAATATCAGTACCAAAAGATGAAGGAGCAGCAGCGCAACCGGCGAAGCAACAAAGCCAATGAGCTCAAGCAGATGCGTTTTGGCCTAAAGATTGGCGCTAATGATCTGGAGATTAAGCTACGCAAGATTCGCAAGTTCCTGGCTGAGGGGCACAAGGTCAAGGTTTTGATCTTCTTCCGCGGCCGCGAGATGGCGCATCGTGAGCTTGGCTACAACCTAATTAGCCAGGTTGTCTCCGCCCTTGAGGACGAAGCGATTGTCGAGCAAAAACCACTGATGGCTGGGCGCAACCTCAGCATCGTAATAAGGAGTAAGTAATGCCAAAACTCAAGACCCACAAGGGCACTGCTAAGCGCATTAAGCTAACCAGTACCGGCAAACTGACCCGTCGGCGTGCCTTCGGGAACCACATGCTCTCCAAGAAGAGCAAATCGCGCAAGCGCAATATCAACACCCCTGCTACCATCACTGGTGGTATGGCCAAAAATGCTAAACGAGCCTTAGGAGTCTAACATATGCGCGTCAAACGAGGAACAACCGCCCACGCTCGCCATGCCAAGATGCTGCGAGCCGCCAAAGGAATGCAACACAATCGCACCCGGAGCTTCCGCCTTGCCAAGCAAGGGGTAATCCGTGCCCTGCAATATGCCTACCGCGACCGCCGCAACCGCAAGCGCGACCTGCGCCAGTTGTGGATCACTCGCATTAACGCTGCTGCCAGGCAAAATGGCACCACCTATGGCCGCCTGATCGCTGATATCAAGGCTGCTGGTGTGGCACTCGACCGCAAGGTCCTCGCCGAGCTAGCTGTCAACGAGCCACAGGCTTTTGCAGCTGTCGTTAAGCACGTCACCCGCAAGTAGTGTAGCAATTTATACGACTTTGTGAAGAATACACACCTCTGTAACAGGGGTGTGTATTTATTTGTAGATGAGCAACCACTCAATGGGACATAACATCTCGCCTGTGTTACCTCATCCCATCAACCTCCTCACTGCGTCGAAGATGTTTCGGTCAGATGAATCACAGAGCCTATCCGTCCCCACAGTTGCTGGCTTCCAGATATTCTCTTGTGCGGCGAGGAGGTTGAGAAAATAACAAAGCTCCAAAGTTAGAGCTAACACATCATACCATAAAGCAGCCTATCGATAAGCCGGGTTCTGTCGTGGATGATCATCTATCTAGTTTGCAAATTGCTCTGCAAATCGAGCGGTTAGCGATAACCACAAGCGGATCACTCATCCGTGGCTATCTCCTTGCAGCCGACAGGGTTTACCTCCGCGGCATGTCACCATGCAGCGCTGTGAGCTCTTACCTCACTCCTTTCACCCTTACCCCGCTACTAGAGCGCTACTGCGCACGAGTATTGGTGTTGCGGAGCGGTATCGTTTCTGTGGCACTTTCCCTAGGGTTGCCCCCGGTCGCCGTTAGCGACTGTCGTATCCTGTGCTGCCCGGACTTTCCTCTTGCCAAGTAGCAAGCGATCATCTAATAGACTGCCTCCCTATTATAGCATAAGGGATTTATGACGAGTGGATGTCAAAGCCTTCATCTTCAGTGCAGGGCCCTCTGCATCACTTCATCCGATGGAGTGTGCTAATCGGTTGTAATAACCGATTAGCAGCCCTAGTGTCAAGAGGTCGATACTTGGAGAGTATCGACCCTTATAGCGTTCTATCGGGGGAAGTGATGAAGAGGGCCCGTGTGTGATAGTGATACTCTTAGCCTTCGACCATCAAAAAATCCCAGACTCACCCCAGGCGCTTGATATTCCCCTGCATGATGCAAGGTGGGTTTCCTCATCCATACCCACGGGTATGGTGAATGTTGGAATCCCTATCATATGATGTTAGGAAAATCATACACGCCCGATATTCGTCTGGGACACTCTTAGTATACCACAGAATGGTAAGCGGCGTCACATTTGCGATGTTGAGATCCTCACACCCTCTTCCTTAGTACTAAACATGTCAATATCTGCTGAATATTAACCCCTTGTATTGATGTTTAATCTACTAGTGCTCATAACAGACACTCACCTTTGTACGAGAGACAGCCTCATTCAATCTCCCACCAAGCTAGCCTACAATCTAAACCCTGTACCAAGCCAGACAAAAGGCTCAATTCCTGCTCCTATCCTAACCAAGCGACACGCCAAACACCAGCGAGAAAAGCTGCAAGATACCCCTGATAGCCGCCATCATCACATTGCCAATAGCTGAGCTACCGACCAATACCAGCACAAAGACCAGCATCACGCCGTACTGCTCCACCACCTCCATGCCGCGGCGCACAAACTCCGGTGCCAAAGCATACAGCACGCGCGAACCATCGAGCGGTGGGATAGGCAGCATATTAAATACAAAGAAACCAAGATTCACACTCACCGCTGTAGCAAGCAGCGGCTGCACCACTGGCCCAGCGACCGTCGCATATAGGCCAAAGCAGATGAAGGCAATGACGAAGTTCGTCAGCGGTCCAGCGAGCCCCACCAGCGCTGCGCCCCATTCGTCACCCCGCACTCGCTCGGGGTTGTACGGCACTGGCTTGGCCCCACCAAACACCGGTAAACCCAGCAGTGCCAAGCTCAGTGGCAAAAGGATGGTCAAGAATGGATCAATATGATGCAGTGGATTGAGCGTCAAACGCCCCTGTTCCTTAGCCGTATCATCGCCCAGCCAGTACGCCATAAAGCCATGCATCGCCTCGTGCAGCGTCATTGAGATAAGAATAACGACAAGGACGATAATGAGGTGAGCGATATCAATATGCATTTCTTTATTGTACCATCACCACTCGCCGTGCCCAAGGCTTTGCCTTGCTATGTAGCGTCATATATACTGGTGCTATGTCTATAATCACCTACCATACCGACACCAAGCCGATCGACCATATCGAGATCACCGAGCCTACGCAGTGCCGCCATGTACTCGAGGATATCGCACAGCGCGCGCTCAGCCTTGCCAGCACACTCCAACCAGCAGACGAGGACACGATAGAATTACCAGCATCAATGCGAAAATACAGTAAATATTACAATGATGTAGAGAGTACAACCATTGTTACCACTGTTGATTCTCATCAAACAACACTTGATGCCACACGCCACACTGGCTACAATAGCATCAGTTGGAACGTCTTTATCGACCAGCCGCTGCCACAACCAACCACCCTCGCACAGGTGTGTGCACTGGTGCAAGCAGAGCAGCCAGACTACGCAACCGCTAGCTGGCAATCTCGCAATGCAGATGGCTCAGACCGGCACATCATGGTCTTTGCCTCGCCTAGCAGTGTGCGAATCAACCTCCTGCGGCATACTGGTAGCGATACGCAGCGACTCCCCATCGATGACCCACAAACCATCATTGATGAGGTATTTGGCTCATAATATCATAGACACGGAACCCGAAAACACCCCTACGCCCCTACTACATAAACCACTCAAGAAAATATCTGGAGGCTAGCGACACGGCAAGATGTCTCAGCACCTCACCTTGACATTGCCCCCTTGGCAGCGTATACTAATACAGATTGTAATAATATAAGTTATAAGTGGAATAAGAATATGGCAGCACGATGTGAACTGACTGGCAAGGGCAAGCAATTCGGCAACAATGTGAGCTTCTCGTTGCGACGCACCAAGCGAGTCTTCAAACCAAACCTTCAGAAAAAGACCTTCGTTGTAGATGGGCAAAAGGTCACCATGGTTCTCTCGACCAAGGCGATCCGTACCCTCAAGAAAAAAGGCCTGCTCACCAGCGCCAAGACAAAGGCCAAGGCTGCGGCATAGTCGCCCAGAGCAAACGATAACTGTAAATATCCCCTTCTACAGGGGATATTTTGGTAATCACTTCGCTTTATCTAACTCAGCAATTGTCGCGAGCACACCAGCGAACTGCCGAGCAAACTCTGGCCGCAGCACCAGGACACGCTGGGTGCCAACCGCTTCGCTCGTGACAATGCCTGCTTCGCGCAGGACTTTGCAGTGGTGCGAGACAGTCGAGAGTGAGAGATTATGATCAATCTGGCTGCAGCCAAGCCGCCCCTCCGCAGCCAAGCGGCGGACAATCCGCAGCCGCAGCGGATCGGACAGGGCGGCAAAGATATGCTCTGGTGCGAGTGCGTCAGTTGGGGTGTTTTGTTGGGATGTCATTTCCTTTGTATTGTCTCATACCTGCTGGTCATTGCCAAGGCAAGCACTACTACGCCGGACGCTATGAGCGGAATGACCTGCGCTGGCTGGCTACTAATGACCGCGCCACCCAGCATACCACCAAAGCCTTGACCAATGTAAATACTGGATGAATTGAGTGAAAGATTCAGCTGAGCCCGTTCTGGAGCAAGCGCAATGATGCGGTATTGCTGAGCAATCGTGGCAATCCAAGCACTAGCTGTCCATAATAGCACACTGCCACCAACGAGCCCAAGCGCGCCTAGCATTCCAGCTGCCACACCAAGCAAAGCAAGCGCCAACGCAAAGGCAAGCATTGCCCAGCGGGCCAGCCAAATGTGGGCAAAACGATCGGTCAGCCAGCCACCTAGCACACCACCAAGGAGTGAGCCCACACCAAAGATGAGCAAAATCCAGCTAAAGTATTCGTGCAGACCCGCCTGCTGCACCACCGCACTCAGATACGAAATCACGCTGGTGCCAGCGACAAATATCACTACTGTTATCAATAACGTCAGTGCAACCTGACGATTAGCCAGGCCTGCTACTAATGTGCGAATCGTTTGTACCTGCTGCGCTGGCTGTGCCTCACGTGCCCGAATGCCCAGCACAATGCCACACAACACCAGCACGGCAGCCACCGCCATCGCCCAAAACAGCATATGGTAGCCATAGCGCTCCCCCATAACCGAGCCTAGCGGCACAGCGAGCACCGTTGCCATCGTCATGCCTGTTGTAACGACGGAGATTGCCTTGCCACGATGCTTGACTGGGGCAAGGCTAGTTGCCAAAGCCATCGCCGTTGGCATCATCATGGCTGAGCCCAAGGCTGCCATCACTCGGGCTACCATCATCCATACAAATGACGACGCAAGCGCTGCCACTCCATTACCAATTGCAAATATCGCTAGTGCTAGCACCAAGGTCGACCGCCGATTGCGCCGCCCCATCAGCATACCACACAGTGGTGCCGCCAGTGCATACACCCACGCAAACACCGTCACCAAGAGGCCAGTCTGCCCCAGCGACACCCCCAGTTGCTGCGCCACTTGTGGCAATACCGCTGCCAGCATGAATCCATCCGCCCCAATCACGAAGGCTCCCAGCGCTAGCACCGCAATCTTACCCCACGGCGTGGTTGATTGTTGCTCCATAAAACCGTTCCTTTCTTCGATATAAATCGAAATAATAGTGATATTTCGAAGTGTATCGAAATTATTGCGTTGTGTCAAATCGACCACGTTATGGCGATGGTTTCACTATGAATCTCACAATCCTCATCACTGTCTCACGCTCATTCCTTGAGAAAACTATAGAAGCCGGCCCCATCTTGTCCATCGATCCACCAACACTCATGCTGGCTACAACTAATATTCATACTCCACCAGATAAAACAGCGAGGAGAAAAACGGAGTAAAGATGTATCACAAAAAAACCAGCCTCTCTATGAGGCTGGTTGCGCTTGGGGTATATGAATCCTAGCTTCGAGCTAACTCAAACACCGTCAGCACTTCGGGCAGGTTACTCGCTGTTTTGATCTTGAGTTTGGGTTTTTGCTCGACTGGCGCACCAAGCTCCTTCTCAAAGACCCCCACGGTGTCTTGCGGCACTTCGTACTGCAACGCACTGTCGGCATAATGAACGGGCACTACTACTCGTGGCTCGATCTTGCGAATAATAGCGGCGGCACTTGTCGCATCCAGCGTGTAGCCATAGCCACCCACTGGAATAATGACAATGTCGATCACCCCCAGCGCCTCGAGCTGCGCGTCAGTCAGCTCCGGCGCGATATTACCAATCACCGCAATGCGAATATCGCCACACTCAATGCGATATACCGTAGAGAGCTGCTCACTCTCTGGTGTGTCGATGTGGCGCGTGGCTGCAATGCCGCGGATGGTATAGTCACCCACTTCATACTCGCCAGGCTGGTCAATGATCAGGCGCGCCTCGGGATTAGCTACTGCAAAGCGTTCTTCGGTCGCAAGCTCCACCGCGTCCTTCGTCTTGGCGTCCTTCAGGCCGAGCAGCGATAGCTTGGGGTCAACTGCAAGCGTGGTTTTTTTCGTCGCAATGATGACAGTGTTGCCACCTTTGTATTCGATATCAAGCATGATTCTCTCCTTCGTCTTCTTTTAATATATTATCAACGTCTACCAATACGGTATGCTTGTTGGTCAGAATGGTAGTGATGAAGCGGTCGCGCACGCTCAGCCGGTAATAGAACTCGTCGTAGCTCAGGATGCTATACGTCAACTCGCGCCCCTCCTGCCGCTCGATAACTGCTACCACGCTGCGCACCTTAGCAGCCGAGAGGTTACCCACCAGCAGCAGATCGATCGTACTGGCAGACCCCTTCACCAACGCCCCCGCCGCAATCGCTACACGCAAGCGTGGTAGCTGCATAATCGCATCTTGCCAAGCAGGCCGGTAACCCGACTTGTTCTTGGCTGGAGCGATTTTTTGATCGGCAAAGATGACGCGCAGTGGTGGATAATATTCGTACTGCTGGTTTACTTCGTAGTACAATTTGTTATCTACGCTGTCGCTCGTAATGATCCCCACCTCCAGCATATTGAGCAGCTCGCGGCGCACCGAATTAATTTGCTCATTAATCAGCCGCGTAATCTCGCGCACATAAAATGCCTTTCCTGGGTTATTCAAGAAAAGGTGGAGCAATTTCACACGAGTTTTTGATCCAAACAGTGCATCTATCATTACGGTCACCAACTAGATTTATGGTATCACATCTGGTGCGCTTGCGCGAGCACCCGATCAAGGTACGCCTCGGCATCCTCCAGGCTGTGCCATATGATGTCTGGGTTGCGCCGCAGCCAGGTCATCTGCCGCTTGGCCAGGCGCCAGTCTGCTGTGCAAAATGCCGCTTTGGCTTGCTCAAGCGTATACTCGCCCTGTTGTAATTTATGTATAATTGGGTAGATATTCCCTGTCATAGCCTCACTGTCCCAGCCATAGTGGGCAGCTAATTTCGTTGATTCCTGCACAACACCATGCGCAAAAAGCTGCTCTGTCCGCTCAGCAATGCGCTCACGCAGCACATCACGTTGCGTTGCAATACCTACAACATAGGTATTTTTATCAACATGCGCTGACCTCTGTAACTGTTGTCCTTCTCGCACTATTGTATTAATGACATGCCTTTTGTTGTATTTATTATTGGGCAATTCTATGTTGTGTACTCGACAATGTTCGTGCAAAGTTTCTATAGAATAGCTCTGTAACTGCTGCATAAGCTTTTTGTTCACCGTCGGAAATTGAAATTTATACAACACTGCATCGACATACAGGCCCGTCCCACCGACGAGAAATGGGATGCGCCCACGCTGGCGAATAGCTGCAATCTGCCGATTGGCATAACGCTGAAAATCCACGACTGTGTAGCGCTCACCTGGCTCTACTAAGTCCAGCCCCCAGTGTGGCACGAGAGCTTGCTCATCCGGCGAGGGCTTGGCAGTGCCAATATCCATACCCTTGTAGATGGTGCGTGAATCGGCACAAATAATCTCACCACCGTACTGCTTGGCAAGGCGAATCGCCAAGTTAGTCTTGCCACTGGCAGTCGGCCCAACGATGGCAATGAGTGGCAGAGTGGCAGGCGCGAGAGGTAGTGTGTTATTTTTTGTGAACATGCGAGCTACCTTTCAGATTATTATGCGGCGTGGCATGTGGCCGCCAGCGACGCTGTGCAAAATCAACCACGCGGTACGAATCATCACACTGGATCCCATCGTGCTCGAGCAATTGCCGCTGCACTGCCTGCCCACCTGGAAAGCCGACCGCAAGGCCTCCCTTGCAATTTACAAGTCTATGCCACGGCAGCTCCTCCGGCCCACCATGAGCAATCTCCCCCACTCGCCGCGCGGCGTATGGGTGGCCAGCAAAAGCCGCCAAGTCGCCATAGGTTGTCACTTTATCATCTGGCAGCTGCGCCATCAGCTCGTAGACGGCATCACGCAGGCTCATCGCTGGCAAGTCGCTCAATTGCCACCTCCACTTCGTACCAATTTGTGCAGCGCACTACCCCAGCTGGCAGTGTTGTGGCTTGGTTCCAAGCATAATCGCCAAAGAGCAGCGCGTTGCGGCCATGCGCTGCCACCGCTTGGCAGTGCTTGAGCTGGTCGTCGATCAGCACATCGGCATTAATCTGCACCACCAACTCTGCCTTAGTAGCAAGGTGCGAACCATCTGTCAGCTCATCCCAAATGCCTGAGAAGTAGACTGATGTACTGGCAAAGATACCCGGAAAATGCTCGTCGATCCAGGCCATTGTATCGCTTTTCACTCGCAAGTGACGTGATGTCGCAATCATCAAGTGATGCTGCTGTGCCAAGCGCTCCAGTACCTCCAGCGCGCCGCCAATGTGTCCATAGCCCGTACCGAGGCCAGCGTCCATCAGCTCGGCACTGCGCCGCTTCACTTCAGCATTATCCACCTGCCACATCTTAGCCCAATGCTCATCGTAGTCATCGACCGTCAGGTTCGTCCCCCAGCGCTGGTTGCTAAAGGCGACGATGCCAGCAGCATTCTCCGCCAGCACGTCGTCAACATCCACAGCAATACGCAGGCGGCGCATTAGCTGAGCCCCTCTAGATAGGCTGCTAGCTCATCCAACGGCATCGTTGTCTCGCCCTGCTGGGTACGCACACTTACCTGGCGGTTGGCTTTGTCGCGCGGGCCAACGATAATCTGCACCGGAATTTTTACAACAGTAGCTTCGCGGATCTTTTTACCGAGCGATTCATTGCGCATATCTGTTGTATATCTTACCTCGTTGTATTTTATAGGACGCATTAGTACCACTGTTTTGATCACCGATGTTATTTCATCAACATAGTCTTCTACGGTGTTGTTAATTGTGAGAATACGGACTTGCTCGGGCGCAATCCAGAAAGGGAACCACCCCGCTGTGTGCTCAATAAAGACGCTCAGGAAACGCTCAATCGAGCCCAGCAGCGCGCTATGAATCATCACTGGCCGAGCCATGTCACCCGCTTCATCGGTATATTCGAGGCCAAAGCGCTCGGGCTGGACGAAGTCGAGCTGCACCGTCGCCACCTGGTGCTCGCGGCCAATCGCATCCGTCGCCATGAAGTCGATCTTCGGCCCATAAAAGGCCGCTTCGCCCTCCTGCTCGAAATAATCCAGTTGCTTAGCCATCACAGCTGCCTTGAGCTGAGCCTGGGCCGATTGCCACAATTCTGGTGCCCCAAGGTAGCCCTCACCCTCATCGCGATAACTCAGGCGGACACGCAGCTTCATCCCGACAATGTGGTACAGCTCCTCAGCACAGGCCAGTAAATTACTCATCTCCTGCTCGATCTGATCTGGCCGGCAAAACACATGGCTATCATCCTGCGTCAGCGAACGCACCCGGCTCAGGCCACCCAGCTCGCCAGTTTTTTCGTCGCGGTAGTCGGTCGTTGTCTCGAGGTAGCGCACGGGCATATCGCGGTAGCTCCGTGGCTGGCTGGCAAAAATCTGCGTGTGGTGCGGGCAGTTCATTGGCTTGAGGGCCATCTTGTCGCTCGTCTCTTGGCTCGTCACGAGGAAGAGCTCGTCGCCAAACTTCGCCCAGTGCCCGCTCGTCTCATACAAATCTTTCTTAGTAATGTGCGGCGTCCAGACTTTGGCAAAGCCGTATTTCTCGCGCAGCTGGTTAGAGAGCTGGGCTGCTTTGTCGCGCAAGATCGTGCCACGCGGTGTAAAGAGTGGCAAACCCACCCCCACCAGTGGCGACATTGTGTAGAGGTCGAGTTCTTTGCCAAGCTTGCGGTGGTCGCGCTTTTTGGCTTCTTCGCGCATCTGTAGGTAGCTATCAAGCTCTGCTTGTGTTGCAAAGGCCACGCCATAGAGCCGCTGCATCTGCGACCGGGTCTCGTCGCCTCGCCAGTACGCACCAGCCACACGCAGCAACTTGAAAGCTCCCACCTTACCTGTGCTCTCCACGTGCCCACCACGGCACAGATCGGTGTAATCGCCCTGAGAGTAGAGTGATACCGTCTTTACCTTACTCTCACCTTCTGCAGCGCTACCAAGGGCCTCTCCAGACAATTCTTTGGCAATGGTTGTCCCCGAGCGCTTCAGGTCATTGAGCAATTCAACTTTATATGGCTGATCTGCCTCCTTCGCCCAAGCAATCGCCTCATCTACCGGCACATCGCGGTGTGTAAAGGGTAGATCGCGCGCAATAATGCGCCGCATCTCCTTCTCGATTTTGCCAAAATCTGCCTCAGATATCGTCACATCACCAAGGTCAATGTCATAATAGAACCCCTGCTCGATGGCTGGCCCCACGCCAAACTTCGCCTGTGGCCACAAATGCTGGACGGCTTGCGCCATGATGTGCGCCAAGCTATGGCGCATTGCTTGCTGCTCGTTGTTCATTGCTTTGTTTGCTCATCAACTTCTCCGCTGCGCGCTGGCAGCCAGAAGCCGACTCGCTCCTCCTTGTATATAAATTATGTTGATAAAAATAAAAAACATGCGCCCTGGCACGGATATACTCCATCCGACCAATCTCGCATGTCTCGGGCCGCTTGCACGCAAACGGCGGTTCCACCGGACTTCTTGGCGCTTACCGCCAAGCACTCATGACGCAACGTTCTCGCACATCACGACAGCCCACGAAGCTCGGGAGGCTGGTGAGGCCCCGTCAGCACTTACCGTCTATTGTATAACGAGAGTGGGGGTGGGTGCAAATATTGCTAAGCATCAATCACGCAGCGTTCTCACGTTTACCCACCCCACACTCCCTCCTCAGGAACACTATAAGGGTCGATACTTCCCAAGTATCGACCTCTTGCGCTGGGCTGAAAACAGATTATTGCAATCTGTTTTCACACTCCATCGGATGAAGTGTGGGGCGCGCGAATGCATAATAACTGCTCGAGCCTTCCATTTATCTACCCTTGCCCTCCCCTACATCTTCTGCTACAATACACGTGTCGGGCGATTAGCTCATTTGGCTAGAGCGCTTCATTGACGTTGAAGAGGTGAGAGGTTCGAATCCTCTATTGCCCACCATTTCGGTCTATTCGCTAGTGCACCATGTCGGTCTGTAAGATGCGCTGGCGCGAAAGCACTTACTACTACAGTAAGTGCTTTTTGTTATGGCAAAGCCTGGTAACATTACTTCGCTACCAGCTCACACCACAAACTTGCAAAACGCAAGCCTTGATGCTACGCTAAAGGCATGACACGAACAGCTCACAAACGCTCAGCCTGCCCCATTAGCTACAGCCTCGACCTTTTTGGCGACAAATGGACACTCCTCATCATGCGCGACGTGCTGCTCTTTGGGCGCTGCTACTTCCGCGAATTCGCACGCGATGAGCGCATTGCCAGCAATATTTTGGCCGATCGCTTGGCGCGGTTAGAATCAGCTGGCTTGCTTGATAAGCAACGCGATCCACTCCAAGGCAATCAATACATTTATAGCCCAACAGACAGCAGCTGGCAGCTCTTGCCGCTACTCGTCGAACTGCTCTTTTGGGGTGCCTGTGCCGACCCGCATGCTGCCGTGAGCGACGACTATCGTGCCACCATCGCCCACGAAAAAGATTTGCTCAAACAAGAAATCATGCTCGCCGCAAAAACTGGCACCTTCATCGATTACTACCACAACACCATGGGTATACAGGGGTAGAGCCTCTCACAAAAAATTGATACATAGTAAAAACATGTACTATATTTTAGTTGCAAATTGCAAGTGATTTACCCTGCTTGGCATCGCTACTTTTCCTCATGAGCCTACCTTCCGCACTCTCGCAAATTCACATTATATGAATTATAACAAAAAATATTCACATAATAGCGTCTTCTTGTCGCCACCTATCCTTCGCTCACAAGCGCCTTGTTACCGTCGCGATAGACCATGCCTGTATTCCCTCAGCCCATCATATCGCTTGCATATTACAAGCAAAATGATGAGCTGTGTTGCAACCTATTTGCTGGTTTATTATGAACAAAACATACGCAGATTCACACGCTGCACAACACTCACCCAGACCACCTGCCCAGCCCAAGAAGTCACTCACACCATCATCAAACGCACGCATCAACTATATAATATAAAGCATATGCTTATCAATATTACACACTATCTGTATACTCCTCCCCATTATCTCTACGAATGAAGCAGTAAAAACCAGCGCCAACAAATGAAAATTTGGTGTATATATTCACATCACTCATACATCCTGTCGCTAAACTATCACAAGTTCACCCACTCCAGACTATCGCACTCTGAGCGGCATAAAGAAACCTGGCATGCCACCACTTTTTGAGCGCCCCACCCTTTTCACAGTACCACCTAGCAAGCATAGCTGTGGTTTCTCACCAAATATTCATCCACACCACATCATTAGTTATCCACATTGCATATGGTCATTTTGCTGCGCATCATATTCGTTTGGTGATATAATGCACGCACAGTTTGCATTTGTATTTTGATATTTTTGTAGTATAACATGTATTTTGATAAGCTGGCCTCTGTAAAATCTGCCAGAGTGCCCTACTCGCATTGTTGCCACAAGCCCTACGAGCCACTCATTCATGGCGCTACAGCCTCAAGGCGGCCTTGCTCTGAGCTATCTAGCGAACCAACAGCCTCAGCGGTGTCAATAATACTCATGCCAGCTCTCTCACACGATTAATGAACGATACTTTAATTGGCCTCTACAGGCCAAAGAAGAGATATAAGAGATGTGAACGAAATACCACTAATGAACGGCCTTCTAGCGCCAGAGTCTTACCTACTCCTCAGTACCACCCCTCCTCTCTCAGTCTTCAGCGGCGCATAAATCTGCCGCAAAGTCCTGCCAGACCACCCGTCAACATGAGAAATTCTACTCTAAGCACCGCAGCTCTTATAGCCCCAGCCAAGGACGGCAGAGAATATAAGATAGCTGATACTCTACGCTCCAATCCTCGCCAATACAAAAACCGGCCATTCTCTGGCCGGTTATATATATGCCGCTACAAAAGCATGAATTCTATTCTTTCTTGCGCTGTTTCTTAGCGGCTTTTTGGGCTTGTTTGGCGGCTTTGGCGCGGTCGCGCGAGCCGGCTGTAGCCTTAATTGTTACGTCAAATTTGTCAAGATAGCGACCAAACGCCAGGTGTGTCTGCGCATTAAAGGCACCAATTGCACTAAAGCAAATGGATGTGACAGGCATAAGGATCCACTGCGCCACCATGGCAAAGCTGCGCCGACGCTTGTAGCGCTCGGGCCGTGGCGGCAACATCTTGAGCATCAAGAAGACGGTGATAAAGATACCGATCATCGCAAAGCGCTGCAAATTACTAATCACCTCGGGCAGCATGTGTACTGCATAGCTGCGTGATGATTCTTGGTTGATCAACAGTGGCACCCACCCACCAAAGGTCACCAAAAAGGCCATCACAGCCAGGGTCACATGCCCATCGAGCAAGCGTATAAAGCGGGCAAACACCTCAGCAAATGGTACATTGCGCCGCCGCGTAAAGGTGCGTATTGCCACATAGGGGATATCCGACGCACCGTAGCTCCAGCGTCGGAGCTGCTTGAACTGCGCTACCACCGTCCCCCAGAAGGTGTTGTCCATCACGGCATCTTGGTAGATCGGCACATGGATAGGCAGAACGCTATAGTCCCCCGCAAAATAGAAGTAGCTGCGCCAGTACTGGTGGCCATCTTCCACGATGCTGCGCGTGCTCCAGAAGTTCATCTCCACCAGCGCGTCCATTGGCTGTGAGTGCGAGGCAAAGTTGCGCAGTGTGTGGGGGCGCATGCTGCTGATGATCGTCCAGAAGGAGTTACCCGTCGCAATCACCCGCATTGGCGCTGGGGCATCCCAGATGTTGCCAAAGTATAGTGCAATCGGCTGATACGACAAACGCTTGCGCTCGGGGTGAACGATATACTCATACGCCACATAGTCGAAGTATGATGGATACGGACGGTTGTCGCTGTCGAGCGTGGTGATCATCACATCACTGTAGGCAATCCCCTGCTCGTCACAATAGCGCTGGAGCTGCTTACCAGCATAAGTGATGTTACCACCCTTACCAATCACCTCATCGGGCATATCCTTGGGGTGCATGATAGTCTGGAAGGTGAAGAATACATCACCATACTCCTGTTGAAGGCGAGCGGCCGTGCGGGCAATATCCACCCCACCACGCTCCTCGTAGGCAAGGACAAGGATGATCTGCTTATTGTTGTATGTCGTATTCTTGACTGACTCGATGGTAGGCTGCAAGACATCATACGACTCATTGTACGCCGCTACAATCACTGCTTGGTAGAGCTGCGATGGTCGCGGGAAGCTTGCTGGGTCGGCCGCCATAAGGCGGAGATTCTCGCGATGCTCTTGGGCATGAAACTCACGCTGATGCCGCTTCGGTAGTGGTTGCTGCTGAATGGCAGCATAGCTCGCTACTGGGTCTTCGAGCTGCTCCAGGCGCTGCCGCCAATCGACCATCTGTGCCTTCTCCAGCTGGTGGTGGCCTGTCAGCGTACGGTAGGCAATGCCAATTGAGCGGACAATCACACTCATCACCAAGACGAGAAGGTAGATAGACGCCCACAGTGGATTTATCAAAGACAAGATGATGAACAAAATCAGCATCCCATAGCTCAAGAATGCTGGGAGAATTTCAAATAATCGGTAGAGGAGAGTGCGCTTGCCCATGGGCAGCTCGAGATCGTTGTGGTTCATTTATCGATACGCCAGGTGCATTACTGCTAATCCATACGAGGCAGCAACCAGCAGCACCAATACTGCTGCCGCCCCCACAAAAAGCGCTGTCTGGCGGCGCTGCAGGCTATACAGCTTAACCATCAGGCCAATGTGCACCACCATTACCAGTGCACCAAACAACACAAAACTGAGTAAATAATACCAATAGCTCTTATAAAAATGCGCCTCGCCAAAGGCGGTGTAGCGCACATAAACCTGCACATCGCGCACCTGCAGCGTAAAGCCCATCACCAGCATATAGATGATGCCCGCGACAAACACGCCAATTAGCGCCGCAAAGAACGGCCGATCGGCCGCGATCGTGCGGAGAGGGGTGCGCAGAAAATCCTTCTTCTCTTTGGTCATAAACAAATGGAGCCGCTGACCGGACTCGAACCGGTGACCTACGCTTTACGAAAGCGCCGCTCTACCAACTGAGCTACAGCGGCATCACCGCTATATTATACTAGAGGCGAGGCGAAAATGGAAGGCAGCGCGGTGGGGATAGCCTGTAGAGGCTACCTTGTGCTGCAGGGTAATAACCTAATTTTCACTGCTTCTCACGCTCACCCTCCCCGCACTCCCTCCTCCGGAACACTATAAGGGTCGACATTCGCTGGATGTCGACCTCTTG
>CALEJV010000006.1 GCA_937898545.1 uncultured Candidatus Saccharibacteria bacterium | reverse complement strand
CTACACTAGATCGCTCGTCGGCAGCGTCAGATGTGTATAAGAGACAGGGCGGGTGAGCACCTTGGTATCTCGATTGGTGATGCGCTCTACCACACGGTGCTGCTCGGGCCGACGGGGGCTGGTAAGTCCACCGCCTTGGCGCATCTGGCGTTGGCGGACATCGCGGCTGGTCGGGGTGTGCTGCTAATTGATCCGAAGACGGATCTGGTGGCGGACATTCTGGCGCGGATTCCTGAGCGGCGGCGCGATGACGTGGTGGTGATCGACCCGACCAGTAGCCGCCCGGTGGGGATCAATCCGTTGGCCCGGACGCAGGCAGCGCGAAGCGGAGCATTGTCGTCATCAGGCGGCGGCGTGCCAGGTGGTGGTGCGTCGCCGGAGCTGGTGGCAGATACGGTGCTGGCGACGTTCAAGGGGGTGTTCGCTGAGTCGTGGGGTGTGCGGGTGGAGCAGGTGCTCTCCGCGGCGCTGGTGACGCTCGCCCGCACGCCCGGGGCGACCTTGGTCGATCTGCCGCTCTTGCTGACGAATGCGGTTTACCGTCAGCGGCTCATTGCGGCCTCGGGAGCGGATCCACTGGGGACGGGGCAGTTCTGGGCGGCCTATGAGGCACTCAGTGAGGCGCAGCGTCAGCAGTGGGTTGGGCCGGTGCTGACGCGGCTCCAGCCTTTCCTGATCCGCCCGCACCTACGAGCCACGCTGGGTCAGGCCACGCCGTCGTTCGACCTGGGGGAGGTGTTCACGCGGCGGCGCATCGTGCTGGTCAGTCTCAACAAGGGGGTGCTAGGGGCGGAGTCGGCGCGGCTGCTCGGGTCGCTGCTGGTGGGCCAGCTCTGGCCACTCATCCTGGCCCGGGCAGCGGTGGAGCCGTCGCGGCGGCATGTGGTCAGTGTCTTCATTGATGAGGTGCAGGACTACCTGTCGCTGCCGGGCAGCCTGGCCGACGCGCTGGCCCAGGCCCGGTCACTGGGAGCGGCCTTTCATCTGGCGCACCAGTACCGGGGGCAGCTGCCCGCGGCGCTCAAGGCGGGGATTGATGCCAATGCGCGCAACAAGATCATCTTCTCCCTGAGCGCGGCGGACGCGGCCGAGCTGGCCCGTCAGGCGATTGACCTGGAAGCGGCCGACTTCCAGCTGCTGCCGCGCTTTGGCGTCTACGCCCGCACCCTGCACCACGGGCGGGAGAACCCCTGGTGCCACGCCACCACCCTGCCACCAACCCCACCAACCCAGGACGCCCTGGCCCTACGCGCCGCCAGCCAGGCGCGCTACGGCCAAGACGCCGCGCAGGTTGAGGCCGCCCTGTTAGCGCGGCTCGGGCAGCACGGCGAGATGACCGGTGATGACGTGGCTCAGATAGCAACGGACGGCGCGACAGGTGAGCTCGGGGGAGAAGCCACGGGCGGAGACAGCGGGCCAACGAACGGCGTACCTCATTCGACGGCTGGCGTGGTGTTCGGCCGCAGGCCAGATAGCCGGAGTGGAGGAACGGCATGACGGGCGGAGGGATTGAGCGTGTCCGGGGCGCGTCGGCAGCGCTGACGGGTCGCCCCTCGCGCAGGAGTGCTACCCCAGGAGCCACCGGCTGTCCGCGGGGAGGCCATCGCCTCAGTCATGAGCCTGGTTGCACGCGCTGCCTGGCCACCCTCCCTCCTCCGGAACGCTGTAAGGGTCGACACTCCCCGAGTATCGACCGCTTGCGCTGGGCTGAAAACCGCTCATTACGATCGGTTTTCATACTCCTGCGGATTGAGGGACGGCCCGTCAGCGCTGCCGCCAAGAACAGTGCCGGCCCTCTCCCTCTGGAGCTCTTGCGGGCTGCGAAGTATCGCCCCTATCTGGCCCCTGCGCTTGTCTCCACCACTGGCTTGCTGAGACGCGTCGGGAGACGAATCGCCAGACGCATCGCTGCACTCAGCAGGCGGGGCTATCGGCGCTGTGGTGCGGCACGGGCGCGGTTACGGGAGGCGACTGATGGCCCCTTGTGGCCATCACACCCACCACTGACAACACCCCCCAGCCTCACAGCCCCTGGCTCGCAGCAGCGACTCGATCAACCACATGACGATCACGAAGGAGGAAACAGCCATGAACACAGCGATATCGATATCGGAATACGCGAGCGTCGGAACAGGCACCGGTCTGGCAGTGCCGACATCTACGACGACACTAACGACGACAGAGGCTGAAGCGAAGCGGCCGGTTCCCACGCGGATTGGCCGCGCCCAGCTGCAGGCGATCGCCGAGCAACTCGATGCCACCGATCGCGAGTTGCTGGCGCTGCTGGCGGCTCATCGCTATGCCACGACGCGCCAGCTGGCGCAGATCACCGAGCTGTCTGGGCAGTACGGTTCGGCTCGTTCGGCGTTGCGCCAGACCAGTCGGCGGCTGCGGCGTCAGCACGGGCTGGGGCTGGTTGCTCACCTGGAGCGGCGGATTGGTGGCACGCGGGCCGGTTCAGCGGGGTACGTCTGGTACCTGACTGCGGCGGGGCAGCGCCTGACGGACGAGGGTCGCGGGGCGCGGCGGCGCTTTCAGGACCCGTCGCCACTGTTCCTCGCTCATACGCTGGCGATCACGCAGGCGAGGGTGGTCATCGAGCAGGCCATCCACGCCGTCGGTGGGCACCTGGCCCGGCTGCGTACCGAGCCGGCCTGCTGGCGCTCCTGGCTGCGGCTCGGTGGGGCGCTGGGCTGGCTCAAGCCGGATCTGGAAGCAATCACGGCGACGGATGCGGGCGCAGAGGATCACTGGCTCCTCGAGGTTGACCTGGACACCGAGCATCCAGCGCGGCTGCTGGCCAAGTGCCACGACTACCAGGCTCACCTGGCCAGCGGCACCTTCCAGGCTCAGCACGGCTACTACCCGCAGGTGGTCTGGCTGCTGACTAACCAAGCGCGAGCCGGCCGCCTGGCCGAGCAGATCGCTGCCGACCAGACGCTGACCCCGGGGCTGTTCAAGATCACCGCCGCCCCCGAACAGCTCGCCGCCCTGATCCAGCGCGGGCCATAGGACACCGAAAGCGACGACGCTATCTGCTTGTCCGTTTCTCAGTCTGCCTCATTCTCTGCAAGGAGAACCTACCGGCGACGAAGTCGGCGAACCGTGCCGAAAGCGGCGGAATGGTGGGGCAAACTGGCGACTAGGGGAGTGTTGGGCGGGAATGTTAGAGATACAGGAAATCCGACTGGACTTTTCTGTCCATCTGAGCGTCAATAGAAAGAGGAGAAACACTAAACCAGTGAAATAGCAATATATGACGAGAGGAGGACACCGATGACAACACAAACCACAACGAACGCACAGAAGACGTACCCGGCCGTGCGCTCCGCCGTGCCAGCCACCACGCTGGACGATGGTGGTGCGGACGCGGTACCCACCACCGCGCTGGACGGCCAGACGGGTACCGGGCCGATCGCCATCTTCTACGGCGCGGCCCACTACCCCTTCGAGCTGGCCCGGCAACGGGAGCTGGTAGAGGACTACGCCGACACGGCCGGTCTCAACCTGGTCACCGAGTTTCACGACCGACAGCAGCGCCAGTACGGGCTGAGCATGCTGCTGGAGGCCTGCCAGCGCGGCGGGGTGGCGTACGTCATCACGGCGGGCTGGCCCACCCCCAACCTCACCAGAGCCGAAGCAGACGCGGTGCTTGAACAGCTCGCAGCTAGCGGCACCCACCTGGTCTGCCTCAACACCTGGCGCCCCGGCGACGGCACCCCACCAGCCTGGTGGAACGATGAGGAAGGCGCATGGATGCGCCGGCTCGATGAGCTGAGAGAACAAGAACGCCAGCAGCGCGAGCAGACCAGCGAAACCGGCGCGGACAGCCAAGCCAGCGCCGCCAGTACGACCAGTCAGTCCATCGAAACCAGCAAGGAGGTGCACCATGCCTGACGCACTCGCCCCCGATCCCTTCACCGCCATGGCGGCGCAACTGACTCCCAAGCGCGCCGTCTCCTACATCCGTGTCTCCACTCGTGAGCAGGCCCAGCGTGGTGGTAGCGAGGAAGGCTTCTCCTTGCCGGCTCAGCGTGAAGCCAACAAGCGTAAAGCCCAGTCGATGGGAGCGCTAGTCGTCAAGGAGTTCGCCGACCGGGGAGAGTCGGCTCGTAGTGCGAACCGCCCTGAGCTGCAGAAGATGCTGGCCTACCTCAAGGAAGACGGTGGGATTGACTACGTCATCGTCCACAAGTTAGATCGCCTGGCTCGCAACCGGGCGGACGATGTGGAGATAAACCGGGCGTTTGAGGAGGCGGGTGTGCGGCTGGTGTCGACGAGTGAGAACATCGACCAGACGCCTGGCGGCATGCTGCTGCACGGCATCATGAGCTCCATCGCTGAGTTCTACTCCCGGAACCTCGCCAATGAGGTCATCAAGGGGATGGGTGAGAAAGCCAGGAATGGTGGGACGCTGGGTAAGGCACCACTCGGCTACATGAACGTCCGCGCCAGAGACGAAAACGGCCGCGAGATCCGCACCATCGCCTTGGATGAGGAGCGGGCACCACTCATCCGGCTAGCGTTTACGGAGTATGCGACCGGTAACTGGACGGTGCGGCAGCTGGCCGACCACCTCAACACGCTCGGCCTCACCATCCCGCCCACGCCGCGGCGCCCTGCCAAGCCCATCACGGCAACGCGCCTGCACGAGATCCTACGCCACCCCTACTACAAGGGCATCGTCACCTTCCAGGGCGTGGAGTATGCGGGCAAGCACGAGCCGCTGGTAGACAGCCAGACCTGGCAGACCGTCCAGACCATCCTGGCCTCACGCCGCTACGGGGAGCGCCAGCGCATCCACAACCACTTCCTCAAGAGCACCGTCGTCTGCGGCCAGTGCGGGGCGCGCCTGTCCGTCCAGAACGCCAAGAACAGCAAGGGCACCATCTACCCCTACTTCGTCTGCGCCCGCCGCTGCCGCCTACACGACTGCGCCTTCACCGCCGTGCTCATCGACGTCGTCGAAGACCGAATGAGCGACCTCTACCAAACCATCCAGCTCAGCGCAGCAGACAGAACGCAGATCGAGCACTACCTCCACGACGAGCTGGCTCAGATAGAAGGGGACAAGGCCAAGGCAGTGCGCTCCCTGACGACGCGGCGCACCAACATCGAGGACAGACGCCGCCGTCTCCTCCATGCCCACTACGAAGGGGCGGTGCCCCTTGACCTGCTCAAAGAGGAACAGACCCAGCTCACGAGTGAGCTCGACCAGATTGAGCGCCAACTGGCCGCCTACCAAGCCGATGCCGCCGAAGTCCGCCAGCACCTCACCCAGGCCCTTGACCTCCTCGAAGACTGCCACCGCCTCTACACAGCAGCACCAGACCATCTGAAGAAGCTGCTCAACCAAGTCTTCTTCCAGCGGGTGCTGGTGAACCCAGCGGTGGATGAGGACGGTCGGGTCGTCCTGCCTGGCGATGGCACGAGCGACAGCGGCAAGCAGCCGGGTAAGGACGCGGGCGCACATGATGAGCAGGACAGCGCCGGAGAAGAAGAAGGAACTGGCGATGCCAGCGGGGGAGAAGGTGCCGATGCTGATGCGCCAACCCTGACGCCTCACTCCATCTATCTCGCCGACACCGGCTCCGGCACTCGCCTCAGTGCTCTGCTCACCCCACCCTTTGACCAGCTGGCCAGCCCCAGCCTGCATGCCGCCGCTCATGCGCACCACCTGCAGCACACGGCTCAGGCTGACAAGCCGACCACACCGCCCACCGCTGACGACACGCTCATGAGCTCCACAACACGAACAACGCCCACCCTGGTGGGTGAGCGTTGTTCAACATCTGGAACCGCATCTCAGCCTGTTTCGACTGGGGTGGGTTCGGGTAAGAGCTTGTTGGTACACCCGGCAGGATTCGAACCTGCGGCCACTTGGTTCGAAGCCAAGTACTCTAATCCGCTGAGCTACGGGTGCTTACTAGCCCTTATTGTATCACTACTGACGTGAGAATCCAAACTGCCTACCTGAGAACATACTCTAGGGAGTAGCGAGGCTGAGGGATTGGATGGTATTATATAAAAACAAGAACGAGGAGCTTGGGATGTATAAAGAATACAAGATAGATTGGACGCAGCTACGCGCAAGAAAAGATAGCAGCATCCTTCCCGCAGCAATCTGGCATGTACTCCATGCTCAATCAGAAGATACCAGCACTGATGAAGTGTACTGGACAATTGAAAACAACGCATTCTTCAATCGCGAACTATATGAGGCAACCGAACCAGTCACAACTGTCATTACCCATGAAATACACGTCGGCAACTATACAACCATCGGTCTTCGTTACGGTCTCGATCTCCTCGTCGAAATCGCCTGCGGCTGGTCAGCACCATCAGAAAAAGAACGCGGCAATGCTGACCTAGCTAACCGCTGCCGAGAGAGGATCCGCGCCATCATGCCAGACCTCTACCGACTTGCTGAGACACATACTGACCAGCGTGTCCTGCAAGGAATAGTCGATCTGACGGACCAACTCGAACCCAGCAAGCAGCAGCGAGCAAAAATACTGTCGATTGTGGAGCCAAAGGCATACGATGAGCGGCTTATTAGGATGGCTTTGCGAGATTTGAGAAAGTCGTTGAGACGACTATGACTCTTGAGATTGTGCAAGCAATAATTTGATGTATACGATAGTAATAGAGGCTAAAAGGGGCAATGTAATTGTATGTGGGGCAGAGCCGCCACTCTCGTGTTGCTAATGGTTGATAAACACCTACCCGTATATATTAGTAACGGCTATCCCACGCTCCGTCAAAGCTTCCTCTACTCGCTTAACGACTTGGCTGGGGGTGAGCTCGGCTTTGACGATGTAGCTGTGGACGCCGAGGTGCTGGAGCTTTTTGGGGGCTTCTTCGTGGCCGAGGTTGGTGAGGACGATAACTGGGATGGCCTTGCCCCATGAGTAAGCGCGGATGTGCTCGAGTGTGTCGGCACCATTGAGGTGGGGCATCTGGAGGTCGAGCAGGATGATATCGGGGTGAGTCCGTTGTACGAGCATGATACCAGCTTTGCCATCGCCTGCAACTTCCACCGCAAAGCCAGCCGCTTCGAACTTCATGCGGTACATTTGGCTGATGGTTTGGTCGTCTTCGATGATGGCAATTTTAACCATTTGCTTTATAATAGCAGGTGTAGCATGAAAATGGAACAAAATCGCCCAAAATCAAGCACCACATCTATACCAGCCGAGCCACTAATAGCACTGGGTAGCGCGCTGGCCACCGCGACCGACTTTGTAGAGGTGGTAGCAGCGGTACGCACAGCGCTAAGGGCGGTTGCTCGACCGACCTGGTTCGGGGTGATGGTGACGGTGGATGGAGTACCGCCGCTAATTGACTTGCCAGATGAATGCGCTACTTCTGTTGATACACTCTTGCCACTGTGTGAAGAAGCGACGACTCGCACAATGACCGCCATGCTACCCAAGCGCCACGCACTCCGCCGCTACAACATTGCTGTAGTGCTGCGGCTGGTGTGGCAGGGTAATCACTGTGGATATATCGTGCTAGGCCCGCCAGCTGAGCGAGCCACGTATACTACAGCGCAGCGAGCCACTCTTGCAATGATAGCCCAGCAATGTGCAGTGACGCTGATGGCGCAGCAGTGTCACAATACCACGCAGCAGTTCCAGCAGCAACTCACCCAAGCGGTAGACCACGCAACGCGCCAACTGCGTGCTTCTAACCGTCGCCTGCGCGAGCTCGATGCCGCGAAGGATGAGTTTGTTAGTATGGCGAGCCACCAGCTGCGTACACCGCTCACTAGTGTGAAGGGCTATATATCGATGGTGCTGGAGGGTGACGCTGGTGAGATCAATGCCACGCAGCGCACCTTCCTTACCGAGGCTTTTACGAGTAGCGAGCGAATGGTGCAGCTGATTGGTAACTTCCTTAATGTGTCGCGCATCCGCACTGGCAACTTTACGATTGACTTCCATCCAGGTGATGTTGCCGCGCTGGTGGCAGAGAGCATTGAGTCCATCCAGCTCATTGCCGAGCGCCACCATTTGCGAGTGGATTATCGACCGCATGGGGTTATCCCGCCTCTGTTAATCGACGAGAATAAACTCCGGCAAGTCATCGTTAATTATATCGATAATGCTATTTACTACTCGCCTGGTGCTGATGTTATTACGGTGCGACTCTACTGCAAGGACGGCTGGGTGGTGTGCACGGTGCAAGACCATGGCATTGGGGTGCCGCAGGGTGAGCAGCGCAAGATCTTTACGAAGTTCTTCCGGGCGCATAATGCCCAGCTGCAGCGGCCCGATGGCACGGGGATTGGGCTATTCTTGGCAAAGAAGATCGTACTGGGGCACCATGGCGAGCTGATCTTTCATTCGCGGGAGGGGCAGGGGAGTACCTTTGGTTTCCGCCTGCCGATCGATCACCTCACGCCGCGCCAGGGCGCATCGCCAAACGAAAATCACTCCCCACGTGGGAAGTGAAAATCGCACATCTCCTGGGCTGGGTAAGATACCCAAGGAGTCCTCCTTTGCTTGGCACCTCTCGCACGGGTGCCAAGTGTGAATTTGCACAGTTATAGCACGGACAAACCAGACAAATGCAGTATGGGTTCTCCTGCATCTCGTGGCTTGCGATGGCTGTATCGAGTGCTGTTTGTGTTAGTTGTCTCCACCATGCAAGTGCATGACACGATCAGTGTAGCATCACGCCTAGGGTATGTCAAGCCTTTTTTACAACATTATCGCTAGACAAGGGCCGATTTTTTTGCTATAGTGACTAAGCGGCCTCATCGTCTAGCGGTTAGGACACTGGGTTCTCATCCCAGCAACCCGGGTTCGATTCCCGGTGAGGTCACCATCAAAGGATTTATCATCCATCTGGACACGAAACAGCTCGTTTACCGCTGGTAGCGGGCTGTTTTTGTGAGTTCCAAACTTTATTTCATCGTAAGTTGGAATTTTATTGAAGATGGCAGCGAAAAAGACGGCTTTTCGCAGTGTATTACAGAGGTCAAGTAGTAGTTCGGGCAGGTGTTCCAAAATGTATTTGGCGTATTGCAAGACTTGGTCGAATTCGGCTTGTAAATTGGGCTGATTGGCGATTTCTTTGTCTAGTTTTGCTAGCTCATTTTCGGCGCTAATAATATCCTCTTCCAAGTACGTAAGCGCCGTTTCGCTCGTGACAACGCGCATTCTGTCCACGGTCGCCCGAATCTGGTTTTGCAGGCTCTGGCGGTACTCTAGGCGCTGTTGGTTGGCTTCTAGTTGCTTTGCTTGGAGCTCGCGCCACAATTCGGCAATAGCAGCGATAATGTCGTCAACGTACTCCGGCTTTACGGTAATTTGCGGCGGGCCGCTCATGCCGTGCGCAATCGGTTTGATTTGGATGATGAAGTTGAGGTATATATGGCGACGACTGAGAATTTGATGGGTGAAGATTCTGTGATTTGGTCGAATATTGACGAGCTTAGCGAGCTTCTTTCCTTAGATGAGTTGTGAATAAATTTGAGGCTGCATGTGTGTCAATCGGCCGTACGATGATTGCAGGCGCGCCCTGGGCGAGCTTGCAATGGTCGCACGAAAGCCGCCGCATAGCTTTCAGGGTGAGGCTTATTTCGCAAATGACAGACAGATGGCGTATTTTGTGCGCCAGCGCAGTACGCGCTAGCTGGCCTGTCTTTTTGTGAAATAAGATAACGATCATCAACTAGTGTTACCAGCTTCCGCCCTAGACTCGTTCATTCTTACATCCGCTCATCTTGACTGCGCCAGCATGGTGCATGTCGAGTGATCGAGGTAAGTATGGACGTTGTTGGTGATGTAAATTGAGTGTGAAATTAATAACTAAACTGTCTTTTTTCCTGGGCAGTTTCTCGTCGTGTCCAGGGACGGTGAAGCTAGCGATTATTCTCTATAATCTCTTACCAACTGACGCGACCGAGAGAGGTTGCAAGTAAGTCACCTAGTAAACTCGACTATTCTAGACTGCCTTTAAGCTCGTCTCGAATCAACGGCTCAAGTCGCTCGGCTTGTTCATATTCACCGCACATCTGGACAATGCGGCGCACCTCGTCGCAGTACGTCTCGTCGTTCGCAAGCCACAGATTCATCACCCATGTCTCGCGATTACTCCACCCACTATAAGTGGCTACAGCTGCTGATTGCTCTGCTACGATTTTGGCACACTTCCTCTTTTACTTTACGTAACGGAGTCTACGTACAGGCTCGCACGGCAAACCTGTCACAGGTGGAGATTCCCCTGAAATGCCACCCCAAAAGATAAAATAATTTTCATGGGCGAATACGACCTTGATAGGTTTGTATGAGCTGTATACCTGGGAGGTACGTGAAGTGAGTATACTATTAAAGTAGATAAAACTAGATCTGTTGTCGGAATACTAAACGCTGCTCTTTTTCCGTTAGCCCTCTAGGAACCTTTAGTGAGTCTTCTATAAGAACTTCGTATTTTACGGGCAGCGTATTATTAAGTAGGGAATAGAAGTTTGATACATCGACATTATTATCGATATGAATATAGATTGAATCTGTAGGATCACTTATCACTTCAAAGTAGTAGTTGCCAGCAAAACCGCTATTGTCCAACAGGTAGAATAACTTATCAAAGTCTACCAGCTGACCCCTAACCTTACGGGTTAGATTGTTGCGGCCTAAAACTTCAACGCAAGTCGTCTTTATGTTACATCTGCATCTATATAGCCTCGCCCTATCTTGTGTATTAAGTCGTTTCATCGAAACTCCCTCCCATGCACTATTACTGCTTAGCAAAAGTATTCCTTCGCCCCAGTCCTTAACATCGCCACTATTCGTTAAAATTTCAGGAGTATACTCTTTCGATATGTGCTTATGTCCGTATATGTAGTCTCCCGCTACCATAGGGGCTTGTAGCATACCGTAATGGTCATAAACTCTTACCCCATATATATTCTCAAGTCGCCTACGGATATCAGACGTAAGAACTTCTCCTCCCGTCACAATAAACTTTAAAGATTTGCGAACATTCTGCAGCATTCTTTTATCATCCAGGCAATTGGCTATTTTTATCAAATAGCCAGGCATGCCTACGAGAATGTTGGGCGATATTCTGTGAATTTTATCTACCTTAGGATCTGTGGGAAAATTCCTACCCGACCCAAAAGGGTACACTTGACAGCCCAGCCCGCTCATAGATAACGAGTAGAAGTGCGCGGGTGGAAATAGACCATACCCCCAGAGCACTACAGCCTTCATAGATTTAAGTCGATGCGGGACAAGCGATAATAGCTCTGTGGTTCTCCGTGCGGCTCCATTGATGACATAATCGGTATATATAATATCCCTAGCTTCTCCTGTAGAACCTGAAGAGCTGTAAACCACACCCCCAGACGAAGCAAAGTTTTTATTAATGACACCCAGCCACTCCTCTAAACTTTGTGGTTTATTCATAATTAGTCTAGAGCTCCAACATCTTCCTGTAGAAATTTCGATAGAACTACCATATCAACGGATCTTTTATAAGGTTCTCTCAATATACCCTCAGATACATAACCATGCGCTAGTATTACGTCGATCATTGCAATACAGGATACTGGCAAAATAATAGTTATCTTCCTTCTACTCATCCTCCTAGCTTGTAGCATAATCATATCAAGTAAATCACCCAACACCTTTTTGCAAACAACTTTATGATCTATGATAAGAGGGGATATCTTTAGAGATCCCCCGCGCTTTGGGGTGAGGGCCGCAACACCTGCTAGCTTGGTTGTATCATGGACGATAGTTAATAAAATCTTGGCCTTTTTCTCATATACTTTCGGGCTCTCCTCGGTACCGTGCACCAGCGCCCTCACAAAATCATCGTCTATATCGTCATAATAATGAGACATGTTAGTCCTAATGAAATTGGATAGTAGACTAAGGGGTAATTCTGTTTGTAGGTTATTTATTTCTATGGATGCATTTGCAGATGTATTATTTGCTAGCGACAATTCAAGCCTTGAGGGTGTAGAACTTTCTACACCTCGGCTGTCTTCTAGGAACTTTCCACACACTCTTTCCGAAGATTTTATGTGGTAATGCCTAGACAATAGCGCTTCCATTTTTAGATGTAGCTTTTGAAAATCGAGAACAGCAGTCGGTGCGTTATTCAAGGGGGCTGTTACGTACATCTTTCTAGCGCCCACAGCGCGGTAGCTCCTGCACAGGGCATTTATCATCTGCTCGGCGTATCCTCTCCCTCGCATATTAGGGCCAATATACGTAGGACCAATTTTTATACATCCGCCGCGCTTCCTCGTTACAACCTCAAAGCCGACAAAATCACTGCCTGATTTGGTAAACGCAAGCCACACCTCTTTTCCGATAGTGAAATACCCCACGGGATCGTAACCGAGGCGATCAACCTTCACTAGGTTTCGTGCAAAATCTTTCGTTATCTCATCATAAGTGTCCTTTATTGAGATTGTCGTGTTTTCAATAAATATATTTTCATACTTCGGGTCGCATTTAAGGCGGACTAGGCGAAGATCGTTGAATTCTATCTCACATTCTTTCGGGGGCGTCAGTAGCATTATCCTCTGCTTTCCTTTCGCTAATCAGATTATCTAAGTCGGATCCTGGAGTAATATACAGGAAGCTTTGAGGGGGGCGGAAATCGTGCAAGCGACCCCTAATGAATCGTCGTTTCTTTTAGGGGAAGAGCTAGACTTTAAAAAGGTTCATATGATATCTAACGATAAAATTAGCGTATCGCTATCCGAACATTCGCGCGTAAAAATAGAAACATCAAATAAGAGGCTTATAGAATTACTTAATAAAGGAGAAGACATATACGGTCTTACCACTGGAGTTGGAGCTCTTAAGAGCATAAAAATTAACACCTCCCATGAAGACATTCAGGAGGGTATCATACTATCTCACGCCACTGGGGTTGGCGCCCCTATGCCGAAAGGACATATTAAGGCTATGATGTTAATCATAGCCAATTCTCTCGCTAAGGGATTTTCTGGGGTGTCTGTATCCGTAGTTGAAAGATTAGTTGATTTTTTAATTACGACATTATACCGGAAGTGCCCAGTAAGGGGTCTGTAGGGTCAAGCGGAGATTTGACCTTATCGTCACACATAGCATTGGCAATTATTGGTAGGGGTCATGTTTATCTAAATGGCAAAAGAATAGAAACCCTAGAAGCCTTAAGTGAGAAAAATCTGCATCCCTTAAGGCTTAACCATCGCGACGGTCTAGCTTTAATAAATAATACATCTATACCACAGCTCTCGCATCAATTGTAGTGTACGAATCAAGAAAGCCGTCCATGATTGCCGATCTCGCAGGTGCTTTATCGACTGAGGCTATCGGGGCAAGTACAGTTGCTTACGATCCGGCTATACACAGCCTGAAGCCTTTTAAGGGTAAGGGGCAGCGAATCGTCTCTGATAACGTTAGGCATTTATTGCGCGGAAGCTCACTAGTCAATACGAGCGGTATCCAGGATATTTACTCTGTGCGATGTGTACCGCAGGTGCACGGAGGTATACGTGAGGCTCTTGAGTATGCATCACATATAGCGAAGATTGAACTCAATAGCGTGACTGACAATCCGGTATTCATAAAAAACGAAGAAACAAACCTAGTAGAGGTTATGGCTGGCGGAAATTTTCACGGTGAGTCTGTTGGCATCGCTATGGACGCTCTAGCTATCGCAATAAGCGAACTTGCAAATATCTCAGACAGAAGAATTGCCGCTCTACTTGATGATAGATTTAACAACGGTCTGTGCGCTCCTTAGGGCGACAGAAAAAATGAGAACAGGGCTAATGATTCTGCAGTATACTTACAACCTCACTAGTCTCAGAAAATAAAATATTAGCCCATCCAGCGTCGGTTGACTCTGTGCCAACATCTGCCAACACCGAAGACTTTGTAGCTATGAGCTCGGTCTCCGCCCGTAAGGTGGTCGACATATTGGATAACGTCAAGCACGTATTAGCCATAGAATTAATGGTGGCGGCACAGGCCATAGATTTACGTGACAAGTCAAAAAATGGAACAAATTTAGGCACAGGAACTAAGGTTGTCTATGATTTTGTGTGCCAAAAAGTACCTATGCTCAAAATAGACACATACTACAAACCGTACGTAGATGGTCTAGTTGACGATCTGTATGACCTCATAACTAGGGACGGCCTAGAGTTTATAAAGTAACAAATCCACCCCGTCCCATTCCTCAACCACTGTGGTCAAAGTATACATAGCGATGGTTTTCGCATTGTCGTACATTTGTTTTGATGTAAGCTTCTTTAGATCTGTCAAGTTAAAGAGGCCAATGTTGTCGGATTCGCCGCTAGCTATATCATGTATCGGATTTTCCGAAGTAATAAACGCATAACTTATGTCCGTGTGATAATGCCCGCCACCAGCAGGATATGTGTGAATCGCGATCGGTTGAGGATGCAGTTTCACTCCAGGCAATGAAGCAAGCCTATTGTAACGCGGCTGCAACAACCTTAGCTGGTTTTTGTCGTAACCAGATTCTTCGGCTATTTCCCGTAAGACCGCTTGCCACGGTGTCTCGTCCAGCTCGACATGCCCACCAAACTGCAATAACCTGTTTAGCTTGCGGTGCTTATGTAAAATAATCCGAGGTTCAGCACCCTCTGTTATTTTCACAATATACCCGCTAACGCAGGTATCGTGCTGACCAGGCTGGTCGTGTATATGAGGCATATATAAATATTACTTTAATTGTGGTGTGCGGTCAAAAGGTGCGTAAGGGCACCTTTGGGCTAAACAGATTACAGATTGTGCTATTTGACACAATGCAGCTATTCAGTGTATATTTATTGATGGAAGAGAGCTGTACGCTATGTCTCCGGAGGGTATCCCCGGAGATTTTTGTTTAAGGAGTTTTTGACCACTAAATAAAACATAAACCCTAAAACGGGAGGTAACCATGACAAAAACTACTGTATCCAAAAGTCAGTACGCCGATTCGCGCGATTTCATGACAAGCTTGCTGTTTCGAAAATGGACAATCGCAAGTATTGTTTCGCTTGGGACTGAGACTAAGCGCTATTCTGCGCTACACCGCTCCCTTCCGGGGGTAACTCAAAAAGTGCTCACCGAGCACCTCAGACAGCTAGAACGCGCCGGCATCGTCCGGCGCTTTTTCTATCCGACGATTCCACCGCGGGTTGAATATGAATTAACGAAAACCGGTCTTGAATTATTGAAGTTGACGAGCGACATAACCGTGTGGTTTGATTCTCATTCTGAAGCTCTGCACAAATCCCAGAAAACTTACGACAAGAAGCGTGTGACTGTGTTGCGTCGATTATAAGTTGCGCTTTTTCTCTATCACTTCCAGCACTTCGCGGTGTCGCAATTTTGCTTGTTTTTGCTTACGACTACTCCGCCGCATCAACCGATATGGAATGAACAAAATTCCAAAAACAACGTAAATCAACACATACCAAAACGCCACAAAAATCCAAGCAAACAAAATGAGCATGGCAGCAACCAAACCAAGCAACGCCTTAACCACTGGACTATCCACGTCCGTGATTTTCCAAATGCGTTTTGCCGAACCACTAAACGATAGCGGCGAAGATATAACAACCTTTTCGGATTTTAGTTTGCTCATGTTTTTAGTTTACTTGTAATTTTTATTAGTGTAAAGTTGGCGACAAAATATATTTTTTAGTAAGTTCGTTGATTTAATTTTTAACTCAAACTAAAACATGGTTGCACCTCTATAAATTTAACAAACCTCTCAGAAACTAACATACTGACGTGATTGTAGCAGACTTTCAAGTGCCGTCTTGCCAAGTAAAACGATGCCTGCTAACGTAAAAATAACAGAGGTAAACACAAAGTTCACGCTCTGGTGAAAGGGAGTTTATGGTGTCAAGAAAAACATATTGTTTGGCAGCAATATTTATCGCGATTGGAGCGCCATTTGTATTGGCGAATATAGCCCTAGCTGCGCCAGCGGGTGTCAGTAATGTCGAGAATTTTATACGAAGCGTCATCCAAGTGGTGGCGGGGCTAGCCGGCCTGGTAGCGACCGGCTTTTTTGTTGCTGGCGGTTTTACTTATATTACTAGCTCGGGAAACCCTGAACAGCTCGACAAAGCAAAGCGCACTATCACGTGGTCGGCTATTGGTCTAGCGATCGTCATCGCGGCGTTTGTATTAGCGGACATCGTAACGACTTTAGCGCGACAAGCCTTCGGAGGATAACCCGTCCATGTTCGACTTTGTCGATATTTTCACCTGTAACTTAGTATTCTTTGCCGATACGGCTGGCGCGATAAAAACTGTGCGTGATTATGTTTTGCCGACAGCCAAAATCTTATCGGGTATCGCGTCGCTGGCTTGCGCTTTCTTTTTGGCGCATGCTGGCTATATTTACATGACCAGCAGTGGCAAACCAGACCGCATGGAGCACGCTAAAAACATCGCTAAAAAAGCAGTGATTGGGTTAGTCATCGTACTAGCCGCCGTGACAATAGTTTCTATTTTGAATGGTTCATACCAAGCGGTACAAAATCCAAATGACGCAAACCTACCGAATCTACAAGCTGTCACGCCCAAATCAGAAAATAACGGTTTGATCGAAATGATTATCAAAGCCGTGACAGGTTTATTATCGTCAATCATTAACGCCATAGCCTCACCGTTTTTGAACGCATTAGAATTTTTCACCAAATCAACGCCACTGATGGTTAGTAATAAATCCGTGTTTAATCTATGGCTAGCGATTGTTGGCATCGCTGATGTACTGTTAATTTTAGTTGTAGCGCTAGTCGGATTTCAGGTCATGAGCGCGTCGAGTTTTGGCTTTGACGAAGTTGAGGTTAAGCACTTGCTGCCACGTATAGCACTGATATTTTTACTAATGAACACCTCTATATTTTTGATTGACGGCATCATCAGTTTATCTAACGTTCTCATCTCGGCAGTCAATCAAGTTTCGGGTGCATCGACCGTTTGGAGTACGCTCATCAAAGTTGTCGAAAAAACGTCTGGTCAGGGCGTGGCGGCACTGCTGATCATGGTGGCGTTTTTGATTTGCTCGGTCATATTGCTGGTGTATTATGTTATGCGTTTAATTACTTTATTTATCGGCACCGTCTTGTCGCCGCTGGTGAGCATGCTGTGGCTGGTGCCGGGGTTTCGTGATTTTGCCGAAACTTCGATGAAGACGTTCCTGTCAACAATTTTCGTTTTGTTTGTCCATGTGGTTATCTTGCAATTAGCATCGTCGCTGTTTTCTGGTATGGCGACCACTGGTGGTAACAACGCTCTGCCCGACACTTTGATGGCTATGGTAGCAGGCATAGCAACTATTCTGACTTTATTAAAAGTTCAAGGCGTGATGATGCAATTTAGTTTCGTCAGTATGGGTGCGCGCAATCTAAAGAAGCTGGGTGGTCAGTTTATGAACGGCGTCAGCTACATAACGGGCACTGGCTCGAAAGTGGCACACAAAACGACCCAGCGCGTGAAGAACACCACTCACGCTGCCAAAAAAGCCCGGGTTCATTCAACTTTCGAAACGGTGGCGCGTCAGACAAAATCGCCGATGAAAGTAAGTTACCTGAACAAAAAAGGCGATGCGGAAATTACCTATGCCGTAAATCCGCGTAGCAAAAATAATCCAACCGTTGTTAATATGCCCGAGTCAAAACCACTCAAAACCGGCACAACTTATCGCGCCAGCTCGAAAATAAAATCGACCAAACAACGAGGTGAAAAATCATGAAAACGACAGTCGTTCCTGCGCAGGTTACCACCGTAGAAGATCGGATTATCGGCAAGCTCGGTTTTTCACAAATCGTGCTCTTGATGATTCCTATTTTCTTTAGCGCGGGAGTTTTCGCGCTGCTGCCGCCGGTTATGAACGGCGCGCTTTATAAATACGTTTTGATGGCGTTAAGTTTGATGATTTGTGGAGTTTTGTCGGTTCGTGTTAGGGGTAAAATCATTGCGCTTTGGCTGGTGACGGTACTGCGTTACAATTTGCGACCAAAATATTATCTGTTCAATAAAAACACTACTGCGTTTCGTGATGAATATAAAAGTGCTCCACCTGAAGACGAAGAAGCCACAAATCAACCAACCAAAAAGCCGCAAAAGCTAGAAAAATTGGATGACGCATCAACCATCAAAACCCGCCAAATTATAGACGACTCAACCGCTGATGTTCGTTTTGAAACTGACAAGAAAGGAGGTTTGTATGTTCGGTTTACGAAAATCAAACGCTAAATCTAGCGCCAGACGGCAGATCGCACTAAAGGGTGTACGCGACGGAATTTTGTTATTGCCGCAGAATAATTATCGGGCAATTTTGTCTGTTTCAGCGCTGAATTTTGAGCTGCGTAGCGAGGATGAACAAGACGCAATTATTGATACGTACGAAAGTTTTCTCAATTCAATTGGCTGGCCGATTCAAATTTTAATACGCACGCGCGAAATTGATATGGACGGATATTTAGAAGATCTGAACTATCGACTGCGAAGCGAGACGATTCCTGCCTACAAAACTCAACTGAAAAATTACGATGAATTTATTCGTTCGCTCATCACCGACAACAAGATTTTGACGCGACATTTTTATATCATCATTCCTTTTCGATCGACTGACAACAAAGCTGATTTTGATTTAATTCGCGAACAGCTCAAACTCCGTATCGATATTATCGCAAAAGGCATGGCGCGGCTCGGCATGCGCGCTGACCAGTTGGATAGTCTCGAAGTGCTCGATTTATTCTACAGTTTTTACAGCCCAGCGCAAGCGAAAATTCAGCCGCTAACTGAACGCGCTTTGCAAACAATTCACACCGCACTGGTGCGGGACGGGGGCGAAATTAAATGATCAAAAAGTTACGTGTACCAACAGTTATCAAAAGAATCAGTGACGCAATTAGCGCCCCAAAACGCCGCCGCGATCGTCAGCGCGAAGAGCAGCAAGAAGAACTCAATATCACGTTTGGTGAGCAAGACGCGTTGGACATTTTGTCCTACGCTGGGCTGGAAGAAAACATTGATTATCTTTGCATCGACGGTGTGTACATGCGCACGTTGTTTATTTCTGGATATCCGTTCGTGGCGAGTTCGGATTGGATGGATAGTTTGATTCATTTTAATCACGACATCGACATTAGTTATCATCTGCATGAAGTAGACGCCCGAGCGGCACTGCCAAAACTAAATCGTAAAATTACCGAGCTTGAATCCACACGCCGGGCGATGATGCGCGAGGGACGAATCGTTGGCTCGGAAATTACCGACCCGCTTGAGTCGGCGATTGATTTGCGCGATAAAATTCAGCGCGGTCAGGAAAAATTATTCCAAATGGCGATCTATATTTGCATTCGTTCTGAGAACAAAGAAGAACTTGATAAAACCACCAAGTTGCTTGAAGCTAATCTGTCGGCGCGGTTGTTTTACTCAAAAGTAGCGCGCTATCAGCAGTTAGAGGCGCTGCAATCAATTTTGCCACGCGGCGAAGACCAATTGGCGCAAAAGCGCAACCTCGATAGTTCCAGCGCCGCTCTGACTTTTCCGTTTATGTCATCAGAATTGGTGCAGGAATCGGGTATTCTTTACGGCGTCAATAAATCAAATAACTCGTTGGTTATTTTGGACAGATTTAGTTTACATAACGCCAACTCAATTACATTTGCACAATCTGGCGCTGGTAAAAGTTACACCACCAAAGTCGAGATTTTACGCCAACTCATGCAAGGCACGCGTGTTATCGTCATCGACCCAGAGCGTGAATACAAGCGCCTCACCGAATCAGTAAAAGGCACGTATATAAAATTATCAGCCAAGAGTAAGCAGAAAATTAACCCTTTTGACCTAGCGACGACTGTTCACGAAATTAGTGATTTATCTGAGCATACGCAAGATCTAATGGATGTAATCGGTTTGATGGCTGAAAGTCTAACGACGCGCGAAAAAGCCGCCATCGACAAAGCAGTTTTGAAAATATACAAAAAATCAAAAACCAAGCAGCCGCTTTTAGAAGATTTATATGCGGAACTTCGAAAGTTGGGTCAGCTAAAATTGTGCGAAAAGTTAGAAAAATATATTTCCGGCTCGCTGGCGGATGTATTCAATGCGTAAACAAATGTTAAATTAGACAACCGCTTGGTCATTTTCGACATCAAAGATTTACCAGAAAATTTGCGCCAAATCATGATGTTGATCATCTCTAATTTTGTGAAAAATCAAGTTATGGCTAAGCCAGAAAAACGGTTGCTGATTATCGACGAAGGCTGGATTTTGTTGCAGCACGAGGAGTCGGCACGATTCGTGGCAGGGCTAGTGCGTCGGGCTCGTAAATATTATCTCGGCGTGTCGATTATATCGCAACAAGCCAATGACTTTCTAAAAAGCGAATACGGCCGCGCCATCGCTTCACAAAGCGCACTGCGGATTTTAATGCGCCAGGACACAACGACTATCAAAGGCGTGGTTAACGAATTTAACCTCAGTGAATATGAACAAAGTTTTCTGCTCACTTGCGAGCGAGGCGATGCTTTGCTTATCGCCGACCAAAACCATGTTGCCGTTAAAGTTGTGGCAGCCAAAAAAGAACACCCGCTCATCACGACTAACCCTGCGGAGTTATATTCATCATGAACGGCGCGGCAGTTTTGTTTACAAATTTTGGTTTCAGCATAAAGAAAATTCTGGCCATAATCATTGCCACTTTACTGCTTGTTTTGATGTTTCCGATTTTAGCTATTTCATCGCTTGGCTTGCCGGCAGTGAGTTTTTTGGCAAATGCGCCGAGCGCCAAAGCGGCGGAAGAACGTGGTTTTTATAGCGGTGGCGTAATGCCCGGGAATACCTACGCTTGGGGCAACTGCACCTGGTGGGCGTATGCGATGCGCCGGTGGGCAAACAGTCCGATTCCGAACACTTGGGGCAACGCTAATACCTGGGATGACAACGCTAAACGCGATGGCTACATCGTCAACGATACGCCAGCGGCTGGCGCAGTTTTTCAGACCGACGAAGGTCCTTATGGACATGTTGCGTATGTGATAGAAGTTAATCAAATCAGCGGTGATTGGAAAATTTCTGAAATGAACGCACGCGGTTTGAATGTAGTGTCGCAGCGCACTTTTTCCAAAGAGGCCGCCAAATCGTATAAATTTATTCACAATAAACCAGGAGCACAGCCGTGGAATCCGCAGCCGATTACCTCGCCACCGCCTTACGGCTTGGGTCGATAGTTTTGTGTGTAACTGCGTTTGCGATTAGCGCGGTCGTTTTGTGGTTGGCGATTCGTTTTGTTTTGAACCGTCGATATTTACGAACGAGAGAAATGGTTTGGCTAGAAATTACGCCGCCTGCCGCAGTCGCTAAAACACCCGAAGCAACCGAGCAATTATTTTCGGTGATTCATGGGCATAGAGCAGCGCGCCCACTCAAAGACAAACTACTCCACCGGTCACCAGTTATGAGTTTTGAAATTACATCAACCAAGAAGCACGGCGTGCGGTATTTAGTGCAAGTAGAACGGCGTCACGCTGTGAACATGCAAAAAGCGATCACATCGTATATCGCCGACTCGAAAGTTCGTGCGGTTGAGCGGAAGAGTAGTGATAATTACCAAGTCATTGAATTTCGAGAAACTGGGCATTATGTTTTGCCGTTAGCTACAAATTCGGCATTGGAGCAACGCGATCCGCTTAGCTATGTAATTGGCGCCATGACTAGGTTGAATGATGACGAGGAAATTATTTTGCAGCTTATAGCAACGCCAGCGCGCTTACGCGAAGCAGAAATTCTGTCGCATAAAATTCTCGGTAATGAAAACATTTTGCAATATGTTAGTGGCAAAAAGCTATCAATGTTCGGCAAACTAGCCAGCCTATTTGGCAAAATTTCTTCTGGCGCAACCGACCTTGTTAGCGAAGTTCACGCTAGCATGACAACAAGTCAGCGCAATTATTACAATTCAAAAACCACATCCCCGCGGCAGCAAATCAGGGTGCCACGAGACGACCGCCCGGCGCGTATGCTCAGCGCTTTTGAATTAGAACTAATGGAAACCATGCATCAAAAAGTGACTCGTCCGCTGTTTCGCGTCAACCTCCGCGTCATGGTAAATAGCCCAGAGCCGAAGAGACATATCGCCGCGCTTAAATCCGCGCTGGACGGTTTTAGTACGCCACCATATCAATCGCTCAAAGCAAAGTATCGTCTGTCGATTTTGAATAACCTGCTAACTCGCGCAGCTACAAAACGCCTTCCGTCGCTGCGGAAGAATAGCTCTATAATCCTCGCTTCAAGCGAACTTGCTAGCTTGTTTCATTTTCCTTCAAGTTATCATAGCAAAACCGACAATCTGATAACTTCACTAAGTCGCACGCTGCCCGCACCGATTTCACTCAAGCAGTCAGAAAACTTCGATGTGATTATTGGCGAAAATCATCACCACAATACAGTGACGCCGATTGGCTTGACGGAGGCTGAACGTGAGCGCCACCAGTATATCATCGGCGGTACGGGCAGCGGTAAAACTACGATGTTGCAATATCAAATTGTGCAAGATATTTGTAACGGCAAGGGTGTGGCTGTAATTGACCCGCATGGCGATATGGCGGAGACGATTTTGCGGCACGTTCCGCCAGAGCGCCTTGGCGATGTAATTTATTTCAATCCTGATGATTTGGATTATCCGATTGGTTTGAATTTATTGGAGTTAACACCTGGGCTAGATGGCAGTGAGTTGATGCGCGAAAAAGACCTTATCACCGAATCGGTCGTGTCGATTTTTCGAAAAATCTTTAGCGATGAGGACTCGGGTGGGCATCGTATCGAATACATTTTGCGCAACACCATTCAGACAGCGCTTACACAGGAAAATCCCACACTCTTCACTGTGTTTGATTTGCTAAATGATCCTAAGTATCGCCGCAGTGTTGTTAAAAATCTTGACGATACAAACTTGATAAACTTCTGGAAAAACGAATTTGGCAAAGCTGGCGACATGCAGAAAGTAAAAATGTCGGCGGGAATTACGGCGAAAATTGGGCGGTTTTTATTTTCGGCGTCAGCTCGGCAAATTCTCGAGCAACCAAAATCGACGATTGATTTTGATGATATTATCAACTCGGGAAAAATACTGATCTGTAATTTGTCAAAAGGCTTGCTTGGCGAAGACACGTCTGAGCTGTTTGGAATCACCGTACTTGCGAAGCTCCAACTCGCAAGTCTCCGCCGTGCCCGTCTCAAGCAGGCAGAGCGGCGGACGTTCTATTTGTATGTCGATGAGTTTCAGAATTTCGCCACGACGTCATTTGTGCAAATGCTGTCTGAAAGCCGCAAATATCGCGTCTTTATGATCATGGCTGAGCAGTCCACTTCGCAGCAAAGCGACCAGCAAACGGTAAATATAATTTTGGCAAATGTTGGCACGATCATCTGCTTCCGAACCGGCAATCCGCAGGATGAGCAGCGTTTGCTGCCGATGTTTAGTCCATACATTGAGCCGGGTGAGATCAGCAATTTGCCTGCGTATAATTATTACGCTCGACTGGCGGCGGTGCACGCACAAGAGCCGCTATCTGGGCAAACTTTACTGCTAGAAAACGAAGGTAATGAGACGGTGCGAGATAAAATTGTTAAACACTCACGAAAGGAATTTGCCAAGAAGCAAGAAGAGGTTTCTGAGCAAAAAAGTTCTGGCAAGACTGTATCGAAAAAAGCTACGAAAACCAGCAAATCAACAAAGGGAAAATCACAGGTTAAGGCGGAGCCGATGATAGACGAGATGTAATTGAACGCAATAGCCTAAGCGTACGCGCTATACGCTATAATAAGTACATCTATGCGAAAAATTAAAGATAGAGAAAAACAGCAAAGAATAGCCCGCAGAAGACACCGCCGAGAACTAAGAGCGAGACACTCTCATGACAATAGGCTTTTGAGATATCATCGGTTGCGTGAAAAATCTACAAAGAATATATCGTACACGTTAATGGACGCTCCGACTAACTTCTCTATATTAGATAACAGAGATAATGTAATTAAGTACTTTAACATCATAAAGCGTATGCTGAATCAAAAAGAATATACGCAAATGAATCTGCGCAAGATAACCTCGATTGATCTTCCTACGCTATGCTTATTGGGTGCGTTTATGCTAGATAGAAATACAAGATCAGAATACCTAGAAGTAACAAGCCCTCTTTCAAATTCCGTAGCGTACAGATTTTTCGAGGAGGCACAATTTGAAAATATGATTCTTAACGAGAGAAGGCCAAATTTTAACAACGGAGCGTTTCTGTCTCGAAGTAAAGACGAGGTGGATGATAAGGCGATTGGTGATATATTAACGAAAACGGTCAATTATTTCGGAGAAAAGAATCGACAAAGGCTGCGAGATATTCACCCGATAATTATAGAGATAGTTACAAATACCGCAGACCACGCCAGCCTAGACAGCAGCTACACTCTCCCTTGGATCATTAACACATATGAAACTAAAGATAGCAACGGAAATAAGGTTAAACAATACTGCATAATAGATATGGGTGTTGGTATTTACGAGACCCTCATCAACAAGGTCAACAAACAGAGTCAGGGGAAATCGCTATGGTATACTATAATCAAGCGAGAAAATTCTCAGGGTGAGTTCTTTAGGCAGGCTATACCAAACGGTCTACAAAGCCGTACTACTTTACCGCAGAGGGGTAAGGGTATAAAATATATATACGATACAGTAAGTGGTGACGATATGTATAAAAGATTTGAGATAATTACAAACAAAACCAAGATTAACCTGGTTAATCTTGGTAGTGTCGAGAAGGATTCATCTGAAAACCTGCCAGCCACAATATATTATTGGGAGGCTTGTATTCAGTAATATGGTAACAATACGTGTTAGCGACTTTACAACTTTACCGGGCGCCAGATATAAGAAAGATGGTGACGGCTCGGCTGAGGAGTTTTTTGATAAGTACATTAAGCAGCACCTCAATGACAATAAACCTATACTTATTGATTTTGATGACACCTGGGGGTATGCATCTTCATTTCTATCAGAGCTTGCAGTTAAAATATCGCGACAGTGTAGCCGGAATGAGCTAGACGTACGAGAAAAAATAGAAATCAAAAGCAATGATGAGCCTGGCTTAGTAGAGAGATTCTGGGGTTATATTGATGAAGGCATCGACATCAACAATTAAGCACGTCTCTTTAGCGGCTGTGTGGATCCTCATAGGAGCTATAGGATACCACTTTTTATCTAACCATAAGCTCATGTCTATCAATACACAAGTAGACTTAGGGTCTGTAGTTGCTCTGTTGGCGTTAGCGATATCAGTCTCCGTAACACCTTTTATTATAGATAGAGAATTAAATAATCAACGAAGCTATGAAGCAATGGTTTGTGGAGAGATCGAGGAAATCATTAAGTTACTAGAGGCTGTCGACAGTCTCTATAGTGAAACATACACAAAAGATAGCATAGACGAAGAAAACGTAAAACAGCTACGCAGGCTAATACGTAAAATACAAAATAGAATGGATACTATATCAAGTGAATCAGGTACTCTACTAGTCGACTTTAAAGAGAAGATACAGCTACCATTCAGCAAGGACGTATACCCAGCTTTAACTGATAAGTTTCAGAAGGGGGCGCAACTATCCGAAAGCGACTATCTAGGTGCCTTCAGTCAAATAGAGTCTACGATTAGTGCTTTGAAAACAAAACGCTATAGAATATATCGCTAGCTAAATTAGAGTTGCGTTATTAATCGCCCTTGCGTTTTGTCTTATGTTTCTCTAGAGACCCCTCAAAATCAAACCCCTCACTCTTGCTCGCAACATGCGCAAATCGCTGCATGAATTTCAGAAATCCGACTGCATATTCGCGATTGGCATTGTCCGGGTCGTGAAGCTCCAGGTAGCGGATCGTTTTCTGAATTGTTTCTTCGTCTTCGTACAGATGAAGATTTTTGATCGTGTCCTCGTCGTTCATAATTATTTCACCTCCATAAATTTATTTAAGCCGATAAAATCTACCAACATTTCCGTTTCGAGTACAGATGTCGTCCTCCTCATTATCTCACAACTATCGCGATATGAGAGGATATTTAGGCTGCCTTCGTAAATAATTTCTCTGTCGATGATGGCTAATTTGCGGTGATGTTTGACCGTAAAAAGAACTTCGACGCCTGCTGATTGTAGTAAACTTAGAGACTCTTGGGCTTGTAGTCGATATATCCTGTCATGCTCTTCGGGTGGTTTGGTGTTAAGTAATATTTCCACGCTGCGCTTTTTGAGATGATGAAATATTGGGGTAAATTTTTCAACTCGGGCTGTTCTAAGAAACGGGCTTTCGATGATGACGCTTCTTCGAGCTTTTTGTAGGTCGCGCATAAGCTGGTCGTCAAAAGTGTTTTGGTCGTAGAGTTTTGAGTTTGATTTTCGCAAATTAAACATCACGCTCCTCCAAATCCGGCAAATACACCTCGCCATTTTTAATAACCATACCGAGCGCCTTGAAACGATCGCGCAGCGCAAACAAATCGCGAAGGAGGAGTTCCGATTTGGTGAGATTTTACGCCCAAGTTCGAACCAGCTTTGAGACAAAAGCCAAATAATTTAGCCGCGCCGCCTAGCACGACAAGCCGTGCT
>CALEJV010000005.1 GCA_937898545.1 uncultured Candidatus Saccharibacteria bacterium | reverse complement strand
ACGAGATGTAGAGAGGTCTCGTGGGCTCGGAGATGTGTATAAGAGACAGCATATCTACAATCCTTTCTTTTTATCCGGTTGATATAGTAATAGGTGCTGTGGATACTGTGGAAACCATGATGAATAACAGAGGTACGACCTGCTCACTGCTTGTGCAAAACGCTGCGATCGCTTGCGTGGATAAATCGGGGAGAAGTAGGAGTTATCCACCAGCCGGTAAAGCTTTCGTATAGTATGCTTTTGGTGTTGTGGATGACTGCCCACGAACTGTCCATGGGTTATACGACCAGCTGTGCACGGCTTTTCCACAGGTGTCGCGAAAAAAACACACGGCCTAGGCATAGAGCTTGTCCCGGATGTCAGCGACTTGCTCACGGATGAGGTAGTCGAGTTTGATGGATTTTTCGATCTTTTCGACTGAATGGATGGCGGTGGTGTGGTCTTTGCGGCCCAGCTCATTAGCAATTTGTGGAAAGCTCATGTGAAGCTCGCTACGTAGCAAGTACATGGCAATCTGTCGTGGTACGACGATATGCTTAGCTCGCTTGGCACCACAGATTTCTTTGCTATCGATCTGGAAATGGCGGGCGGTCTTGTCGATAATCTGCTTGGCGGTGAGATGCTGAGGGCGACTGCGCCGGACATTGCCAAGCAAACCCTCTGCTGTCATCACATCAGGGGCAACGCCGCGCATTTCGGCATAGGCAAGGAGTTGATTAAGTGCACCCTCGAGCTCGCGGATGTTTGTCTTGACGTTCTTGGCAAGGTATTCCACGGTGTCGCGCTCGAGCGTCACGCCAGCGAAGCTTGCCTTGGTCTCGACGATCGCGCAGCGCGTCTCAAAGTCGGGCATCTGGATATCGATTGCCATCCCCCATTCAAAGCGGCTGCGCAAGCGCTCCGTCAGGGTAGGGATGCTGTGCGGCGGCTTGTCGCTACCGATGATAATTTGCTTGTTGGCTTGGTGGAGGGCATTGAAGGTATGGAAGAACTCCTCCTGAGTCTTTTCGCGCCCGGCAATGAACTGCATATCGTCGACGATCAGTACATCAACATTACGGTACCGGTCAGAAAAGCCAGCCTTTTTGAAGCGGATTGACTCGATAAATTCTTTGACAAACGTCTCCGAGCTCAGATAGGCGACCTTCTTGCCTGGGTCGCGCGCGAGGATCTCGTTGCCTACCGCTTGGATGAGGTGTGTTTTACCGAGGCCGACGCCACCGTAGATGAAGAGGGGATTATATTTGGTGCCAGGGCTATGTGCGACTGCTTGGCAGGCGGTGTAGGCAAGGTCGTTGCTCGAGCCGACAATGAAATTCTGGAAGGTATAGCGCGCATTGAGGCTGGTCGCTGGTGTGGTAGAGCTAGAGTGTGATGAGGTAGCTGGCTTGCTAATGAGCGCCGCTGCTCGTTCCTCGACGCGGTCGGCTGGCTGGCCAGTGGTTTCGCGGCTAATCACAGTGCGTTTTTTGCCCTGTTTGTTTACCACGTAGGCGATGCGCGACACCTCTACACCACTGTGCTGGAGCGCTTCTTTGACGATGCTATCATAGCGCACCTCAAACTGACGAATCGCAAAGATATTCGCCACGCCAATGGTGATCACCCCATCTTTGTTGCTGAGCATCTCGGTATTGGCAAACCACGTCGAAAAAATACCGCTTGGTATCGACACTTCGATCTCACCCAAAACACTCTTCCACAGGCTGTGGTACACTGGCTTTTGCTGCTCCTTGTTTGTTATACAATGACTCTTTTTAGTATAAGAAAAAACCGACTTTTCCACAACCGTGAGAAATACAACAACAGGGCAAACCCGAAAAGAGCAACAGGGGTGAAGTTTTTCCACAAAAATACACTGCCCCTGTTAAAGTGTGGATAACTCGCGAACAAATGTGGATAAACAATTTGGCTATGCTTATGACGGAGGTTGCTCAGAGCACAAAATCCACCAAGCGAGTGAAAAGTTGAAAGATCTGGAGCAATCGCGTATAATAGCAATGATATGCCAAAACGAACTCACCAACCACACACTCGTCATCGTGCTCGGACGCACGGGTTTCGGGCACGGATTGCCACCAAGGCAGGCCGCAATGTGCTCAAGCGCCGCCGCGCCAAGGGCCGCGCTCGCCTTGCACTCTCGTAGTGTGATGATAGCAAAATGACGAAAATAACCCACTGCTTGGTGGGTTATTTTATCTCGGTCTGTGAGTAGATTTGCTATAATACAGCTATGTTACAGCAACGATATCGGTTTCATGGCTATGGCGGGCTGCGTTATTTGTATCGCCATGCCAGTGCCGAGCGGTCGCGCTTGCTGACCGTCAAATACGTTGCTAATTGCCGTCGGCGCATGCCACGCATTGCCGTGGTGGTGAGCAAAAAGGTGCACAAATCTGCGGTGGGGCGCAACCGCATTCGCCGCCGTATCTATGAGATTCTGCGCCAGCACGTACCGCACTTTACAGGGGTGTATGACGTTGCACTAATTATAACCTCAAGTGAGGTGCTTACCACGCCGCATGATGAGCTTGTGCTGGTGGTGAAAAATCTTCTTGTGCGAGCTGGTATTTGCCCTGGCGACGCAACGCCAAGTGATGAAAGAGATAAGGCAGAATAAAATCTTATATCCTCTCAGTCTTCTTTGCGCGATCTACTTCATAGTACTTTGAGTCAAATCAATGCCAAATAGTTCTTTATAAACAGTGGTAGGTAGAACTCAAAACATTTATAAAAAATTCTTTTCTTGTCATTCTATACCAATGAAAGGCAAGCTGGGTGGGTGTTCTTTTCTAAGGTTATAAATACTCTTATATGTAGTATTGGCAGTAGTGTATCGCATATATCAACGATTGATTTCCAAAAATACTTTGCCACAATTCATCTTCCGTGGCCACCTATGATACAATAAATGCAGTAATCGGAGTCAATATGTTTGAGACAATAATTTTACAGCCCATTTTTAACGCACTTTTGCTCATCTATAGTATTATCCCTGGTGGTGATTTTGGTGTGGCGGTGATTCTCTTCACGGTCATCATCCGCTTCTTGCTCTACCCACTACTCAAGCGGCAGCTCCACCAGGGCAAACAGATGCGCAAGATGCAGCCTGAGCTCGCCAAGATCAAAAAAGCGGCTAATGGCAACCGTCAAGTAGAAGCGATGCAGCAGATGGAGCTGTATAAAAAATACGGTATCAAGCCATTTCGCTCAATTCTACTGCTCTTTATTCAGATTCCGATCTTTATCGGCCTCTACCAGGTAATCATGATCATCTCGCTCCACCGCGACCAAGTGGCGCGCTACATCTACGAGCCACTCAAGAATATCGATGCCATCAAGACCATCATCAACCACCCTGAGCAATTCAACCACACCATGCTCGGCTTTATCGACCTCACCAAGGTAGCGCTTGGCAAGGATGGTATTGTCTGGCCGCTCCTCGCCCTCGCAATTATCTCAGCTCTCACACAGTATGTAATGACCAAGCAGACTATGCCAACTGGCAAGAGCACCAAGCGCTTCCGCGACATCATGAAGGAGACAGCCGCTGGCAAAGAAGCTGACCCCTCTGAGATGAACGCGGCAATGATGCGCAATATGGCGAAATTCATGCCAGTGATGATGTTTATGATCATGATGGGCCTGCCGGGGGCGTTGGCGCTCTACTACACAGCGTCTAATCTCGTAGCGGTGGCGCAGCAGTCGTATCTCCTCCGCAAAGACAAGCAAGAGCTTGAAACAATTGCTGATGAAGTAGATATTACACCACCCGCCAAGAAGAAATCGACAAAGAAGCGCGCCAAAGCGGCCACAGAAGCCAACATCACACGCATCAAAGCCAAAGAATAACAGAGGAGGAGAACCCGATGGATCGATACCAATCAGTAACATTTGCCCGAGAATATCTCCAGAACATCATCTCGTTTTTTGGCGAAAATATTGCGGTATCGGGTGATGATGATGGCGAGGTAATGACACTTCGGGTGGAGTCGTCGGATATAAATAGCATCTTAATTGGCCGCGGGGCAGAGACACTGCGGGCACTGCAATATATCGTCTCGTCGGCACTGCGGGCGCAAAATGCCGCGGTAGTGCGGGTGAGTGTTGATATTGCGGACTATAAAAAACAGCACGAGGAAAAGATTGCCGACAAAGCCCGCGGCTGGATCGAGCGCGTGCGTGCAACTGGCGAATCCTACACCGCTCACCTCAACCCAGCCGATCGGCGCATCGTTCACCAAGTCGCTGCCGACGCAGCTGGCATTACGACCGTCTCCGAAGGCGAAGGCCGCGAGCGCCATGTGATCATCCAGTTGGAAGAGGCTGAGTAAAAGCTACGCTAAGATACATCTTATAACCGGTCAGTGATGGCCGGTTATTTTTGCAATAATAATATCAAAATAGCTACTTCGTAGCGGCGTGCTAATTCTTGTGCTCACTCCACTGTTTTTAATAGAACGCGATACAGAGCAGAGATAAAGTATTGTTATAAATGACAACTACAACTTATACAAGGCAAGAGAGAATAGACTCACACTAAGGTAAATGAGACTTTACGATTCTGGTATCACAATCACTCAAACTGGCTATAAATAGACTGATTATGATTGCCGCAACGCTCGCTCATACACCGCCAATGTTTCCTTGCCGCAGCGCTCCCACGAGTAGCGGGCAGCTTGGGCTTTGCCTTTGACGATGAGTTCGCGGCGGCGAGCTGGCTGGCTGAGGACGCGGTCGATTGCGCTCGCGATGGCATCGACGTCGAGTGGGTCGAAGTATTCGGCAGCATCGCCCAAAATCTCGGGCATGCACGAGGTATTGCTCGATATAACAGGGGTCGTGCCATACGCCATTGTCTCGAGTGGCGGTAAGCCAAATCCCTCCATCAGTGATGGAAAGACGTATGCCTCGGCTTTGTTGAGTAGCCAATCGCGCTGCCCATCGGGGATGAACCCAGTGAAGTGGATATTGCGGTAGCCCCGCTGCTGGTAGTAGGCTTGGTTGCGCTTGGTGTCTTCGTTCATTCGCCCTACAAATACCAGACCAAGGTCTGGCCAGCGACTCAACAGCTGCTGGTGTGCGGCCGCGAGGCGCCGCAGATTTTTATAATCAGGCTGCTGCCCAACGTAGATAATAAACCGCTTGAAGGGAAGGTCGATATATGGTGTGAGCTGCCCAGGGTGTGCCTCGCCCGCCTCGTAGATGACCGATATTTTGCTATCAGGGATCTTAGTAAAGCTCTGATATTCTTGCTTGGTTGTCTGAGAGATGGCGATGATATGCTCGCTGGTGTGGGCTATCCGCCGAAATACCCAGCGCCCCACCAATTGTTTGAGATGAAACACCAGCCAATTTTTGTCGGAATTATACGTCTTGAGGAGGGTCATATCGTGCACCGTGGTGACGTGCTTACCTCTGTAAAAGACCGGTTGCTGCGGCATGCAAAAGTGTACTAAGTCGGGCTTCAGCTCATCCAGATAGCGGCGGAAGCCTAGCTGCTCTGCCAGCGAATAATTAGCAAAGTCGACCGTGCGGATGGTGAAGTTAGGGTTGTGTGGCTGCCAGTAGTCGCGGTCCTTGGTGGGGACAAGGATGCTATAGCGGTTGGTCGTATCAAGCCGCTCCAGCTGCTCAAGCAGCTTCACGACGTATGTGCCCGTGCCAGAATTGATCACGCGGGCGTCGATTGCAATATGAAAACTCATACCCTCTAGTATACAGCTCCTGCACCAAAAGCGCCAGATGAGCGAGGGTATGTCAAGGCGGATAATAATAACTCAACTCTGCATAAAAGTGTTATAATACCCATATTACGAGTAATATGATGAAACTACCGCAACACATAGCAGCTCAGACAAGCGTGGCGCAAATCGAGCACGTTCTCCGCCAGGTGGGCTACCACATCACCGGGGTAGATAGCCAGCGGCCATGGGGTGGGTTTGTCTGTATTGACCCAGCGCAGGCAGAGCAGTTTGCGGCGGACTTCTTTGCGGCCTCGGGGGTAGAAACCAAGGATAAAGTCGATGCGCCGCTCAGCCCCAAGATTCTTTTTGTCCAGCCAGGCGCACGCCTGAGCTGGCAATATCATCATCGGCGGGCGGAATTGTGGTGTTTTCTGACCGCCGGTGCGTACTATCGCAGCATGAGCGACGAGCTACCAGCCCAGCCAATACCAGCTCAGGCAGGTGATATCGTGAGGCTGGCGGCAGGGGAACGCCACCGTGCCTGTGGTGACGCCCAGCACCCAACGATCATTGCTGAGCTCTGGCAACACACCGACCCAGCGCACCCATCAACAGAGGATGATATTGTGCGGGTGGCGGATGATTATCAGCGTCAATAATAGTTGTGAGCGTATAGTGAGTTTGTGAGCTTATTGTTCAGAAACCGTATTGAAGTAGAGTATTATCTCTTTGTTGTTAGAAAAACAACACGATCATATAAATAATAATTCCACACCAGCGATGCACCAGTGGCAATGATTTTTGCAAGCAACAGCACAAGTGACTCGGCATGAATAACAGAGGCCAGGACAGGCGAAGCGCAGAAAATAACCGCATTTTGCAGCCCCCACAAGCCCGCCAGAGTGACAACGACAAACAAGATCAGTTGCCGACGCACATCACCCTGAGCGCGAAAAGTGTACGACTTATTAGCAAAAAAGCTAAAAATAAAGGCTAGGCCCGTTGACACCGTATTAGCCGCGAGCTTTGGCACGCCAAGCGCGGTGAGCCCAAACAGCAAGCCAATATCGATCGCTGTATTAATCCCACCAACGAGCGCAAACCGCAGTAATTTACCGCTGTTATTTGCGATGGCGAGCCTCACGATGTTCCTCGACGAGATAAGGTGGGCGCTGCTTCGTCTCACTAAAAATCCGGGCGATGTATTCGCCAATAACCCCCAAACTCAGCAGCTGCACTCCACCAAGAAAGAGAATGACTGCCATGAGCGACGAATAGCCTGCACCAGTTGGCACACCGAACAGTGGTCGAATGAGCAGATAGAGGATATAGATAGAAGCCAAGAAGGCGATAAGGAAACCCAGCACGGCCGAGATGCGCAGTGGTGCGGTCGTAAAGCTCGTGATGCCGTCAATAGCCAGGTTAATGAGCGTGCGCGGACTTTGCTTGATGCTACCAGCAGCCCGTGGGTCGCGGTCGTAGAGGATCTCCTTCTTTTTATACCCCACCCAGCTAAAGATCGCTTTGGTATTGCGCTGAGATTCGCGCAGCTGGGTGATGGCAGTGACGCAGCGCTTGCTCAGTAAGCGGAAGTCACCCGTGTCGATCTGAACAGGAATATGTGTCGTACTCTGGAGGAGGCGGTAGTACCACGCGGCAGTTTTTTTCTTGAGCCAGGTCTCGCCGGAGCGGCTTCGGCGCCGCGCATATACATCATCATACCCCTGTTCCCACAGCTCGATCATCTGCGGGATGAGCTCTGGTGGGTCTTGCAGGTCGGCATCAATTACCACGACGGCATCACCCGCGGCGTGGTCGAAGCCAGCGAGCATAGCAGCTTCTTTACCAAAGTTGCGCGAGAGATTGAGGTAGGCAATGGCAGAGTTGTGTTGCTGCTCGATCTGGATGAGCTCGAGCGTGTGATCCTGGCTGCCATCATTAATAAATAAGAATTCGAACTGGTAGCGCCGGCGATCGATACTGCGCTGCAGCGCCTCGAGCCGGGCAAACAGCTGTGGCAAAACAGCTGCTTCGTTGTAGGCAGGGATAAGAATGGTGATTATTTTCATCGTAGCCTTATTGTATCACTTATTGGTTGGTATGAGCGCGATGAGCGACTGGATGGACGATGCCACCACTGCGCCACTGGCCTCGAGCCGTGCCGTCTTGGCCTGGGCTGACTCCAGCTCATTTGTGCCAAGGATCGCCCCAGCATGGCCCATCTGTACTCCAGATGGTGCACTGTGGCCCGCAATGTAAGCATAGACTGGTTTGCTTATATGACGCTTAATATAATCCGCCGCGGCAATCTCGCTCGTGCCACCAATTTCACCGATCAGCACAATCTGCTCTACTGTCACATCCTGTTCAAACAACTGCAAGCAATCAATAAAGCTGCTGCCGCCAATCATATCGCCGCCAATCCCAATCACATAACGCTGGCCAATACCTGCCTGAGTGAGGAGGCTCATTGCTTCGTAGGTGAGCGTACCACTGCGGCTGACGATGGCAGTATGGCCTGGCGTGGCGAGCGTGGCAGGGATGATGCCAAGGTTATGCACGCCGGGGATGAGAACGCCAGGGCAGTTGGGGCCGATCAAAATCGAAGAACTGGTTGCCAGGCGTTGTTTTATATGCAACATATCGTGGACAGGCACACCCTCGGTGATACAAATAATGAGTGGCACCTCTGCGTCAATTGCCTCCATAATCGCTGCCTTGGCATGAGCTGCTGGTACAAAAATGACGGAAATATCGACAGGCTGCTGCGCTTGAATTTCGCGAATTGTCCGGAAGACAGGCACGCCGTGTACCTCTGTAACCGATTGATTGGGTGACGTGCCGCCAACGATATGTGTACCACGTGCCAACATACGCTCGGTATGAAATGAGCCATGTTTGCCCGTTATACCCTGGACAATAACACGCTTACCACGAAAGATATCAGGGGTCATCATACAGCCTCCTCCAGGATGTGAGAGAGATTATCGTAGAGTGGAATGTGCTCGCGGGCAAGGAGCGCTTTAGCCTTGGCCTCGCGGTTACCTGTTAGGCGGACAGCGAGTGGCGGGAGGTCAGGTAGCTGCTGCTTGGCACTAATGATGGCCGCCGCTACGTCGTCGCAGCGCACAATACCACCAAAGATATTAATAATGATAAGCGCCACGGCAGGGAAGCGGGCAATCTGCTTAAAACTAGCCAGGATTTTCTCTGGAGTTGCTGTGCCACCAATGTCAAGAAAATTAGCTGGCTGCACGCCGCGGGCAGTCACCGCATCGACAGTTGCCATTGCCAGACCTGCGCCGTTGGCAATCGTCGCAACCGTCCCATTATGGTCGAGCGTGACGAAATTATGATCTTCTAGGGCTGCTTCGTGCCACTGCGGGTGGCGAAACAGCGCCGCATCGTCAATCGTCATCTTGGCATCACCAGCGATGAGCTGGCCATCTGTCGTCACAACGAGTGGGTTAATCTCGAGTAATAGACAATCGTTGTCAATAAAGCAACGCAAACAATTCGCCACCACATCCTCAAGCGCAAAGGCTTGCTCTGGTAACGACAGATACTCCGCCAGTGCTTCGGCTACAGTAGGAACTGTTTGTGGCGTAATAGCCTGGCGAAAGAACGCTGCGCTCTCATGCTCCTCCACATCGACGCCGCCGCTGGTGTGGGCGAGTAGCTCGATGGATGATTGCTCGCGATTGATGGTGAGCGAAATGTAACACTCGTGGGCGATAGAGAGAACTTCCTCGGCAAGAAGCTTCGTGGGGGTGTAGCCACCGATATCGAGAGCAAAGAGACGCTGAATGGTTGGCGTAACAGCGGATTGCTCGCGGACAATCACCACACCACCTGCCTTGCCGCGGCTACCGATCGGGACTTGTGATTTGAGGACGATAGGGGCAGTGGGTGCCATCGTTGCAGATTCTACAACAGTACTCTGCGGCACCGCCACACCAGCCTCAGCCAAGCACTGCTTGGCTTGGTATTCAAGAAGACGCATAGGTATTATTGTACGCATAGATGGCGAATATGCAAAATGATTGCGTACATAACAGGGGTAAGGTGGAGCAGGTTAATTGCATACGAATAGAATATGGTGTACTTCTTTCGTATGATAACTGCACCGAAAATGTTCCGGCCAGATCCTATATAGTGCTTTTCCGCTTGCTGGGTTGCTGGCCTCCATATATTTTCTCTTGTACAGTTATCATACGAAAGCCGGTTTTTACAATTCACCTCTTTGGCGCTAGTCTTATTCTCTTGTTAACTAGAAAATAGAGTATTACTGAAGAAGAGAGGAGTAATCAGCAAGTATTTTGAGATTTCGCCTGGTTCGTTTTGCGGTAGAACAACTAAACTGAGTTATTTGCCGGTAAAAAACTTCCGGAACTTGAGTAGGCCTGTCTGGTTAGGTAGTGGACCGTTGTGGATAATACTACGGATATAATCGACCGATACGCTTCGCTGCCGCTGGATAGCAAACCGCTGGCGATAGGCCGCTGGCTGGTGAATAACAGAAGCGAGCATACCACGCAGTGCTGGCCAACCATTGCCATGGCGCAGTGCACTCAAGAATATCAGCCAGTAGGTGAGGCAAAAGCGCGCACCAATCGACCAAAACAGCCGCCCCGGCACATTCTTGATAAAAATAAGTGGCAAGTTCTTAAAGGTATTGTATACCGCGAGCCCTGGAACTTTGCTACTGCTGGCACCGACCTTGTGATACGCAACGGCATACGGCGTGAAGCGCACCGTCCAGCCCGCTAGCTGCGTGCGAAAACTGAGGTCGACATCTTCGTAGTACATGAAGAATGCTTCATCAAAAAGGTCAACAGTATCGAACAGTGCCGTGCGATACACTGCTCCACCACCCGTTGCACCAAACACTGCTCCGGCCTCTGTTGGCGCGTGGCTAATTGGCTCATCACGGTGGCGCGGGCCAGGCAACCCCCAGGTGGTGTAGAAGTCGCCCGAGCTATCGATGGTTGTCCCATCGCGGCGAGCCAGCAGCCCAGTAGCAATACCACAGTCTGGATGCGCCCGCAGCTCGTCCACCAAGGCTTGGCACCAGTGTGTGTTAGCTACTGCGTCGGGGTTAAGCACGCCAACAAAGCGAAATTGCTGCTCTTTAGCATAGCGCAGGCCTGTGTTAATACCACCGGCGAAGCCGAGGTTGCGCTGGTTCTCAATGATGACGAGACTGAGCGCAGGGTGTTTAGCTTGATATGAGCGGAAGCGTGCCACCGAGTCATCATGTGAGTCGTTATCGACCACGATGATGGTCGGCATCAGCGTCTGCTGCGCCAACGAATCGATGCATTCTAGGGCATCATCGGCGCCGTTCCAGTTAAGAACTATGATTGCAAGATTGTTTTTTACCACGGTCATATTATATAATGGCCAGAGAAACTATGAAAGTAACAAATCTTTTGCAACGAAAAAACCGCATCTTGCTGCGCGAGTTAGTCGTAACGGACTTCAAGCTACGCTACCAGGGATCGGTGCTGGGCTATTTGTGGTCAATCCTCAAACCGATATTTTTGTTTATTATTTTGTTTGTCGTGTTCGACAAATTCCTCGGCCTTGGTCGCAACATCGAGCACTATCCGGTGTATCTTTTAGTGGGGATTGTGCTGTGGAACTTCTTTAGCGAGGCAACGGTGCAGGGGCTACAGTCGATCGTCTCGCGGGGCGACCTGATCCGCAAGATCAATTTCCCCAAATATATCATTGTTATCTCTGGTACCATCTCGGCCTTTATCAACCTCGCCATTAATATGGTGGTGATTCTTGGCTTTTGTTTGTTTAATGGTGTGCATTGGTCGTGGGAGGCACTGCTTGTGGTGCCGCTGATCCTCGAGCTTTATGTACTCTCCTTGGCGGTGGCGTTTTTCCTTGCGACGATCAATGTGAAATACCGCGATATTGGCTATCTGTGGGAGATCTTCATGCAGGCGGCCTTCTATGCCACACCGGTTATTTATCCTCTGCAGATGGTAATGGAGCGTATGCCGGCTGCTGCGCCATACCTCATGCTCAACCCAGCCGCCCAGATCATCCAAGACGTGCGCCAGGTGCTCGTAACACCCCAGACTATCCAGCTCTACGACCTCGTGGCATACCCTATGGTACTCATTCCATTTATTTCGATTATCATTATCATTCTGTTGGCGGTGTTTTATTTCCGGCGCAACCAACAGTATTTTGCGGAGAGTATCTAGATGGCGCAACCAATCGTTGTTATCAATAACCTCACCAAGTCCTTCAAGATCCCACTGGAGGCGAGCTCGGGCATCAAGCAAAAGCTCATTAACCTCCTCAAGGGGCGCAAAGGATATCGGGTTTTTACTCCGCTTAAAGATATCGATTTTACCATTAACGAGGGAGACTTCTTTGGTATTGTTGGGCGCAATGGTTCAGGTAAGAGTACGCTACTCAAGACAATTGCTGGTATCTACACCCCCAATAGCGGAAGTGTCGAGGTGGGTGGCTCGCTGGTGCCGTTTATTGAGCTGGGCGTTGGCTTTAACCCAGAACTAACTGGCCGCGAGAATGTCTTTCTCAATGGTGCGTTGCTGGGCTTTAGTCATGACGAGATGGAGGCAATGTATGATAAAATCGTCGACTTTGCCGAGCTGGGCGACTTTATGGAGGAGCGGCTCAAGAATTATTCCAGTGGGATGCAGGTGCGCCTGGCTTTCTCTATCGCTATCCGTGCCCATGCCGATATCTTACTACTAGATGAAGTCTTGGCGGTAGGGGATGAAGCCTTCCAAAAGAAATGCTACGCCTATTTCGATAAGCTTAAGCGCGAGAAACGCACTGTTATCCTCGTCACGCACGATATGTCGGCGGTAGAGCGCTTTTGCAACAAGGCAGTGTTTATCGAGGATGGGAAGGTGAAGATGATCGGCAAGCCATACCGCATCGCCGCCGCCTATAGTCGGAGCAACATTAAGAGCTACAACGAGTCAGAAGGGCTAGACGAGCAAATATCAGATGACTTCGACATTACACTGCGCGGCAGTGATGGCAACGAACAGACAGTGTATGAGTATAACGAAACTATGACGGTGGAGTTAGAGTGGCAGCAAACAGGGGTCAAGCACGTTGGTGTAGCAATCTTCCGCGAGAATGGTGAGTATGTTTATGGCCCCAACACCTACCAAGAAAAAGTGAAGATTGCTGACAAGAATCGCGCGGTCTACACTGTGCAGCTCAACCTCAACGAGGGGAGTTATTTCATCAAGGCTGGCTTGATGGGGGCGGACGACACCAAGACGATCGCCTTTACTGAGGAGGGGCCGCACTTCTCCGTCCAGCGCGATTATGATCATGGCCGGTGGGGTGGTGTTACCAAGCTCAAGCATACCTGGAAATAGGGAGAAATGTCGTATATATTACATCGTTTGACGCACCTTATCAAAGCCAATCGCCATCTCCACCGCGCGGTACGTTACCTCCTAGCGCCGTATCGAGTCTATCTTGATGCTCGCCAGCGTCGCATCTACGATGCATGGCAACGTCAGCACACTGAGCAGCCACCAGCGCTTAGTTTGCTTGCTCAGCAGCCGCGTATCTCCATCATTGTACCGACGTATAATACGCCAATTCCGTTCCTGCGAGAGATGGTACAGTCGGTGGCGGCGCAGTCGTACCCGCACTGGGAACTCATCCTCGTTGATGATGCCTCGACTAACGAGACTACCCGTCAGGCGATTCGCGACCTAGCCGAGGATACACCGCAGCTCAAGCCATTCTTTTTGGATAAGAACCGTCACATTGCTGGTGCAACCAACTATGGCATCGCACAGGCTACGGGTGAATACATTGCGCTGCTTGACCATGATGATACGCTCCACCCTGATGCACTTCTGTGGGTCGCGGCCGCAATCGACCGTACTGGCGCGCAGTTTGTCTACACCGATGAGACGAAGATGGATGAACATGGCCGGCCGTATCAGCCGTTCTTTAAGCCCGACTGGAACGAAGATTTTTTGCGCGCAGTGAATTACATTACACACTTTGCCGTCATGTCGCGCCAGTTACTCACAGAGGTCGGCGGTGAAGATGGAGCATATAATGGCACGCAAGATTGGGAGCTGTTCTTGCGCCTAACACGGGCTTTGCAGCCCGAGCAGATTGCCCATGTACCGCAGGTCCTCTATTATTGGCGTGTTCACCAAGCCTCTACAGCGAAAGACCTTGATGCTAAGCCTTACGTCATCGATGCGCAGCGCCGCGCTCTCGAGGCGGATAGCGCCGCTCGTCAGGTGCAGACTCAGGTAGAGCGTGACCCGCAGTATGGCGCTCAGTGGCAGATGAGCTATAGCTTAGGCCAAGCATATAGCACTGACACCGCGTCGTTTGATGAGTCGACCACTGTTGGTCGGTTGCTTGAGACAACCACTGCCGAGATGATATGCCTGACGCAGTATAATGCACTGCCTGCTGCCACGCTGCAGCACCTCGCTGCCGATGCCGCTCGCCCAATGATTGGTGCGGTGGCGCCACGGATTGCCGATGAGCAGCAGGTGATTGCAAATTTGTCGTCGATTTTGCAGCCATCGGTGGTAGGTCTGCTTCAGCAGCTCAGTCGGCGCTCATTTACCAAACATATCTACTTGACAGCCCGCTATAATCTTGGTACTATCGACGCACCAACAGTGGTAGTGGCGCGTACCAAACTTGCCGCTCTTGCGCCAGATACACCGCTTACCAGTGCTCAGATAACTGCTGCACTCTGTGGTAAAGGATACAACACACTATATAACCCGCACGTAACGCCAGAGGAGGACGTATGATCGGTAAAGTACACAAAGCCGCCAAGAAAAGCATGAAGATTATCAAAGACGATGGAATGATTGGCTTTGGTAAGCGTGCTACGAAGTATGCCTACTATCGCAAATTCCCCGAGCGCAAACAGAAGTATTACAAGGATATCCTCTTTATCAACGGTTGCACCTTGCCGCATCCCGAGCGCTACCGCGTGGCACACCAAATGGAGCAGTTGATGTCGCAGGGGTTAACGGTGGAGAGTGTGTTTTATGATCGACTCTCGCTGGATGACCTCAAGTACTATCGTGGCTTCGTATTCTTCCGCTGCCCAGTGACGGAGACAGTACGGGAGTTTATCAAGCAAGCAAAGTTCTTCAACAAGACCTGCTTCTTCGATATCGACGATCTTGTCATCGATCAAACGTACACCGACGGTATCAAATACGTCCAGCAGATGAACCAGGCCGATAAGCAGCTCTACGACGATGGGGTGAACCGTATGCGTGAAACGCTTAAGCTCTGCGACCACGTTGTGACGACTACAACGCAACTGCGTGATGAACTGCAAAAGTACACCACTGGTGATGTCCTGATTAACCGTAATGCTGCCTCTGATGAGATGATCAAGACGTCTAATATTGCGCTGGAAGATTTGGCTGAAGGGAAGATTGCCAAGGATGTAGACAGAATTATCATCGGGTACTTTAGTGGGAGTATTACGCACAACGAGGACTTCGAGCTAGTCATCCCAGACTTGATTCGGCTGTTCGATGCATATCCACAGCTCCACCTCAAGATAGCCGGGATTCTCGATGTGCCGGCCGCACTTGAGCCGTATAAAGAGCGGGTGATGACCTCGGGCTTTGTCGATTGGCGTGAACTACCTAAGGTGATGGTGGACTGCGATATTATTCTTGCACCACTGGTCGATACGATCTTTAACCGGGCGAAGTCTGAGAACAAATGGCTCGAGGCCGGTCTCGTCAAGGTGCCAACGGTGGCGAGCCGGGTAGGGGCCTTTGCCGAGCAGGTCAAGGACGGCGAGACGGGCCTCTTGGTTGGCGCGGATAACGATTGGTACACAGCGCTCGATCGCCTTATTACCAACAAAGCACTGCGCACCCAGCTGGGTGAAAATGCACACAAGATTGCCACCAATGATTATTCGACGGTCTACACTGGCTACACGCTTGCATCGTTTATACGGGAGCGCTTGGCGCGCAATATTGGCTTTGTCTTGCCTTCGACGGATATCTCGGGTGGGGTGATCGTTGCCGTCAAACATGCCGATATTCTGCGCAAGGCGGGCTGGGATGTAACGCTGATCGATTCAGTGAGTAAGCATGCCCTTAAGCAGGCCAAAAAGACCTACCAATACCGCTCTGAATTGCCAGGTTTTAATGTTATTACAGCGCATAAGACGAAGATAGAGGCCTTCTTTGACACACAAGTGGCGACGCTGTGGTCGACGGTAGAGATTATCAAAAAGCACCCCAATGTACGCAATCGGCTCTACTTTGTTCAGAACTTCGAGACTGATTTTTATATCCCCGGCACGGGTGGCCCACGCTTCGCGGCGAACGCATCATACTGTGACCAGTCGGGTGTGCGCTACGTAACAATGTCGCTCTGGTGCCAGAAGTGGCTTAAAGATATGTTTGGCAAGGATGCGAAGTATGTCTCGAACGGCATCGATATCGAGTACTATCCATACCGTGAGCGCGACTTTGACAGTGGTCGCAAGATAAAAATCCTCGTTGAGGGCGATAGCAAGAGTGAGTACAAGAATACCGACGAAGCCTTCCGTATTATCAACCAACTTGACCCTGCGAAGTATGAAATTTCATACTTATCGTACCGCAAAGAGCCTAAGGACTGGTACCGCGTCGATACATTCTACAATCGCATTGCGCCTGAGAAGGTCGGCGAAGTATACGCTAGCTGTGACATTCTCATCAAAACAAGCATCCTCGAGAGCTTCTCCTACCCACCACTTGAGATGATGGCAACTGGTGGCCTCTCAGTGGTAGTGCCCAATGGTGGCAATGTGGAATACCTCAAGGATGGTGAGAACTGCCTCCTCTACCAACAGGGTGATATAGCGGCTGGTGTCGCGGCGGTGGAGCGCCTGGTAGCAGACAAAGCACTGCGTGACAAACTCATCGCTGGTGGCCGCCAAACAGCCAACGACTATCAATGGAAGAATATTGAGGAGAAAGTGGCGGCGATTTACGAGTAAAGCTGTTGCCTTGCTGTGATATATACAAACAATCCTCTCACAGATGTGGGAGGATTGTTTTGTACATCTAGTAGTTACTAGTTACTCTTCTCCACCAGCTTCATCATCACTGCTTCGATATGCGAACCGGGTCGGTCGCCGGCAACCTCGCCGTTCTTTTTCCAGCCCTGCCAACCTACCCAGGAGAGGTGAGTGTTGTAATAAATATCGTAGCGAGCGGCGTCGGCGGGACTGAGGCTAAGCTTGAGGGCTTCGAGCGCTTTGCTCTGACCAGTCGTGCCACAAGGCTGTGATGATGAGAGAGTGACTGATGGGAGCCACTGGCCAGCAGTTTTTGCTTCGCACTGGACGGTAATGGGTGAACCATCGCGCAGCGATACGGCTTTGCCAAGGCGGATTGCCTCGAGGTAGCGTGATTTTCCAGTAGTGCCAGCCATGATAGGGTGCGATACATCGGGCATCCAGCCGATGTAGCCTACGTGGGCAGCGTAGCTCAGTTGGTAGAGATCGGGCACAGCAGTATTGGTTGGGTTATAAAAGGCACCGCCGGGCAAGCTGAGTGTATGCTTCGGCACAAGGCGCACCTCTAGTGCTTCGAGCTGTCGGTAGGCACCAGTTGAACCAGCTGGTTGGCCATTCTTGGCCCAACCCATCCAGCCGACGTATTGCGAGTAACCTCGGTACCAGATGTCGTATGCAGTGGCAAGTTTGCCAGTGAGTAAGAAGCGGACTGCCTCAATGGAGCGGAACTGCCCTGTGGTGCCGGATACGTCGCCCGCTTGCTTCCAATCTTGCCAGCCGACGTAGCTAACGTGTGATGAATATTGGATGTTGCCTGGCAGGCCCGTTGTGTTGTGGAGCGATGCTTTGATGGCTTCGATGCGGCGGCTTTGGCCAGTGGTGCCGCTCATCATCTCATCGCGCACTTCTGGCTGCCAGCCCACCATGCCCACGTGTGAGCTGAGTGAGAGCTTGAGGGGTGATGGATCGCCATGTGCCGCGATATTTTTATACGCTACCCCGGATGATTCAGGCGCGGGTGTTCCTTTGCGTACCAGCTTTATTTCGACCGCTTCGATAGCGTTGTTAGCTCCGCCAGTTACACCAGCTACTTCACCATTCTTAGCCCAACCCATCCAGCCAATGTAGCTCACGTGGGCGCGATAGTAGATGTCGTACGCCTGGGCGAGAGTACCAGTTGGCTGGATCTTGACGGCAGTGATTGGCCGGCCAAGCCCTGTTGTGCCCGATTGCATACTACCCTGCACAGTGGGTTGCCAACCGCGCTCGTTGCTGTATGAAGTATAACTTACCTCACCATCGATCGTGAGAGCTTGCATTGCCTTGCTTTGGCCGGTGATACCCGTAATGCCACGGTTATGAATTACCCCCGTCCAGCCGATGTAGCTGCTGTGTGATCGGAAGCTAATCAGTGGCCGACTATGCTGGGTCGAGCCAAACCAGTCATTCCACACGCGCCAAAAGTTGCGGTTGCCATAGGCGCTGCAATGATCGCCTAAGCCATACATATTGGCCAGGGCTGCTTGATTGGGTTGGTAGGGTGTGTAGGTGTAGAGTGCCGCTGTGGCCTTGCTCTCGATATACACATCGCCAGCGCCGCAGCCTCGCTGCACCACATTCCACAGGATGCGATTGGTCGCAAACGGCTTTTTGTACGACCACCACGGTTGCTGCATGCTATCCAGATACCAGCGGATGAGCTGTGCTCCTGAGGCAACTTGCATCGAGAAGCCAGCATAATTGCGATCGCAATTGGCACTGCCACCTGGGCCGCTATCGGGGCAGTGTGAGCCCATGGCATAGGTGTATTGGTTTTGGAGGGGCCAAGTGTCAGAAGTGAGCGGGCCAGCCGACTCGGTGGCGATCTTCACCAGCAGGACTTTGGGATTAAGATTATTCTGCTTGGCAGCATCATAGATAATCTGCGCAGCGCTGACCGCTCCAGCCGGGATCGCTCCACCGAAGTTATTGGCAGGGATGTAATTACCTGGTGTGTATTTAGGCACTTCATAATAGTCCTTGAGGCAGACATATGGTGGCCCATGCCAACCTCGAGCGGCGGCATACTGTGCTCGGCTGATATCGCGCCGGCCGTGTTCAGTAGCGGGTTGCCGGCCATAGGTGTCGCATTGTGGGTTGAGGCTGTTGAGAAACGCCTGAATATCTGCCACTGACATATCTTCGCTATTAGTAAAGAGCAAATCATCAACGATATTGCCTGCTCGCCAATCAGCCGCCGTCACTGCTTGGGCTGGGCGGGATAAGATAGTCGCAGCAAATAAACTCACACACAACACACCTGCCAGGATATACCGCCAGCGTGCCAAAAAGGAGTGACTAGTGAAGTATGACTGAGCCATCATCTAGCGAATCTCCTTATCAAGTGTCTTCGTGAGTGTCTTGCCATTAAGCGGCGTGACAGCGAGAGAGATATGCCACGTACCTTTGGGTAATGATCGGGCGGGCACAGAGAAGCCAGCACAGGTGGAGTATTCTGGCTGGTAGATGATGGCGGCGTGCTGCTCGGAGCGCTGCCCGCCACTGGTGACCGTCAGCACACACTGACCGGAGGAAAAGCCTTGTTCTCTCAGCTTAGTAGTCACGACGACCGTCTCGCCTGACTGCTCAGCAGAGAGCTCAATATGCTTCACTGACGTTGGAACTGGCGCGGGCTGAGCCTGGGTGGTGCGCTGCTGCGAAGTATCTTTGGTATTGGTCGTATTATGGTCTGTGTTATTGTCTAAAAATGATTCTTTCGTGGTGGCATCGGTCTTGTGCTGTGTTTGTTTTTGGGCTGGTGTTGGCTCATCCGACAGGGTTGGCAGTGGAGCAGGACGCGTTGCGATATAGGCACCATAACCACCAGCGACGACGAGTGCAAGGCCAATACTAATGATGAGCGTGAGACGTTTTTTGGATAGAGTACGTAATAATTTCATAATGCTTGTGCTATTAGTGTTCCATGTCACTATAGCATAAGCGTAATGAAAGGGGAAGGTGAAAAAAGAATTTTTGAAGCCCCTTGCATAATTGTGTATTTTCTGTAGTGTGACAGGGTCGATATTTTCAAGAACAAAATCTCTGGTGTGGAAGCAAGATAGTAACAGTTCTTTATACGCACTCATGAGATGAAGTGCAAACTAAGAAACGAAGATATGTCGAGGTAGATCTTTTTATGCCACTGGTGGTACCGGTATCGGCGCGTGATAGGCCCAATAGGTGCCAAAGGTATAGTATAGCAAAATTGCCCCGCAGCCAAAGAATATAAGGGCGTGAAACACCTTAGCCGAGGCAGTATGGAACCAAACATACTTGCGTAGCCACACTCCACAGGGGATGAGGAGCACGAGTAGTGCCGTAAAGTAACGCCCCTGCACTCCATCGGCATAGTATGCACCAGCACCAAAGCGAATCGGGAGCAGCGCCCAGGCGGTGTACATAGCGTACGAAACTGCCGCAATGAAGACGGCAACAGTGGTAAGGTTGGCCACGGCTAATCGACCAGCGGCTGGTGCTAGTGCTTGCTCCTCAGTCTTATCACGCTTGATGAGTGCAAGAAAGACCAGTAGAAAGAGTGGAATCAAAACAAAGAGCGGCAGGTGATATTTGAAGCTTGAGAAGTCACCCACACTCCCACGTACCACGATGTCGGTGTAGCCAATGTTTGGATTGATATAGGTATTAAAGAGGATGCGGATAAAGCCAAGTGGGTTGTGATGCAGCGGATTATCTGCCGCGCCAGATGAAAGAAGCGCACCATCATAGATCTTTTGCCAGATGAGCAGTGCCGCCAGCGATACAATGCCAGCGCCCGCGATCAGCGCCCACTTGTGCAGGTTGAAGGGGAGCTTCTTGAGTAGTGATGGCAATTTTGTAAGCTCGCTGTTTGAGACGAAGATCCGCCTTGGCAAAAACAGAAGCGGGAAGAGCAGCAAACCATTAACTGCCTTGGTCAATGCCAGCAGCGCCGCTATAGCTAAGAGGCTAGCAACTTGCTTGCGGCGGATCGGCGTCTCTTGGGTGTAGAGGTTGAGAGTCATGGCGGTAATGAGGAATATCGCCACGTTCGTCATGACGTCGCTCGAGAGCGAGGCAGCGAGATGAACCATCAGTGGTAGCAGCCCCACCACTGCAAAGACCCACTTGCCAATCCGCACCCACTTGATAATGAAAAATACACTGAGCGCATAGAACAGTAAGTTTGCAATCCGCCCAAAGAGAATCGTCAAGCCCGTCGACCCATTGAAGAGATTAGCAATAAAAATACCAAGCGTTTGCGGCGCATGCATAATTGGTGCGTAGCCCACAGCACTGTTGCATTTGCTTGTTGTCTTGAGATCTGAGCGGTTGATAGGGCGCGAATAATCAGCACTAATATTGCCATGATACACCGATGATGCCCGGCCATTAACGTCCGCTGGGTAGGTGCAGCGCTTGGATTCTAAGCGGCCATCTGCCAGTGCATACGCCCGCAAGTAGTGCATATTCTCATCACTCACCGACAGCTGCGGCACAAAAAACGCCGACAATAAGCCAAACAACAAACACAGCGAAAGAAAGACCCGCTCTGGCCGTGCAATAAATGATTCGAATAATGCCCAATATTTCTTCATAACACGCCTGATTATAGAGCACAAATCACAACAGAGCAAATTATGGTCTAAATCGCGAGAAATAATCAACCAGTGGTATACTAAATAAGATTATGCAATCTAAAAATTATATCTGGAACTCTATCGGCTCCTTTTTGCAAAGCGCCATCTCGCCAGCGCTCCTGCTACTTATTACGCGGCTGAATGGCATTGCCGACTCGGGGGTTTTTTCCTTTGCGCTGTCGCTCTCGGTGGTGTTTTGGGCGATTGGTTTGTGGGGTGGGCGTACTTATCAGGTGTCGGATGTGCGCAAAGAGTTTAGTAGTAGCAGTTACCTTGCCGTCAAACTCGTGACGTCGATCGTGATGATGGTTGGTGCGGTGCTGTTTTGCGCGGCAAATCACTATGATGTCGTTAAGTCGAGTATCATCATTGCGCTTGTGCTCTTCAAGGCGCTGGAGGCAGTGGCCGACGCACTCTATGGCGTGCTGCAGATTCACCACAAGCTCTACGTCGTTGGCTATTCGCTTACGATTAAGGCGGTAGGGGGCTTTGTGGCATTTTTGCTCGTCGATATGCTTGTGCATAGTGTGCTGTGGGGGGTGGTGGCAATTGTGGTGGTTAATGCTCTCATGCTTGTGTTGTATGATTGGCAACAGGTACAGCGGTATGAATCTATCCAGCCCCATATCGATCATCTCGTGCCTAAGCTACGCCATGTTGGTATGATCATGCGGCGCTGCGCACCAGTGTTTCTCACCACATTCTTGACGATGTTTTCGCTTAATATCCCGCGCTATTTTCTTGACAAATTCCACACGCACGAGATCGCTTATTTTGGTATTATGGCCATGCCCATTACATTACTCTCACTGTTTATTACCTTCATTATTCAGCCCAATATTGTGCAGCTGTCGGAGCTCTATCACCGGCAGAAGCGCCTCGAATTCCACGCGCTGGTGAGCAAAATTATCCTTATCATCTTAGGGATTAGTGCACTGACACTGATTGCGACGTGGCTGGTTGGAGCGCCGCTTCTTACGCTCATCTTCAATGCGCGCATCACCGATTATCACACCGAGCTACTCATCATGGTAGTGGGAGCGGTGGCTAATGCGCTGGTGTCGATTTATATCAATATCCTCACTGTGCTGCGCGAATTCAAGGGGCAGTTTTATATACTTTTGCTGAGTAATATCGCGCTCACAGTGGTGTCGTATGGCGTGGTGCAGCACTATGCGATGCTGGGTAGTGTGCTGTGTTTTATGGTGGCAGGTATCATCCAAGCGGCGCTACTTGCGGCAGTCTATCACCAGCAACTGCGCTCTATGGCTGTGTAGTATTGTTTGCCGCTGCAAAGTAAATCTTATGGCTTTTTACAAGAGAGTATCAGGCCTGCATCATCTCTACCTAAATTGCAAAATCTTCACGCTCTGTCTTTCTACACCCTCTCCGATAGATCACTAAAGGGTCGATGTCTACGAGACACCGGCCCCCCTTGTGTCAGAGCCAGCAATTGATCGTAACGATTGATTTCACAGCTCATCAAGGTGAAGTGCGGGAGAAAATCCAGCACTAAGAGAGGCTGTGAGATTCAGATTCTCCTAGCTCACTACGTAGCAAATTGATTGCAATGATACCCCAAGGGGGTGGGATTGAGCGAGACTATATGAGCGCTTAACAGTAGTAAAATGGCTCAACAGCGTGTTTTTTATCCTACATCGACCATGCGATTTCAGATATTTCAAAAAGCTTACGCTAACTGTGCTATAATAGCGGAAACAAAGGAGGGTATATGAGCAAGGGGATTGTAATATTGGGTTGTAATGGCCAAGTGGGGCGGGCGCTCCAGGAGATATATCCAAAGGCAACGGCACTGGGTCACCAGCAGCTCGACATTGCTGATGAAGAGCAGGTGCTTGGGTATGATTGGTCGGGTGTGGATGTTATTATCAACGCGGCAGCGTTCGTTAATGCCGATGGATCCGAAACGATTGAAGGCCGCACCAAAGCCTGGCAGGTCAATGCTGTTGGCCCGCGCAATCTCGTCAAGGTAGCGCTGGAGCACGATATTACATTGGTTCACTATTCATCCGACTATGTCTTTGATGGGACGAACAAAAACCATGGTGAGGATGAATCGCTCTCACCACTGTCGGTCTATGGCGACGTCAAGGCAGCAGGGGATCTGCTGGTTAGCCTTGCACCACGTCATTATGTGCTACGTGTTTCGTGGGTGATTGGTGATGGGCACAACTTCCCACGGACGATGAAGCGCCTGGCTGACATGCGCATTAATCCCAAGGTTGTGGATGATCAATATGGTCGGCCAACCTTTGCATCGGAGATTGCGCGTGCCACCAAGCATTTGATAGACACCAAGGCTGAGTATGGTTTGTATCACGTTTCTAACTCCGGACCAATCAAGTCGTGGGCAGAGCTTGCCGAGGATATCTTCGAATATGCAGGGCACGATCGCGATAGGGTTGTAAAAGTGTCAACACAAGAGTATAGTAAAGACAAGATTCCGTTTGCACCTCGACCAATGTATAGTGATATGAATTTGTCGAAGTTGCACAACACCGGATTCATCAGTGAGAGCTACCAGCCATTACTGGAAAACTACGTAAAAAACATAGCAGCGGTGGAATAAAGGAGAGAGGCAGGCCATGCCCAGAGTCAAAAAGAAAATCTTAAACGTCTTGTATCAAAGTGACGATAACTACGCAGTTGTCAGTGCGATTTCGATTGCATCGTTGCTCGAGAACAATAAGACACTCGACGAGATTCATATTTTTTATTGTGGGTATAAGCTGAGTAAACAAAGCAAAGATCGCCTCAAAAAGTTGGTTGAAAAATACCCCAATGCCTATTTGACATTAATCAACCCTAACGCGTACCACAAGAAACTGCAGAAGCTAGGCGTTAAGCCGTGGCATGGTGTGTATGTGACGTGGCTTAAAATGCTGGCGCTAGCCGATCTTGATATCAAGACCGATCGCGTACTCTACCTTAATCCGCACACGATCATTACCAGCTCCCTTGATGGCTTGCTGGAGCTTGATTTTGAGAAAAATATCATGGCACTGGCCTACGACACCCTCACCAATCAGCACAAAGCAACGATTGGACTCCAGCCTACCGATGGCTACTACAACTGTGGTATCATGCTTATCAATCACAAAAAATGGCTCAAAGATGATGTATCGAGTCAAGTCGTTGAGCACCTGTCGAAGAAAAGCGACTATGTCATTGCCGATCAAGACCTCTGTAATGTTATGTTCCGCGGGCAGATCAAGACGCTCGATATCGCCTATAATTTCTCCAGTGCGTTTTATGCCTATCGACCGCAAGATTTGCTGCGCATTAACAACCTTAAGCAGCCATATTTCTATAGTTACGACGAGATTATGACCAACTACTACAGCCCCAAGATTATTCACTCGCTCTATGGCATTCAGGGTAAACCGTGGGAAGTTGGCAACAAGCACCCCAACCGGCTGCTGTGGCAAAAGTATTTTGCACTCACTCCGTGGAAAAACACCGAGCTTCCACATGCCAAGAAAACACTGGTGTGGTATCTGTATGATGTCTTACCTCGCCCAATCTTTATGCAGCTATACATCATGGCGGTGGAGCGTAAGTTTGCCGAGGTCGATAAAGAGAAAACCGAAACGACTGAAGCAAACGTAAGGTAGAGTATATAAGAAGTAACCCGGCTCAAGGAAACTGAACCGGTTTTTCGTGCAGCACAAAGGAGCAATATTTCTTGATATAGAGGAGTTCATTTTTTTCACACTCTTGTCACATCTTTATCTTATTCAAGACGCACGCTCTTTTAAGTCCTGCAACAACACTTAACCAGAGTGTTTTACAAAGAATAAAAACCAATTTTTGCATCCATGATCTCGTCTGTGACGAAACTAGGATTAGCTAACAGAAAAGAATAGTAAACGAATTGCCGCTCATGAATGTCACTCTCAAGCTTTACTATGCAGTAATGCAAGAGCAAAGAGACACTAATTTACCATAAAATAACCTATTTTTATAGAGGTGAGAGGATATTCAAATTACATTAACTACGACAACAACTGATGAATGCGCGATGTAATATGGAGCCGTGCTGCCCGAGCGGCTTTATGCCAGCCAACCGATGCAAAACGCTGAGCATAGCTATTATATACTGCATTTTCTTCTGCAAAGCGCACACCATCCTTCGACTTTTCTTTGCTTGAGAGCGACTGGGCAAAGCGCCGGTATTGGAATGTCTCAGTCTGATCAAAAGCAAGCACTGCGCCATCAAGAATGAAGTCAAACACCAAAACAAGATCCTCTAAAATAGTATATGTTGCATCAAAGGAATACCACTTAAGCGTCGCTGTCTTCCAAACGATCGATGGGAAGTAGAGCCAATCACCATGACTCAGAGACGTTGCGAGCTTTTCGCCTGAGTAAAGCCCTGATTTGCGAGGCTGCAAAAATCGCTTGACGCGGTCAACCAGTGGGAGATATGGCTGCCCCTTGTCATTAATCACTTGCACTCCTGGCTGATAAAAATCTGCCTCACCAATTGTCTGTAGTGCCACTGCTACGCACTCCGGCAAGAGCCGATCATCACACCCCACAATCATACAGTGCGGTGCCGTTACGTGCTGGACGGCAAAGTTGAAGTTATTGGTAATGCCGAGGTTTTTCTTGTGTCGGATATAGGTGATGCGTGGGTCGGCGAGTTTTGTGTAATAATCGCGTGCTTCGGTCGATGGGTAGTGGTCATCAAGAATGGTTAGGTGCCAGTCGTCGCTCGTCTGAGCCAAGACAGAGTCAACCGCTTCTTTGAGGAGAGCGAATTCGCCCCAGTAAGGGATGACGATATCGAGTGATTTATTTTTTGTCATGAGCCGAGAGTTTAATTGACAATTCTTGATGGAGGTCGCGCACGCGGCGTTCGTTTTGATCGATCCGCTGGCGCTGCGTGTTGACGATGTAGAAGAGTAACACGATCGCTGTCGTCTGGACAATATCAAACAAACTTAACTCCGACGAATCAAACGGTGGGTGGCCAATCGAAATATTATACAGCGGGAAGCAGCTTAGCAGCACTGCCATCACCACCAGCCACATCACCACCTGGTGGCGCAGACGAGTGATAGTGATCTTGCGTAATTTATATTGGGTGATGATATTGACGAGTGCCAAGAGAATAATTGGTACATTGAGCAAGACAAGGGCAAAGTATCTCATTCGAAGAGCTCCGTTAAGCGTTGTTTGAGTAAGCGTTTGACGATATTGATGGCATTCCAGTTGTTTTGACCTTTAGCACGGGAGTAGTCGGTGTATATTGCCTTGATTGGATATTCACCAATTGTCATCCCCGCTTGCTTGGCACGCCAGATCATCTCCGAGCAAAATTCGTAACCAGTTGACTTCCAGTCGAGGTTATCAATGGCGCGGCGCGAATAGATACGTAGGCCAGACTGTGAATCTGTCACATTAATACCAAATAAGAGTTTGGTGATGAGACTCAAGCCTTTATTGCCGAGCACTTTTGTCTTGGACATGCCGGTGCTGTCAATGAGACGACTACCGATAAGTAAATCAGCTTGGCGCTCATCGATCTGCGCGATACCTGCCAACACATCCTCTGGCGCGTGCTGGCCATCGGCATCCATCGTAGCAGCAATGTCGTATCCATGCTGCCGAGCATACGATAGACCAGTTAAAGTTGCGCCGCCCGCACCAGAGTTAAGGATATGATCGATCGTGATGGCGCCGCCTTTTTTGGCTTGAGTGAGTGTGTCGTCCTTCGACCCATCATTTACTAGCACAACGTCGATCGTATAGCCAGCTGCCTTGGCTTTGGCAAAGACTCGCTTGGATTGTTTAATCACGTCCTTGATGACCGTCGCTTCGTTGTAGGCTGGGACGATCACACACACTGTCTTGGTATTCGTTTTCATATTGGTATTATTATACTACGCCGAGAGGTAATTTCCGTAGCCTGATTTTTTTAACGGTGCAGCAAGTTCGGCAAGCTGCTCGTCGGTGATCCAACCGTTGATGTGCGCAGTCTTTTCGGGGCTGCCAACGACTTGGCCAGTGCGATTCTGTACAACGCGCACAAAGTCCTCAGCATCGGTTAGGCTACTAATCGTCCCAGTATCAAGCCATACATCGCCGTTGTCTAGTGTCTGGACTTTTAGTTTGCCGCGTCGCAGATACTCAGCATTTACAGAGGTAATTTCTAACTCTCCACGGTCGCTTGGCTGGACATTCTTCGCAATTTCTACCACATCATTGTCGTAGAAATAGAGCCCTACCACTGCGAAGTTCGACTTAGGTTGGGCGGGCTTTTCTTCGATCGACACCGCATGATTGTTATCGTCAAAGGCTACAACGCCATACCGCTCTGGGTCAGATACTTTGTAAGCGAAAACCACACCGCCATCTGGGTCGGTACAGGCGCGCAGCGAGTCATCAAGCGCTGCGCCGTAGAAGATGTTGTCACCCAAGACGAGTGCCACCTTGTCGTTACCAATAAATTCCTCACCAATGATAAATGCCTGTGCCAAGCCATCGGGGCTGGGCTGAATGGCATATTGCAGATTGATACCCCACTGCGCACCATCACCAAGCAAGCGCTGGAAGCCTGCTTGATCAGCTGGGGTAGTGATGATGAGGATGTCGCGAATCCCTGCTTGCATCAGCGTGGTGAGAGGGTAATAGATCATTGGCTTGTCATAAATAGGCATCAGCTGTTTGCTAATTGCTTTAGTAATCGGCCACAGGCGCGAACCCGAACCACCTGCCAAAATGATACCTTTCATACGTAAAACTCCTTTGTTCTAACTATATACTTATCATACCAGATAAAGTAATAGTACCATAATACCGAAGATAATGGGAATATATAACAGTGTACGAAAGAGTCAGTCTAGATAATGCACGAAGTCAAACAAAATTATTCACGTCGTGAGATGATACCCTAAAGCTATGACAAGTAGTCAAGGGTTACTTTAATGAGTTATTTAGAGTAACATATTCGCGTAGTGCCTCGCGCCAGTCTTGGCTGGCAAAGCCAGTCGCATGGAGTTTATCAAGGCTGAGGTCACTATTGAGCGGCCGTGGTGCGACGCCGGGCTTATTAGCAAAATACTCGGCGGTGGTTGTATCTGTTACTGGTAAGTCATCACGCCCTGCCAAGGCAAAGATCTGCCGCGTGATGTCTGCCCAGCTTGCTAATGGGCCGCTATTTGTCACATTGTAGGTACCGTATGGTGCCTTGTTCTCTACTAAGTAGTCAATCGCCCGTGCAATTTCTGGCGTAAAGCTCAGACGGCCGATTTGGTCTGCTACTACTGTTGGTGCGATATTTTTTGCGGCCAAGCCAAGCATCGTTGTCACGAAGTTTTTACCGTCGCCGATCACCCAGCTGGTGCGGATAATATAGTGCCGTGGCGTGGTGCTCGCGGCAATGTCGCCTGCTGCTTTGGATGCACCATAGACACTTAAGGGGCTAAATAGCTCATCTTCGGTGTGTGGTGCTGTCTCACCATCAAAAACATAATCGCTCGACACATGAACCAAGGTAATATTTCGCTCGGAGCAGATACAAGCAAGCTGTCCCACCGCTTGGGCATTAATGCGCCAGGCTGCTGCGCGGCCTTCGGCTATTTCTGCGCCGTCAACATTGGTATAAGCAGCAGTGTTGATGATTGTCTTAATGCCAGACCAGTCGAAGGTTGCAATAGCTGCTGCGTTGCAGAGGTCGAGCTCATTATGCCCAACCGCTCGAGCGCTAGGGTATTGCCGCTGCATTGCCTTGGCCAATTGCCCGTTGGCACCAATGATGAGGGTAGAGGTGTGATCTGTCATACAAGCTTCCTTTCGTCTTATAATTCCATTGGCTGTACGTCGCGCAGGAGGGGGTGTGCAGCATCTTTGTGCGAGATGATCGCCTGATCTTTGCCGAGTGGCCATGCAATGTCCAGCGCTGGGTCGAAGAGATTAACAAAAGTATACTGTGCTTCTGGCGACCAATGGGCATCAACCAGGTAGGTATATGCCACGTTATCATCCAGTGTCTGGTAGCCATTTGCCACGCCCTTGGGTACGAACACTGCTGTGCCAGGATTAATCTCCACAGAGAATGTGCGGCCAAAGGTTGGGCCTTGGCGCACGTCGCACCACGCACCAAACACGCGGCCATTCGCGGTACTAATGAACTTATTCCAGGGCTCGGCGTGTAGACCACGTGTTGCACCAGCTTTGTCATTGAAGCTGATATTGTTTTGTACAATGGTAAAGGCAGGTAGTCCCAGCGCTTCCATCTTCTCCTTCTGGTAATTTTCTTTGAACCACCCACGGTTGTCACCATGGACGGGCAGTTTAATGACGAATAGCCCTGGAATTGGCGATTCAGTCACGGTAAGGTCGTTGTAGCTTGATGGGTTGAAATTCATGCGTTCTCCTTTCGCCATATATGATAATAATGGAGGCCAGCTAATGTCTGGCAGTCGTTAATATCGCCTTGGGTAATAAGCTGGTCGATCTCCTCGTCGGTAAAGAATCGCATATCGCTAAATACTTCATCTGATTGTTCTTTGTTGCCGCCAAAAGACAGGTCTCGTGCCAAGCACACCGCCATTTTCTCTGTCATTAGGCCGTTGCATACATATGATTCACCGAGCTTTTCCCACGACTGGGCAACGATACCAGTCTCTTCTTCTAGCTCACGCTTGGAGGCAGTGAGCAGATCTTCGCCGTCACCACCGCCACCAGGCAATTCCCAGCCAAAGCTCTGCGAGGGGTAGCGGAAGCCGTGCACCAGGTAGATGCGCTCATGCTCATCGACGGCAACGACCATACACGAGTTTCGCGACTCCATATAGCCATATACCCCCAGGTTGCCTGCGTGGTCGCGTGTTTGGTCTTCGTGGATGGTGATCCAGGGGTTTTGATAGGCGATCTTGCTACTCACGCGAGTTTTACTGGGGGCGTCAGGCATTGGCTTATTGTCCTTGCTTAGCGTAGGTTGCTTCTACAGCGGCTTTTTGGGCTTGCCACCAGTCGCGGTTGGTAGTGTACCACTCAATGGTTTGGCGTAGGCCGTTAGCCATGCCATCTTGGTCGGTATATTGTGGTTGCCAGCCGAGCTCGCGGCGCAGCTTGCTCGAGTCCATCGCATAGCGCATGTCGTGGCCGGGGCGATCGTTGACATGCTCGTACCAGTCCTTACCTTTGCCCATTAAGTCGCAGATCATCTCAATCACTGCTTTGTTATTGACGTGATCGTTATCTGCACCAATGATGTAGGTGTCGCCCAGCGTGCCTTTCTCGAGAATCAAGTGCACTGCTGAGTTGTGGTCATCAACGTGAATCCAGTCACGTACCTGCTCGCCTGTGCCATAGAGCTTTGGTTTGATGTCGCTCAGGATGTTAGTGATTTGCCGTGGGATAAACTTCTCGATGTGCTGGCGAGGGCCGTAGTTATTAGAGCAGTTGCTAATCGTCGCCTTCACACCAAAGCTGCGGATCCACGCGCGCACCAGCATATCGCTCGACGCCTTGGTGCTCGAGTAAGGACTGGATGGATTGTATGGCGTCTCCTCAGTAAAGCGGTTTGGATCGTCAAGCGCTAGATCGCCAAACACTTCATCGGTGCTAATGTGGTGGAGACGCTTGTCATGGTTGCGCACTGCTTGCAAGATAGTGTATGTGCCATACACGTTGGTGTCGAGGAAGGGCTTTGGGTCGCGCAGTGAGTTATCGTTATGACTCTCCGCCGCAAAGTGGACAACGATATCCGTCTCGGCAATCAAGCGATCCATCAGCTCAGCATCGCAAATATCGCCCTGCACGAAGGTGATTTGCTCGCGCACTCCATCAAGATTGTGCGGGTTCGCAGCATATGTCATCTTATCGACGACAGTGATTTCATATTCCGGCTTGTGATGAACGGTATAATGCACGAAGTTCGAGCCAATGAACCCCGCACCACCGGTGATAAGCAGTTTTGTCATAGCTGTATTATAGCGTGAAATAGGGGATGGTGTCGAGATATACAAGAGTAATGGTATAATATAGCAACAGAAGCTTTCTAACGATAAACAACAAGGAGATAGTAATAAATGCGAGTAGTAATTGTCAGTGGTTATTTTAACCCGCTCCACGGTGGTCATATCGATATGATCGAAGCGGCTGCCGCGATGGGCGACAAACTTATTGTTATTGTCAATAATGACAAGCAGCAGTTGCTGAAAAAAGGCAAAATTATCCTCAACGAAAGCAATCGCCTGCGTCTCATGCGTGCCCTCAAAGATGTCGACCAAGTGATTCTATCAATCGACGAAGACCCAACACAGATCAAGTCTCTCGAGATGGTTGCTGGCCAATATCCAGGCGACCAACTTATTTTTGCTAACGGTGGTGATCGCGATACCGAAAAGGCTATTCCTGAAGCAGAAGTGTGTAAAAAGTACAACATAGAAATGCGCTTCGACGCTGGCGAAGGCAAACCAGATTCCTCAACCCGGATCAATCAAGCGACTGGCCAAGAGTAGTAGGCGTCTAAACCGGACCTTGCTATTTTTGCAGTAACAAAGCAGCCCAATATCCATGGGCTGTTTATTATTTCTATAGATTAACTGCAGGCAACAATAGTTTGTATACATTTATTACTCAGAGATGCAAACGTATATAGCAAGAAGCCTACGCTTTGAATAATAAAATTATTGTATGAACAAATAATATACTCAGTTTGAATATAATAAATATTTTGTTCATTGCATAATACCCTCATGGGGTATTATCTAAATTTTAATTCTTATAACCATTTGGATTGTGAGACTGCCATCGCCAGGAGTCTTCACAGGCTTGTTCGATGGATAATTCTGCTTGCCAACCAAGCTCTTGCTGTGCCTTGCTGCAGTCGGCATAGCAAGCTGCAATATCACCAGCTCGGCGTGGTTTTATCTCGTATGGAATGGTATGTTTGCACGCTTTGCCAAAGGCTCTAATGATTTCCAGGACAGAAGTGCCATGGCCAGTACCAAGGTTATAGGTATGCTCGCCAGGCTGCATGTGCGATAGAGCGGCCACATGCCCTTTAGCGAGGTCGACAACGTGAATGTAGTCGCGTACACCAGTACCGTCGGGCGTGTCGTAGTCATCACCAAATACACCAACGCTTTGCAATTTTCCAACGGCAACTTGTGCAACATAGGGCAGGAGATTATTAGGGATGCCATTTGGATCTTCGCCAATCATACCTGATATATGCGCACCAATCGGATTAAAGTAGCGCAAGATAGTCGCTTGGAAGTCGGGGTATGCCGTGCAATAGTCACGAATGATCTGCTCGATCATATATTTCGTCCAGCCGTATGGATTAGTAATGCCGGTGCCAGTGCGTGATGATTCAGTGAGTGGCAATGACTCTGGTGTGCCATAGACCGTCGCAGAGCTTGAGAAAACAAGTCGATGCACTCCATGTTGTCGCATTGCAGCTAAGAGGGTGAGGGTTGAGCTAAGATTGCAGTCATAGTATTCGAGCGGCTTCTCAACCGACTCACCAACTGCCTTGAGCCCAGCAAAGTGAATCACAGCACTGATATCATGCTTGGTAAAAATCGCATCGAGTGCCGATCGGTCGCGCACATCAGCCTCGACAAAGGGGATAGTTGTGCCAGTAATTGTTTCGACGCGCTGCAGGCTTTCATGGCTCGCATTGGCAAGATTGTCAATAACGACGACGTCAAATCCTGCCGCAATCAGCTCAATAATGGTGTGGCTACCAATATACCCAGCGCCACCAGTGACTAAAATCGTTTCTCTACTCATATCACCTAGTATACCCCTTCGTCGAAAAAATGTCGAACATATCGTATTTATTCTTTGTCTATAAGTATGAGCATATCGACTTAACTATTGCTGAGAATAAGCACTGCATTCGTCCTTGCTTTTTCTGTCGTTTTCTATCTTTTATAGGTAAAGTACTATTGATGTAAAAACATCAACACAATCTAACAGAGAAAAATCATTGTAATTTTTACATTCTTATAAAATTGTTTAAAAATGAGAGTACACTAGAAGGCAAAGACCAAAGCGCCATAATACAAGAAGGAAGGAAAAACCTATGTGTGGAATAGTTGGATATATCGGAACGCGGCCAGCGCAGGGTGTGCTGCTGACGGAGCTCAAGCGGCTTGAATATCGCGGATATGATAGTGCCGGTATTGTTACACTCGACAAGGATGCTGCGCCAACGTTACTCCGAACGAAAGGCAAGGTGGCTGCGCTAAATGAGCTCACAGCTCGCCACAAGATGGCTGATACGGTTGGTATTGGTCACACTCGCTGGGCAACCCACGGGGCACCCAGCAAACGCAACGCTCATCCGCATCAGGTGGGGCAGATCTACGTTGTACATAACGGCATTATCGAGAACTATCAAGCGCTCAAGACGATGCTTGCAGCACACGAGTATGAATTTAAGAGCGATACCGATACTGAGGTGTTGACAGCGCTGATCGATTACCTGCACAAGCAAGCACCAGACCTCCTAGCGGCAGTGCGAGGTGCGCTCAAAATGGTGGTAGGCACGTATGGCTTAGCAGTTGTTCAAGCGAATGACCCTAATGAGATTATTGTGGCCCGCAAGGGTAGTCCGCTTATTGTTGGGCTTGGTGATGGCGAAACGTACATTGCTAGTGATGCATCGGCCCTGGTGGGGTATACCAACCAAGTGGTCTATCTGCACGATGGCGAAGTAGGGCGCTGCACCCGCACTGGTCTCGAGCTTCAAACGACTGATTCGCAAGTGGTCGATGTGCAAGTAGAGACACTAGAGATGGATTTGCAAGCTATTCAAAAACAGGGGTACGACCACTTTCTCCTCAAAGAAATATTTGAGCAGCCGACCAGCCTTGCAGCAACGCTGGCTGGGCGCGTGATTGCCGCGCAGCGCTATGCCCGGCTAGGCGGCATAGGCTTAAGTGATGTTGAATTGCGACAGATCAAGCATGTGATGATTGTGGGCTGTGGCACGGCGTATTTTGCGGGGATGCAGGCTAGTTATTTTATTGAGCAACTAACTGATGATGTGACAGTGAGTGTGGAGATTGCTAGTGAGCTACGCTACCGAGCATATAACATCCCCGAGCATACCGTTGCGCTGATTGTGAGCCAGAGTGGTGAGACGGCCGATACATTGGCCTGCCTCACGGAACTCAAACGGCGTGGTGTGACGTGCCTTGGTGTCGTCAATGCAGTGGGGAGCACGATTGCGCGCGAAGTTGACGGTGGAGTATATGTACACGTGGGGGCAGAGATCAGTGTGGCCAGCACCAAGGCCTTTACTTCGCAAGTGGCCGCAATGACAATCTTTGGCCTGATGCTCGCAGCAGCCAAGGGGACAAACCCACGGCTGATAGGTGAGTTTATCAATGAGCTTGAGATGCTACCAGCCGAGATCGAAAAGACGCTGGCTAAGCAGGCTGATAGCGTCAAAAACATCGCACATAATTATGCTCACTATAATCATGCGCTCTATATTGGTCGCGATACACTCTACCCAGCTGCACTTGAGGGCGCGCTTAAGCTTAAGGAGGTAAGCTACATTCATGCTGAAGCCTATGCAGCAGGTGAGCTCAAGCATGGGCCAATTGCCCTGATTGACGATCATTTCTTCGAAGTGTGTTATTTGCAGGACAACTGGCTGTACGAAAAATCGCAGAGTAATTTGATTGAGATGAATGCGCGTGGTGCCCATGCGATTGTCATTACCGACACAGATAAACGCGTCCCTGCCGAGACGGTGGTGCGCGTCGCGACCAAGCTGCAGCACCTCACGCCAATTTTGTTTAATGTTATATCACAGCTTTTTGCTTACTATATGGCAGTGGAGCGGGGGCACGACGTCGACCAGCCGCGCAATCTTGCCAAGAGTGTGACGGTGGAGTAAGGTATAGGTAAAATCTCTCCTTTGCGCTACACTGATACTATGAGTAAACAACCCAAAATTGCCATTGTCTGCGACTTCTTGACAACAATGGGTGGTGCCGAGAATGTCGTGCTCGCTATGCACGAAGCTTTTCCGGATGCGCCGATCTATACCGCAATGTACAATGAGGACAAAATGCCAGCCTTTGCTGAGCTTGATGTCCGGCCATCGTTTTTGCAAAAAATCCCGCGCAAGGTGCGCACGTATTATAAGCTGTTTCCAACACTAGCTGTCAAAGCGATGCGGCGACTTGATCTGCGTGAGTTTGATATCATCCTCACCAGCTCATACATGCATGGCCACCAAGTGAGGAAGACGCGGCCTGGCCAAGTCATCATCAACTACTGCCATACACCACCACGATACTACTGGAGCCACTACAACGAGTATCGGCGCGACCCAGGCTATGGTAATCTTAATCCACTCATCCGCACACTCATGCCGCTCATGGTGCCACACCAGCGCAAGCTAGACCTTCAAGCGGCTCGGCAAGTCGATGTTTTCCTGGCAAACTCTACCGAGACGCAACAGCGCATTAAAAAATATTACAATCGAAATAGCATCGTCATCCATCCACCAGTAGATATAAGCCGGTTTACGCCTGCTGCCAAGCGGGGTGATCATTATGTGACGATTGGCCGGCAGTTGCCATATAAGCGGTACGACCTGGCAGTCACAGCAGCGACGAAGCTTGGCAAGAAGCTGATCGTCTTTGGTAATGGCCCCGCACACAATAGGCTTGTTGATCTAGCTGGCCCAACGGTTGAGTTCCGTACCGATCGCTTCGGCGATGCGAGCGATGCCGAGTATGAGAAGGCCATTACGACAGCGCGTGGCTTTATCTATCCAGCAGAGGAAGATTTTGGAATTGTCAGTGTCGAAGCGCTAGCAGCTGGTGCACCAGTGATTGGCCTAGCGCGTGGAGGCACAACGGATATTGTCACGTCACCCGAAGTGGGTGTGCTATTCGACCGGCAGACGAGCATCAGCGTTGCTAAAGCAATTGAGCAGGCCGAGAAACAAACCTTTGATCCGACAGTCTTGCGTCGCACCGCACAGCGTTTTGACAAGACGCTATTTCTAACCAAGCTGCGCAAGGTAGTGCGCGATCAGATGATAAAATAAACAGAAGTTTATAGGGTTCTCGTATTGAGAAATGCATGAATGTAAAAAATCTTAGTCTGTCCTGTATTTTTTGTCACGCGCTTTCATCTCCTTTTTAGACACACCACAAAACATAGACACCTTCCACTATTAATCTTTTATATTAAATGATGGCTGTTTGTAATGAAAACTAATAAACCAAGTATTCCAGCAAATGGAGTGTCGCAGAGACTCCTATAAAAATAAACATAGCTTGTAGCCCAAACAGGAAGCTTATTAATGCTAAACTATTTATCCAATTTTCGCAACGACAGTCGTCTATTTTGCACCCGTCTTGCGTAGCACTACACCGATCGTCTTGAATAAAATCTTGATATCTAGCCAGAAGCTCCAGTTTTGGGCATAAAATAGCTCAAGCTCAATCCGCTCATCGAAGCTCAGGTTTGAGCGCCCAGACACCTGCCATAAGCCTGTCACTCCCGACTTCACGCTGTGCAAGAGTGCCGTGCGGGCTGAGCTAAACTTCACTTCTTGGGGTAGAATTGGCCGCGGCCCAACCAAGCTCAGATCACCACGAAAGACGTTGAAGATCTGCGGCAATTCGTCAAGTGATGTTGCCCGCAAAAAATTGCCAAAGCGAGTGATGCGTGGGTCGTGTTCGACCTTGCGGTTTTTTTCATACTCTTCAGCCAGGTCGTCGCGACCCATTGCACGGAATTCATCAGCCGCGTCTTGCTTGCCATATTGTGCACCCATACTACGGAACTTAATGAGCTGGATTGGCTCGGAGTAGCGACTGAGGCGCTTTGAGATATAAAATGCTGGCCCAGGGTTAAAAATCTTTTGCATAATGATAAGGAGTACAAAAAGCGGGGCAAGGACGATGAGCAGTATGCCGGAAATAATCGTGTCGAAAATCCGCTTTGCGATTTCTCCCCAGCCAATGAGTGGTGTTTGACTAACGGTAATCATTGGGTAGCCAAGAAAAACATCGATGGTGTTTTTGCCAGTATAAAATTCTGGCTCGCCAGGGATGAAGTTGTATTGGATATGGTTGACCTGTGCGGCACCAAGCACTTTTTGATTCTTTTCCTCGTTTTCGTAGAGGTTGGTTTGGATAATGGTGTCGATCTTGAGCTCTTTGATTTGCATAAGGGCAGGGTCGAGTGATGCAAAATGAACAACATCGAGTCCAGGTGGCACAAAGCGCTTGGGGCCAGCCATTGCCACAACACGAAAACCTGACTTGTAGGTGGTCGAGATCGACTCAGCGATGTCCCGCGTTGCCAGCGATGTCCCGATTACCATCACACGGTTCACACCATGGTTGTACTGGAAGAGCCAACTTCGTGTCAGGCGAAACAATTCGCGCACTGTGCCAATCGCTAAAAACGAACCAAGAAAGACATACATTGCTACCAAGCGGGCTGGAAAGATATACATTCGTGTGCCATACTCCCAGCCAATCACGAGCAGAATACCCATGAATGTCCCGAGCAACAGCCGCCCCCATTCGACGAGTCGCCGGCTATAGACGCTCGCGCTATAGAGCCCAAGCGAGGCATAGAGAATAATCCACACTGGCGCAATAACGACAAACCCAAGCAGGTAGTCGCTGGCATAGACAGTATGGAGCAAATCGCGGTGGTCGATCTGCGTGCGGACGTAGTATGCGATGAAAAACACCGCCATCAGCACCACAAAATCGAGGCCGATGAGAATGAGACTATAAAATTTCGTATTTTTTGACGGCATAACAACTGTTACTATAACACTTTTTACCGAAAGTTTGCTACACTAGAAAGAGATGAAGCGGTTATTGCGAGAAAAGATACCGGCTTGGTTTTTGTGTACGATATTTTTCGGACTGGCTATCCATGCGCCGCTGACCGTATGGGTGGGTACTCATTGGCCAGATTATGCGCTCTTTGTCAAGGCATGGAAGGAAGTTTTACTTCTCATTGTTTTGCTTCTTGTTGTTATCGACGTGACGCTACGTCGACAGTGGCAGCGTTGGCTGAGTGATCGTATTATTCAGCTTGCACTCGCCTTTGCGTTGTGGCACGGCGTGGTAGCGCTGCTTGTGCCAACGTCTGGTTTGGCATTGCTATCAGGTTTGTTGATTGACCTGCGTTTTGTGGCGCTTGGTGCGGCGGTCTATGTGTTTGTGAGTAATTATCCGCAGTATCGGCGCTGGCTGCTGCGTATGCTTGGTGCGGGTGCAGTCGTCGTGATTGGCTTTGCAGCAGCGCAGCTTGTCCTGCCGCGTGATGTGTTGGTGTCGCTTGGCTACGGGCCGACGACGATCGAACCCTACCAAACAGTCGACTCCAACAGCGCCTATGTCCGCATTAATAGCACGCTGCGTGGGCCAAACCCACTTGGGGCGTATGCAAGTACTGTCCTGACGCTTATCGTGGCGTATGGCGCATTACAATGGCGGCGTATCTCGCATATGCGGCGTTGGGCGCTTGGTGGTATGGCGCTGCTAGCAGCACTTTCCGTGTGGCAGAGCTATTCGCGAAGTGCGCTGCTCGCGGTGGCGGTTGGTGTTGGCATTGTTGCGATTGTTAGGGCATGGCAGTCGCAGGCATCTCGGCGTGTCGTACTGTGGGGTGCTGGCGCAGTACTTGGCTGTGGGGTGATTGTTGGTAGCATTGGCTACGCTATGGATCCACACTTTATTGATAATGTTATCTTGCATAACGACCCAACGCATGGCCCTGCTCAAACATCCGACAGCGACCGAATCACTTCGTTGCAAGCTGGCCTAGCGCGCGCCTTGCAGCAACCGCTTGGCACTGGCGTAGGAAGTACTGGCTCGGCATCGCTTCTTGGCAATGGGCAGAGCCTAATCATTGAAAACCACTATTTGTTCGTTGCTCACGAAATTGGCTGGATTGGATTACTATTATTAGTTGCATTAACCACTGGTGTACTGGTAAAATTATGGCATCGCCGGTCATATTGGCTGGCTTTCGGTAGTTTTGCTGGCGGAATCGGCTTAACTGTGATAGGATTGTTCTTACCAGTTTTTGTTGACGACACTGTGTCGATGCTCTGGTGGGGGCTGGCAGCACTAGCGATAACGGAGGATGGATTATGACAAGCCCAACGCGAAAACAACGTGAATTATTGACATTTATAGACACATTTATCAAGAGTAATGGTTACGGCCCAAGCTACCGCGAGATTATGCGTGCCTTTGATTACAAGTCGGTCAGTACGGTGGCAGCGCATGTCAACGGCCTGATTGTTCGTGGATTTTTGGTCAAAAAGGATAACTCAGCACGTAGCCTGCAAGTGGTACCGCCCACTCAGAATGCTGCGGATGTTGTGGTGGCACCAGTCGAGCAGGTGATTCGTGCAAAAATAAGCGCATTAGAGCAGCAGGACAATGCCGCTGATGATATTGCGGTTTTGCAGCGCGCACTAGAAATTTTGCAAAGCGACCAATCATCATAGATGATATAATATCTACATGATGTACACTCCTCCGCGCGCGCAGCGTCCGTACCCCCGACGCCGCAAGGCAACTATTGCCGAGAAACTTCGTTTTGCCGATTGGCGTGTGCCAGTGTTGCGTATTCGCTGGACACGGCGCAAAACATATATTACCATTGGTATTATTCTTGGGCTCAATGTACTGTTCCAGCTGGTGTATCCGAGTGATCGATTGCTACCAAATGCGCGGATCGATGGTGTGTCGCTTGGTTGGCAGACAATGCCAGAAGCTACAGAAACCCTTAACCAAGCCTACCAAGAGCACTCTGTAAAGCTAGTGGGTGATGGCACAACCATCGCATCACCGACGATTGAGCAGCTTGCTATTACAGTAGATAACACGGATCGGCTTGCGCAGGCACAGTATCCCTTGCTGTGGCGAATTATGCCGTTGTCGTCGTTCTGGTGGCAGCCAGATGTGCCAAGCTCGCCAAAATTAACAACCACGACGCGTACCGAGCAATATATTACTCAGACGATCATGCCAGTCTGTAAGCGTGCACCAGTCGATGCGAGCCTTAAGGTCGAACATGGCAAGCTGGTAGTTAATCAAGCGCGGCGCGGTGGTGAGTGTCAGCGTGATGCGGTATCGCATAGTATTGGTGCGATTAGTCCCCGGCTTGTACAGGGCACGACCGTTGAGATCCCAATGCGCGGCATCGCCCCGGCTATTACAACCGATGCAGCGAAGGCGCTTGAGCAAAAAATTACGAAGGTTATTGGCAAGGGTGTCGCCCTTAAGGTAAACGACGAGACAGTGACATTGCCAGCGAATGAAGTTATTCAATGGGTTGTTACTCAGCCAAAGGACAAGACATTAGTAGCAAGCATTAGTGCATCACAGGCCTCCGGCTATCTTACCAAGCATGTCACGCCAAAGGTGAATATTGATCCAGGCACCACGAAAGTTGCCACATACGATCTCACTGAAACGTCGCGTACAGATGGTAAACCAGGACGCACGCTCGATATTGACGCAACTGCGCAGCAGCTCTCGGAGTTTATTAATCAAACACGCCCACAGCCAGCTGCAGTAACGAAGACAGTGCCAGCCAAGGTAGAATATGACCGCAATTATAGCTCGACCGAAGACGGGCTCAACGCTCTTCTCAAACACTATGCTGAGGACCACCCCGGGACGTATGGTGTCTCATTCTTAGAGATTGATGGCAAGAAGCGCAATGCAAGCTACAATGGCAATAAGCAATTTGTCACTGCCAGTACATACAAACTATTTGTTGGCTATAGCGTGCTTCGGCGCGAGCAGTTGGCAGGCTGGCGCTGGGAGGACAACCAAGTTTGCTTCAACAAAATGATTAGCCAAAGCGATAACCCATGTGCAGAAAATTACCTCAAGGTCATTGGCTATGATGTTGTGACAAAGGATGCAAATGACATTGGTTTCAAAGATACGACCTTCGCCAAGTCTGGCGGGCCATACACCACAGCAAATGACCTTGCACGCTTTATGGTGATGCTTGATGCGGGGCAGAACTTTAGCAGTGCCAACCGCGATCGGTTCCTCTCTGCGCTTAAAGCCAATGTATATCGCAAGGGTATCCCTGCTGGCACGAATGGCACGGTGGCAAATAAGGTTGGATTCTTGAATGGTCTCCTGCACGACGCAGCGATCGTCTATGGCTCGAACGGCAAATACGTCCTCGCCATCATGACAGACGGTAGTAGTTGGAACAATATCGCTGAGCTAACTAAGCGGATTGAGCAATTCCGCAGTCAGCCATAGCACAAAATACCTATTTTGCGGCGTGACTCTTGACGAACCACCCCTTCAACCGGTATACTTACAGAGTAATCCGGAGTAGCTCAGTGGTAGAGCGGGTCGCTGTTAACGATTAGGTCGCTGGTTCGAGCCCAGTCTCCGGAGCCACAATGCATAATAAAGACCGATGAAAATCGGTCTTATTTTATTAGAGCGTATATCGCCCTTGAGCCGCAAAATTCAAATACTGAGAGACGAAAGAAATTCTAGCAGCGGACGAGAGAGCTTGCACCTATAATGCAAGCTCAACGACAACTGGGTAGTGATCCGACGCCTGGTCTGATAGTGGTGTTTTGACAACATTGTATGAGGTTAATGCAGGCTGCAGATCCTTCGAGACAAAGATATAGTCAAGCCGGCTGGTTGGGTGATCGGGGTGTGGCGGCAGTGGTGTTGGAGCTGTCGAGGTTGCGTGTTGTTGCAAAGCAGCTGCTGTATCGACAAGACCCGCCTGTGCCATAAAACGAGTGACATCATGAACAATTGTGCCATCACGAGTAAATTTGCGCGTCAAGTTTGCATCGAAAGAATCTACTATATCAGGCGGATATGTATCATAAAACGAGAGTGAATTGCAATCACCCATAACAACAGTATGAGTGCTATTCTCACCAATATGGTTGATAAGCCGGTGCACCTCTTGCAGCCGGTCAGCTTCGCATCGTGGTGAGAGATGAAGGCTACCAATGGAGAAAACATGATTATCGACTTGAACGCGGCTTACTAAGAGTGATCGACTACACAGGTAGAGCAATGTTGCATCCAGGATAGGATATTTTGATAGCAACGCTGTATGGTACCACGACCCATCGCCGCAGAGCGCAAGGTGAGTATAGGGCATAGCGGTTTGTTCTGAGACGTATGCAAGGCGTTTTCTTGTGTCGTTCTCGAAGCCATTTGCTTCGTTAAGCGTCAGGATATCTGGCTTTACTTCGTTGATAACTGCAATAACGTCATCGATCGTTGTCTCGGCACCATTGTAGATGTTGTATGTCATGAATGTTAATTTCATATGAAGAGAACTCCTTCCATTACTGATTAATTTAATCAATGATTTACAGCTTGGTATAACTGCTCAGCCTGCATCATTACCACGCGAGCGGTCGAAGGGCGGATATTCATAAAGATACGCCATGGGTTATGAGCTGATGTTGCGTTAGCTCGTGGGAGAGCGAGTGGCTGCAAGCCGTGCTTGCCTGTCAGTCCAGCAATCCACGCCAATGGTGTCTTACCATAAAGCCCTTCTTCGCTAGCAGAACCGTCCATGCGCCATGCAGCGTAGGTTCGAGTAATCGTGGTGATATCGTCTGGGTGAAGGGGGTAGTGCTGGGCGCTGCTGCGAGTAAGTATCTCATTGGCATATGGAGGTGTATCCACTCCGGGTGCAACAATAGCAGTAAAGACATCGAGTGGTGTGCCATCTGCCTCTGCTGCGGCGTTGATCATATGCAGAGCAGCAAGCACAGCATAATCTTGATCTGGTGATGATGTCGTGGCATCGATCGTAGTATTGGCACGGTAGAGTACATCACCACCGGTGTCGATGCCACAAACTGCATCAGCTCCCGTCTCGCGGATGAGAATCTGCAGGTCGTGAGCAATCTGCTCCGGCTCGATTGAATTAAGCAGATAAACTGGTGCGATTGTCTCGTCCTTAGCAATAATATCCTCAAGGAAGCGCCAGTTGCCAACTTTAGTTGTTTCCTTCGTAATCTCTGCGAGTGCGTCACCAATCTGTCGGCCAGTATGAGCAAGCTGTTTGTTGCTATCGGCAGCGAAGTTGCGCACCGACACAATAGCTGCAGGCTGCACGGCATGGTGCTGCTGATGAAGCTTGCTTAGCATAGCAGCCTGAATACCATCCGAGCCACCACCCATCCCAAGATAGATGATCCGTTTGCCGCGTAGCTTCTCAGAGTCAAACGCTGGGAGTGAATCGATAGCGAGCTCAGGTGTGTCCTGATATTCTGGCACAAGTGTCTCACCACTGTGGCGAAAGCGCAGCTCAGCGTGGCGTGGATCGAGCGTGCCTTGGTTGGCGGCTTGGGCGATAGTGCTGAGGTCTGCCGTGACGACACCTGTCTCGCCTGCCTTGCGCGCTGCTTTGTCAGCAATGTGTGTCTCTTGCAAAACATGCGCAAAGTAGGTGAGTGCTGTGCTGAGGTTATGATGTTTCTCAAGCCCCTTCAGCAGGGCTGGGCCGTAGTAAGGCAGAGTCGCGCGCTGATGAATGCCATCATTGCTGAGCTCTTGAGCGAGGATAGCTTGTACAGGGCCAGGTAGCGTATCTAGCGCATTGGTCAGTTGCTGATACTCCTCTGGTGTATCGTATCGTAGCATACAAGCAAGGCGCACAGTGTGAGTGTGTGCTTGGCTGTTGATGAGCTGCTCAATAGCATCGTTATCGAGGCCAAAGCGCTGTGCTCGCCGAGCAAGGTAGTGAGCGTAGCGTGCGTTGTCGGTCGGGAGGGTGCTGTCGGTTAAGACGTCGCAGGCTGCTGCCATTTGGTTGTACAGAGGAGAAGTGAGAAGTAGAGAGCTCTCAGCATTAACGTGGCCCAGCGCACCAGCAATATCAAACAGCGTGTGCATAATATAGAGCGAGCGCACTGGCTCAGTACTCTCCGCAAAGCTTGCCAGCGCTGCCGGTGGTGCTTCTGCTTGGATAAACTGGCCAAGATTGAGTTCTGTGTTGATGACATCGCGTATGATCGTTTGGTCTGCTTCGCTTAATTGGCTGAATGTCGGTAATAACTCTGTGCGCTTTGCAGCGTAATCTGGCCTGAGCAAGCGGCGCAACACTTCGTCATGATCGACCGAATCAGCGGCATCCTCTCCCATAACGGCACTCGCGAGTGTTTGGTTCTTGCCTAAATCATGAATAAGCATAATGTAGCGCATTACATTGGCGCTATGCTCGCCAGGCAAGCTGCTCGCAACCCACTGATGAAATTCTTCAAATTCTTCACGCGTGAGGCGATTGGCGTCGTTCTGGGCGGCGGTCAGTTTGTGATAATTTTCATCGCCGCCATAATACAGATAGTTCATAACGTTGAGTGAGCAGACAGTTCGTTGATATTCTGCGCGCTGATTGGCTGCTTCGTCTGCCCCTTGTGACTCTGGTGAGGCTTTGATATGTTCGCCGATCAGCAGTTTCGCCTCAGGAAGCTGCAGGACCTCAAGCCGCTGCTCCAGATCGAGTGGACTTGAAGAGAGAGAGGTGTTGTTAGGAAGAAATGGTTGTTGCATAGCATTAGTGTAGAGGATTACACAGCGGAATGGTAGCATGAGCGGTTTATAAAGACCCTACTGCTTATATTGAGAATATGACTCGCCAGCGCTGAGCGGATGGCCAAATAGGTTCTTGACCGTGACAAATCTGTACCCTTGCTTTTGTAATGCATCGAGGATACACGGCACAGCATCGACGCTGGTTTTGTGGATATCGTGCATGAGAATAATCGCACCAGGTGCGGCATTGGCAACGGCACGGCTGCAGACAATTGCTGCATCGTGATCGGCCCAATCACGTGTATCGATTGACCACATAATGGCTGGCATAGTAAGCTGCTGGAGCTGCGCACGCACCTTGTCATTCATGCCACCATATGGTGGACGGACCATTGTTGGTGTCACGCCAGTAGCTGCAGCAACGGCACTGTTTGTACTCTCAATCTCTTGGCGGATGACAGCTTCGTCGCGCTTAGGAAGGAGTGGATGATTCCACGTGTGGTTGCCTATTTGGTGTTTGCGTTGAACTGCTTGCTGGAGCGCGATACTGTATGGTGCAACATTTCGCCCCACCACAAAGAAGGTTGCCTTAGCATGATAGCGATCAAGATGCTCGAGCAGTGTCTGAGTATATGGCCCAGGCCCATCATCGAAGGTGAGTGCAATACAGCGATGGCGCACACAGTCAGTAGATGACGATAATGCTGACGGTGGAATATCAAAAAGCTTCTTGGTGGTTGGGTTTTGGACAAAATGGCTAAGCTGCTTGATTGGCAACTTCAAGCTAATGACCCCATCTACACCAATACCAAGTGAGCGTTTATCGAAGAGAAAGCCAATTGTTTTTCGGTCATATACTAAAAAGTTCGTGATAGATTCTGGAGTAATGACCTCCGCTACTTTTACTGGCTCTGCATGCGGGTAGCGCTGCTGCACCTGTTTACGTAGGGCAATAACAATCTCATTTATCCCTGCGATTGATGTATCAACGAGGGCAGACGATGTAATTGGCTGGCCGCTCATTTTATCGAATGTCCAGTAGTGAACCGTGTTGGTTGGCAGAGCGTGAGGTATAGTAGTACGGATAAACACAGCGAGAGAAATCGTCGTGTTATCTTGGTGAATAATGCGATAGGTAATAGTGTTGCTTCGAGCTGCTATAGTAGTTGGAAGTGTTTGTTGAGATGGAATAGCACTATCGATGATTGTGGCAACCGTTTTGTCTATATTGGCAATGCCTGTTTGTGGATAGGTAACGATTGTTTGGTGTGATGCCGATTGATGCTTGATGATGTGTGAGCGAACAGCACCATGAGAAGATAGTGTGTAAGTGTGCGTTGTTGATGGTGGTATATGTGTAATGTGTGATGATTTTTGTGATTGTTGGCCATACCAAAGTGAGCATATTAATAGACTAGCAATAATAAGGCAGAACCATGTATAAAAAAAGCTGCGAGGTTTTGCAGGTGTTGTATTATTTTCGACACCTGAATGATTTCGAGCATCTATTTTTTCCACCTTATGGAACATAGCTATATTGTAGCGCGAACCAAGATAAGAACAAAATGGTATAAGAAGTACCACAGCCAGTAGGGACAATATAATAGAATAAATAGTATTTTATGTTCATTGTAAAATACCCCAATAGGGTATTTTACAATGAATTATATATAAATATCATTCATAAACTAAGATAAATTGCTACATACTCTAATGAGGTAGAAGCCGTTTCCAGAAGATGATGATATAATATAAAAACAAGAGTAAATTACTTGAGTTAGATATAGTTAAGCGAAATCTTGAAAACAACGCTACAGAAAGGAGAAAATATGCGACATCTTTTTATTACACGTGGAATTCCTGGATCTGGCAAAAGTACCTTTTTGCAATCTGCTGGGCTTGGCCCATATACACTATCTCCCGATACTCTACGTTTAGCGTATAGTAGCCCAGTGATGAATGATGCAGGGCGCATCGTTATGCCATATCAGGATGATCGACGGGTGTGGCAGCAGCTTCACGAGTTGCTTGATATGCGTATGGCTCGTGGTGAGCTCATTGTGGTTGATGCAACACATACAACGAGCTCGTACTTTCAGCAGTATGCACAGCTTGCACAAAAGTATCGCTATAAGCTGTACGTTATAGATTTTGCGGATGTACCGCTTGCGGTCTGTCTAGAGCGCAACCGTCAGCGTGCACCACATAAGATAGTCGATGATGTAGTTCTCGAGAAAATGCACGCTCGTCTCTCCACATGTGCCATACCAAAACAATACACTGTCATACAACCAGCGGCAGTAAAAGAGCTTATCGCATCGTACCAGAAACCGATTAATTTGAGCCAGTATAAGCATATTCATCACATTGGTGATATCCAAGGATGCTATACGCCACTGCGTGAATATTTTGAGCAGCATCCCTATACCGAGCATGATTATTATGTCTTTACGGGAGACCTACTTGATCGCGGCACAGAGAATGCAGAAGTGCTGCAGTATGTGTGTGATAATTTTGTCGACAGGCCGAATGTGACGTTTATTGAGGGTAACCATGATGGTTATATTTGGCAGTGGCTTACTCACCAGCCGATAAAAGCGCGAGAGTTTAATGGTCGAACTCGAGCGCAGCTAGAGCGTGCCAACATAGACAAGCGTGCTGTCAGTCGTTTGATGAACTCCATGCAGGACTGCCTCTATTACACATGGCATAACAAGCGTGTATTTGTAAGCCACGCAGGGGTGAGCAATCTACCAGAGAATCCTCTGCTGCTTGCCAGCCAGCAGTATATTCGTGGTGTGGGGCGCTATGAGCAGGTTGGTGCTATCGACGATGCTTTTGTTGCTCACACCTCTGATAATGTCTATCAAGTGCATGGCCATCGCAACGCTCAGAATTATCCAGCGCAGTATAATCAGCGGTGCTTTAATCTCGAGGGCAAAGTGGAGTTTGGTGGCACACTACGGGTTGCTCAGCTTGCCGAGAAGGGCTGGTCGGTCGTTGAGATAAGCAACCAATCGGCTGAAGGCCTCCTCCATCCAGAAAACGCACCACTCATCCACAGCCTGCGCACTAATAAGCTGATTAGCGAGCGGTCACTGCCGGGTAATATTAGCTCATTTCACTTTAAGCCAAAGGTGTTTTATGACAAAAAATGGACAGCGCAAACAGTGCGAGCTCGTGGACTATTCATGAATACACTGACGAACGAAATTGTAATTCGCGCCTATGACAAATTCTTCAATATTGGTGAGCGACGAGAAACTGAATTTGCTGCACTCAAAGACCAATTTGTCTTTCCGGTGCGTGCGTGGGTGAAGGAAAATGGCTACCTTGGCTTGGTAGGCTACGATGCGACACTGGGTGACCTCGTCTTTGCGTCGAAAACAACGACGGAGAGTGATTTTGCTGGATGGTTTCGCCGCTTATTTTTGCAGCGCTATGGTAAGCATGTCGATGCGATCCGTCAGTATCTTGCCGAGCATAATGTATGTTTGGTCTGTGAAGTAATGCTCCCGACAGAGGATCCGCACATTATTGAGTATGCACAAGACCGGATTGTTTTGCTCGATATAGTGCATCGCCAGGCGAAATTTGCTGCAGTTGACCAAGCTGAGCGTGAGCGATTTGCGGCTATGTTTGGCATGGAAACCAAGCGGCTTGCGGCGACGTTCCAAACGTGGGAGGAGTTTGCGGCGTGGTATGAGCAAGTGCAGGGGCTTGACTATTTGTATGACGGCGTACCGATCGAGGGCTTTGTCATAGAGGATGCTCGGCATTGGCAGGTCAAAGCAAAACTCGATTATTACTCATTTTGGAAGCGGATGCGTGGTGTACTTGATGGACTTAAGGCGGGGCGCAGGCCAAAGCGTGCCGCTGCCTACCCACACCCTGAGTACGCAGCGCGCGTCATTGCCTATATGCAGGGCATCCCTACTGACATGTTGGCTCAGATGTCTATTATCGATGTTCGTCGCCGCTGGCAGCGAGAGCAAGAAAAAGCCGTGTAGCCGTATTACTACCTTACCCTTCGCGGTATAATAGAAGCATGAAAATGATTCGTTGGTTGGCGAAGCGGTGGCGTCGCGTCGCGGTAGTGGCTGGGGTGCTCGTTGGGATGGCTGCACTTCGCCTTATGTCGGCACAAACAGGGCAGTGGTCGCTACCTGATCGATTGCAAGACTGGATAACGCTGAGTTTGAGTGTGATGATCGAGGCACTGCCATTCGTCATGCTGGGGATCTGTATTGCAATTATAGTACAGGTGTGGCTGCCGGCCGAGCGCTTGCTTACCTATCTGCCGCAGCAACCATTATTGCGCCGAGCTTGTTTGTCGCTCCTTGGTATTGCGCTACCAGTCTGTGAGTGTGGTAATGTCCCCTTAGCTCGCGGCCTGTTAGCAAAAGGGCTTACACCTAGTGAATCTCTCGTGTTTTTGCTTGCTGCACCAATCCTCAACCCAGTGACAATCATCACAACGCAGCAAGCATTCGCTGGCGATATGACCATTCTCTGGGCGCGAGTATTTGGTGGCTTCGCTATTGCTAATCTTGTTGGCTGGGTCTATGCGCGCCGCCCGGCGGAGGAGTTATTGACCAATACGTTTGTTGCTTCGTGCCAAGCAGATCATGTGCAGCAGAGCAAGCGAGTAGCAAGCCTTGCGATATTTCGACGTGAGGTGCAGGCGATGCTGCCGGCCTTGGTAGTTGGCGCAGGGTTAGCGGGTCTTGTGCAAGTGCTGGTGTCGCGCGAGGTATTAGTGTCACTGGGGAGTCAGCCAGTATGGTCGGTGATTGCAATGGTGGCACTGGCGTTTATTGTTTCAATTTGCTCTAATGTTGATGCGTTCTTTGCTTTGGCATTTCGCCAGACCTTTATGACCGGGGCACTTGTGAGTTTCTTGACCTTTGGCCCAATGATCGATATCAAGATGCTGAGCTTGCTGCGCACGACATATCGGCCAAGTGTGCTGTTTCAGGTGAGTGCACTCGTTGGACTGACATCGATAACATTGGGATTGGTGGTGAATTATGCGTTTTAGGCTGGTCTTGTCCCGAGTCGCACAGCAACAAGGTATACTACTCCTTTTTATCATTGCCGTGGCGACGCTGTGGCTAGCTGCGACTGGTCGTTTGACGCTCTATATTCATCAGCGGTATGTCGTCTTTACGACTAGTATGGCAGTGGTGGCTCTTGTGATGGCGAGTGCGAGTGTTATTACGCAATCACGCGCCCACCAGCATACACACTTCGCTTGGTGGCGTCGTGTTGCTGCCTATGTGATGATATGCGTGGTCGCAAGTATGGCACTGCTCGTCCCACCAACGGCACTAACGACAACAACTGCCACGCAGCGTGGTATCAATAAAGGGGCGGTAACTCGGCTATCTACAGACAAGCTATCGCAAGCATCTATCTTTGCTCAGCGAGATTATTCGCACCTCACGATTAAAGAATGGGCAGGGTTACTCGCGCAAACGCATGACAGTGGGTTTTATCGAGGCAAGACGGTCAATTTGACGGGGTTCGTCACGCCAGATACAGCGGATTCGCAGATTTTTTATGTATCTCGGTTTGTCGTGACGTGTTGTGCGGTCGATGCACAGGCGGTTGGCGTGCCAGTCTATGCACCTGGGTGGCGTGAGCGCTACCAGCCCAATAGTTGGGTAACGGTGACGGGTGACTTTGCCGCGCATCCACAGCAACATCGTCAGCAGCCGATTGTCATCATGCCGCGTTCGGTTACGTCAACCACCCAACCAAAGGAGCCCTATGAATACTAAAAACTGGCGGTGGGTGCGTCAGCGATGGCGATTTTTGCTTGTTGCGATTGGATTATTAATTACACTGAGTGTGTTCACGGTACTGAGCTATCAACAGGGCCCACGCTTGCGTCATGCAGTGCTGGCAGACGATCCGAATACAGGCTACCAGACAGTGCAATTGCAGTTTAATCAGCCAGTCAAGCCGGTTGAAGCTCGTGCAATACGAATCTCGCCGCGCGCAGACTTTACTGTTACAACAAACAACGCAACTGTGACGATTCAGTTCCGACATCGTTTGCGAAGTAACTCGCAGTATCACGTGGCGATCGATCAGGTAGTCAGCGCCTATACGCAGCAGCTCGCAGCAGTCAATCATCACTTTAATACGCCACCAGCACAGCTCTATTATCTCAAGCACCGCGATCTCACAGAGACAAAAACAGAATTCTACGTCGCACAAGCGACGGATGCTATCGTGCAGATGAATCTGGCAACAAAGCATGAGAAGACACTTTACCAAGCGACGCGAATTATCGACTATGCAGTGGTGGGCTCTCGTATCGTTGTCCATACAATAAATGATGCGAAAACCAGTGAATTGCATCAGGTTGATATAGAGACTGGTACGGTATCGCCATTACCGTTGCCTGGTAAGGGTACGGTGTCTCGCCTGCGAGCGATGGATAATGGAACGGTGGGGTATCTCTTTGCAAAGGCAGGCAGCAAAGAAAGGACCACCAATCTCATTGTGCATGATATTGCAGCGCAGCGCCACCACACTATACGTGGCCTTAACGCGCAGCCATTACCAGTGTATGATTGGCGCCCAGTATCGCGTGGTGCAGCAGTTGTGGTGCGAACTCGCGGTGATGACGTACTGCTTGTCGATCCGACTGGCAAGCACGCTATGCAGCCGCTTGGCCAGGCAGCAGTGCTTGGTGATGTATCATATGATGGCAAGAATATTATCATGATGAAAACGGGGGATGGGTATTTTGCACTCAACCTAGAAAATAGCAAAAAATCACCCATTACTCACCAACAAGGAAACGACGTCATATCATTAGCTGTATTCTTACACACCCGCAGTGGCTATAGTATGGAGATAACGAGTGTTAATCAACAGCACATATTGCAGCGCCAAACAATACTCACTTACCCAGTCAAACGAGTGATTCATCAGACAACACCACCAGCGTATACAACAAATATCACTGTATCACCAAACGATCAGTACACCGCCATTGAGCAAAAAAGCACTGTTGATAGCTCCACCAAAACGCACATTATCGATAATAAAACTGGCCATATGGTGCACACACTCGATGGCAAGGCAGTGGTTTGGTTATAAAACAGATATTGTAAAATCAAGCCTGAATCTACAGTGAACCTAATATTGAGAGGGTAGAGGGCTACATTTGCGTCACAAAACCAAAATACCTAATTAGTGTTTGCACAATGTTCTGGTATACTATAAAAGATATAGCATGAAGGGAGATGATGCCAATGCGAATGCGTGACAGACGACCAAGTGACCGCCCGCGAGAGAAACTTGCGCGAGATGGAGCAGCTCGCCTGAGTGACCTCGAGCTCCTTATGGCAATTATCGGCAGTGGTAATGCACAAGCTGACGTTGGTAAAATTGCGCGCTGTGTGCTTAAAGCCTTGCGCACACATGGAGGTGACCTAACTCATGAGGAGCTCTCTAAGATAACTGGCCTTGGTGCGGCTAAGGTGACAGTGATTCTCGCGAATTTTGAGCTTGCACGGCGCTATCTGCTCAAAAGTGACCAGCCTATCATTGATGAGCCGAGCAAAGCAGCAGAGCAACTCACTGATATTCGCGACAAACGGCAAGAGCATTTTGTCTGTTTAACGCTTGATGGAGCACATCGCTTGATTGCTAAACGCACGATTACCATTGGCACACTAACTGCTAGCCTGGTGCACCCACGAGAAGTCTTTACAGATGCAATTGCCGACCGAGCAGCAGGGATTATTGTGGCGCATAATCATCCTAGTGGGCAGCTTATCGCAAGTCAGGCTGATCGAGAGACAACGCAGCGTTTGGCCGAGGCGGGTAAGCTGCTTGGTATCCAGCTACTCGACCACCTTATCGTTACGAAACACAACTACATATCGATCATCACCGAAATATAAGGAATGACCTGTTAGCACTCTTGCAATTAGAGTGCTAATTGGCTATACTAAGACAGATATGGCGAAGCGAGATTATTATGAGGTGCTTGGTGTTGCCAAAAGCGCCAGCGATGATGACATCAAGCGGGCATTCCGCAAATTGGCAGTGAAGTACCACCCAGATAAAGCGGGTGGGAATGAAGAGAAGTTCAAAGAAATTAATGAAGCGTATGAGGTCCTGAAGGACAAGCAAAAGCGCCAGCGCTATGACCAATTTGGCCATGCCGGCGTTGGTGGCGCTACTAGTGGCGGCGGTGGCAACCCGTTTGCTGGTTTTGGCGACTTTGGCCAAGGGCAGAATATCCACTTCGACTTTGGTGATGGTGGCCTGGGAGATATCTTTGGCCAGTTCTTTGGTGGCGCTGCTGGCGGTGGGGCGAGCCAAGGCCCATCACGCGGTCGTGATGTTGAGACGAGTGTGACGCTCGAATTTGAAGAAGCGATCTTTGGCAAAGAAGTTGCTCTTGCATTAACACTTGATGACGAATGCGAGCATTGTCACGGTAGTACCGTCGAACCCGGCTCAAGCCTTAAGAGTTGTCCAGATTGTAAAGGCACTGGCCAGCGCGTACGGACAATGAATACAATGTTTGGCCCCATTCAGCAGGCGGTAACGTGTGAGACGTGTCAAGGCCGGGGTCAGATTCCTGAGAAGGCTTGTACAGTCTGCCAGGGGAGTGGTGTGCAGCGCCGCGAGCAGACGATTACAGTCAAGATCCCCGCTGGTATCGATAACGGCTCGACAATTCGCCTCCGTGGTCGTGGCGAAGCTGTCGGTGGTGGCAGCAAGGGCGATCTTTATGTACAGGTACGGGTCAATCCACACAAGACGTTTAGCCGCGAAGGTGATGTAATCCTGAGTGAGGAGCACATTGGTATGGCAGATGCAGCGCTTGGTGCTGAACTCGACGTCAAGACAGTCGACGGGACGATTACGATGAAGGTGCCAGCTGGTACGCAATCGGGTACAGACTTCAAACTATCTGGCCATGGCGTGCCACATATGCGAAGCGATAAGCGTGGGCCTCATATCGTTACGGTAGTGGTCGACACCCCAACCAAACTAAACCGCCGCCAGAAGGAAATCCTCCGCGAGTTTAATGACACATTAGGGCGGAAGGGTATATTTGGGCTGTAACTCCAGGTAGGTACTGGTATAGAATTAAACTCTTTATGGTGAGGAGTTTGATTCTAACCTGTTTGCTGGGTGGTGTAACTTTGCTAGATCATTTCGAAATTCGATAACGGAAACGTGGCTTTGCTCACAGTGCTCTGCAAATATAAGAGAAAGAGTCTTGATTTATACGGTGGTTTATTGTTAAAATAGCCTCACTATGATGACGAGCTGTACTCTCAAGGATAGACCACTTCCATCTTATGATATGCAGGCGAAAGAAGCTCGGCGTAGCCAGAATAGCTCCGTCGATATAGATCCTGAAGTGTTCCGAGGAAAGTACCAGGAGCTTGTTGAGCGATCACCGAAAGTCATTGAATCACTTGTTCCCGATCAAGAAAGCAAAGAAGCGGCAATTGATAGTCTTATTGCTGATACTACCACATCCTTTCAACAAGAGTATCCAGTCATTGCGGAGTATTCCGACGAAGATTATACAATCATGCAAGATACTACAGAAACGCTGATATCTATGGCCGAGTCTATGTCAGAGCCAGAGAGGACAGTCTATCTCCAGGCGATTGAGGCTCGCAAGCAAGAGGCGAACTTGATAGTAGCGATGAGGGACTATAAAGCAGCAGCAAATCCAATAGCAAGAGAAGTAGCAGCACAGCGTTTTATGGAGACAAATATTACGCTCTATGGTGAGCCAGATAAAACAACATATGAGTCATTACTCGGCGAAAAAATTGCCAACATCTTTCATAAAAAGCGCAGTCAAAGCGCCGAGATAATCTTTCAGGAGCTTCGGAATCTTCTTCCAGAAAATGTAATAGATGGTACACGTGCACAAGATCGATTTCGTCCATCTACTGAGACTATGAGATGGATGAACGAAGTTGTTCATGGATTGTATGACAATATGCTTCGACATGTTGATAGCTATGTAGAAGCGCATAAATCGGAGCTTCAAATAGAATCACACGATGAGACGGTTATAAAAATCCAGCCGACACACCTTCAAGATATCTTTCGGAATATCTTGACTGAGGAATTCCTTGCGTCATCCAAAGAGACTGAAGAAAGTAGCCAGACAGGTGATACACAGGGTGCACAAGCTGCGACAGACTGGGATAATACCGAGACGAGAAGTGCTGAGAAAGATACGGGTTGGAAAATTGAGGTAACAGAGGCAAAATCGATCAATGTTGATCCAGATACGAGACATATCAGAATACCCCAAGACCGAGAAGCTATGTCTGTTAATGAAGTAAAACGGCTAGTTGTGCACGAAATAGGCGTGCATGTCTTAACGCGAATGACTGGTGGTTCAACAAACCTTGAGCCGCTCGCACAGGGCTTAGCTGGTTTTAATGATACACAAGAAGGGCTTGGGAAAGCAATGGAACACGCCCTTGAAGGAGAATATCAAGAAGCTGGTATAGATCACTATATTACTGCTGGGCTTGCCTATTTTGACAACAAGGATTTCAAAGGTGCTTATGATGTGAAGTGGCGTCTCAAACTTCTCGAGAGCCTCAAGCCTGATCAAACACCAACACAAGCACAGATTGACAAAGCCAAGCAATGGGCAGCAAACACAACAATGCGTATCTACCGGGGTACTGATGATCTGCCACTCTTTAAGGATCTCTGCTATTACAATGGGTCGAAAGAAGTATGGGAGTATCTAGAGAAAATTTGTGGTGATGATTTGCAGCTGAGTTTATTGCTGGCTGGTAAAATTAATACCTCAAAGAAGCACCAGAGAGTCATACTTGAATCACATAGTACGTAGACTAAATACAAGCAATGAAAGTTCAATACGATAAAAGTTTAAAGATAGCAGGCGTTAGTATACAACCATGGGCAAGAATTGGACCTGAGCAGTGGTTTGATAATTACAAAATTGCTTCATTAGCTGGCTGGAATATGTGCAGTCAGAATGTAGAGCACATGGATAGTCTCGCTTATGTGCGCGATCAGTGCGAGAGACCTTATACAGGTGAACTGACTACACAGGCTCTTTTGCAAGACTCAATATTCCAAGATATGGTAATAACTCATTTGCCCGAGTATCATATTTTTACGTATAAACCTTTTGTAATTCCTGAGCGATTAAAACAAAGCAGTTTGCATTTTTTGCCTAGCAACGATATGCACGCGTTGGCTCAGAAGTTTGAGAATAAATCGTGGTTTCGGTGTATTTTTGCAGAGCGTCTTTGCAACATTCCATCACATAAAATATACCCTTGGCGAGAAATGTTATTGGATGAGGAATATTTTTCTAATCTCTGTGATGGACGCAGTAAGATTGTTTTGCAAGATGCTGCACTTGGTGGAGGGAAGGGGTCGTTTATTGTCGATAGCTTTGAGTCATTTTGTTCTGCAATAAACACGATGCAAAATAGCAATGGTTTGGTTGGTGAAGTAGTCGTATCAGACTATATTGCTGATGGCCGTGATTGGTCGGTGCAGGGCGTTGTAACGCGCTACGGGGTCTTCATAGGGCCAGTGCAGCGGCAGATTATTGCAGACCCGAATTTATCAAATACAAGCATTCCTGGTACTGAGAAGTTTTGTGGTATTGAAATATTAGCAGATGATCAACACGCATGGCAGAGTAGTCAACTAACGAAAAATGCGCGCGTCATAGGCCAGGAATTATACGACAGAGGGTATCGTGGTATTTTTGGTGTTGATTCTTTGGTGACGGATGATGCAGTGTATACTATCGAAGTTAATGCACGCATTACGGGTGCAACACCGCTTCTTACAATGAGCTATAATGCAAAGAAGCATATCCCCTTCTATCTTCTTCATATCTTAGAACTAACGAATGCTGATTATACTATTGAAGACAGCTCATACAGTAATGACTATAATGATTGCGCGCTGATGGTTCTCCATCAACGAGACAGCGAGACAGGTGTTGCTGACAGCCCTCGGTCGGGATTATATAATGAAAAGATGCAAATCATAGGCGATATAATGTCATTCGATAGGTCTTCTTCTGCAAAACAGGTTTTTGTACAGGATTATACAAGGAGCGAGAGGTCTATTGAACCAGGGTCTCGATTAGCGTCTATATTTACTAATTTTCGTGTTATGGATGAGGAGGGTGTGCTTATGAGAGAATCAAGAAATATTATTGATATAATTGAAAATAGTTCGAAGTAAATAAATGTATCGCTATGAATATGGAGCAAGAAAGCAATAATAATATCAAAAAAGCAGACCTGTCACGGTATAGCATTACCTCTCGATTACTAATGAAGGAGGCACTCCGAAAAGGGTACCAGGTCACAACAGTTCCAGGTCGTTTAGCAACATCACATGTGGTGCGCTGTGAAAAGGACGGCAAAGAGCTTTACTTTTATAATCTTAATACTGCACTAAACCCTTCATATGCAGTTCAGGTGAATGAGGACAAGATCTGGACGAATAACATATTACACCAATCGCATATACAAATACCAGATACATGTCCATTAAAAATAAATAGACCCGAAGACGTGGTAATTGACGATACACTTCGAAAAATGTTAGAGTCCTATGAGCGTCTTGTTGTCAAATCTGCTACAGCAAACTACAGTAATAATGTTCTTGTTAACGCTGGTGATGAAGAAGGTTTGCTTCGTGCAATACACCATGTATATCAGAATAGTGGTGGACAACCTGAGGTGATTGTTCAGCAGATGGTTTTTGGGCAAGAATATCGCTTCTTGGTGCTAAATAAAAAAGTCATTGCAGTAGCATATCGTCGACCACCATATATTGTTGGAGATGGAGTGTCAACAATACGAACCTTGATAAGTAAAAAAAATAATAATTGCTCAAAGCATGGCAACAGACACGCTAGTTTGGTAGCAAAAATAAATATTGAAGATGTGTTGAGACATAAAGGTACTAACTTTTTGCAATACGTTCCCGAGAAAGGCTCTGTTGTTGAGGTTTTAGATACATTGAATCTGAGCAGGGGAGGTGAAGCAGTTGATGTCACGAGTTATGTGTCTGATGAACTCAAAACTATAGCAATTCAAGCAGCATCAGCATGTTTTCTTGGTATTGCTGGTATTGATATTGTAACGGATAACATTAGTGGCGATGGAAATGATAGCTATGTCGTAAGAGTGAAGGCGTCTCCAGGGATACGAATGCACCAATTTCCAACAGAAGGCAAACCTCGGAATGTTGCGCGAAAACTATTTCATGCTATTGAAAAAACGGCGCATCCTATCGGCAAAAAGATAGTTATGATTGGCCGAGTTGAAAAGGTTGCTTTGCCTGATCTTGTTAACGAAAAATTTAAAGCTCGGATAGATACAGGGGCAACAGTCTCGTCTATATGGGCAAGCGATATTCGGGTTGATAAGACAGGCCTCTATTGCAAACTATTTGGTGAAGGCTCCCCAGTGTATACTGGTGAGGAGTTGCATTTTTCTGAGTATTCCATGCGTTCTGTTCGGAGTTCGAATGGTTATGAGGAACTGCGGTATCAGGTTGTCATTAATGTAAGTTTGGCAGGAAGGCGAGTGAAAGCAAAAGTTACACTAGCAGACAGATCGGGGCAGATCTACCCAATGCTGATTGGAAGAAATATTTTGCGTAATAAATTCATCGTTCATGTTGCAGAGGGTGATATTGATAAGAAGGCCGAAAGTAGTAATCGTAAAGAACTACGCCAAAATGGACTACAATAGAGACAGAGAGCATATAATAAGCAAAATCGATAAAATAATAGTACGAGGTATGGAGTGAAAATCGCAATACTCAGTAATGGCAATGTGAACTACTCAACGCTTCGTCTCAAGGAAGAGGCAGAGAGGCGTGGACATAGTGTGAGAGTGATTAAATACCGCAAATGCTATGTGACGATTGATGAGAAGAACCCAACGGTGATGTATGATAGTGAAGCAATCGATCAGTATGATGCAATAATTCCGCGCATTGCAAGCTACATGACTCGCTACGGCACAGCAGTGGCACGCCAGTTAGAAATGGCGTATCCACGCACGCTTTTTGTTAATCGCTCGATTGCGATTACCCGGGCGCGCGATAAACTGCGTTCGACACAGCTGCTAGCCCGAGGTGGAGTAGCTATTCCCAAGACAGTGTTTAGCCGTAACTCAGCCGATATAGACGATCTCCTTAACGAACTTGGTGGTACGCCAGTCATCATCAAGCTCGCTCGTGGTACTCATGGCAATGGTGTGGTGCTAGCGGAGACGAAGAAGGCGGCAAAGTCAGTGCTCCAGGCGTTGTATCTCACCAACGAGGATGGGACAAACATCCTGTTGCAAGAATTTATTCGTGAGTCAGCTGGAGTAGACATCCGCGCCTTCGTGGTGGGGAGTCGTGTAGTGGCGAGTATGAAGCGCCAGAGCCTAGATGACGACTTTCGATCCAACCTCCATAAGGGAGGCGAAGGAACGCCGATTCGCTTGACGGATACCGAGCGTCGTATGTGTTTGCGGGCAGCTAAGGCGATGGGCTTGACGGTGGCGGGTGTTGACTTTATGCGCTCGAGTCGTGGGCCGTTGGTGCTTGAGGTCAATGCGAGCCCAGGCTTTGGGATAGAGAAAATTACGCGGCGCAATGTGGCCAAGCCTATCATCGAATACATCGAGCGCAATGCGAAGCGGCAGCACAAGAAGGACCGCGTTGGAGCATAAATACTCAAAAGCATTGTGGCGTCTCTCATAACGCTTATGTTAAATCGGTGTCATGGTATAATGATGGCATGATGTTGCTTGGATTGCTTGTTGGTACGGCTATGGTTTTGGCTGGTTTGGTGTATGTAGCGAAGCGGCATTTTGGGCTACCAGTAATGGGTCTGGCGGTTGGTATGGTAATGACACAGCTGTGGGCGGCAGATGTCGTGCCGTATGCTGCTGGGGTTGGCATAGGCATTGACCGATCTGCTTTGCTTGCGGTGGTGACGATTGTGCTGACAGTGTTACCAGCTGTGGTACTGGTGTGCTGTGGCTCAGTGGTGAGCCAGCGCTGGTGGCGTATTGGTGGCTCACTGATCTTTGGTGTTGTGGCAGTGTATGTGTTGTTTGGCGCGCTGAGTAGTCTCGTACCACCAGTTGATGAGACAAGCAAGACGGTTATGGCAGCGCTGGATGGGTCTCATGCAGCGGTTGTAACGATGGGGTTTGCATGTGCCCTTGTTGACACGCTCGTGGCTCGCACAAAGGGCGCAAAACCACACAAGAAAAAGTGAAAGTGATAGATATACTTCTTGCGCGTGTCACTTGATAAGTGTGGTTTTACAAGAATATATACGTTGATGTGCTTAGCAAAATGACCCTCATAATAGAGGGTCATTTTAGTGTTGTGATTCGCGTATAACTCTAGTGGGTATTACGCGGCGTTCGTTGCAACGTTTGTCACATCATCGAGTGCTTCAAGTGCGTCGATAATTTTGGTAAGCTTGCGAGCGGTTTCGTCGTCCTCAATGGCAACGGTGTTGTTAGGCACATACTGGAGCTCTGCATCTTCAACAGTCATGCCAGCTGCGAGCAAAGCTTCGCGAACTTTGGCGAGCTCCTTTTTGTCGGTGTAGATAGTGAGGCCACCATCTTCTTCTGTTGCATCCTCAGCTCCAGCATCAAGCACAGTAAGGAGCGCTTCTTCACCACTGGCTGCTACGCGGATCACACCCTTGCGCGCAAACTGAAACATCACACTGCCGCTATCTGCCATGGTGCCACCATTCTTGGTGAGAGCAGTGCGAACCTCTGGGTAGGTGCGGTTCTTGTTATCGGTTGCTGTCTCGATAATGATGCCGACACCACCTGGGCCGTAGCCCTCATAGACTGCCTCTTCGAGTGCGGCAGCATTTTTATCGTTGATGCGATCAATTGCTCGCTGGATGTTAGCGTTGGGCATATTGGCTGCCCGAGCCTTCTCGATGGCCAATGCGAGACTTGAGTTGGTTGTTGGATCGGTGCCGCCACGGGCTGCGATGGCAATCATATTGCCAAGCTTGGTAAAGGCTGCGCCGCGCTTTGCATCAACCACGGCCTTTTGGCGATGGGTCGTGGCCCATTTACTGTGTCCAGACATAGGTTCTCCTTGATTGTTCTATCTTTCACTCATTGTAGCATATTGGGTAGTTGTTATTCTACGAGCGAGGCATCGCGCAGCGAGTAGCCAGTTGCTCGCCCGAGCCACCAGCAGAGGCCAATGAGCCCGCCATACCACAGCGCCACACCCCACCATGGCAGCGCAAAATCGAGCTGCGCCCAGGGAAAGGCGGCACATTGCTGGACAACCCACAGCATTGCATCAAGCAACCATTGTGCTGGTGCGCCAAACACTGTCGCCGCTGCTGGCCAAACAAGCGCCCCAACCCCAGCAATGCACGTGAGAAGCATCGCCAGCGGCACCCACGGCACAATGAGTAGATTGGCTGGTAGCGCCACAAGCGATAATTGCCCAAATACTGCGAGGCTAATCGGTAGCGTAGCAAGCTGTGCAGAGACTGTCTCGCCCAAGACTTGGCGGCCGATCGATGGCTCTGCTGAGCCGAAGAAATAGCGCTGCAACAGCGGTGCAAGAATCATCACTCCAGCGAAGGACGCAAAGCTTAGCTGCCAGCCAATATCTCCCCAAACATAGCTTGGGTTCCATAGTACTGTGGCGGCACTTGCTACTGCCAGTAGTGTAATGGGGTGAAACGCACGACCATATGCCCAAGCCCAAATGCTAAGCCCAGCCACAAGGCCAGCGCGCGTCATGCTTGGGCTGAGCCCAGTAATAGCGACAAAGCCAAGGACGAGACTTGCACTGGTAAGTACCGCAAGATAGCGCGACACCTTAGCAAACAAGCGCCGAGCGAGGCGGACGAGGATCGTGAGGTTGTATCCACTCGCCACAACGATATGAGTGAGGCCAGTAGTACGCATTGCTTCTTGGATGTCGTGTGGTAGGGCGCGCTTTTGGCCAAGGACGTAGCCACTGCCAAGGCTAGCCGCTGGCTCGTGAATTGCGTGGCGAATATGCTCGGCAAACCAATCGCGCACTTGCAGAGCAACATCGCCAGGCTGTGGCTGGATAATACGCTCCACATGAGCACGCTGTATGACAGCAGCAAAGTTGCCAAAGCCAGGCTTGAGCTTGCCTCGCACAACCAGCCAATCGCTGCGGTGGACTGCAGGGTTGCCGTGCAGACTTACCCATACTGTGCCGGGCAGTGAGCGGCCATTGAGGCGAATAGCGCCGAGCCTCACGACGAGTTGATTACGTTGATTTGTATCAGGGTCGTCCTGCACCTGCCCAGTGATAGTCGCTACGTGCCCAAACGATGCCGCATAGGAGCGCTGTTGCTGCTGGTCACTCCCACCGCGTACCAGGCCAACCATAAGCCCAGCAATTAATATGATAATAAGGCACCACTGCCGGCTTTGATGCAGTGCACAGGCAATGCCGCCGCCAGCTACAACAAGCCACCACCACGCAGCGTACGGCCACCACTGGGCGAGTGCCACTCCACCAACGATGCCACCGCAGCACAGTGTGAGCTGCCACGTTGGGTGAATTCGCCGTTGCCACCACGTCATTGGTTATCATTAAACCATTGCATTGCTGGTGCGTCAATTTATTGCATCTGAATCGCGGACTTTCTGTCAGTTTCATGCTGCTTGCTCTGTTTTCTGTAGAGTGTACCAAGAGAGATGGAATTTTATGTATTTGTTTTCTCGTGGTGAAATTATTGAATCTTTTGCGTTCAGCAAGAGATTTTATATATTTACCAGGTGAGGTGGTAAGGGAGAGTCTCTTACAGAGGAGAAAGGTGATTTTTGCTATAGATAGTAGAATTTTGGAAGAGTGATGATGAATCCAGCGCTTCCTCCGCTTGACAGTCCACCGCGACCAGTGCTATACTCGCAGAGTCTACGGGCCCATAGCTCAGCAGGTTAGAGCACCTGCCTTTTAAGCAGGGTGTCGTGAGTTCGAGCCTCACTGGGCCCTCCATTGATCAATTAGCAGGCGAGATAGCCTGTTTTTTGTTGTATCTGTTTGAAAGCTTGAAGACCTGCATATAAAATCTTGATTTTTATTTCTCGCTACTATTGTGCGGTAGAGAACAAAATCCGACCACCGTATTAGTTTGCGCGATCAACAAAACAATGTGCTTGTGCTTGACCGAGAGGGTTGCTTTGCGCATAATCGTGGCGAGGAGGAAAAACAAAATGCAAACTATGCGGAATTATGCCCGGCGAATTATTGCCTATGGGCTTGCCGTAACCATGATGATACCAGGAATAGCCGGAGCTTCTGCGCTTGGTGCTGATTCTTCCACTGCTTATTTTGCCACCCCAGTCGCCGCCATAGGCGATTTTTTATTTGAGTGGGCAGTGGTGCGTGATGATACTACTAGCAGCAAGTTTCCAGCAGCACAGCCTGTAGTGCACCTTGCTGCTCATACTGAACACGATGCATTGATGATTGGGGCACTCCACACAACAGATCGGCGTGCGGTGAGTGCAGTTGAGCTGCATAATACTACGCGTCAGTTTGCACCGCTTAGTGATGTCGCGCTTGTTGTCAGTGTTAGCACAAACCACACCGACTACACGTGCCGCGTCAATCTACAGGGATATGCACCGCCCCAGTCCTCGGTGCGTTACTACCATCCAGCAGTGGCCCCGGCAGATGGCGCACAACTCCAGGGTTGCCCAAGTGTACCAGATGGTGAGCAAGTCACGCGGTATGATGTGGCGCTGGAGCGATCGGGTACGACTGTTGACAGAGCAAGCGCAGCCGTGGATGAGCTTGCAGGTGCACTCGTCTGGGAGCGTGCGCGCTGGACGGCAGCGGCACGAACCGGGGTATTTGCTAAGGATTTTCGAGCACGAGCTGGCGAAGCCGAAGTAACTGCGCCGTACGAGACGCCAGGTGAGCCATCATTGCAAATTCTCGAGGTCTTGCCTTATCCACACACCTGCGACGCAGCACCAGGCAATTGTCAAAAATATGTCAAAGTCAAGAATACTGGCGACCAGCCAATCGACCTTGCTGCCTACCGTTTGCGTAGTGGTACACCTGGTAGCAATAGTACGGTGCGAAATACCTCGTCTCTTGCGGGGACTATTGCACCAGGCCAGGTGCTGACGATTCGTGCCCAGGCAAATGGTGCGGAGCTTGCGGTGCTGCGCAGTGGTACACTGTGGTTTGAGGATCAGCATGGCCTAGTGAGCTTTTCGCCGCACATTGATACATATAGCGGTGCAGGGCAGGCTGCGCACCAGGGCAAGTCTTGGGCATATAATTCGCAAACTGGCACATGGCAATGGACAACGCCAAGCCCCGACCAAGCCGATAATATCATCACTGATGCACTAGCCTCACCCCATCAGCCATCGGGCAAACCATGCCCCGCTGGCCAAGAACGCAACCCAGCAACAAATCGTTGTCGGAAAATCAACAGTGGTGAGAAACAGTCAAAACAAACAGCCGGCAATGCAAAGGTAGCGCGTAGCACTTCTCATACTCAAAAGCTAACTATCTGCAAACCTGGCCAAGAGCGTAACCCCGCAACGGGCCGTTGCCGTGCAGTATCTGCCACTGGCCAGCAATTGGCCGTGTGCAAGGCGGGGCAGTATCGCAACCCTGCCACAGGGCGCTGCCGAGCGCTCGCTGGCGGTAAGGCACCAGCTGCTATATGTAAAGCAGGGTACTATCGCAACCCAGCGACTGGCCGCTGCAAAAAGCTTGGCGCAGCAAATAGTCGCCAGTTGACGCCCTGCAAGCCAGGCTGGGAGCGCAATCCATCGACCAATCGCTGCCGCAAATCGACGAGCAGGAATAGTAAAGCACCAGCCGCAGGCTACGCTGTTGAGCCGGGGAGTAATAATGGACAGACAGAGATCGTCTGGTGGATGATTGGTGGGGTAGCTATCGTGGCGGTGGGCTATGCTGGCTGGGAGTGGCGTAGTGAGATTGGCCAGTGGCTGCGCCGGATGGTGCGCAAAGGTTAGAGTCTCATTAGCTATACCATAGCGGTATATAGCATAAGCCCTCAGATTCAGCTATACTAGCACCATGCGAATCATTGGTATAGATCCGGGCACTGGCATCCTTGGCTTTGGCGTCATTGACGCTCATGGTGGCGCAACGCGACTTGTCACGGCCGGTGTCATTACAACGCCAGCGCATACGCCAATACCAGAGCGCCTTGGTGAGATATTCGATGGTCTTACGAGTATTATTGCAGAGACACAGCCCACAATGATGGCGATCGAGAAGCTCTTCTTTGCCCGCAATATAACTACCGCTATGAGCGTAGCCGAAGCACGTGGCGTAGCGCTACTGACTGGCCAGCGGGCAGGACTGCAGATTGAGGAATATACACCACTCCAGATCAAGCAGACAATCACTGGCTATGGCAAAGCAGATAAAAAGCAAGTGCAGGAGATGGTGCGGCTCCAACTAGGCCTTCAGATGGTGCCCAAGCCAGACGACTGTGCAGATGCTCTCGCGGCAGCGATTATGGCAGCGTTTATGACGCGGCAGAGCTAGTGAGCTGCTGCTGGACGCAGCTACACTGACAAAGTCAGAAACCAGATTGTAAAAAGGCTTACGCTTGTACTCTATCAGACATGAGAAAGAGAAAAGCGCTAAGATTGGTGTTTTCAGCACATTGCACCAGAACGATGGTATAATTAAATTATGCAACTACCGCGAGGAAGACAACAACCAGCCCGAATGGGCAGATATGCCAACTTTGGAGAGGTTCGCCAGTCGAAACCACCGCGTCGAAGACGCGAGCATAAACATTTCTTGTGGTTTTGGAATATGAGCAAAAAGAAGAAGGCGATGGTAATCCTGACGCCATTTTTGCTGTTTTTGTTGATTGTGCCGATCTTGACATACCTATATTATGCACGTGATATCTCCGACCAAGAGCGGCTGATGAACCGCAACAACACTGGTATCGTGCTCAATGATGTCAACAACAAGCCACTCTATAGTGTGGGGCGAGCCCAGCACCGCAATATGGTGAAGCTGGCTGACATCTCTGACAGTATGAAGAATGCACTCCTGGCTAGTGAGGACAAAGACTTCTATAAACACCCTGGGTTCAGTCTAATCGGTATCTTCCGGGCAGCCTTCCAGCGCCATGGCGGCGGCTCGACCATTACGCAGCAGCTCGCCAAGAATACTGTTCTCACAAGCGAGCAGACTTTTATGCGTAAGTACCAAGAGCTGTTTGTGGCACTAGCGATCGAGCAGAATTATACGAAGGACCAAATCCTCGAGATGTATCTCAACTCTGTGTACTATGGTGAAGACTCATTTGGTATCGAGGAGGCAGCCAAGATTTACTTTGGTAAAGCACCAAAGGACCTCACGTTGGCTGAGAGCGCTATGCTTGTTGGTGTGCTGCCAGCCCCAACCGCTTACTCGCCAATCAGTGGTAGTCCAGAATTGGCTAAGCAGCGCCAAAAGACAGTGCTCGGCCGCATGGTTGACGTGGGTGCTATCACTAATGAGCAAAAAGACGCAGCGTATGCGCAGCAGCTCTCGTATGCATCGACGGCAAATACCGTTAAGTCGATTGCGCCACACTTTGCCCAGATGGTTATAAACCAACTCAAACAGAAACTATACAGTGCGGAAGATAAAAATGCGTATGATAAGTTAATGCGCTCAGGCTACCAGGTGAAAACAACACTTAATATGGATACTCAGCAGATGCTGATCGATAACGTCTCCAAGCAGATTCCATACCTCAATAACCGTGGTGGGACGAATGCAAGTGGTGTTGTGATAGACGTTAAGACAGGCCGGGTGCGCGCACTAGTGGGCAGTGCCGACTACAACAACCCACAGTGGGGTAATGTCAATATGGCCACAACGCCGCGCCAACCAGGCAGTAGCTTCAAGCCGATCTACTATGCCGGGGCACTAGCCGAGGGGGTTATTACACCAGCGACAATTTTCCAAGATAAGCCAACTGACTTTGGCGGTGGCTACCAGCCGCTCAACGCTGACAAACGTTGGCACGGGAGTGTAACGACACGTCGAGCAATTAGCTGGTCGCTCAATATCCCGAGCGTGGAGATCATGAAAAAGTTTGGTATTAGTAAGTCGGTTCAAACGGCTAACAATCTTGGTATCTCGTCGATTACTCAAGCAACAGGTGAGAAGAATGGTTTGTCTCTCGCACTTGGCTCGGGTGAGGCATCGCTAACGCAAATGACTAATGCCTATGCAGCATTTGGAAACCAAGGGCAGCAATTTGAGCTGGGGCTCATTGAGCAGGTTAATGACAAATACAACAAGAAAGTTAGTTGGCCCAACGCAACAAGTAAGCGGGCAATTAGCGAAGGCGGGGCCTACTTGATCTCAAACATTCTATCGGACAACTCGGCACGAGCGAGCGTATTTGGTTCAACCCTCACGGTGCCTGGCCACACTGCGGCTGTCAAAACGGGGACGACGAATGATAACAAAGATGCGTGGACGATTGGCTATAACCCAGAGTATGCCGTTGGCGTTTGGGTTGGTAATAATGACAATACACCAATGAAAAATGGTGGCTCAGACATGGCAGGACCAATCTGGCGCAACACAATGACGAAACTCTTAGCAGGCCAGTCGAATACTCAATTCCCTGTGCCAAGTGGTGTTGTACAGCGCTCGGTCTGTACGAGCGACGGTGGCCTGGCTACTACTGAGAATGCCAAGGGGACGTACAAAGAATACTTCCTAACTGGTGCATTGCCAACCAAGCAGTGTAATGTTGTGCGCACCAAGATCGAGGTCTGTAACCTCAGTGATAAAAAGATGGAGTCTATCTACGAAGATGACTTCGACAGCACGAAGTACTCAAAGAACAGTTCAGACTGCTCTACGACCAAGCAACAAATCCGTGTCTGTGACGTCGAGCAAAAGCGCATCATTACCATCGACGAAAAAGACTTTGATAGTAGCCGTTACTCAAAGAACATCGCAAGCTGCCGGTCGTCAAGTAGTAGGGGAAGCTCTGGCAGTACAAGCGACGACAGTGATAATAGCTCGACCATTAACGGTAATACTCGCCGCCGCAATAATACCGGCAACAGTGGCAATACTGGTGGTACGAGTGGTGATAGTTCTGGTACTGGTGGTACGGGCGACGACGACAGTTCTGGGCAGAATAGTCAGAACAATACTGGTGGCAATAACAACAACTTCTTCAGGACTAACTTTTAGTACTTCGAGGAGGCGCGGATGATTGCTCATATTGCTGGCCAAGTTGATGAGAAATTTGCGGGTAGTGTCATCATTGATGTGCAAGGGGTTGGCTATGAGATAGCGGTCGCAGCGCATGATTATGATGCGATGCAGCTTGGTGAGGCAGTCAAGCTCTATACATACCACCATATCCGAGAGCAAGCTCAGGAGCTGTTTGGCTTTTCGTCACGGGCAGCCAAGAAACTGTTTGAGTTGCTCATCACAGTGCAAGGCGTAGGTCCCAAGGCGGCACTGGCTATTCTCAGTCTTGGTGAGGCTGAGCAGGTGCGTAATGCCCTAGCCAATGCCGATGCGGTCTTTATCCAAAAAGCCAGTGGGGTAGGCAAAAAGACTGCTGAGCGTGTGGTGGTAGACCTGCGAGATAAGGTGGGCGTGCCGACATACTATGCTGCTCACGACGCGCCTGTGCAGGCAGAGCTTGATACAAACGACGAAGCGCTCGAAGCGTTGGTTGCGCTGGGCTATACGTTGGCAGATGCCACCAAAGCACTTGCTCATGTCGATACGAGTTTACCCACAGCGCAGCGAGTGACAATGGCGTTGAAGCAATAACAATATAAAGAGAGGAGATGGGATGGCAAAAATATTTGTATCAGGGCAGATTGGTGATATTCCTGTAGTGCAGCGAGTGCAGGCAGCGCTGATGGCGGCTGGACATGAGATCACTCATGATTGGACACGCAACGAAGGCGGAAGCAAAATGTTGGTTGGCCAGCAGACGAAGTTCGATCAAGCAGCAGAGTCAGCACGCCGTGCCACAAATGATATGAATGGTGTGGTCGAGAGTGACGTCTACGTTATCTGCACCGATAATGAAAAAGCAGGTAAGGGTATGTATGTCGAGCTGGGTGGAGCGCTTGCACTCAATACGACTACTGGCTCACCACGAATTTATCTATTGGGTCAACGCAAGCATGCAACAATCTTTTATTTCCACCCCTCAATTCGCTTGTGCGACTCGGTAGATGAAATTATCGCTGACCTTGATCATTGATTAGGAATACTGCAAAAAATATGAGATACGAGCACATAGTGTGAAAAATCCTGAGCAGAAAAATTTGGAGAGACCGAATGTGCAGCATATATCTCGCCTAAGAGAAGTGGCGAGTGTGGGACTAACGGCCCTGCGCTATAGTGGCGTAGAGTACATTGCACGGCAGGCGCGTGACGGCAAGCCGATTGGGCCTGCGCTTGCAGCTTTTATGGTGGCTGATGTTGCTGATGGGCAAATTCTTGACGATACGCCACTGCGCCGTGTGACTGACGGCGTGGTAGATACAGCCGCTGTGGTGCGTGTGATGTATGAGCTAGGCAAGCGCTACCCCGAGGCGCGAGCGGGGATTGCTGCCGTTGCCCTTGGGCAGGCAGCAACTGGCGCAGCCAATGCCTACCACCTGGCAAAAACTGGTGAGGTGACCAAGGGTGGGCGCTACAAGCGAGCCGCTAATATCGCTACGGCGGCTTTTGCTGTTGTAGCGGCACGTGGTAATTCAGGGCGAACGCGCCTTGCAGGTGGTATAGCGACTGGCGTTGTTGCAGCTACAACAGTACCGCATCTGCGTGGAGTTGGTAAGCCGACTGGCAAGCAAGTTCGTCGGTTATAATCAGCACAGCTGAGGCACATAGGCACCTCTGTTGACAACTGATAGAGTTATCCATATAATAGGACATCTATGTTTGATAAATTTCCTAACTCTGCACCTGAATCGATTAGCCAGTCAAAGGAGCATTATACAAGAGCCTTTGAAGGGTCGGTGGAACGTGCCTGTAAGCGCTATCCTGAGCTACCTTACCATCATCCTGGGCATATGGCAGATGTGATGCAAGCAGTTGGTGAGCTTGTGAAGCTTTTGCCCGGTGATGGCTATCGGCGTGCTATAAATCCATGGCACGAAGAGCTCCTTGTCTTAGCAGCGGCCTGGCATGATGCTGGTTTTGACGATGATGAGGCTCAGGCATATCCGACGAAGGAAGAATATGCAATAGCACTCATGAAGGAAGATATCAAGAGCAATGATATTGACCTGACTGATTACGAGATTGCTCTCCTCGATCGGGCTATTAGAGGTACAATTATGACACCCTCACTCCAGCAACGTGACACACCCGAGGCGAAGCTACTCCATCACGCTGATATGGCCTATATGACAGCTGATTGGGAGACATTCTGGCGCGGTGCTGAGGCATTTCACGATGAGGAGCACCCAAAAATGCCGTGGGAGAAATTCCAGCAGTTTGAGGCAGATTTCTTGCCAAAATATATGGAGTCATTGGAGAATGACTTTCAATCACTTGGTATTGCTGAGGACGAAATCAAAAAACGATTGGATACTCTTAAATCTCACCTTAAGCGCATTATGGAAATGAGCAACCCATGGTGTGGCCCAGCTAAGCTTAGTTTGTAAATAGAACAATGACAACAACTATCTCCTCGCTTATAATAAAACGAGAGGAGGTAATAAAAATGAAAAACTGTGACATCTGCCCATTTGTGGCAGAACAAACAATTGATGACCCAGCGGTGGTTTTACAAACCGATCGATGGAATGCAGTACTCGATCGTAATCAGATATATCTTGGCAAAGGGTTTGTGACGCTACGTGAGCACAAGTCATCACTTAGCGAACTCGATGAGACCGATTGGCGCGAACTCCACGAGGTGATCCGCAGCATGGAGCGCGCAATTACCCAGGCATTTGGTGCAGACGTGTGCAACTGGGAATGCTTGATGAACAATGCCGTCAAGGCTGGGCAATCGACCCATGTACACTGGCATCTCTACCCGCGCTATGCTAACGGTACACACTTTGCGGGGGAGGAATTTCCTGACCCAAAGTGGCCACGACATCTAGAGAGTGGCGAGCACCGTGTGAGTGAGGAGCTGTTTGGCAAGATTGTCCTGGCGGTGCAAGAGAACTTACCCTAAGCAAGGAGCCATGCCGCTGCAAGGTATATAGCAGCCAATACAGCTGGTGCAATTACCATACCCCACTCTTGCTTTTTGAGCCCAATAACAACATCGCCAATTTGTGCCAAGCTCGCTGCAGCAAAGACAAACTGCAGCTCAGAACCATTAAACACAAAGGGAGCAACTACTGTAAGTAACCCCAGTGGCAGTGCTCGAGAAGCGTACATTGCTGCGTAGAATCGCTCGCCATGAGTGATGGTAGTCGAGCGGCTCATCATATCAGGCTTGATGAGTGCAATAATTGCAGCGATGATCGTTGCAATGGATGATAGGGTCGTGATGACAAGTGTGACAGTATGCATGAGTATAGTAAACCATATGATGAGGTTGCTATGCAATCTATCCCCATCACCAATGCTATAATAAACCTATGGCGATAGAACGAATTGTTGATACCAGTAGCCACGCAGATGATAGCGAGGAGCAGCACATTGAGGTGACGCTGCGGCCACAGCGCTTTGCGGAGTATGTGGGGCAGGAGCGGCTGAAGAAGAATTTGCAATTAGCGATTGCGGCAGCCAAGAAACGTGGTGAGCCAATCGACCATGTCTTGCTCTATGGCCCACCTGGCCTCGGCAAGACGACGATGGCGGCGGTGATTGCCAACGAGATGGGGGCTGGCTTGCGGGTCACCAGTGGCCCGGCGATCGAGAAGGCGGGCGACTTAGCATCGATCTTGACTAACCTCAATGACGGCGATGTGTTGTTTATCGATGAGATCCACCGCTTGGGGCGAGCTGTGGAAGAGATCTTATACTCAGCGATGGAGGACTTCAAGCTCGATATCGTCATTGGCAAAGGGCCAGCGGCTCGCAGTGTGCGGCTCGACCTACCGCACTTTACGGTAATTGGCGCGACGACACGGACGGGGAGCCTTGCGGCGCCACTGCGCGACCGATTTGGGCATATCTATCGTTTGGAATTTTACACTCCAGATGAGATCGCACAGATCATCACGCGGGCAGCAACTATCCTCGAGACGCGCATCAAGCCAGAGGCGTCGCGATTGCTCTCCACCAGAGCACGCCTCACACCACGGATTGCAAATCGCCTGCTCAAGCGGGTGCGCGACTATGCAGACGTGAATGGTGATGGTATTGTTGATGTAACAACGACAACACAGGCACTGACTCTGCTGGAAGTCGACGAGCTTGGCCTCGACCCAGCCGACCGTAATTTGTTGCGCTCGATGCTCGATACCTATGGCGATAGCCCGGTTGGTCTGACGACAATTGCTGCTCTGACGGGTGATGAGACAACGACGATCGAGGACTTCTATGAGCCATATCTCCTGCAAATAGGCTTTATTGAGCGGACGCCGCGAGGCCGACGGGTGACACCTCGAGCACAGCAGCATCTTGGCCGCGCAATGGAGTAAGAGGCATGAGGTGATGGGCCCAAGATATGCTACAATATACCCATGAATTCACAACGATTGCAACGCAATGATCCACCACGGCCCGTCGCCTATGATGTCGATGGTAACCCACTCTACGCCGAGCCGCCCACAGCACCACGCGCGAGCAGCACACTCTACGATGTGAGCGGCAAAGAAGGCGCTCCCCACTACCATGCGCCGCGCCCAGAAGCGAACCTGCCACGGATGTCATCAGAAGTGCGTCGCCGCCATGATGAATCAGTCATGGCCTTCCCGAATCTCAACCTGAGTGAGCAAGAATACATCATTAGTGTGGTGCGTCGCCACCCGATTGGTATGCTGCCAGCAATTGTTATGTCGACCTTGATGACAAGCATTGTCTTGGCACTGATGTTTAATTACGACTATATTTTTGATCTCCTCCACCTGCCAACTTCTGCTTCTGGGTCATTTATGTTGCTGTGTATGGCGCTCATCTTGGCCTTTATTCTTGGTGGCTATGTGTCGGTCTGGGTTTATACGCGCAATATGTTTTATCTCACGAATGAGAGTGTTATCCAGGAGATCCAGACGAGTATTTTTTCACACACTGAGCAAACGGTCAGCCTGATGAATATTGAAGATGCCAGCTACAACCAGCGTGGTGTGCTCCAGGCAATGTTTAATTATGGCTCAATTCGCCTCAGTACGGAGGGTGACGAGACGACCTATCGCTTCTCATTCGTAGCCAACCCCAAGCAAGAAATCGCGACGCTTAATAACGCAGTAGAGGACTTCAAGAACGGCCGGCCAGTGGCAAATGACTAATGTGAGCAGCGTTGATGATAAAAAACACCGAGCAGATAAGGCTCGGTGTTTTTGCATATCTATCCAATAGAGACTTAGGTATTATTGCGGTTGGTTTTGGTGTAGTCTGCCTCACGCTCTAAATTAGCAGTGAGTTTGTAGCCTTTACACTGGTTGTCGGTGGTGCAGTCGGTACCACTGTAGTGGTAGCTAGACTGGGCGCTGCCAAGCTTGTGGCCATTTGGATCGGTAAAGAGCGATGGGTCAACCGAGCGCAGTGTCTTGCTATCGATCGTGTTGGGGTAGTGGTTATTTTTCTCAAAATACACTTCTTCCAGGCTATAGTACATCGCGTTAATGGCAGTTTTGCGCTGATTGTCACGCTGCGTCGCTTCGGTCGCGATTTTCTCACTGAAAAAGAGCCAGCTGCCCGTTGCAAGCAGAGCGATCACGACGATGAGCTCAATAACGGTAAATCCTTTACGTGCCTTCATGGTGTTATTATAGCATGTCCATCACGAAAAATGTCTTCAAAAGGCCCGTTGCTGTTTAGCGCTCTATATCAATAGAGCAATGGGAGCTGGAGGTTATATAAAAATAAATCGGTGATATCGAGGCTTCATCAATACAAACCAATCTCCACGCGGACAACGGCAAGAGATTCTGGTATAATAAATTCTTGAAGGAGAGGGGACGTATGACCAAACAATCGAATACGACACAAACCACAGATGACGGCAAGCTCAAAGCGCTTGGCCTCGCGATGGATCAGATTACAAAACAATTTGGTGATGGTGCCATTATGAAGCTTGGTGAATTCCATCAGGCAGATGTAGCGGTGATTCCGTCTGGCTCGCTGAGCCTCGATCTTGCGCTAGGCGGTGGCTACCCCAAGGGGCGCATTATCGAGATTTATGGGCCAGAGAGTAGCGGTAAGACGACACTGACGCTGCATGCCATTGCCGAGATTCAGAAGCAGGGTGGCACGGCGGCCTTTGTTGATGCCGAGCATGCGCTCGACCCTAGCTATGCCAAGAAGCTTGGTGTCGATACAGACAACCTTTTGGTGTCGCAGCCAGATAATGGTGAGCAAGCGTTGGAGATTACGGAGACGCTGGTGCGGTCGAACGCCGTTGATCTCATCGTGGTGGACTCGGTGGCAGCGTTGACGCCGCAAGCAGAAATTGACGGCGACATGGGTGATTCACACATGGGTCTCCAGGCTCGCTTGATGAGCCAAGCACTGCGCAAGCTAACGGGGATTATCAACAAGAGCAAAGCAACCGTCATTTTCATCAACCAGATCCGCATGAAGATTGGCGTGATGTTTGGCAACCCCGAGACAACGACTGGTGGTAATGCGCTGAAGTTCTATGCCTCGCAGCGGGTGGATATCCGCCGGATTGGGCAAATCAAAGTGGGTGATGACATTCGTGGTAACCGCACAAAGGTAAAGGTGGTAAAGAACAAGATTGCGCCGCCCTTCCGCGTTGCTGAGTTCGACATTATGTATAACGAAGGCATCTCTAAAACTGGCGATATTCTTGACCTGGCAGCTACGCACGGTATCGTCGAAAAATCTGGCGCTTTTTACAAATATAACGGCGAAACCATCGGTCAAGGCCGCGATAAAACTAAATTGTATCTGAAAGAAAATCCTGAGGTTCTGGCGGAAATTGACCAGAAAGTTCGCGATAACGTAAAAGAAGGAGAAAACTAATGCGCGCAGCAGATACTGCATATCCAGTCGAAAAACATATGGCGTCAGTTAGCCTCGTCTTTGATGATGAGCAAAACGCGTATCTTCGCGAGTTGTCAGAAACAATGAACCTTGACTTTGGTGAGTTTATCCCACACGTGACACTGATTAATGTGACTGAGCAGGATATGCCACGTCTCAAAGCAGCCGCTGCGGCGCTACCCGTCCTCGATAAGTTGGTGCTTGATGGAGTTAATTTCCTGCCAGATAAAGCGGGCAACTGTGTTTGGGTGGAGCTGCGCACGCAGAAAACTGCCTGGATGGTTGAGGCGCGCCAGCAATTACTCGCGGCACTGGATGGTATTCATCCGGGGCTGGATGTCGATGGCTTCCGCCCGCACATCACGCTTGGTTGCGTCGAGGCCGGTACGCTTGACGACGTTAATACGAGCGCTATTCCAGGGCAACTACCGGTCATCACCGAGCCGCGTGCTGCTGCTTGCTACAACGGCGTGCATGGCAAGGTGGTCGAGGTAGTCGAGTAACCTCTGCCAGTAGCGAGCTCACCGTCTTCGCGTTATAATATTTTTATGAAAATCACTGACATCTCTCTTCAGGCGCGCAACAATAATCGAGTGAATGTCAGTATTGATGGCGTATACAGCTTCAGTTTGGACATCGCTCAGGTGACTGACTTAAATCTTAAGGTTGGTCGCGAATTGAGTGATGGGGAGCTGGAAGAGCTGCAGGAAGAGAGCCAGTTTGGCAAGCTATATATGCGGGCGCTTGAATATTGTTTGCGGCGGCCACATTCGGTCAAAGAAGTGAGAGACTACTTATGGCGAAAAACTCAACCAACACTCCGTAAGAAACAAACGGGTATTGATAATCCTGTGGTCTATTCAGAGCGGGTGGCGTCGCGAGTGCTGAGTAAGCTCCAGCAGAAAACATATGTTAATGACGAAGCGTTTGCGCGGTGGTGGGTGGAAAATCGTCAGCTCAGCAAAGGCGTAAGTCGGCGTAAATTGACGGCTGAGCTGACTCGCCTAGCGCAGCACATGCGAAAAGTAGTAACTGATATAAAGAACAACACACAGGAGTAAGTGATGCATAATGATCTATGGCAGAGTTATCGCCCAAATGGAGTGCCAAAACAGGGCGAAGGCCTTACCCGCAAAGATTTGACCAAGGATACTATTGTTGCGGCAGCACATGTTTGGTTGTGGCGGCGTAGTAGCGATGGTGGATGTGACATATTGCTTCAGCGCCGAGCTGACCAGGTCAAAAACTGGCCAGGCTATTGGGATATTTCGGCAGCAGGGCACGTGAGCCTTGGTGAAACACCGCTCGATGCGGCACTGCGTGAGGCTCAAGAAGAAATTGGTATGACGCTTGATACTTCTCGAGTGAAGTTCATTGGGAGTTTACCAAAGCGCAAATCAGCATATAGCGAGTTTCACTTTGTTTATACTTATGAATATCACGATGAGCCGCTCGATATGGTTGATGGTGAAGCGGTGGCACTGCGCTGGGTGCCGTATGACACATTCCGTCAGATGGTCGAGCAGCCAGAAGATGCGATGCTTGTGCCGCATCGGCCACTCTATTTTGCACTGTTAATGGAAGAACTAGGGCAAATATCGCGCGAGTCATAAAATAGGGGTAGAAAAAGACCAAGGCAACGAGTCTAGAGGCTACATCAGAGGAGTAAAAATAAAGCATGGATATCGAAAACCACTACAGAAACGACACTCCGCTTACTCGGGCAATCATCCTCCATGGACGACCAGACTATGACGAGTACTATAATATCCAGGGTGACAGCCCAAGCAACTCACATTGGCTGCCTTGGCTCCAGCAACAATTCTTGATACGTGGGATACTAACGCAAACACCCGAGATGCCTCGCCCATACGAGCCACGCTACGAGGCATGGTGCCAAGAGTTTGCCCATCTGCCAGTGGATGAGCGTACGCTGCTAGTGGGCCATAGCTGTGGTGGAGGTTTTTTGCTTCGCTGGCTGAGTGAGGGAAATTGCCGGGTTGGCCGGGTCGTACTGGTGGCACCGTGGCTGGATATTGAGGGAGAGGCAGGAGATTTCTTTCGCTTTGCACTCGACCGCCAGATAGACCGCAAAGCAATGCACGGCATTGATGTGCTCTATTCTACTAATGACTACCCACACCTGCAAAGCTCCACGGCAAAGCTCCGCTGTGAGCTACCCCAGCTGCGCTACCATCGATTTGTCGACTATGGCCACTTCACCTTCAGTGCGATGCAGACACGAGCATTTCCAGAGCTGGTAGAAATTTGTTTAAGAGAGGAGAAGAAATGACTGAGAATGACGACTTGAAAGACGAAAGTAGCGTGCTAGATGAGCTCCCCACGACGCAGATTGATATAACGCGCGTAGCGAATCTGCGCGAGATACTCAAAGAGTACGGGCATAAGACAACAGAAATATGTAGCATGCAGCTTGGCTATGATAATCATCTCTATGTTTTGCTCTCGAGCAATATTCCAATGAGAGATGGGTGGGCTTGTTTTGCAGAAATCAAGGTAGACAGTGTCTTTTCGGTTCTTGAATTTGTCATTGATTGGGAGAAAGAGGCGGTTAAACAGGTAATACACCTTGACCTTGGCCGGCATTTTATTAATTTTTGCTACATTCAGCCGATTGGTGATAAGCTGCTGCTGGTCTGCCCACGGATGGACTTTGAGGAGCCGTCTATGAGTAATAACGCAGAGATTGTTGATAGAACTGGCAAGGGGATCATGCTGGGGTGCTTGGGTGATGCGGTTCGCGAGGTGATTGTCACAGAGAGTAGCGATATCATCACCAGTTATTTTGATGAAGGTGTATATGCGTGGTATAACCCAATTAGTGGCCTTGGAGTGAGAGCGTGGGATGATAAACTGCGAGAGAACTCTGATAAGACTCCAGCGTTCACGCGAGATGACGTCATTTGTATGTTCTTTGATGAGTGCAAGAGTTTTTGGTACAAAGATATATCTGATTTTAAGCTAAGAAAGGTTAGTCCAGCAGGTGTATACACAGTATACGAACCTATTAATAGTATGAGAGCTTTTCTTGCCTATGATAATGCTAATAAATTGCTTACTAATGGAGGGTATGACCAAGAGAATACGTTTTATGTTGTTGATGTATCCCCCGCTCGAGATGAGCAGACACGCCGGCCAACTGTTATGATTGGGGATATGGTACCAGTAGAGAAAATAGAGTTTGTTTCTGATGGCGAGAGAGTTGAGGAAATAAATAGCGATCAATCAGCTTTTCGTACCAATAAAGCTGTCTTCATTGATGGAGCATATAACATCTATCTCAAAGCATTTCAGTAGTAGGGTTGGCGTAGCTCGTCTCCAGAGAGGAGAGTTAGGTGACATGACTAAATAAATTTGTATATAATACATACATGCCAGCAGAAAAAACCTACACCATCACTGCGCTCACTGCACAGGTGCGGAGTACCGATCGGGTGAATGTATTCATCGATGGCACGTATGATTTTAGCCTTGATGTGGCGCAGGTGGTGGATTGTGGTGTGAAGGTGGGGCGGGTGCTGACTGAGGCCGAGCTGACTGAGCTGCGCCGCGAGGGGGAGTTTGGTAAGCTCTACGCGCGGGCGCTCGAATACACCCTGATGCGGCCGCACAGTGCGCGTGAAATCCGCGACTATCTCCAGCGCAAAACACTGCCACGCAAGTATAAACAACGCAAAACTGGCACGCTGGTTGAGAAGCCTGGTGCTTCGCCCGCCGTGGCGCAGCGGGTGTTTGCGCGCCTTGAGGAGCGTGGTCATATCGATGATGGCGCATTTGCTCAGTGGTGGGTGGAAAATCGCCACCAGAGTAAGGGTGCGTCGCGCCGCAAGCTGGAGGCAGAGCTACGTGCCAAGGGTGTTGCACCGGACGTGATAAACCAAGCATTAGCGCACTCTGCGCGGACCGATAAAGACGAGCTAGCGAAGATGATTGCCAAAAAACGCTCCCGCTACCCAGACGAGCAAAAGCTTATCGCGTATCTTTTGCGCCAAGGCTTTGCCTACGATGACATCCGGGCAGCGTTGGTGGGTGACGAGTACTGATGTGTTAGCGACGCTCGTCGGTCTTAATCGACTCTCGGGCTTGCGATGGCTTGCGGAAGGGGTTGACGTATTCGCCACTACTCATGGCTGGTTGGGTGGCCTTTTGCTCGGGCTTTTTGGTCTCAGCCTGCGACTGGACGATGATAGCATCGTTGTTGATCTCGATAATTTGTGACCGATGGATAACCAGTTCAGCATCATTGAGGCGGTGGAGCCATGAGCGCCGGACGATGAGCTGCTGGATGACAAAATTACCCGTCTCGATCGTATAGTCACTAATCTTACCGAGGCGTCGCCCGCGCTTGTCTTGAACGGGCATGCCCAGGAGGTGAAACTTGAGCTCGTAGAGGCGCTGGATCTTGATAACGTCGGTGGGAGTGATGAGTTCGTCGACGGAGTCGATGATCATGCCGAGTTCACTCATCTCACGCACATCAGCGAGGCGAAGCAGCATGGTTGTGTCGTTAGCAAATGAGCCGTCCACAGTGTAGGCAACGATGGCTAGAGTGGCTGGATCGACAAGCGGCTGGGCGAGGCTGCCAACTTTGCCGCCCATTTGCAAGCTCATCACAGGGTAGTTGGCGAGTGCAGATCCGAGCAGTATCATATGTGTAGTATAGCATTGCGCCGCAAAAAGCTCCACTAGCGGCTGCGCAAAATGTTACTCAACAAATGGGTTACGCGAGCTAATTGGCAGCTGGCTGGCACTTTGGTCGGATTCGCTAGCGGTTTTGAGTTGCTCGATTTTTTTGATGGTCGCTTGGTCGATACCATTAGTGGGCTGGGGCGGGGCAGCCTCTGACGCCTTGGAGATGGTGGTATTAAGCAAGAAGGTAATAACGGCTAAACCACCGAAGGCAATAACGACAAAGAGAATAATATGGTAGCGGTGGAGAAATTTACTACTGGCGCGCCCAAGCGCGGCGAGTGAGAGATCGCTGTTCATGATCGGAGATATACCTCGATGGTTAATGTGTTGCTAGTAATACTATCGGGTGGCTGGCCCTGAGCGGTGCTGCGCGAGAGGTCAACATTGGCGATGCGCATCTTTGTCAGGCTTTGCTCGACGAGATACATGAAGGTGAGAAGTTTGCGATACTCGACGGGATTCTTGACGGTGACAGAGGCGGTAGTCGCTTTGAGTCCGGCAATAGCAGGCAGGGATGTGCCCGTCTTGCTACTACTCGATGAGCTACTTGACGAACTGCTCGATGAGCCGCCCTTGGCATTGTCATCAGCAAAGGTGATGTCTGAGATAGTAATGCCAGCCTTGCGGGCAAAGTCATTGAGGTCGTTGATGATCTGATCTTGATATTGGTAGCTTTTACTTTCGGCAGCGATCTTGGAGGCGCGCTCGACGGCATGATGCTGCGTTTTGAGCATCTTTTCGGTCTGGGAGAGCTCTTGCAGCTCCGACTCACTAGCGGCAGCTTGCGAGGCGACAGTGCTGGCATCGGCCGCAAAGCCATCAAGCCAGTTGTAGGCCAGAGCAAAGCCACCAGCTCCAATTGCAGTAATGACCACGAGCGACACCGCAAGGATGATGCGGAGATTTGTCGCTGTTAGAGTGAATTTTTTGCTCATTGTTGGCCGATTCCTTTCTTGAATGTGACACTGTAGGTTGAGGTGTAGGGGTAGCTACCGGCGTCTTTTTCCTGCAGAGTGATGGATTGGAAGCTGACACTAGAGAAGATGGCGGAGTCGTTGAGGCGGTTGCGCAGAGCAATAGCATCGTTGTAGCCTTTGGCACGAATGCTCAGCGTGGTGGGGGTGCCAAAGGTGGTTGGGTCAATGCTGAGCTGCTCGATGATGACGTTGGGTGGGAGGCGGTCGGCAATGAGCTTGATGAGGCGAGTGTACGATACTTGTTGGTCGAGGATGGCTTTGGCAGTAGTGAGGTTGGCCTTGAATTCAGTGGCTTCACGCTTGACGGTGGCGTATTCGGCAGTTTTGTTGTGGTTGCGCTCTACGGCGGCTTCGTTGCGGCCCCGCTCGGTTGCGATGAAAAAGTACACACCGCCGATTTCAGCCAAAACGACAAAGACCAAGACAAAGAGTAGCACAACATAGCGGCGCAGCAAGGTGTTGGTGCGGCTCGCAGCGAGCTGCTTTTTATACGCTGGTGGCAATAGATTAATCATTTCCAAATCTCCCCACTACTAAGGCTAGCCAGGCCTGCAACACTGATATACCGTGGCCGAAACTGCTTTTGAGGCTGCTGGAGTTTGCCAAAGTCGAGCTTTTGCCATGGATTAACGACGCGCACTGGCATGACGAGGTCGTTGGTGAAGAAGTCGCCCATGCCTGGTACATTGCTACCACCACCAACGATGACGATCTGCTCGATCTTACGTTCATCACCAATCCGGTCGTTATAATAGCGGATCACCTTACGAATCTCGGTGCTAATGCGTTTGAGGCTTGGTTTGAGCGCCTCGGTGATGCCAGCTTGGCGTGGCCCAGGCGAGAGGCCATTAAGCACCTTGAGCTGGTGGGCATTCTCGAGTGTGATGTTGAGATGCTTCGAGATATCGATGGTGAAGGTATTACCGCCAATTGCCACTCCACCAGTGAGGCGGACGGCGCTTTTATCTAGCACAGCGATATCGGTACTCGCTGGGCCAATATCGACGACAAGCGTGAGAAGGTTGCCAGCATCAGCACTGTCGAGCACGCGCGCAATAGCGTTGATATTGGGCTCAACGACTACGGGCACGAGTCCCACTGCCTCGGCTGCTTGCAAACAGGCGTCGACCAGCTGCTTAGGCACAGCTGACATCACAACGTTGAGCTGCTCTTTGGTGTGCTCGATCACTTCATAATCAACGTAAAGTGAATCGAGCGGCAAGGGGATATACTGATCGACCTCCACTTGGATGGCCCCATCAAGGTGTGCTGCCTCTTTGGCTGGGATCATGAAGGTGCGCGAGTAGGTGCGACTGGTTGGCACGCCAATCACTACGTGATCGCTACCAAGGTTGCCAATGAGATGTTCGTTGATGAGCGAGCTAAGGCGCTCGGCCAGGTAGGAGTCATCAGGATTGTCGAGGGACGTTTGGACTTCCTTGGGGTCAAGGTCGAGCGAACCATAGCCCAGTACGAGCCAGTGCTTGGGGTCGATCGACATGATTTTGATGCCTGTCTGACTAATGTCGAGACCGATGATTGGTTTGTCGCGATAAAATAACTTTGCCATGATACGTTCGTTTCCGTCATTATAGCATAAGCGATATGATAAACGCTAGCGTTTTGAGGAGGATTGTCACGGATCGGTAGACTGTTGTTCGTGGTGTGATAATGGCAAAAAAGACAGGGCGCTAGCCAGTGGCAGATCACGCCATCAGATAAAGAACTAATGCGTGGCTGAAACGCTGACGGAGAATAGGGAATCCAGCCTTACTTAATCTGATTTGCCATATTCGAAATCGGCAACATCACCGAGGCAGCAATCAGCCCAACCATGCCGCCCATGATGACGATCATGACGGGCTCGATGATGGAGCTGATGCCATCGATCGCGACGTCCACTTCCTCTTCATAATAATCTGCCACCTTTACAAGCACGGTGTCGGTCTGGCCGGTCTCTTCGCCAACAGAGAGCATTTGCGCCACGATGGGTGGGAAGAGTGGATTTTTTTCGATGATGCTTGAGAGATTGCGCCCATTTTTGACTTGCTCGGCAGCATCATTGAGGGCGTTTTCGTAGACTTTGTTGCCCACCGCTCGGGCAGTCACGCGGAGCGATTCGAGTACTGCTACCCCCGACCCCATCAACGCCGAGAACGTGCGAGCAAAGCGGGCAACGGCGATCTTGGTAATGATATCGTTGATTTTTGGTATCTTGAGAATGATGGTGTGGAGCCAGAGTTTGCCTGCTGGTGTCTTGATATAGCGGCGGAAGAAGTATATCCCCGCACCGAGCGCAGCAATGATAAAGATCCCATATTGGATGATAAACGCGCTCAGTCCAAGCATAAACTCGGTAATGGCGGGCAGCTTGGCGTCCGGTCCGCCGAGGCCGCGCACAATGCTGCCGATTTGTGGAATAACAAAGACCATCAAGCCAAAAAAGGCGGCAATAGTGATAACAATGAGCACGGTAGGATATGTCATGGCGCTTTTGATTTTTTTGCGCATACTGGCGTTTTTTTCTTGTTGCATGGCCAGGCGCTTGAGGATATCATCGAGAATACCAGCCGCCTCACCCGCGCGCACCATATTGATAAAAACGGTGTTGAAGGTTTCTGGATGCTTTTCAAGTGCGTCGGCGAGTGCCATACCGCCCTCGACATCGCGTAGCAGATCACCTGTCACCATTTGGAGGGCTTTACTACTGGTGTGGTCGTGCAGCGAGCCCATGGCGCGCAGCAGTGGCACACCAGCTGACACCATGGCACTGAGCTGGCGGGTAAACATCACCAAATCTTCACTCTTGACCTTGTTGCTACCAAAGAGAGCAAAGCTGGCGCGCTTTGGCTTGACTTCCTCAGCACTAATCGGTCGCAGGCCTTGGCGGCTTAGGCTGGCTAGGGCACTGGCACGATCGGGAGCGTCGATCGTTCCATTGATGGAGTCGTTTTTGTTCGTGATGGCGATGTAGCGAAATTGTGGCATGTTATTCCTTTGTGACGCGGAGCACTTCTTCTACAGTGGTGTTGCCGCGGATTGCTTTTATTAATCCATCGGTGAGCATGGTGGTCATCCCTTCAGCGACGGCTTGGTCTTGGATCTCGTTGCTGGTATTGCCGCCGATGATCATCTTTTGGATTTCGCGCGAAGTGCCGAGGACTTCGTAGATACCTACCCGGCCTTTGAAGCCAGTGTGATTACACTCATCGCAGCCATTTGGGTTTGGCTGCCAGAGGGCGGCGATGGTCGTATCCGTCGTGCCCCAGGGTGTCTCACCACCGACCTTTTGGACGATCGCCTGGGCCTCGAGCTGATGGATATAGTAGAAATTTTGGCCCGGTGCAAGGTGGAAGAGGCGGACGATTTCTGCGACCTCTGTTTGGTTGGGCACGTAACTCTGGCGGCAATTCATGCAGAGGCGGCGCACCAAGCGCTGGCCCACCACGGCCTTAACAGTACTGGCGATAAGGAAGGGCTCAATCCCCATATCAAGCAGGCGCGGCAAACAAGTGGCGGCGTTATTAGTGTGGAGCGTGCTAAACACCAAGTGGCCGGTTAGGGCAGCCTGGACGCCAAGGTTAGCTGTCTCGCCGTCGCGGATCTCACCCACCATGATAATGTTTGGGTCTTGGCGTAGTAGAGCGCGCAGGCCACTGGCGAAGGTCATGCCAGCTTTGCTATTGGTTTGGGTTTGGTTGACGCCGGGGATCTTATACTCGACTGGATCCTCAATGGTTGAGATATTAACCTCAGGTGTATTAAGCATCGAAAGGACGGAGAAAAGTGAGGTAGACTTGCCGCTCCCGGTTGGGCCTGTCACGAGGATCATCCCATTGGGCTCGGTCAGTGCTTGATTAATAACAGCTAGCGAATGACCCCAGTAGCCGAGCTGCTCGAGTGTCACTGCTTGGTTTGATTCGTCGAGGATACGCATCACCACCTTCTCACCATCAGCGATGGGTAGCGTGCTGACGCGCAGGGCATACTGCTTGCCTGCGACTTTAATCTTAAAGCGACCGTCTTGCGGTATGCGGCGTTCGTCTATCTTGAGGTTGGAGAGGATCTTAATGCGGCTTACGAGCGCACCAAGCACATTCTTGGGTAGGCGGTTTACTTCTTTAAGGACACCATCAATCCGGTAACGTACCTGTACGAATTGCTCGCGGGGCTCGATGTGGATATCGCTGGCATTGCTGCGAATGGCGTATTCCAGCAACAGATTAACCGTCTGGGCGATTGGTGAGTCTTCCGCTACCTCTGCTTCGGTCACTTTTTGGTTGGAGCCATCATCCTCGCGCTGGATGTCGATCACTTCCTTGAGCTCCTGCGTCACATCGCCGCGGTATCCCTCAAGACACTCCAAGATGTTACTGCGCGGCGCAATGTAGACACGGGTGTTGGTGCCAATTTCCTTCTCGATAAAGTTGACGGCTTGCACATCATCTGGGTCGTCCATCGCGAGGTGGATTAATCCATCAGGGTCGATCTTGAAGATGACAGCGTTATACTGGCGCGCGATTCGCTCAGGGATGCGCATGAGGATGTCGGAAGGGATGTCGCGGGGGTCGAGCTCGATGTAGGGGATGTCGGCGTAGGTGGCATAGAGCTTAGTGAGGGTACGCTCGTCGATAAGGTTGTTTTGCAAGACAATATCTTGCAGTCGCAAATTCGATGACGCAGCCTCACTCACCAGCGGTTGGAGCTGCTGGCTGGTCGCAGCGCCACTGCGCTCGAGAAGTTTGACGATAGTAGAATCAGATATATGCATAGTACTTACGCTTATTGTAGCTCATTATGCTTATGCTGACTAGAGGATAGAGTGATATTCGTATCAACGGAGGTAAGGCTGTGCTATACTAGAGCCAGTATGCGTGTTATCTGTCAATCACTTGCTGATACGTTACAGCTTGGTCAACGCCTTGGCCAGGCGTTACGCGGTGGTGAGGTGATTGTGCTAGTAGGGGATATTGGCGCAGGCAAGACGACGCTCGTTAAGGGGGTTGCGCGTGGCCTCGCCATTACCGATGATATTCAAAGCCCAACCTTTACGATTAGTCGGCTGTATCATGGGCGCGATGACATCCAGCTTGCGCATTATGATTTTTATCGTTTGGGTGATGCAGGGGTGATGCAGCTTGAGCTGGCAGAGGCGATTGCTGAGCCTCGCACAGTGACTATCATCGAGTGGGCTCAGGCTGTAGCGGATGTCGTCCCACCCGACCACCTGACGATCACCATTACTGCACAGAGCGAAACCGCTCGCCAGCTCGATATTGAGGCTGGTGGCACCGTGTCAACCCAGCTTCTCCAGGAGGTGTCGGCGTGATTATTTTGTGGAATAGCGCGGGGATGGTGGTGGAGCTAACACTGGTAGATGACGCTGGTGCTCAGACGAGTTATGAGTGGCCAGCTGGTCGCACACTGGCACGTGATATGCTAGCTTATCTGCGTGATCGCTTGGCCGAGCATGGCAAGACACTGGCAGATATAACTGGCATTGGGGCGCGGTCTGGGCCGGGGAGCTTTACGGGGCTGCGGATTGGCCTGACGGTGCTTAATACGCTTGCGCACGAGCAGCATATCCCGATCGTTGGCGCAATGGGTGATGATTGGCGCGCTGCCTGCCTTAAGCGGCTAGCACATGGTGAGGATGATAGCATTGTTTTGCCTCAGTATGGTGCAGCTGCACACATCACCCAGCCAAAAAAGTAGCGAGTATGAAGCATAAGGGTAATAAATCGTTACCTCTGTAAATAGATAGACCGCTATATTGCCAGTTGCGCAAATTGGCCAAAACGCGATACAATATATTAGTCTGTAGATAGTTTTAATGTTTGATAATACCGGTGTGGGCTGACGTAAGTCTGATGTAATAAAAACAACACATATCCGGAGAAAGGAATACCATGATAGAAGTACTCTTCGCGGCGATTGGCGTGGCGCTTGGTTTTGGTGGCAAGTACGCCTACGATCGTCAGCAAACTACCAATGGTCAACGGACAATTGACAAAGAATTGGCTCAGGCCAAGCAGCAAGCGGGCGATATCGTCCTCAGGGCCAAGGATGAGGCACTGCGGATCGAGAACGAGCGCCGCCGCGCCATGCAAAAGACAGAGAATCGTTTGCTCGAGCGCGAGGCAAGCTTAGATCGCAAACTCGACGAGCTTGATCGCCGGAGCGAGAAGCTCCGCAAGAGCGAGACAGAGGTCGATGAGCTGAAAAATGAGATCCGTGAGATTCGGGGCCGGCAGCAGGCTAAGCTCGAGAAAATCGCTGGTCTCACCAAGCAAGATGCCGCCAGTAAGCTGATGCACATGACTGAGCGCGACATCCGCCAAGACCTGACTGGCCTGGTGGATAAATTACAGCGCGAAGCAATGGATGATGCCGAGGAGAAGGCTCAGATGATCCTCGTGACAGCGATGGAGCGCATGAGTAGCGAAGTGACCGCCGAGCGCACGGTGACCGCCATTAAGCTGCCCGACGACGATATGAAGGGTCGCATCATTGGTAAAGAAGGGCGTAATATCCAGGCTCTGCAGCGAGCTACTGGTGTTGACATCTTGGTGGACGACACGCCAGGGATGATTGTTCTCAGTAGCTTTGATCCAGTGCGGCGCCAAGTGGCGCGCCTGAGCCTCGAGATGTTAATGAAAGACGGACGGATCCACCCTGGTCGCATCGAGGAGGTCGTGGCCAAGGCAAATAAGCAAATTGACAAAGAAGTCGTGCGGGCTGGTGAAGATGCGGCGCGTGAAATTGGCGTAGCTGGTATTCCAAAGGAGCTGCTCCACCTTGTGGGTGAGCTGAAGTTCCGGACGAGCTACGGCCAAAACGTCTTGAAGCACAGTACTGAGATGGCCCAGATTGCGGGGTTGATTGCGGCAGAGATTGGGGCAGATGTACGCACTGTGAAGATCGCTACACTGCTCCACGACATGGGCAAGGCGGTGACACACAAGATGGAAGGCAAGCACCACCATATTGGGGCGGAGCTAGCTCGCAAGGCGGGCTTGAGCGAGGCAATTTGCCACGCCATTGAGGCTCATCACGATGATATCGAGGCCACGACCCCCGAGGCAATCGTTGTGCGGGTGTGCGATGCAGCCAGTGCTGCTCGGCCTGGTGCGCGCAACATGAGCGCTGAGAATTTCGTTGAGCGAATGCGCGACCTCGAGAATGTTGCGACCAGCTTCCGTGGTATCGACAAAGCCTATGCAATTAGTGCTGGGCGCGAAGTGCGCGTCATTGTTCGGCCAGAAGTAGTGGATGATCTGAGTGCTATTAAGCTCGCGCGAGATATTGCCACCAAGATTGAGAGTACGATGCAATACCCGGGTACAATCAAGGTCAATGTGATCCGCGAGACACGAGCGATTGAATTTGCCAAATAGAGTCTAACGACTCAACTCATTACAGACAAAACCCGGTCAAGTAAATTGGCCGGTTTTTTGCCGTGTGGGTATGTAGTTCGAAGCGTGAATGCGCACATGAGCTCAAGTATATCCCCATTTCGTGACGTTGTGATGGCAATGAGATATGCATCTTTTAAATCGCCTGAGAGTTAATCATCCTTCAGCTCCAGGCTTGACCATCAGCTTAGTAGGTGCTTATACGCTTCTTGCATGAAGGCAGGAGTATGAGTAGATGCAAAAAAGTGATAGCCTTAGGTCTATAAGCTCAACACCACAAAAGGGTTGATGTGGACGAGACGCCCCCATTCTATAGTGGATATAGGATAGAGTTATAGAGTTAGGATATAATGAGAAACTTTTATTCTGTGACAAGCGGCCAAGAAGGAAGAAGAGAGGAGAAATGACTTTTGGAGTCCGCAAAAATATAGGATAGCACATAAGACCAAGATGACTGCAAAGGCAAAAAGAGTTGCCGCCCGAATAAGATCATTAATAGCGGAGGTTATCGTGTGAGCGATATATAAAATAAATTTGCTTTATCTAAGAATGATCTTGTAGTGTACAAGAACACCGATGCTACGATGCCGCCTCACCCTGCTTCTCGGCAACAATGACGACTCGGCCAGTCTTGGCGCCACCTAAGTCGCAACTGTAGAGCGTCAGGCGAGCGTCTTCTGTTGGAGCTTCGATCTCGACACTGGTTGGCTTGACGTCAAATTTCTTGGTAATTTTGTAGTTGTAGCGTTTGCCTTGGTAGTCGGCGAGAATTTGGTCGCCCAGGGCGAGCTTGTCGATATGAAAGAATGGTGATTTTTCTACTGTGCCGCCAGGCGTTGGCTGAATACTAAAGCGGTGGGCTGCCACGACGAAGTTACCACCCTTCTCGGGGTTGCCATGGTCGGGGTAGCGCCACCACGCACCACGATCGAGGGCGAGTTTGCCATTGGTGCCGTACGGGATATTAACGCCGATCTTGGGGATAATAATACGATTATCTTTGGCTTCAGGCTTGGCGAGTGTCGCTACAGTGATTGGCTTGGTGAAGTGCGGTGCGATAATCGGTGATGTGGTGAGTAGGAGTAAATACCCTCCCACTAACAAAAAGAGAATTGCGATAGTACCGAATATCCAGTTTGGTATCGAAATGCGTGGCATGCGCATACGCGAACGACGCGGCGCAGATGGCTGCCGCTTTGCTTTATTCATTGCTAGCATAAATAACTCCTCATCTCTGTCTATTATACGGCACGAGCAGCAGCACGCCAATAGCATGACCGGCATGGTATTGGCAGATGGGCTCCATTAGGTAGCTCTACTCTAGAGTACAGTGGATAGAAAACTCTTGTATTTCATCCATGGTTTTATTCGATAGAGTGTATAGATCAATCACTAATCTAACTCTAGTGTTGATAGTTAAATAATGGTATCCCTTATAGCGATATCAAAAAATAACTTGCAAGCAGAGAAGTCAACATTGAAAGGGTTAGTGTGGAGGCGTGGTCTAAAAGCCACCCACTCAAAGTAAGAGTGGGTGGCATAGTAGTGCCGTGTGGCGAGGTAGGCTACTACTGCTTGAATGGCTGCGCGAGAGTGAGACTCTCGTCTGCCTCGGCAATGCGGAGCAGTTCGTTGTACTTCGCTACGCGGTCGGTGCGCGAGAGTGAGCCGGTCTTGATCTGCCCACAGCCCAGGCCAACTGCCAAGTGACTGATCGTGGTGTCCTCTGTCTCGCCAGAGCGGTGGCTCATCACAGTGCGCCAGCCAGCGTTTTGGGCAAGCTGCACAGCTTGGATTGTCTCGCTGAGTGAGCCGATTTGGTTGGGCTTGACAAGGAGTGCATTGGCCGCATCTTGGTCAATCGCTTGCTGGATGAGGCTTGTATTAGTGACGAGTAGGTCATCACCCACTAGCTGGACGCGGTCGCCGAGGCGCTGGCGGAGCTGCTGCCAGCCCTCCCAGTCGCCCTCGGCCAGGCCGTCTTCGATGCTGACAATGGGGAATTCGTCGACAAGAGCAGCCAGCCAGTCGATCATCTCGCTGCTGGTCAGGCTCTTGCCCTCGCACTTTAGCTCATAACGGCCGTCATGATAGAACTCACTCGAGGCAGCATCCATCGCAAAGACGACGTCTGTGCCAACGGTGTAGCCAGCATTGGTAATCGCTTCGCTCAGCAAGGCGAGTGGCTCGCGGTTACCCTGGCGGACGCGTGGTGCATAGCCACCTTCGTCGCCAACAGTAGTGGGGTAGTCGTGTGCTTTGAGGACTTTGGCAAGAGCGTGGAAGATTTCGGTACCTATGCGGAGCGTGTCTGCAAAAGTTGCTGCACCTTTGCAGATGATCATAAACTCTTGGATATCGGTCGCAAAGGCGGCGTGCGCACCACCGTTGAGAACATTCATCATTGGTAGGGGAAGGCTTGGTGTGCTGTCAGTTTGCTCGGCAATGTAGCGCCAGAGTGGTTGCTGCTTGGCATTGGCGACGGCCTTGGCAGTAGCCAGGCTAACGCTGAGAACAGCATTAGCGCCGAGCTTAGACTTATTATCCGTCCCGTCAAGAGCAAGCATTGCATTATCAATCGCCTGCTGGTCGCTCGCATCGTGGCCCACCAGTGCAGGAGCAATAACGTCGTTAACGTGGGCAACTGCTTGGCTCACCCCTTTGCCAGTCCACTGGTTGCCACCATCGCGTAGCTCCAGTGCTTCGCCCGCACCGGTACTTGCTCCGCTCGGGACAGCTGCTCGGCCCAGCGTGCCATCAGCAAGGACGACGTCCGCTTCGACGGTGGGGTTGCCGCGGCTGTCTAAGATTTGTCGTGCTTTTATGGTTTGGATAGAGTAGTTGTTCATGTCTTCTAGTATACCATCGAATGAAAATTAGTCGCTATTACCGTTAAAATAGCATGAACCAACTGCGAAAATTTTCATGCCATACAAGGATATTGACAAAAGGTCATTTTGTAGATTCAAGCATTGTATTTGCTGACACACATGGTACAATGTAATTACGGCAACGGTTAATGAAGCGGAGGGTTGCAGCAACCCTGTGTTCTTCGTTTCGCACCTACACAGTAAGGAGGGCTATTCCCATGACATTCAAAAAAGTAGGTATCCTTAGCGTATTGGCAGTTGGCTCAATGGCGGCAGGATCTTTGCTGTTTAATACAGCACCAGCGTCGGCAGAGAGTTTCGGGCCGACCGCCAATGACAACGGTACGTCCGTTGTCCAATACTACGATGGGACGAAACTGTTTTGCGTTTCTGATGCAAACTACCCCGACGGCACGCCTGGCACGACAGCCTTTACGGTTGCGCCAACCCAAGGTAATGGTCCCAGTTATGGCCGAATCCTTGGCGCTGGCGAGACTGGCTGTGTCAGTCTTGAGACAGCACCGGAGGGAGCAGCATATCGCTACTGGCTGTTGTCTCGCACCGATGGATCGGTGTACCAAGGCGATTTCGTTCGCTAAATAACTACTCACTGAAATACCCGATATACCCAAAAACGAAAATGAAAACCCCCGTTGTCGCGGCCCCCTCCTGAGGGGGCTTTTGGGACCTCAAATACGGAATGATTGGTAGACATATATAGCACTCGCGCCAATAGTGCCGTATAATAGAGGCATGACAGGAACACTTATTATCAGCCGGCATGGCGAAAGCGAATGGAATTTACAAGGTAAATGGACAGGCTGGACGGACGTAAGCCTTACCGAGAAAGGTAAGAGCGATACGCGTCAACTCGGCGAGTTCTTGCGTGGTCGCACCATTGATGCGGTATATACTTCGGCGCTCAAACGGACGCATGAGACACTTGACGCGTTGATGGAAGGTGCAGATAACCCAATCCGCTCAAGTGATGCTGCGGTGGTGCACGCGTCTGAGCTTAACGAGCGTGACTATGGCGACCTAACTGGCAAGAACAAATGGGAAGTCAAAGAAGAGATTGGTGAGAAGGCCTTTAACGGTATTCGGCGCGGCTGGGATTATCCTGTACCCGGTGGTGAAACACTCAAGGATGTATATGAGCGCTCGATCCCGTATTTTGAGTCAGAGATCTTGCCACGGCTCCAGGCGGGTGAGACCGTATTGATTGTGGCGCATGGCAACACAATTCGTGCACTTATGAAGTATCTTGACCGAATCCCTGAGGAAGACATGGGCACAGTAGAGATGCCCTTTGGCCAATTGCTTGTCTATACATTTGAGCCCGGCACAGCATATCCTACTGCGTGTGATGTGCTTAAAGCAGATATTGTACCACCCAAGGCGTAATAGTATCGGCTGTCTGCGTTTCCATGGTAGGCTAGTATGGGCTGGTTGGCGATTGCCTTACTATAGCTTCTTAGATAAATATCGCAGGGCGACTTTGTGCTTGTGGGGGTGAGTGCATTGGCTTTGACGGCAAGAACAGTAGACAAGTTGCCATATTGTGTGGTATGATGGCAAAGTCTTGTATCGCGGGGTGTGGCGCAGCTTGGTAGCGCGCACCGTTCGGGACGGTGAGGTCGCTGGTTCAAATCCAGTCACCCCGACCATACTTTGCTCCGGCAAAGAGTGGTCGCCCGTGTGATATAAAACGTATCGGGGTGTGGCGCAGTTGATAGCGCGCGCGGTTTGGGACCGCGAGGTCGCTGGTTTGAGTCCAGTCACCCCGACCATTTTTGCTTTAAGTCTTACTCTCACGCTATGGATGTTTCGGACGTAAGGCTTTTTTATTTGCTTTGCTCTAGTCATCACTCACTATAATGCAAAATACTTGCATGAATATTACATAGATTGGTTGACTGTTTTATAATGGCAACCATTATGAGCGAAAAAAGCACCCTCGAAAACAAAGCAGATGAAATGATGTTAACGCAGAGTGAAGTTCAACAGCAGGATGACACTTGGTTTCTGAGGGCTATCGCGAAAATAGGGATAGGCGAACTTAGGAGTGCGCCGGTAACTATTCCGAAAACGAAGAAAAGGCCGATTGCTACAAGCCAAACGAGTACTTAGCTTGATAAAGCGCGTATCGGCTGCTGGAATGAAGACTAATCTTACGACTAATGGCTTCTGGGCAATAACACCAGAACGTGCGGCCAGAATGATAGGCGACCTTGAATCTGCGGGATTATCTCATCTAACCATAAGTTATGACAACTTTCACGCACCATATGTTAAACCAGAACGCATACGCAATGCGCTGGACGCTGCATCAAATAGCAGAATTCCAACAATACTCAACATGTGCGTCAGTAGAAGCCATGACTCTTTAGATCTTCTGAAGGAGCTTGGAGATTCCGCTCTATGCGTGAAGGTAACTCGATTCCCTGTGCAGCAATGCGGAGCTGGGCTCTCGATCCCCAACGAAGATCTCATAGTGAAACCGTTGGACAAATTGAAGCTGAGATGCCCTGGATTTGAATTGATATACCATCATGATGGCAAGGTTTATCCGTGTTGCTCTCCACCTATATTCGACACAGATATGACCCTTGGAGATGCGGGGGCGCTTACTCATGAAGAATTCATAAAGAGAGGAGAAAGAAACGCGTTACTTGCAGTTATTAGATCGAGGGGAATAAAGTGGCTTTTAGATAGAGTCCGCGAGGCTAGCCCGCTCGCCCCTGCTGCACAGATGACTGAAGCAGTCTCGGTTTGTGACGTGTGTGTCGCCATCATGAAAGACAAGGACGCTTTAAATAAGCTTCGCCCTAAGATTCTGGAAGAAGCTCGGAAAGTTCATGAGTGACCTTGAGGAGCACTACCGTGTATACAATGACGACTATTATGAGGTGGCCATCACCAGCAAAAATGCTGTGATACATGATAAATCATCAAATAAGTACTATGGTACACGATCAACTAATGTTCCGACAGAAATCGCTCGATTGTCGCAAGAGCGCTCATCGGTATTTTCGGTCAAAATTTCATTGTTTGGCACCGCGTCCATGGTGGTGCTACTCATTATTAATATGATATTTAGTATGCGGTCCAGCACGGTAGTCACTCCTCATTTCTTCCTTTGGTTTGTGCCGTATATGATTTTCAGTGTGACCCTCCATGAGGGGGCCCATGTCATGGCACTCCGCATCTGCGGTCGGAAGCCTGACAAAATTGGCTTTAAAATGAACTATCTGATTTTTCCTGCATTTTACGTCAGGATGAACCAGATATTACTTCTTCCAGCCTCAGATAAGGTTCTTGTGCATATCGCCGGAATTTGGGTTAATCTCGCAATAAATTTGCTCCTTTTTGCACTCAACGCGCTGTGGGTTCACAGTTCAGATTTAGGTCATTCGCTAGCATTCGCGGTTGTAACGCTATCCGTAAACGCGCTGCCTGTACTGAACTCAGACGGCTATCGATGCTTGCTTGCATGGACTGATGTCAACGAACATATCGATAATCGACGGAACCCTCGATGGGTGTTTGGATTGAGAATCCTTAGTTGGATCATTGTAGTAGCCTACATTGCTCGATTTTTACTGAATTATGTGGTATGGTGAATATATGAATACGTTACTTGAACTAGAAGATCTGGTCGTTTCCAGGGGGAGGAGGTTCTCCCTCGCTCCGCTGACCATTCGTTTCGATCGCCCAGATATTGTGGGACTTTTTGGCCACAACGGAGCCGGAAAGACGACGTTACTGAAGGCATTGGCCGGATTGTTGCCCATTCAATCTGGCTCTGTGAAGCTCCGTGATGCGACGATCCCGACCCTACTTCCAGACGTACCATTCATTTATAAGTTCTTGAAGGTGGGATCGGTTCCCAATGTCCTAGCAGACTATTTCGAAGACTTTGATCTTGAGCGTGGCCACTCTATTATTAATGATCTATCGCTGGACAAATCGAAGAAGGTTAGTGACTTATCGAAAGGAATGGAAGAACAGTTGAATCTTGGCATGACCCTGGCTCGCCGATCGTCGGTCTATCTCTTTGACGAGCCACTAGCTGCTGTGGATCCTGTAACACGAGATCGCATGCTCGACCTTATTAAGCTACACAAGCCCGACGATGCGTTACTCATCATTAGCACTCATCTTATCGCCGGCCTCGAATCACTCTTCGACGAATGTGTTGTGCTCCATAATGGGAGAATGCTACTTCGGTTGCGGGCTTCAGATATTTCTCCGGGGCAGAGCCTGGAGATTAAGATCAAGGAGGCAATGCTTAATGCGTGATATTTACACCGAAGCGCGCAAACACTTTGGTTTCTTCTTAGCGTGTGCATCAATTCTTTTTGGTATTTTTGTCTTGAGGGAACTTGTAGACTCATACAAATCCGTGCTCGACGTGATCTGGGTTTTCGCTGTCGTGCTAGTGTCGTCCGGTGCCACTTTTTATGTCGCTGCGCAGATCTTTATGTTTCTAGTGCTTAAACGCGACACGCTTCTTTATCTTTCTACCCACTCGACACTGCGTAAGTTCTTTGTCAAAACGGCCTCGCTCTCCTTCGGTTTTATAACGGTAGGTCTCGTGTCGCTTCTGGCAAGCACAACGATGTGGCCGAAAGATGACAGGTTAACGAAAGCGGTTGCTTACGCAGTTTGTGCTAAATTGGTATCGAGCATTACCTTGGTGTCTATGGCCTGGGTTCTCGGGGCAGTTACCGCCCACTTTAGGGGATTCTATTCGCGACTTCTTACCTATGCGGGTGGATTTGCTGTGCTAATTGGTTCACAGATTGCCGTATTGTGGCGTGTGGCAGATCTGGGCGGAACTACGTGGATGATCGGAGGCTCTACCTCATTTGCTGGTTATCCTGTATATTGTGGGCCGTTAGCGATCTCGATCGGAACTCCATTTTCCTTTAAATTAACGGAACCTTACGTTCTTGGTCTTGGCTTAAATCTGATTTGGATCGTGTTGGGCCTGTTTGTCATTCTGCTACAATCTCGTCGACACCGCGCGAGCCTTCGAGCCAGGTGAGTTAATCGTATCCCATGATTGGGACTTAACCTCTGTTGCTTGGACACCTTCCCGGTAGCCACACAGCAGTCCTCGGAATTCATGTTCATATACATTCTATGGATGTGTCTTAAGGGCTCACGCCGAGTCATACGCTGCGTCTGGCTTCAGTTCACCCATATCCTTACTGACGCCCAATAGCCGGGTGGTGTGCTTAACCATCCCGAGCTGTAAGCCTGCCGCACCCGCTCTTGGAAGGCAGGGTCGGCTGGGTTGGTGCGCAGCGTCTCTCCTGCCTGCTTGAGGTGCCGCGCCACCGTGGTGTGGTGAAAGCCAAAGCGCTTGGCGATCTGCGCCACCGTCTGTCCCGCCTGGTGGAGCACCACCATCTCTTCCACCAACTGTGGACGCAGGTAGCGCTTGATCCGCCGTGGCGGGGTGGTGGAAGACGTGGTAGCTGGCGCGGGTGTCCGCTCTGCCGGCCACGTCTAGCGAGCTGCCAGGATCCTCCGCCAGTGAAGAGCCTCGCCCCGTCGGCACTACTGCAAGGTCAACGACACCCATTACATACCGCCAACACGCCTCCCATTGTTTTGAGTGGGGTAGGGAGAGGGCGACCATGTTTGTGAATTATTTGATCTGGCTTGTGTAGCCAGATCATTTTTTGATAGGTGCACGATGCTTAGTGTGAGCAAGCGGCGTGTGTTGGGCTATCTTGACTAAACTAAGATTATATATAATTGATTTTTATATATGGAAACACGAAGACAATCTACATCAAACCAACAAGAGCAGTGTGAAGAGAAGACTGGGATGAGCGAGTATGATGTGCTCGATTTTGCAGCTAGAACTCTTAAATATGATTACCCTGCCACACAATACAGAACGCGGCATCCCGATACAGTTACCCCAGCTGAGATAGCGGCAATGGATCCGTATGAATTTTCAGATTTTGCAACTGCACAAAGTGTGATTGATGATTTTCACACTATTCCTCCCGCTTGTCGAAGGCCCGATTGATCTAAGTCGCTTTTTCATCTGCTTTACTAAAGATGAACTTTATAACTATAACAACAGCAATCAGTGTCGGTTAGAACAGTGGTAAAATTGCACACCATAGCATCGGTTTGTGCTGTCGTGTATAATGGCTAGTAATTATGGTAGCGCAGTCTTCTCAGCCAGCAAAGTCGAAGGAGCAGCCCAAGCAGCCACAGCCACGGCGGTTTGCGCTTTTGGTGACGCATTTCTGCGCGTCGATGGGATATCTCTTTTGCTTGCTACTGTGGGTGTGGTGCGCAATGCAACTGCTTTACCCATATATCACGCGAGATAAGGCGCTTTGGGTTATACCGGAGCCGCACGACCAGCCAGAGATCACGCTCCCGCAGGGTATGCCCTCAGGAGCGGACTTGCCGCAGCCAGTAGTAATTACACTAGTAGCAATCATCACTATCGGTATGATTGGATGCGGCCTCTATATGCTGGTCATGCTGCCGCGCAATATAGCTAAAACAGGCGAGCGCGTGGTAAAAAAGACAACGAAAGCAGTTGCACCCCTAGCAGCAAAAACCCACCAGCCAGTGAGCAAGAAGCAGCGCACCATCCTCAACGCGCGCATTGCGGCGGGCATTAAGGCACTGGCTTGTGTCGTACCGGTGATTGTCCTAATGATCTGGCCAGGTGCGGCACCACTGTCGCAGCATGTAGTGCGGATCGTTGCAGTGTTTTGCGCAGGCATGGCGTCCTTGAGCTTTTTGCTCCAGTATGCGCTAGCACGGATGCTTGGCGTGCCTGATACACTCCTCAAGTAATTATTTCTTCTTCTGATATAACAATACCTCTGCCAAGAGCAGAGGTATTGTGCGTTTGAGTGCTATCCTTGCGGCGGGAAGGGATCCTTCTTGGGTGGGACGGTATCGGCATCGCGATACTGGGCGGTGCCGTCGGCGCGCTGGATCCTGAGCTCACCACCACCGTGTTGGCGCATGTAGCGCCTGGTTTGGTCGATGACTTCCTCCTGGGTGGCGCCCACAAAGTGGACGCGGCCAGTGCCGTCGGCGACTGCTTGGTAGCCTTTGAGTTTGTTACCGCTAATCGTAAAATTTTGTGCCATGGAGTGCTCCTCGTGCGGCTTTAACGATATTGGTATGCAAGGTGCCAACCCTGCCTCCTTCTAGCCTAATACAAGATTGCTGATGAGGCAAATTGGTGCTACGAGAGAATAACGAATCGAAGTTATTTAAAGTAGGAAAATAATAGCTTGATATATCATGGTTAGGATTAATGGTGATATCTGAGTACCTCTATGTAGTCGAAGTATAGCGCATAACATTAGTGGCTCATACCGATAGGTAAAATCGCTATGACATATATGCGATACGGCTAAAGTGTGCTATAAATATAAGCATAAGAGTATTTCGGAGGGGAAATAATGAAACGATGGGGATTGAGCGTCGTGCTGCTATGCGGTGCACTCTATGGGCTGGCGATAGCTCCGCCAGTGCGGGCAAATACGTCGCTGTGTGGTACAAATGATCAGCTATTCAGAGCGGTGCGTCGGCCACTAGCGACTGACTCAGCACCAGCAACACGCGCGATGGCGTGGCTCAAACAGATGATGGAGCCTAAGCGTAATCAGGGTGATGGTAGTACCATTACGCCAGCACAAGCCTATGGTTTTGACTACCAAGCAAAGGTGAGCGGGCGCTTCACACTTGCACATTCGCGACAAACCGAAAGTGCGACACCGCTCACGGTTCCTCATACTGCGCATGCTGCCGAAGGTTACCGCGGCACAGTGAAGGGAACAGCACCAACTGGGGCGAATCCACGTGAAGTGCGGGCTTATCTCTACAGCGATGCTGAATATGAGCAAGCGACCGTTGCGCCAGTGGTGGTACAGCCGGATGGTACATGGACGCTCGATCTCTCACCTGTCAACCCGGCATTTGCGGGGTCATGGCACTTCCGGTTATACGACAAAGTGACGGGGCAGCAGATTGGTGAGAGCTGGCCGCGACCTGTGACGTATAAGAATCTGGAGGTGCAGCTCTACGCGGTATCTGATAAAGAATACCTCCAAGCTACGCAGCCAGCCCAGGCAGATAATACCTTTAGTTTCGATGCAGTAGGTAAGGGGCATAAATTAATTCGCCTCTATGACACAGTAACTAAAACCATCATTGCTGAGTATTTCAAGCCAGAGCTGGTGGGGCTCATTCGCTCGTATGAGTATGCACCAGGTCAAGATGGCTATGGTACGCCGCGTGAGTCGTATAGCTATGTGTATGATCAGTCTCTGGCACTACTCGTGGCGATTGGTGCGGATGATCGAGCAATGGCGGATAAGCTCGTGCATGGCCTAAGCGCAATCCAAGTTAAGACGGGTGAGCAGAAGGGGGCGTTTCCGGCGAGTGTGCACCAGCTTGATTACACAGGGATCCAGCAGCCGATTTATTATACTGGCGGTATCGCCTTTGTGCAGTACGCGCTCATCCGCTATATGGAAAAGTATGGTGACCAGCAAGGGGTGCGCCAGATGATTCTCGATACATTCCATTGGCTTGAGACAATGAAGACAACGACCGGTAATGCTGCCGGGTTATTCCGTGGCGGAGTACGGATTGACAATGGCGTCAAGAAGGATATTGCGTGGCATGCCACCGAGCACAACACTGACATGTGGCATGTGTACGAACGGGCAGCCCGCGTGCTGGGCGATAAGCAGTACACCCAGAAGGCAGATGAACTTGCTAAAGTAACGGTGGCAAAACTATGGAATACCTCTGAAGGGCGCTTTAACCAAGGGTATAACGACAGCAGCAAGGCGCTCGATACAACAAGCTGGGGCTCGATCTTCCTTAATGCAATCGGCGAATACGACAAAGCTAAGCAAGCACTCGCTCATACTGCCAGCTACAAAACAACCGATGGTGCGGCAAAAGGCTACACGCCGTATTTGACAGGTAATTATGTGCCAACCATATGGTTTGAAGGGACGTATGGTGTAGCACAGGCGCATACTATCGCTGGTGACACGGCCACAGCACGGGCAATCTTGGCAGACACGTACCCAGCGCAGCGGCCAAACGGTGCATGGCAGTACGCGTCTAAGGCCGATCTGCCAAATGAGCTAACCAATGCAAACTCGGTGGCATCGACGGCGTGGTATGTGTTAGCGGCCAGCTACCCAGAAGCAATTTGGTCGGAGTGCCGCGCGGCACTGGCGACAAATCCGCTCAATCCAAATACACCCAACCAGCCCACTCAGCCAGCTGAGCCAAGCCAATTTCATGGCCTCTTGGCTGATACGGGTGTATCGCTCTGGCAGTTTGTCCTTATAACAGCGGCGTTGCTTGCTGGTGGAATGCTACTGGCGCGCTACGTGCGACGACGTGAAGCAAAGTAGAAGAGATAGATTGGTTTAACAAGGCGAGCTGCTGCGGGGTGGCTCGCTTATGCTTGGTAGTCATAATGAGTTATTATTTACAATAAATAGTGTTGGAATATCGCGCAGATAATAGCATGGTGTATCGTAGACAAGAAGGCGCAATGGAAATTTCCTTAAATGTGTAAAAATAACAGCATAATACGATAAAACGGCGAACATAACGAAAGGCGTGAATGGTATAATACCACCATAAGATGACAATAACGAGTAATCATGAACGGCTATAATAACGATATAAAACAAGAACAAATTAATAAACTCAAACAACTCTTCCCCGAGGCAGTCACCGAAGGCAAGATCGACTGGCAGAAGCTCCAGGCGACGCTAGGCGAGGTGGTTGATTTGGGCGAGCGCTATGGCCTTAGCTGGAAGGGTAAGAGCGACGTCTTCGCTGCCATCCAGGAGAAAACCGTCCAGACGCTCCACTCCGACCGGGCAAATTCCGTCGATTGGGATACGACGGGCAATATGTTTATCGAGGGCGACAATCTGGCGACGCTGAAGATCTTGCACAAGGCGTATTACGGCAAGGTCAAGATGATCTATATCGACCCGCCCTACAACACTGGCAATGATTTCATCTACAACGATGATTTTAAGCAGACACGCCGTAGTTATGAAGCAGAGGCGGGTATCACTGATGATGAGGGCAATGTCGTGCGGGATGACGGTCTGCGTACCAATACCGGCGGGCATAAGCACAGCAACTGGCTGAACATGATGTATCCACGCCTCTTTTTGGCACGCAACCTGCTCCGCCAAGACGGCGTCATCTTTGTCTCTATCGACGACAACGAAGTCCACAACCTCCGCTTGATGATGAATGAGATATTTGGGGAGGAGAATTTTGTGGCGCAGATTGTGTGGCAGAAGAAATACACACAAAGTAACGATACTAAAAATATATCATATACTCACGAATATGTTATATGTTATGCTCGTTCAATTAATGAAAAGACTTCTATACTGAACCGCTTGCCTCGTACAGAGCAACAGAATAGTCGATATACTAACCCAGACAATGATTCTAGGGGTCCATGGAAAGCAATTCCTCTCCATGCGAGAAGTGGCAATAAGCCCCAGGAGATAAGTTTCTTGAATGGTCGTACGTGGAATCCGCCAGCTGGAACCTTTAATAGATTCAAACAGGACAAAATTATTCAACTAGAAAAAGACAATCGGATATATTTTGGAAAAAGCAATAATTCAGTACCTGTTTTTAAGCGCTTTCTTAGTGAAGTGGGCGATGTTGTGCCAGTGAGTTTATGGAAATATGACGAAGTTGGTAGCACCGATAAGGCAAGACAAGAAATAAAGAAACTAATACCGGAAAATGTATTTGATACACCAAAGCCTATAGGATTACTTAAGAGAATCTGCCAAATAGGCACGAATATTGATGACGGAGATATTATTCTCGACTTTTTCTCCGGTTCTGGCACGACAGCTCATGCTGTTGACGAACTTAACGCCGAAGACGGTGGTAACCGTCGCTGGATTTGCGTGCAGTTACCTGAGCTGACTGACGAGAAGTCGGAGGCGTATAAAGCCGGCTATCGCACTATCGCCGACATTGCTCGTGAGCGTATCCGTCGGGCGGGTGCCAAAATCTGTGCTGACCGGGCGGACAAACTAGCGTCTCGTAATGCCCCACTTGACCTTGGCTTTCGGGCGTATCGGGTGGGTGATAGTAACTTCAAGCAGTGGAACGAGCTAGTTTCTGAACCAGAGGAGATTCGCCAGCAGGCACTCGCCAACCTTGATCCACTGGAAAAAGGTACGACCGACGATGACCTGCTGACCGAGCTCCTGCTCAAGCGTGGCATCTCGCCGTTGGTGCAGATAGATCAATATGATGACTTCTACTTTATTCCGTCCGAAAAGCTCGTCATTTGCCTGGCGCATTCCATGACGGAGGAGCTATTTACAGCCATCCTCGCTACCAAACCATCATCCATCATCCTCCTCGACCGAGCCTTCGGTAGCGACGTAAATCTAAAAGTAAACCTACTTCTGCAAGCTGAGCGGCAGGGTGTTGAGGTGGAGGTGGTGTGATGAGTGAAAACGACTACGATAGTGTAACTTAAGATGCCTCAAATAATTTTCTTCTCTATAAAACTTAGCACGAAAGTCTCCATAAATATTCAGATCCAAGACGAAATTGTTTGGTTAGCTCAAAAGAAAATGGAGAGACCTTTTAGACATATACAAAATCTGAGACTCTTGGATTTTTGGAGGTAATGTAATGGATTATATGGTAAATATTAGTCAAATCGTAACAGCACTATGTGCAATTGTTGCGCTAGTGTTTACTGTACGGGGCTGGAGTAGAGCACACAAAGACGCTACAGAACAGGTAAGGTTATCTTCTGTTATGTCAACAAACTATATAATATACGAAAAAGTTTTTGGCTCTGTTAATGATATATTGTCCAAAATCCTATCATTCACAAGCTCCATAAGAGAGCACATGAGAATTACCACAGATATTTTAGATAAATGGCATGGCCAGCCTGGTCATGATGCTGCGACCTCAGAAGAGAAGCTGGAGCTGCTTAAGGGCTGGGCTGAACCAGCACGAAAGATAATAGATGAAACATACAATCTTCAACGTAGTGTCTTAGAGTTAACAAGAATTTTAGACATGAGCGGAGCTGATTTTGGGGATGATTCAAAAATATACAACGCTCTTTGGCTAGCCTATGATAGCTTAAACGATAGCATCCAAAAGGTAATAGATAGATGGACTACTTTAAATCTTGAGCATATCTCAGTACAACAGTACGAATGGCTATTGAACGATACACATGAGATGATGGTAGAGGTTGATAAGTTTGGATACTGCATCAATGACGTTCTAAAACATGTTTACAATAAGTTGGTTGCAGAACCAATGGGTAAAACTAAGAAAACTATAGATCTAGGAGAAAAAAGGAAAATTATTACAGAAGATGGTTTAAAGGATAATAGGATTAAAAATGCATCGTAGGCCTGTACTGTATAAACGCAGGATTAACGGATATTAAGACTTAAGCGGTATATAGTATTTTTATGAAACTAAAATTCGACCCTAACCAACAATACCAGCTTGATGCCATCAATACGGTGGTAGATATATTTGCTGGGCAGCCAAAAAATAGCGACGGTGCGGCTCGCCATATAGATCAGGATGGGCAGCTAAGTTTGGAGGCGACGATCGCCAGAGGGAATAGTTTGGTGTTGGACACGGCGCAGATTGCTGAAAATATGCGTGCGGTGCAGCAGCGGAATGATACCTTGCCAGATGAGAATGATCTAATCGATGAGTCTAGTGTAGTAGAGAATTTGCCTCATGGTATGAATTTCTCCATCGAGATGGAGACTGGCACGGGCAAAACGTATGTGTATTTGCGGACAATTCACGAGCTATATCAGCACTACGGGTGGAAGAAGTTTATCATCGTGGTGCCGAGCATCGCTATCCGTGAAGGAGTATTGAAAAACCTAGAGATTACTAAGGACCATTTTGCTGATATCTATAATAAGCCAGAGATGAACCACTACGTGTGGGATAGCAAGAAGACTGGCCAAGCACGTGAGTTTGCCACAAACGATACGTTGCAGATTATGGTGATTACCATTGATAGCTTTGCCAAGGCGCAGAATGTGATGAATCGGCAGAGTGACTATGGGCGGCCGCTCGATTTCATCAAGGCTACTCACCCAGTAGTTATTCTCGATGAGCCGCAGAATATGGAAACGGATACGCGACGGAATGCTATTGCTAGCCTTCACCCGCTGTGCACGTTGCGCTATAGTGCCACGCACAAGCACTTATATAATTTACTTTATCGATTAACCCCGGTCGATGCGTACGACAAAGGCTTGGTCAAAAAGATTGAGGTGCATAGTGTCCAGAGTGAGGATAATTATAATGATGCGTACATTAATGTGCTATCGCTGGAGCGCCAGTCGAAGACTCGCTCATTCGCCAAGATAGAAGTGGATGCGAGTGATGAGTATGGCTTGCAGCGCAAGGTCATCAAGGCGCTTCCGGGTGATGACCTGGAGGCTAAGACAGGGCGCTCGGCTTATGCTGGCTATTACATCGAGTCGATCAATCACGGTGATAATTGCGTGGAGTTTAGTAATGGTAAGGTGGTTTACGTTGGTCAGCGTGACGAAAGTCTGCATGATGACATCATTAAGCGACAGATTGAATTGACGATTGACGATCACTTTGATAAACAGCGCCGACTGGGGAATAGTGTCAAAGTGCTGAGCCTATTCTTTATCGATAAAGTTGTGAACTACCGTGAATATACGGCGAATGGCACCCAGAAAGGTAAATTTGCCCAGTGGTTTGAGGAGGCATACGTTAAGGTGTCGTCTAAACCAAAATATGTCGGCGTGATGGACGGTTTGTCGGCGAGTGAGGTGCATGACGGCTACTTTGCGGCGGATAAAAATGGCCAGTGGAAGGATTCCCGCGACACTAAAGGTGAGGGTGGCCGCACCAAGGATGACGACACTGCCTATAGTCTCATTATGAAGGATAAAGAGCGCTTATTAGATATTAACGAGCCACTGCGATTTATCTTTAGCCACTCGGCACTGCGCGAGGGTTGGGACAATCCTAATGTATTCCAGATATGTACGCTTAATGAGACGTCAAGCCAGATGAAGAAGCGCCAAGAGATCGGGCGAGGACTGCGCTTGCCAGTCGATACTAATGGGCAACGAATATATAGCGATAGCATCAACATACTGACGGTAGTAGCTAATGAGAGTTACGCTGATTTTAGCCGTAAACTCCAGACGGAAATTGAAGAAGAGACGGGCATTAAGTTTAGTGGGCGAATCAAGAATCGAGATAATCGGCGGGTGGTTAGGTTTCAAAAGTCACGGGCGCTTGACCCAGCTTTCAAGGAACTATGGGATAGGATCAAGCATAAGACAACCTACCGAGTAGCAATTGATATAGAAAAATTGGTGACAGAGGCGGCTGATGAATTAGCACGAGTTACCATTAGTCGACCACACATTGCCGAGACGAAAGTGTTGATTAACTCTATGAACAACGATAGCGGTTTTATGGTGCGCGAGACCGGTTTTAATGCATATGCGGTGCGCCAAACCGAAGTGAAGATACCGAATCTCTTAGCAGATATTCAACGCCGAACGCAGATGACCCGTCACCTTATCTTTGATGTACTTGATAGAGCACAGATGTTTCACGCGATACCGGTGAATCCACAGCAGGTTATTGACGAGGCAGTTCGGGCGATTAACCGTGCGAAGCAGCGTTTGGCGGTAGATGGTATTAGGTATCACAAAACAGGTGAGTGCTATGATATGGCGCTATTTGAGAATGATGAGCTGCAAGCATATCTATATGACGCGGCGATGAAAAGTGGGGCAATTGCAGTGACTGAGCATGCTAAAACTATCTACGACTACGTAACGGTTGATTCAGAGGTAGAGCGCGAATTCATGCAGTCGCTGGAAGATAATGTCAGCGTGAAGTTCTATATCAAGCTGCCGAGCTGGTTCAAGATTGACACACCGGTCGGCAAGTATAATCCAGATTGGGCAGTGGCGTTTGATGGCGATAAGCGGATTTACTTTGTGGCGGAAACGAAGGGCTCGGATGATATTCGTGATAACCACTTAAGCAGCAGCGAACGCAGTAAAATAACCGCGGCTCGCCGGCATTTTGCAGAAATTGATGTACCATATGCGGCGCCGGTGCGGAGTTTGCAGAGCGTGATTGGGAGATTGTCAGATGGATATTAATAAAGCATTTGATACTGTTCATGGCAAACTGAAGAATATGCCAGTAAAATATTGCCAATGGAAAACGGTCACTGACGGATGTGTCCACAGTAAATCACTCAATGACTATAGGTCACAATTCTCGTTTATGGATTCATGGGATCTCCAAATGCGTGATAACCTTGCTGAGCTGCGTTTCGTGTTAGAGTACCATTGCAGTATATTTATACTAATCAAGCCAGGCTTAACATTTATGAATCATCATAAACTTGTGATTATGCAGATAGTTGGTGCTATATGTGAAGGGTTACTGTATTATTTATGTGATAAAAAGTTCTCTGCCAGTCAAGAAGCTAATATTTTTTGGAAAGAAAAGAAGAAGACTGCGTCAGTTGGCATGGGCTTTCTTCTTGAAAAGACTAAAAATCTACACTGTTTGGAAGACGATGATATAAAGTGGCTCCAACACCTCAAGGAGTTGCGTAATACCGTTCATGCTCGTGGCTTGAGTAATGATAAGATTCGTTGGAATAAAAATCCCATCATGGCCGCAGATGTCACTGAAACTATAACATATCTTGATGAGTTTATTGAAAAAGTGAAGGGTATGGCTTTGTAGTTTACTTTTGCTGCTAAGCGTTCGTGAGTGAGTTTATTATTTATCCACCAGCTTCGTTAGCTTCACGCCACCGTACATCCAGTGGTCGGCGCCGCGGTATGCGCCGGAGTTGTTGACTTCGCCGCGTTGGGTGTAGATCAGGCGGGTGAGGGCAGATAGGCGCCAGGTTTTGCCGCCGTAGGATACTTCGCGTGGGCCGGCGACAACGGCGGTGATAGCTGGGTCTTTGATAAAGTGGATGCTCGCGCCCTTTTCGATACCCTTTTTGTAAAAGCTAAAGCGCTGGTCTTGCTGGTGTGCGGTGGTAACGGCTTCGAACGAATCGGCCTTGCTGGTGGATTGAGCTGGCTTGGGGTAAATTTGCATCCCGTCAAGGGCGAGCAGCAGCCGCTGGATAAGATACTCATCGAGCGCAAAGAACTCGCTCCGGCCAATGCGGTGCTTGCTAAAGACTTCGTGTAGAAGCTGCTCTTTTTTGTGGTAATTATCTACCTCAATGGCAACCAGTCGCTGCAGCCCAGTAATATTAGAATAGCCGTTGGATTCGAGATACTGCATACGCGCCTCGAAGCGGTCGGTGCTGGTCTTGCCAATCTTGACCAAGCCATCAATGGCACTGGTCATAACATAAATCACTCCGCGTGGCTCGGACATGGTTTTATTGTAGCAGATTAGTCACTGTACAGCCATTCACTTACACCACCGTGGTGCGAGCACGCACCGCGGCCAGTAGCGCTCGATTGCCAGCCATCTCGGCAGATGGCTCCTATGCGGTATGAGGTATGATGTTCGGGCTGTGAAATTGGCTGTGGTGCTAGCTTGGGTGTCCGAACAATAATGTGAGTGACTGGTTGTGTAATGACTGTCGTTTTGTTCTCGTAGCCGGATTTGTTGGGCTTGCAGATTTGCTTGGTGCCAGGTTTACCTTGTTGTTTGATAGTGTCGATATAGCCATAGGCACCCGATTCGCCTTCGTAATGTGTCTCGAAGGGGATTTCTTCAGTTGAGCAGTTTGTGTAGGTAACAATGGGTGGCTTGGGTGGTGTAGTAGCTGCGTGATGCTGCACAGAAGTAGCACCTGCTGATGCAAGCGCACCGGCAACGAAGCAAATACTGGCAATAACACCAATAGTCTTTTTCGAAATGTTTGTGATCGATTTCATAATATAGCCCTTTTGTGATGAGATTGACCTTATTAGTATAATACGCTCATGCTTATTTTCAATAGACAATTAATAACCAAATAAAATATATAGAGGATATAATAGATTAAAAAGGTATAAAGAGGTAGCATGAAAATCCCCACCACTATCAAACCCAACTCCCGCCACCGCGAAGAAGTCGTGGTGGGTAGCGACGGCACGTATATCATCTACACCAAAGCACCAGTGATTGAAGGCCGGGCAAATGCGGCGGCCATTAAGCTGCTAGCTAAATATTTTGGGGTGCCGCAGTCTCGAGTAAGACTAGTGCGCGGGGCGACGTCGAAGCATAAGGTGTTTAATATCGATAACGCAGTTCTATAAAGCACATGTGTGTTGGATACAAAGTACCCAACAAAATGATGATGTAGCTTTTTGCAGAATATACTAAGGTTTAGTGTATATCAGAAAAGAGAGGCGCGATAAAACGCTGAAACTCAAGTTGCAGAGTATTTTTCTTCCTCCTGTACGCGTTTGCCTTGTCTTACCTCGTTGGATAAAGCGATGACAAACCATCATTAATCCGATAAGTATTTTATTGCAGTGCATTAATCTGCTTTTGCAATGCCGACGTGCACAAGCGTAGGAAAGAAGGGTAAGACACTCAAAGAATCTTAATATTCAGGTGTATATTCTCCTATGGATAATTGGCACCTGGTGCAGTCTTGCCGAGCAGTGTCTGTACGGTAACGAGGCGATAGCCTTGCTGCTTGAGCGTACTGAGGATGCAGGGCACGGCATTCACAGAGGTAGGGTGGATGTCGTGCATGAGGATGATAGCGCCTGGCCGCGCACCAGCAACGGCGCGATTGCAGACGATGGTGCTATTGCGATCGGCCCAGTCGCGCGTATCGACCGACCACAAGATAGAGGCCATACCGCGCTGGCGTAGCTGCTCGAGGACGACGCTATTCACTGCGCCATATGGTGGACGCATGATGGTGGGCGCGGTGCCTGTTGCTTGAGTAATAGCACTGTTGGTGCGGTCGAGTTCGCTGCCAATTGCTTCGGCGCTATACTGCGGCAGCACCGGATGGCTCCACGAGTGATTCCCGAGCTGGTGTCCACTGGTGTGGATACGGCGCACGACGTCAGCACGGGCTGCGACTTTGCTGCCGATCATGAAGAATGTGCCTTTTGCACTATACTGGTCTAGGGTATCAAGCAGCTCGTTGGTGTATGCCCCAGGCCCGTCGTCGAAGGTGAGGGCGATGCAGGCTTGAGCGCAGAACGCAGAGGGCGCTGGTGAGGCTGGTGCAGGGGTAGCAATTGGCTTGGGTTGCGGCTTGGGCAGGGCAGGAATGGTGGCAATTTGCCGCGCCTGGGTGGTTTGCAGTGCGGCGAGGATACTGGTGAAGGGGAGAGAGATCGTCATTGTGCCATACGATGACGGCACGAGTGCAGCTTGGCTAAAGGGCCAGGCAAGTGTATTGTCATTGGTGATAATGAAATTGGTGAGTGCGTCCTCTGTGACCATTTCGCCAAGATCGACGGCTGGCTGCTGGCGCTCGGCAATCGTGGCAGCAACAGAGCGCTGCGCAGCATCAATGACGGTGCGGAGGTATGCGGTATTGCCACCAACGAGATCGCGCAGAGTGATAGCCGCGCCCGTCTGCTTGTTGAATGTCCAAAATCGGGTGAAACTGGCGGGGTGAGCTCCGTGGGTGTCTTGGTTGGCTTGGACTACAACAGATAGCGCAGCATTGGTGTTGTGAGTAATTTGGTAGCTGATTGCCTCGGTCATTGGCCGGTGGAAGGTGCGGCCGGCCGCGACGCTTTGGCGAAACTCGTGGTCGAGCTGATCGATGGCGCTCGCGACGGTGGTGTCGATCGTGCGGTTGCCTGTCAGTGGATATTCGAGCGAAGCTTTTTCTTTGGCAGAGGTGCGGCTGACCAGCTTCGAGCGGATGCCTTGGTAGTGCGAATCAACGAAGGAGTATTTCTCATCTGTTTTGTCGGTTGTGCGCGCGGCTGGTGGGGAAGGCTGCGGTGCAGTAGGCCGCACCACGTGGACGATAACAAGGGTAACAATGAGGCCGCATAATGCACAGGCAAGTAGCGCAAGCAAGATGACCATGCGGCGCCGCGCTTGGGTGCAGCGTTTGTGGTGCCGCTGCAAACGCGATGCTGGTGAGGGAGATTGACGCTCCATACCGCTAGTATAGCAAAATAATGAGCATAAGCGCCATAGATATGATGATTATGCTCACACCTATTGCACCAGCGCAGCCTATGGTATAATTTAGGCAGAATATGGGACCACAACAGCCGCGATTCAATAGTTTTCCCGAGCAACCTCGGGTAAACAACCAGAATATCTACCGTTCGCCGGCGCCTCAGGCGCACGAGCGGCTTCCTGCGCTGATGCCCGAGCGTCGGAGCGAGCAGCAGCCCGCTGACACGCATGAAATGATGCCGATGGTCCCGCAGAGCCTCACACTACCGGCTCTTCCTACCACAGTTATTGCTGCGCCACAGCCCGATCCAGATACGACTGTCACAGCTGCTCCTGCAACTGCTGCAGACGAAGACCTGATCGAGAAAGACTGGGTTATCAAGCTCAAGCAGATCATTAAGGATACCCAAGATGACCCCTACCAGCGTGAGCAGCAGGTTAGTGCTCTGCAGCGCGACTATATCTACAAACGCTATGGGCGCAAAATTGGCGCAACGGAGAACTAGATGAATACCGTCACCACATTCATCATTGTTTTTGGCTCGGCTGGTCTTATTCTCATCATCTTGTTTGTTGCTTTCATCGTTTATCGCAACAGTATGCGCGAGGCCAAGAATTACGAGCGAGGCCTCAAGATGGTGCCGATTCTCATCCACTTGCCGCCCGCTAGTGACGATATCGACGGTGGGGGGCGCGACAAGCGTGACCTCACAGAAGAGGTGCTATCGCAGGCCCAAGTGATGTACAATATCATTGCGAGTACCAGCACCAAGGGCTTTATGAGCCGGATCTATGGGCAGCGCCATGTGTCATTTGAAATTGTGGCGCGCGAGGGACTAGTGTATTACTATGCAGTGGTGCCAACAGTGCTGACGGACACAGTGCGCCAGGCAATTGCTGCAGCCTACCCATCGGCACGGCTCGAGGAGGTGTCGGAACACTCGGTGTTTAGCAAGGTGGGCAAGGCGAGTGGAACAATCGGTGGTGAGTTTACCCTCCGTAAAGAATTTATTTATCCCATCTCCACCTATATGGAATCTAAGCGCGATGCGTCGCGGGCGCTGCTTAATGCAGTGTCCTCGGCTGGGCGCGAGGATGGGGTGGGAATCCAATTTTTGATCCGCCCGGCGTATGAGAAATGGACAAAGCGCTCTATCTCGGCTGCTGAGCAGATTGTCAAGAACAAGGGTGAGAAAAAGAGTGGTGGTGGCAGTGGCCTCTCGGCGCGTGATGTTATGCAGGCACTATGGAAGCCGCCCGAGGCAAGTGACAAGAAGGAATTCCAAGCTGAGAAGCCGCTCAGTGCGGTGGAGCAGGCTAAGGTTGATGCTATCCAAGAGAAGATTCGCTACCCCGGCTATGAGGTAATGATCCGCGTGGTGGTGTCGTCCAACACGGCGGCGCGCTCACAGGTGCTGCTCAAGAATATTGTGGCGGCGTTTGCACTGTTTGATTCGCCGAGTTTTAACGGCTTTAAGTTCAACCTTACCAAGAATGTTGATGAGCTCGCGACAGCCTTTATCTTCCGATTCTTCCCACAGGCAAATAGCCGCGATATCCTCAACTCAGTCGAGCTTGCGACCCTCTTTCATTTGCCAGATCAAAATAGCATTCCTACCTCGCAAGTCAAGCGCCAGATGAGCAAGCAAGTCGACGGCCCAACAGAGGTGATGGAGACGGGGCTGCTGCTCGGTTACAATGAGTTCCGCGGCGTACGTAAGCCGATTCGCCTGGCAGATAAAGACCGTCGGCGTCACATCCACATCATTGGTCAGACGGGTGTAGGTAAGTCGGTCTTGCAAGAGAACTTAGCCTACCAGGATATGCTGGCGGGGCGGGGTTTTGCTTTGGTTGATCCGCACGGTGACCTGGCTGAGGCGTTGCTTGCTAAAGTACCACGTGATCGGGTAGAGGATATTGTCTACTTCGACCCAGGTGATATGAGCAACCCGATTGGTCTTAATATGTTTGAGTTCGATCACCCCGACCAAAAGGACTTCTTGGTGCAGGAGGCGATCAACATGCTGTATGGCTTGTATGACCCAGGCCACACCGGTATCGTTGGGCCACGCCTCGAGCACATCTTCCGTAACTGTGCGTTGCTGCTGATGGCTGATCCTGCAGGCGGGACGTTTGTCGACGTGCCAAAGCTGCTGGTGGATGAGCAATTTCGTAATGCTAAGCTCAAATACGTGACGGACCGGCAGGTGCTCGACTTTTGGACGAAGGAGTTCCCAGCCTCGCAGCGCTCTAATGAAGCCGGTGACTTGATTAGCTGGGTGATCTCCAAGTTTGGTCCATTTATTAGCAACGATGCGATGCGCAACATCATTGGCCAGACCAAGAGTGGCTTTAACTTCCCCGAGATTATGAATAACAACAAGATTTTGCTCGTCAACCTCTCTAAAGGTAAGATGGGCGATCTCAACTCGAAGTTGCTTGGTATTATCTTCGTCATGAAGTTCCAGGCGGCTGCGATGGCTCGGGCCAATATCCCCGAGCACGAGCGCAAGGACTTTACACTCTACGTTGACGAGTTCCAGAACTTTGCCACCGATAGCTTCGAGACAATCCTCAGTGAGGCGCGTAAGTATCGCTTGAGTTTGGTCTTGGCTAACCAGTTTATGACGCAGCTTAAGGAAGAACTGCGCGAGGCGATCCTTGGTAACGTTGGTACAACCATTACCGGCCGAATTGGTACGACTGATGCAGAGATTATGGTTAAGCGCTACACGCCTGTTTTTACTGCTGAGGACTTGACCAAACTGCCAAACTTCGAGTCCGTCTGTGTGGCGCAGATTAATGGCACACCATCGGCACCATTTAGCATGGCGTGGATTCCGCCAATGGGCGAGCCAAACCAGCAATTGAGCGGTGCTCTCAAGAAACTCTCGGCCGCGAAGTACGGCCGGCCGCGCGACCAAGTTGAGCGCGATATAGCTGCCCGCATTAGTGTGCAGCAGCCCAGCCAGCCAGCAGCCGGAGCAGGGCGCCCAGGGGGTGCAGCTGGAGCTGGCGGTGGGTCGTCCTTCCTCGATGAATGGCTTGCCAAGCGTAAACAGATGAATGCAAAGAAACCGCAATCGGCGGCAGCACCATCAAGCGCACCAACCTCACGGCCCGGTAACCCAGCTGCTCAACCACCACGGCCACAAACCACACCAGCTTCCTCAGCTCAGCCGTTGCGTGCCCAGCCAGCTACGCCGCCAGCTTCTTCATCCTCTCAAGCACCACGACCACAGCCAGCTAGTGCTCCCCGCACTATGCCAAATCCAAGCGCGTCATCTCCATCGTCGGCTGCTCAGCCTGCTCCACCACCGTCACCAGCGGTGCAAGATGCGCTGGATAGAGCACGTCATGCTGCGCGGCCCAATATCCTTGGTGGCCAGCCGGCCGAGGCGCGTGCTCAGCCTACTCCACCAGCTACACCATCGCCTGCTGCTGAGCCAGCCATGCCATCGCCGGAAGAGCTGGAGCGCGAAGCTCTGCGCCGCCAAGGTACTCTCAACACCCATGGTGACCTGAGCGGCGAGCCACAGGAAGTGTCGATCAAGCTGCATTGATAAGCACTTAATACAGGTGATAGAGAACACAAGAGGCAAGCATAATATTTTGACGTTCGTTATTGTGCGTATTATACTCAGTCTATGAAAACTCATTATGTTTTACAAAAGTTGTTTCAGGGGCAACAGTATGTCGGCGACGATTGGGAACTGGATCCTGACAACACAACGTGCCGAAACAAACTCACGTCTGCGACGACAATGTTCGGCGCCGACGACACTTGCCCTTGGTGCATTGAACTTGGAGTTGGATTCACTCTACAAAAATATGTCGAAATCGGCGACCCGTATCTTATAGAAGGCAGTCGTTACGTCCTTACTGTCTGCTCGCCGTCTTTCGTTGATGATCCACGTGGCAGGTGGTACTTTGAAGACGATAATGAGGCAAAGCCCCTGATTATGAATACGCTTGATTATGATGTTATCTCTGAGTTCGTTCGAACGAAACTAGAGGAGTACATTTTTACGCCGACACCTGATCTTCCGTGTGGAGATGATATAGAATTTCACAATGTCACGAAACACTGGCTCTTTGATGTAGATTGGGAGGATTATTATCGATAGTTCTTTTGTCAAAGATACTCCTTAGATATTTGAGCTATTCGTTAGCGACTCTGACAGTGATATCGTTCGCTCATGACAGACGTAACAACCGTCGTTCAAGTACTTCTCTCTAGTCCGAGCGACTCCCTTAGAACATTGACATTTTATCAATAGAGCACTATTCACACGAGAAGTGCACATTATTAGTAATTGAATTATGTTGTTGAGCGAGCAGTGATTTACAGAAGTAAGCTACACATTGCGCCGACCGAGCATCATTATGCGCACAAAGTCGAAGGCGAGGCCACAGAGCCAGCCGAGGGCGAAGGCAGCGATGGATTCGGCACCGGAGAGTGGATAGCCGTTGAAGCGGGCGATGAGGTAGATAGCTAGAGTGAGTACGAAGGCGGCAATGGCACCAGAGAGCAGCGCGTTGGGCCGAGCAACGGTGTTGCCGGTGACTTCGCTTGCTTTCTCGATGGCTGGATTGTGGATGACTTTGCTAAAGGCGCGGCTTGAGGGCGAGAGCTGAGACTGGACGGCTGCCATGGTTTTGTCGAAGCGTTCTTGCTGGGCAGCCGGGCTGGTTTGGCGTTGGCGCTCGGCGCGCTGTTGTTCGCGGGTTTCGCGCTGGCGACGCTGGGCTTCGGCAGTGGCTCGTTCTTGCTCAGCAGCTTGCTCGTAGACTCGCTCGGCCTCGTGGCGAGCGGCCCTAAGGGTTTCGCGTTGCTGACGCGTTTCGCCCTGGAGGCTGGGGTGCTCTAACTGGCGGTGTTCGCCAGATTGGCGCAGGGCAGTCAGCTGTTCGGCGCGTGATTGCTCGATGGTTTGCTCGGTGCGGTGCTCGGGTTGGCGCTTGGTGGTAAATCGTTCTGCCATTGGTTTCTCCTTGGTTAGATTGTTCCGGCGTTAAAGTTGCGGCGCACGAGGCGGATCTCGGTGCTGAGTTGGCGTGAGCGAGCGTAGAAGAAGACTACGACTGCAAGGACGATGCCAGCAAAGATGATATTCTCGCTGCTACCAGTGTGGGGCAGCTCGGTTACGACTTGCTCGACGACGCGCTTCTCGGCAGGGCAATCTACCTTGGTGCTGAGTGTGTTGCCAAAGGTATTGTCGATGCGGCAATCGTAGGAGGTTGCGTTGCTGGTGCCAGTACCCATTGAAGGAATCTGGTCTTTGAGCTGGACGGTGAATTGCCGCTCTTGGCTCTCGCCTGGTTTGATTTCCACGGCTGGCCAACTGAGGATGGTTGCATCGATGCTGGCGCTTTGGTTGGTGTCTTTGGCAAGTGTGCCGCCACCAGCGTCAACGACCGTAGCGTATTGGAGGACATCGCCGAGGTTGTCGCTAAAGGTGAATTTCTCGGCGTTGAGGCCTTTGTTGGTGACGCTAAGCTTGTAGGTAATGCGGTCGTGGGCTTTGGCGGTGACGGTGGTCGTCTCAGCACTGTTTTGGGTGAGGTTGTGGCCACTCTTGGTCTGGACAAATTTGGCTGCGCAGGTTTTGTCTTCGAGCCAGAGGGTGCTGTTGCCTGGGCAAGGTTGGCAGCGGGCATCATCTTTGAGCAGGGTAGGATTGACGGGGCAGCGGGCAGGTGCAGCGATGACAAAGGTCTTGGCGCAGGCTTCGTTGGTGCGGTCACCCAGAGAGGTCTTAACGGTGAGGACGACGCGGTACGAGCCAGGCGTTTTCTCGCTGTAGCTAACGGTGGGTGTGCTACTCTCGAGTGTTTTGGCGAGCTTGCCATCGCGGTAGACGTGGAAGACATAGCCAGTGATGGTGGCGCCATGCTGGGCAGACGCCGCAGCGGTGAATTGGTAGGTGGTGTCGTTTTTGTTGATAGCAAGGCCGCTACAGCTTGCCACTGGCGTTGGCTTGATGACGGATGGCGGCGTGCTACAGTTTGGATAGGTACCGACCTGGCCGGGTGGGCAGACAGGTGCTGGTGGCACTGTCTGGGTAATGAGGTTACCACAGTTGAGCATAATAGCGAACCAGCCAAACTTCGCTGAGTGGCCAACGAATGCCCGGTAGGTGAAGTTCCCCCACAGGTGGTGTGGCCGGTAGTAGAAGTTACGCATTCCACCTTGTGCTGCCTTCACAGAATACACGCCTTCGCCCTGAGCAGCACTAAAGTGCGGCGTCATTCCCCACGAGTAGGTACTCTCGGTGCTTCGCCGGGTTTCGAGGCGAGTTGTCGCTTGTTGCAGCTCAGCACGGGTAATGCCGATGGTGCTGTAGAGGTCACGGATGTTGTTGGTGTTGGCGTCGTAGTGTGCCATCAGCTGCGAGCCATTGCTAATTCCACCATAGATCATATCGCTTGGGTCGGCGGCGTTAGCCGATTCTGGTGGTGCAAGCAGCGTGAACGATTGCACGACGAGCGCCAGCGCGGTAAATATCAGCCCCAAGCGACGCGTTGCTTCTTCCTTGCGCAAACGCTTCGCGTAGAAGCCCAGCTGGCCGACGATCGCCGGGCTGAGCGATAAGTTTGATACGAGTTTCCGAAACATGATGTACCCCCATAGACCATCAATGTTAGCTAAATGTTCTATGTATATTCTAGCAATGTGTTGCACGAAATGCAATTGTTTATTGGTTGTGCTGACTAGTACATGATGTAGAAGCTGTGGCGTAGCTCGTCGTATTTGACACAAGCTCCAACCTAGAGAATAATATGGAATATGGCTCGCTCTGCTCGCTCACACCATCCCGATGACTTTGCACTCGATATTGTGCATGACGAGCTCGATCTCTTTCGCTGGTTTCTCTTGGTGTATCTGTTGGGCAAGCCGATTCAATCACCGGTGGCGGTGCAGACCTGGCGCCTCTTAGTGGAGCACCAGCTTGATACGCCGTGGGCACTGCTTGCGGTGGAGCGCAGACGCCTCGTGCGGCTGCTGGATGAAGGCAAATACACGCGCTACGATGAGAAAACAGCGACGGCGCTGCGGCTCTGTGCGCAGCAGCTGATTGACTGGTATGATGGCTCGCTGATGCTGCTCATCGACAGTAGCTCGGGCGAAGCTGAGTGCGCCAAACGCCTGCAAAAATTCTATGGCGTCGGTCCAAAGACGGCAGAGATTTTCCTGCGCGGCGTGGCTGAGCTATTTGCTCAGCGTGTGGAATAAGCGGTTGTCGGATAATAAAAAATAAAGGAGTAATAAATGCTCGATACATTTCGGAAAATAGGACAGAGTGGAACGCAGTGGAGTCAGCAGCACTGGCGGGGGTTGACAGTAATTGTAGTGATTATCATGGGGCTGTGGCTTAATAATACGAGTCTCTTTATGCCAAAGCAGCATCCACGGATACTCGCTCACCGAGGCTTGGCACAGACCTTTGACTACAGCAAAGTTGGTAATGACACCAACACAGCGGCCATTATGGATAAACCCGAGCACCCCTATCTTGAGAATACGATCCCATCGATGCGCGCTGCTTTTGATCATGGTGCGGATGTGGTAGAACTTGACCTCAAGCTCACGAAAGATCAGCAATTAGCGGTCTTCCATGATGCAACACTGGAATACCGCACAGAGGCCAAGGGCGAGATTGGCAATTACACTATGGCTGAACTCAAGCGGCTCGACATTGGTTATGGCTACACAGCGGATGGTGGCAAAACCTTTCCATTCCGCGGCAAAGGGGTGGGCTTGATGCCGACGCTGGATGAGGTGCTGGCAGCCTTTCCACACAAGGATCTTCTTTTGCATGTTAAGGATGGCAACCACCAGACATACGAAGTGCTGTGGGGTAAGCTTCGGGCAATGAACCCTGAACGCTTCAAACAAATTACAGTCTACGGTAATGACGATGGCATTGCCTGGCTGCGCCAACAAAGCGCTACGCTGCGTCTCTGTTCCAAGACAATGATGAAGGCCGGATTGCTGCGTTACTTGGCGGTTGGCTGGACGGGTTATGTGCCGCACGAGCTGCACAATATGGAGCTGCACATTCCGCGGCGCTATGCACCACTGCTATGGGGCTGGCCAGGTAAGTTTGTTGACCGGATGGCGGCGGTAAACACGCGAGTAATGTTGGTCGAAGGCGATGGACAGTGGTCAGCTGGGTTTGATACAGCGGAGAGCGTGGCGCAGATACCGCTACAGTTTGGCGGGTATGTCTGGACGAACCGGATTGACCGGGTGCAGCCAGTGCTGGCACGGCGGCGCTGAGTTCCGTGCTTGAGCACATAGCATATCGAAAGCGGGCGGTATGCTCATTCTGCTCTTTGTTAGTAGGTATAGAAGAGCGAATCACTATTGTAACACATTTACATTAGATCTCATCTGTGCGATAATCTTAGTGAAGGAGAAGTATAATGCACACACAATTCGATGCACTGATTATTGGTTTTGGTAAGGCGGGCAAGACGCTGGCGGTAGCACTCGCTGGGGCTGGCCAGCGGGTAGCGCTGGTGGAGCAATCGCCGCAGATGTATGGTGGGACGTGTATTAATATTGCGTGCATCCCAACCAAGACGCTTGTGAGTGCGGCAGCGGCTGGCCGGTCGATCGACGAAGCGTTTGCGCGCAAAACAGCAGTCGTGACCAAGCTTAATAGCAAGAACTACCACATGCTCGCGGATAACCCGGGCGTGATGGTTATTGATGGCGTTGCATCGTTTGTTGATGCGCATACGGTGAGTGTCCAGGCGGGTGCGGAGCATATTGAGCTGCAGGCAGATCGGTTGTTCGTTAATACCGGTGCAGTGCCGGTGATGCCAGCGATTGCCGGTCTTGAGCAATCGGCCCATGTCTATACCAGTACGGAGGTACTCAACCAGCAGCTCAAGCCGCAGCGGCTGGCAGTGATTGGTGCTGGGCCGATTGGTCTGGAGTTTGCCTCTACCTATGCAACCCTTGGTGTGGAGGTCACACTCTACCATCGCCGGCCGCAGCTGCTTCCACACGAAGAGCCGTCTGTTGCCCAAGCAGTTGCCCAGGCTCTGGAAGAGCAGGGTATAACACTCGTGTTTACATCAGACATACAGCAGGTGCGCGACACAGACCGCGGCGTTGCTGTGATACGTGGTGGTGATGAACAAGTATATGATGCTGTGCTTGTGGCGGCTGGCCGCCGGCCTAATACCAGTCAGCTTGGTCTTGCCGCCGCTGGGGTGAAGACTGATGAGCGCGGTGCTATTGTCGTTAATGATCATTTACAAACCACTCAGCCGCATATCTGGGCACTGGGCGATGTTAATGGTGGGCCGCAGTATACCTATGTGTCGCTCGACGACTTCCGTATTGTCAAGAGCCAGCTCCTTGGTGATGGGAGCTATACGCGGGCTCAGCGTGCAGTATTGCCTCATGTGATATTTATGCAGACACCACTGGCGCGTGTTGGTCTGACCGAAGCAGCAGCTCGCGCCCAATATGGTGACGATGTGAAGGTTAAAGAGCTGCCAGCTATGGCAGTGCCGCGCATGCATGTTGATAATAAAACAACGGGGCTACTCAAAGCAGTGGTCCAGCCATCGACAGGCCATATTCTTGGCGCGACGCTCTTTTGCCAGCAGGCTCCAGAGGTGATTAATATTATCAAAACAGCGATGGATGCTGGTTTGCCCTATACCACACTGCGCGATCAGATCTTTACTCACCCAACGGTGAGTGAGGCGTTGAATGACCTATTTGCTATCTAGGAATAGCGAGTTGTTTCGCTATCTATGATAAAAGCCTCCCCGTGTATAGGGAGGCTTTGTAGCTACTAGAGTGGTTGTTATATAAAATCAGCAATATCATCGCCGCGCGCCAGTGCGATAGTATCTTCTATATCCAGCTGGTCTAGGTTGTCGTGTGTGCTTGGGCCGGCTGCTTGTGTTTGCAGGTAGCCATCAACGAACGCATCAATATCCGCTAGGGATGGAGCAAGTGTTAACGTTTCGCGATCGAACATATTGTTCACGTCACTTAGGCGATCGATGGTGGCATCGTGGCTGTAGCGGATATCGGTATACGTCTCGGTATCTAGGTGGCGGATGGTGCCGTGCGAATCAAGCGCAAAATTCTTGGCCTGGGCGTCGCCATGAATAAAGCCATGGTTGTGGAGCTCTGCCATAGCGCGGCCCGCTACCTGGTACATAGCCCGGCGAGTTTCTGCTGGGGTGTTGGGGTTCCATAGATAGTTATCTAGTGTGTTGACGTTATGTTCGTAACGGCTTAACACGCCAACGCGCTGTGCTCCCCCGGCGGTATTCTCTGCACGAATAAAGCCAAGCGGTGTATAGACTTTGTGCTCACCAAAGCGCTCGTTCACGGCCTTGGCTGCTAGGAACTCGCGGCTGGCCGTAATAGGGTGCACATATTTAACGGCTACCAGCTCAGTGATGGTACCGGCTTCTGGCTGCGCCATGTGCAACTGGCCAAAGGCAACCTCAGCACGACTATGCTGGCGGCCGCGCTCCAGGCCGGGCACGCGGTTGAGGCTATGGCTGCGAATATGCTGGTCATCAATGGTGGCCTGTATGCCAGAAATTTCTGGTGGCAAAAGCACCAAATCGCCAGTGGTAAGACTGCCAAGTTTGCGTATGAGCCGCTCGTTACGGAAGCCGTGTTCAGCAGCGGTTTCGCTATTGGGAATGTATTTATTCTTAAGATAGTCAACGGCACCAACCGGCTGAATTGGGTCGCCATCAATAATTAAGTTTGGTGCGATTTTTTCACTCATATCGTTATATTTACCATAAAAATAATGGATAGTCAATATATGCGTATAAATCTCCCTACCTTTGCAACATCCCAGCAGGTGTCCGCAGCTGTATGCCTAAGTGTATGCGCTATTTATTGCTCGCCAATCTTACGATGAGAGAATGCGTTGTGCGCTGGAGACCCCGGAAGGGTAGAAGCTGCTTGAAATGTCTCACACAGAAGGACGAAGAAGAGCGACGCTCTTGGGAACAACGAGACCAAGGCGATAAAGTACTTTAAAAGATCTTAAATAACAAAATTTCTATAAATCTGAATTGCATCACCGTGTGGTGATGCATAGCTATGCCGCCCGAAATTCATACACAAACGCACCTGTCCTTTGTGAGAGATAGATGATGTCTAGGTCGGGTGAGCTGTGTTTATCTGGGAGTGTTTGACCAAGATAATGGAAGCGAATGATACACGAGCTATCTGGCGCAGCGGCCGAGCTCAGCAGAGCACGTGCGTGGCCAGACACCTGCTCTGAAGAATCAAGCGGCAATGTGCGCCCAAGCCGTGAATATGCCATCCACCCCCGTGCAACCAAACTTGCAATCGCGAAACGGCTGGCTAGCGAGCAGGCGCTGACGTGCGACGTGGTCGGTGATAGTGCCGATGATGATGCCGCCTGGCCCATCAATGTTGATAAACTTACCGCGGCTCAGGGTAATGTCGAGCGACTGCGTGGCCTCGCTTTTCACTCGCCGTGCGAGCTCCTTCGTTGCGTTCGTCCAGAGTGGTTCGGGTCGCACTGCGTGCAGGACAGCGCTTATGCCAACACCTGCCACGATGAGCAACATCATTACCACAAGCGGCAGCCACATATGGCGGAGAAGAGTGAGAAGCTTGGCGAGTGTATTGCGCATGTATTTCATGCATATAGTATAGAGCAGGCACTGGGTGCTTGCAATGAGAGCAAAACGATATAATAGCTAAAGATATGTTGTCGCGCTGCGTGCGCTATTTTGTGCCAGCGAGGTAGATTTCTTGCACCTGGGCATCACTCAGCGCGGTGGTGTGGACAGCCCCAAACTGCATCATGCCAGTGAAGAATGTATTCGTGCTGTTAATAGGTGTACCATCGCCATTGCGCCATTCGCTAAAGCGCCCACAGCCAAACTTCCAATAGCCGCGGAAGTTTTGGCCTTGCGTGACACTCGGGTCATGAGCAACCAGTGCGCCATCGGCATAGAGCCGCATCCCTTGTGGTGAGAGTGAGGCAGCGACGTGGTGCCACTTGCCATCGGCATAGTTTTTGCCGGCTGGTGAGAAGACAGAGCGTGTGGCATTGGGCCACACTGCAAAGGCAATGCGCCCTTGCTTGTCGAGAAAGAGGACACGGTCTAAGCTTGGGTCGGTGCCATTGTCTGGTGTACTAGCGAAGCCAGCGATGCGCCCGTTATTGAGCCCATATTGATTGGTATTGAACCAGACAGAGAGGGTAAAAGGGTTGGGGTTATCGACGAGTGTGGGGTAGGCAAGGCAGGTATCTTTGAAGAGGGTGCTGCGCACACGGTCGCGGCGGCAGGCATATGATTGTGAACCATGAGCAGCGGCCGTGCGCGTGAGCCAGGTACCCTTATTGTTATTACCGGATAGGTCGCGCTCGGTAGTGCCAGTATCGAAGAATGTCATGCCGTAGATGAAGAGCGCCTGCGAGGGGGCAGTGAGCTTGGTGGCATCAGTGCAGTTGTAGAGCACGGGGCGCGCAGTATTAGCACTGTTGCGGATCGTACCAGAAAACGCCCCGCTCGTTAGATAAAAGTTATGAAAGATAATGAAGCATATCCCTACCAGGGTAATAATTGCTGCGACGATGACAGAAGTGATGGGCAATGGTTGCGGTGCGCTATCGGCTGCGACAGGCCGAGATAGCTGGCGGAGGCCGTAGAGCATCAGCCCAAAGGGGATAAGACAAATGAGCATAATACACAAGACGACCCACGCTGTGTAATGAATCGTTGGCATGAAAAAATACTGCCCATGGCTATTTTGTACTGAGACGGTAATGGTAGCATCTTGACCGGGGTAGAGCACTGTACCAACTGCGTCGATTGGGAACACGCCGGTATTGACGATGTGCATAAGGGCGCCTTTGTCTGAAGGGAGAACGCTGAGCACACTAAAATTGATCCATGGATGAAACCACAGTGATACAGCGCAGAGCACTAGTGTCATGCCAATAATCCGATAATACCAGCGCCACGTTGGGCGAGCTCGGCGGGTGGCTAGATGGATGATGAGCCAGCCGATTACCACCCATGGCGCCATCAGCCATACCCAGCCAAGCCATCGGTTGATGAAAATTGCTTTGCCAATGACGGCACTGTACTCGATGGGGAGCGGATCAGCCGCGTGGTTGAGGTCGCCCTTGGTGAGGATACGCTGGTTGGTGATGGACTGGATTCGATGGGTATACGTCCGGCCGTGGCGCCGGAAGGTGATGATATCGCCGGGGTGGTAGCTGCTAGCTGGCTGGGTAACGACGAGCGAGCCAACTGGCGCGGCAGTCGCCATGCTTGGCGTTGTGACGAAAAAGATACGCATGCCAAGCGCCATCATCACGGCAACGAAGCCTCCAAGACAGAGGCTCAGGATAGTGATGATAATTATTCGTTGCCGTGGCATGCGCATCGTCCTACTCCAGAGGAATTACGCGCCAAATGTCCACGTCAGTGGTTGCGAGACCTGCAGACCTTGGTAGGTTGGGCCAGCACTGGCGTCGAGCGATACCTCAAAGGTGATCGGTACACTCTCGCCTGCGTTGATGGTTGCTTTGCTGAGCTTGGCAAGTAGGTCGATTGCACCGCCTGCTTGCAATTGTGCGGCAGTGCCTGTAAAGAATGTGCTGCTGCCTGATTTGATAGCTACCTTGACTTTGCTACACAAGTCTGTTGCCGAACCCGCCATTGAAGCACCAGCGACCGACGATTGGCTGCATGTGCCAGGGTTGAGGCTAAAGGATGTTGCGGCTACGCTTCCGGTGTTTTGCAGGGTAATGTTGGTTGTTTGGGCTGGCCCACCAGCAACAAGTGGTGTGCTTGTACCGCCATATTTGTTAATAGTCGAGCAGGTGGCCGAGTTCGTCGCTGCACCAGCGCCGTCTGTGCTGTTGCAGGTGTAGGTGCCCGATGTTTCCTTCATGGTGAGTGTACCGGTTGAGGCACTGTTGATGGTGTTTTGGATGCTTGCCGCAAAGCCTGCAAAGGTTGGCGTAAAGGTAAAGGCGACCAGCAGTGCACCCACAATCCCCGTTGAGATAAGGCCAATCCGCTTTTTGCCCTGGCCAGTTTGAGTTGCAATCATAAAAATCCCCCTTATGGTTATATTAGCTATCAGTGTACCAAAAGCATGAGCGTTATACAAGACGGTAGATCACTGATTGTTGTATATACTGTTATATTAGCTACCCTCCTTTGGGGTAATACCAAGATTGATTGAGTATTTTCTGCGGATTGATCTCTTCCGTGGATGCCAAAAGCCTGATGAAGCAGGCAACAGATTTTTCTCGATGTATAGCAGAGCAGCGAGAAAAAGGTTACTGCACTAGATTGTGCTCGTATGGATATAACATGGCTGTACCTCTGTTTTTACTATAGGCTAATGCGAGAGAGCTGGTTGCTATACACTGTATTACCAGTCTCGCTGCACAGCCGTTTCTAAACCTGCTATAATAGAATATGAGTAGAAAGTAAAGAGGCGCTATCGGGCAGGGTAGCGCGAGCGGAGGTCGGAGCGATATGGCAATCAGTCAGGCGAAACTAATTCAGGCAGCGCGGCGGGTCTTTGCCCAGGATGGCTACAAGGCAGCATCGATTGTGGAGATTGCTCAGGTGGCAGGTATTGCGGTCGGCGGCGTGTATTTGCTTTATCCGTCTAAATTAGAGCTCTTCCTTGCGGTGTATCGTGCGGAGGACGAAAAGACAAAGAACCGGATTGTTGGGCGGATCGATTGGTCGCAGCCCCGGGCGGCTTTTGCAGCCTATCTACGCGCCACAACGCAAGCAACGCGGCGTAATAAAATCCTGGCTGAGTGGCAGAGTGATGTGCCTGGCGAGCAGGTGCGCCAAGCTTACCATGATGATGTGAAGCAAGCAGGAGCGGGCAATAGCCTGGCACTGCGTGGCGAATTCTTTGCCGAGCAGGTGCAGCAGTGGCGGCGTGATGGCGTACTACGGCCAGGCGTGACCGACCAGATAATCAGCGAGTTCTTTACGGCAGTGGCAGCGATTGACGCGCTGGATGATATCGCACCAAAGACGATGCGGTTTATGGTTGATGCGGTGCTCGAGCAGTTGTTTGTGAGTGAATAGCTGCTGTGATACGCTGCTATGACATCACGAGCGGATACAAAACGCAGAAGTGAAGCTGGCGTATTATTTGCAATTATGACTGCTTCATCGTATACTTATCACTAGTATGTTGCAATATCTTCGTTCGAGTGAGGCAGATCAGACGATTACGCCGCGCGATGCGCTGCGGGTTGGGTCGTGGCTGCGCTGCGAGAAGCCCAGCAGTGAGGAGATCGATACGCTCCTGGCGCTTGGTATGGACGAGAACATCATCAAAGATGCGCTGGACCCGCACGAGGTGCCGCGTATTGAGTTTGAGGATGAGTGGACGTATTTGATTGCCCGCTTGCCTGATACGGACGATGATTTTAATGACTTTACGACGCCGATATTGTTTGGCATCCACAAAAACTACGTGGTGACACTTTCGCGTGATAGCCTGGGCCGGCTCTGGCAGCCTTTTGTTGACAAGACGCGGATGAATACGGCGCGGCGAATAGAGCTCGTGGTGGCAATGATCGAGGCGGTGTCGCTGCAGTACCAGCGACGAGTGGCGACGATCAACCGGCAGATGCGGGCAGCAACAGACGACCTCCATACACTGCGGGCGCGCGATATCGTGACGCTGACCGAGTATGAACGCAAGCTCAACGATTACCTCAATGCGCTGGTGCCAATGAACTGGGCGATTGAGCGCTTGATGGCAAACCGGAGCCTCCGCCTCAAGGAGGACGATAAGGATGATGTGGAGGATATCTCGATTGATTTGGAGCAGGTGATTGCACGTTGTAAGTCGCTCCTGCGCACCATCACTAATGTGCGTGATAGCTACCGCGCCGTGATGGACACGCGCCTGAATGAGACGATCCGCTTACTAACAGTGATCACGGTGGCGTTGACTATCCCGACGATGATCGCTGGGCTTTATGGTATGAATGTGCCTGTGCCAGGGGCGGATGACCCAACGATGTTTTGGAAGATTACCACCGTGAGTGTGATAGCTGCCATGGCAACCGGGTATTATTTCTTACGCCGGCGGTAGGGGTTATTGCACCCCACCCGCCTTAAGCAATGTCTTCAGTCCGTGTTCGCCGCCACCAAAGCCGCTGGTGGTGTAGTCGTTAACGATCATATAGGGGAGGCCAGTGACGCCGAGCTTGAGAGCACGGCTAGTGTTTGTGGCGATGTCGTCTTTGTGTTTCTCGTTTGTCACGCAGTCGCGGAAGGTCTCCACGTTGAGCCCAATCGCTTCGGCCGATGTTTCGAAATAGCTGACGGGGAGGAGTGGAATTTCTTTGGGCACGGCAACGCCTTTGACGCCAATGCCTTTGTCGAAGTAGTCAGCTTTGATGCGGGGTACAATGTGGTGCGTGTATTCCCAATACTTATGTTGGTCGGCCGCGCAAAATGCTGCCTCGGCACCACGTTCGGTATTGGGCACGATATCTTTGAGAACGGCAACAATCCGGTGCTCATAGCGCAGTTTGCCCGACTTGATATACTGCTGGAAGTCTGCAGTGTTCGTGGCAGCCTCGACCTGGGCGCAGAATGAACAGAAGTAGTCGGTATAGTCGACGAAGACATTGGGCGCAGTATGGCTGCCCTGCGACATAGCGCTCTGCCAGGGTTCACCTTTGCCAATGTGCTTATTGGGTGGGCGGTTGATGAGATTGTAGGCGAAGAGGCTGATGATTGTGACAACGACAATCCCAAGCATGATATGAATTAAGCTAACCCCTGTTTGTTGTGACTGCATGGTGCTCCTCCTGCTGAGCTAATGTTATGTAGATGGCGGCAATCTGGCCCGATCGATAGAGCGAAAAGAGGCTGAGCCCAAGGGCAATGATAAGCACAATGGTGCTGGCAACCGTCGCGGCCGAAGCGGCGGCTGCTCCCGAGAAAAATACTGCCACGATGGGGAGGATGAGTGATGTGCCACAGGGCACGCAACCCAGGCCAATTGCCGCCGCGACAGAAGCAATACCGCTGAGGCCGAGCTGCTGGGTGGTTTGCTGGTTGCGCTTATTGTGCTGAGCGGTGAAGATAATAAGCGCGAGCGATATCCCTTGCAGTATCGAGACAAGCACAAGCAGTACACCCGTCAGCGACGTCGCGGCCTGCCGAGCGATCTCCGCGAACATCGTCCCAATCACGCCAAGTTTATCGACAAATGGCAGGCGAGACATAAGTAGTGCGCCGTAGAATTCACCATTAGTTAAGAGAAAAATCAGCCAGGCAAAGCCGAGCGCGCTAACTAGCGCTCCTGCCGCATAGCGCGGCTGGCGCAGCACCTGACTAATGCCACTCAAGGCAGTGGGGATAGTATGGCGTAGCGAAGAAAGGCGATGTTTCATCAGTGTCTTTATTATACCACTGAGCGCTACAACCTTCTGTGGTTGTCCTATTGATGGCTACTCTGTAATGCCATAGCCAAGTAGGCCAGTATAGTTGCGCTGCTGATTGGCAAAAACACGTATCTTGTTATTCTCATTGCCACCAACAGTGGTGAGTATGCCGTCGTCATTGCGCAGGACAATGTGTGTATGGTCGCCAAAGACGGGTGAAGCGCGGTAGATTGCTACGTCGCCAGGGCGGGGCTGGTAGCCGCTATCGGCTGGCTTGAAACGCCCTGCTGACTCGTAATACTCACGCAGCGTGAAGGTGCCCGGGATCCGCCAGCTACCAGTGTGTGGGTTTTTGAGCGGCGCACCAGCCTGCTGCATCGTCCAGCTGACGAAGTCGGCACACCATGCCTCGTGCGCTCCTTGGCTATATTTCGTACCAGCGGGCTGAGCGGCAAACTCCGCTTGGGTAAGCTGGATGACCTTGCGGCGAGTAGGGCTGAGGGCTTGCGTGTTGACCTCAGGAAACTGAGCTAGCCCTGGCGAACGATCGAGCGTGGCCACATGCGACGTACCTTGGAGTTTGTAAAGAATCTTGCGCCAGCCAATCGCTGTGCCGACGATGCCGCCAATAACGAGAAGGAGGGCAAGGCAGATGGTGATAATGGTTGCTCGGTGGCTAAGAGGGAATAATCGTTTCATACGTATAGTATACACCGCATGGTGATGAGATGCTTGTTGGTTAGTTGCTGTTTGGATGGCAGGAGAGGTGTTTCGGGCCATTAATAATGTGTGTTTATTTGCACACTACTTATAACTCGGATAAATCAGTAAGTTCTTGCGCATTACGATACCCGAGTAACCGAGAAACTTCCTCATTCTTGAGCTCTGCGTAAGCCTTATCAGCTTCTCGCTGTGCTGTTTCCTGTGCCTTTGCTGCTGCTTCTGCTGTTGATTCATCTTCTATTTGTTTTTCAGTACGAAATCGTTGTTCGGCGTAGATTGCGGCAAGAGGAAGGTCAATCGCCTTTCCCAATCTTGCTTCAAGTGATTTCGCAAGAGGGTATGATAGCCTTCTATTCTCTGGGGATGTTTGATTTTTTTGGTAGGCGAGAGTAATATCACGGTCATTATCCATAAGGTAGTCAAGAATTGTAGCAATAGCTCGCTTTCTTTCACTATAGGAGAGTCGATATGGAGGCATTGTTGCTTGGTTTTGTTTATCGATATGTCTATAGATCTCATAATATGTGCTGGTAACGGCTTCGTGATTTGTTCCAATCAACTTCTTGAGCTGGTGGGTTTGATGGCGAGCTTGCATACGAATAATAGGGTCATATTCCTTGGTTGTATCTCGTGTGATTCCTGCAAAGAAACCACCGAGTCCTCCGGGGATTGCACTGAGTAGACTAGCCGCAAAAATAGTAGGAGCTCCTGTTTCTATACTGCTTACACTACTGTAGGCAAGGCCACCTGCGACACACATACTGAGCGCTATTGATCCGAGTGTTATCTCACCAGCAGCGTCATGCTTGAATAATTTCGTAGCTTCTGGCGAAACCTTCCCATTAACAATATAGCTTGCGATAGCATCTGGGCCAAATTTAGCAACATCTTCCTGAGTGCAATCCGCCCAATAGTAGTTAGTGTCTGTCGTGTAATCTTCGAGATCGCTGTCGAAATGGGTGTATCTGTGTGGTACAAGTGCCATAGTGGTCTCCTTTGATGATGTGAGATAACGTTGTTATCTATCGTAGAAGGTGGTTGCGTTACTGTCAAGGTTATATATTGTTCATCTTTCGCTTTCTTCTCCTCTATGCTATAATTCGGCCCAACGGATGGTTGTTAGTATATAGCTGGGAGCGATTCAAGCAGAGGCCCGTTTGGGTGTGGGGCTCGTAGCATAAGAAAGGAGTTGTATGACTCAAACCAAACCAATCATAACGGTGGATGGCCTGACCAAAGCCTATGCCGGCACGCCAGTGGTGGATGGGATATCCTTCACGGTTAAGGCGGGCGAGATTTTTGGCTTGCTGGGGCCCAACGGCGCTGGCAAGACCACAACGCTCGAGATGCTGGAGGCGCTGCGGCCGATTGACGCTGGCCGGGCCACCATTGACGGTATTGATGTCGCCAAGCAGCCCAAGCAAATTAAGCAGATCATCGGCATCCAGCTGCAGTCGACCACCTTTTACGATAAGCTGACCCTGCGCGAGCAGCTGCGTATGTTTGCCAGCCTCTACGGCCAGCGCGTTGATGCTGATGCGTTGCTGGCTAAGGTGCAGCTCAGTGCCAAGGCCGGCAGCTACGTGGAGCAGCTAAGCGGTGGGCAAAAGCAGCGCTTTGCGATTGCTGCGACGCTGGTCAATCAGCCCAAGGTACTCTTTTTGGATGAGCCGACGACGGGCCTAGACCCGCAAGCGCGGCGCAACCTGTGGGAATTGATCAAAACGATTCGCGATGAAGGCATTACCATTGTGCTGACCACCCACTATATGGATGAGGCCGAGCTGCTGTGCGACCGCCTGGCGATTATGGATGCGGGCAAAATTATCACCATTGATACGCCGCAGCACCTTATCGAGCAGCTGCTGGCGCGTGGCTTTACTAAGCAGCAAACGGTCGAGCCCGCCAACCTCGAGGATGTATTTATTGATTTAACCGGCAAGGCCATTCGGGAGTAGATGATGCGAGTCAAATCATATTGGATTGGAGTATATGGGCAGGTGCGCGCCCTACAAAAGCGCTTTATGCGCGATGGCACGTCGCTGTTTTTTACCTTTTTGTTCCCGCTCATCTTTTTGCTGGTGTTTGGCGCGATTTTTAATAACCAAACCACCAGCTTTGATGTGGCGATTATTAACCACTCACAGAGCGAATTTGCCAAGCAGTTTGTGGAACAAGCCAAGGCAAACAACGACACAACGCTCAAAGTAAAGGACGTCAAGGATATGCAGGAAGCGCGTGAGAAGCTAAAGCACTCGGAGCTGAGTGGCATCATTGAGCTGCCAGCCGACTTTGGCACCGTGACGCCGGCTCAAGCGGGCGCTCCTGGCCAGGGCAGCAGCCAGGGTCAGCAACCTGGCGCCCCTCAGCCCGGGCAGGGGAATGCCGCTGGCCAAACCCAGGCCCGCCCAAGCGGCACCCTGCGTGTGCTCTACGCCAAGGGCTCGGAGCAGTCTGGCAATACACTAACGGCTATTATGGGGCAGATTATTGATGGTATTAATAAGGGTATGGGTCAGCCCGAGCCGCCGCTAAAGGTCGCAGGCCAGGCGGTGGGCGATGAGCAGCTCAAGACTTTCGACTATACCTTTACTGGCCTGCTGGCCTTTAGTTTGCTGAGTATGGGGATCTTTGGCCTGGCCAACCAAATGCCGACGGAGAAGCAAAAGGGCTCCTACCGGCGCCTGCGGGCATCACCCTTTACGGCCGGGCAGCTGATTCTGGCAATGGGCATCCACTACACGATTGTCTCGCTGCTGAGTGCCGCTATGATGCTGGTGGTGGGGATGAGTGTCTTCCACTTCAACATGCGTGGTGACTGGCTACTGGCTGTGCCGTTTCTTACTCTGTCCGCGCTGCTGATGGTGGGCTTTGGCCTGCTGATTGGCGGCTGGGCCAAGAACGAGAACCAGTCGGCACCGTTGGGCAACCTAGTGGCCTTCCCGATGATGTTTCTTTCTGGCACCTTCTTCCCGTCCTTTATGTTCCCGGAGTGGCTGCGCACGCTGAGCCAGTTCATCCCCATGACGCCTGTGACCGATGGCCTGCGCCTCATCATGACCGAGCACGCCAGCCTAGGCGAGGTGCTGCCGTATGCTGGTGCCATTGGTCTATGGATGCTGGTGGTGTATGTAGCGGCGATAAAGCTGTTCCGGTGGGAATAGTAACTAATACAGGAGGGGGAGATGCGCCGAAGCACGCAGGTGATAATAACAGGGGTGGTTATTGCTATAACCATCAGTCTGGTTGGTGCGGCGTGGTATCTCCAGCAGCATCGCCCCCAGCCTGCAGGGCAGACAGACGCTGCGAGGTTTCAGGCAGAGTATCCACGGGTTGCGGCGAATAACCGCTTTGTCTACGCACGTGATGTTGCTGTGCTGGATATGCTAGAACATGGCACGGGCGTGGTGTTTCTTGGCTACCCGCAGTGCCCGTGGTGCCAGCGGCTGAGCGAGTATGTCGACCAAGCAGCTCGTGCTGAGGGTATTGCTGCGATTCACTATCTCAACATTCGTCAGGCACGTGCTAGTAAGAACGAGACATACCAAAAGCTGGTGGCCCGTCTTGCGCCTTACCTCAGTAAGGATGAGAACGGCCAACCGCGGATTTTTGTGCCTGATGTGACGATCGTAAAGCACGGGTCAATCGTGTGGCGCTATAAGGAAGAGCCAACTGGCGATAGTGCTATTACCCCCGATCGGTATTGGACTGCAGAGCGGGCTCAGCGGGCGGTTACGCAGCTGCGGCATGCGATGCGGACAATGAAGCACTAGACGAGAGCAATGAGCACAGATAACAAAGCGGAAATACTACTGCTATGACAGAGGGGATAATATGACGTATCGATTCATTCAAGATGCCTACCAAGCGCGGCGCGGTGGGTCGTCGCGGGTGCTTGATGTGTGCTGCGAAGGCTGCGCCAAGCACGTGACGTTTTACCAAAAGGATGGCCCAGGTTCGCTGCGGCGCATGTATGTCGACCGTTTTATCGATATAATCCCAACTGGTGATGAGCTGCACTGCCCGCACTGCCAGCGCGTCCTTGGCATTCTTATCACGTATGCCAAAGAAAACCGCCTGGCCTATCGGCTTTTTGTCGATGCGGTGACGAAGCGGATTGTGCCGCGTCGGCAGGTAGGGTAGTGACCCTACCTGTACTGGTGTTATACTGAATGCCATGATACATACCACACGTTACCTGGTCTGCCATAGTTAGACGGTCATCGTTGTGGCGCATGGCGGTGGGCATCATGCCTTGTATGCCTATGCCCATGATCTACCGTGGCGCGGCAATATGCGCCGCGAGCTGCTTGATAATGGCGCGGCGCGGCGGTATACAATTTGGCCGCATCCTGCACCCAACGTGTAGTAAACTATGAGAGCCCAAAGCACCTGATCACTGGGTGTGTTCTAACCACTGTTTTAGTACGACTGCCTGGTTATGTTCTGTATCCTTTGCGCCGTATAGTAGCGTCACGACAGGGTGATTGGACCAGGCATTTTTTGCTGCAGTGGCAGCTGGATTGGTATCGAGCTCTTTTTTATAACGTGCTGAAAACTCTGTAAACTTTTCTGGATCATGGTGAAACCAGTGACGTAATTCATCAGTTGGTGCAATGTCCTTTGCCCACTCATCGAGTGCTGCGTGCTCTTTGCTGATGCCTCGTGGCCAGAGTCGATCGACTAAGACACGATAGCTATCGCGTGGTGTTGCTGATTCGTAGATTCGCGTAATTTTGTAGGTAGTCATACTATCTCTCGTGCTATTGTAGCATAGAAGGTAGTCTCAAAAAGGTGAGACAGTGATTGTATGGCACGTAAAACGGTATAGGTGATTACTCATCGTCCTTGTTTGTGGTCAAGGTGCGCTGAGGCAAGAAGAGGGCAACAAGGAAGCCTGTGGCCATAAGCGCGGCGCTGATGATAAAAATCTGGTGCAAGGAGTCGCTAAAGGCATTGAGAATGCGCGTCGTGTAGTCGTCTTGCTGTTGGCTTAGCTGCTGCTGGGCACGTGCGCGAGCTGGAGCAGGCAGGCGGGCCATGCCTTTGGCTGCACCCTGGCTAATGGCATCGCGCTGGCTGTTGATGCGCAGCAGAGTATCGGCATTGAGCTCGCCATCAAACTGCCGAGCGGCTTGTGGTGTGTGGCGCAGCGTCTGGATGTAGGGAATCTGATTGACATCGCCAAGGCTGTGTAGAATGCCACTAGTGAGCACGCCCGCAAAGATAGCCGTCCCCACCGTCGAGCCAAGCCCGCGGAAGAGCTGTACGCTTGAGGTGGCAGCGCCAAGATCCTGCTGGCGGAATTCATTTTGCACGGCGAGGGTGAGGATGGGCATGCACATCCCCATGCCAAAGCCAGCTATAGCCATGATGATTGCCTCGTGCCAGTAAGGCGAGGTGGGCTGGAGCGTGATAAGCGAGAGAATACTTGCTGCGGTGATGGCGCAGCCAATGACGATATAGCGCTTGTATACACCTGTCCTGCTGATAATCTGCCCTACACCAATAGAGCTGATCATCATCCCGCCTACCATTGGCAGGAGCATCAGGCCAGCTTGCGAGGCAGTCGCGCCAAAGACTTGCTGATTAAACTGCGTGAGGTAGAGAATTGCCCCGAGAAAAGCGGCACCAAAGAGCAGGCTAATGAGCATAATCAGGCGGTAGGTGGAGTTGCGGAAGAAGCGGAGAGGGAGAATCGGCTGGGCGGCTTTGCGCTCAAGCCAGAGGAAGATACCACTTGCAAGGGCGGCAATAGTGAGCAGCACACTTTTGATGAGAGTAAGGCTCGTGCCACGGTCGATGACGCTCTTAAAGACCATCTCTGTATTATCTACTGCCAAGACAAGCGCCGCCAGGGCAATGGTGATAAAAAGAGCACCGAGGTAGTCTGGCTTGTGCTTGCTGTCGTGCTTGATTTGTGGGCAATAGTGGATGATGAGAGCAGTGGCGATGATGCCAATTGGCACATTGATAAAGAATGTCCAGCGCCAGTTGGTTGTGATGCCGAAGATGGTCGCACCATCGGTTAGCCAGCCACCAAGCAATGGCCCCGCTACCGAGCTCATACCAAAGGTCGCACCGATGAGCCCTTGCCAGCGGCCCCGCTCCTTAGGTGTAAAGAGATCACCGACAATAGTAAAGGCGTTGGCGGTGATAATACCGCCACCAATTCCTTGCAGCGCCCGCCACGCAATGAGCCATTCCACGGTTGGCGCGATACCGCTGAGTAAGGAGCCAATGGTGAAAATTGCCACGCCACTGAGTAAAAGTGGCTTGCGGCCATACATGTCGCTTAGCTTACCGGCTAGCGGCACTGTCACAGTGGTGGTGAGCATATAGGCAGTAACGATAAAGCCAAGAGAGGAGAAACTGTTGAATTCCTTGACGATCGCGCCCAGTGCCGTCGCCACGATGGTTTGGTCGAGCGCCACGAGAAAGAGGGCGCTCATCACGGCAAGCATGACGATGAGTTTGTGACGTTGGGGTAGATGATGGAGCATAGAATTCCTTGGTTGGTTACTATAGTTAATATTCCGAAATGTAAAATAAGGTTCTTGCTCTCGCTAGAGTATATACTCCTCCTATATGCTTTGAGATACGTCAAGTAGAGAACTGTCAACCAAATACGCTATGATACGCCGAAGAGAACTGTTTGTCAATTTTATGCTAAGGAGCTCAGGCACTGCACTGGCTGATTGCGAGCGATAAGCTGCGCCAGATCAACTTCGGCAAGGAAGTGAGGTAAAATTGGGTACTGCTGCGGGCTAATAAAGCCGCACTCGGCGACCTCTGCCAACCCATGCGTTGTGGTGGCAAGGTCAATTGACTGGTAGTCTTGCCAGTTGGTGATGTGGAACAAGAACTCAAGCTGTTCGCGTGGCTCGCCAGCTGCTGGCGCTGCGATAGCAAACTGTTGGACGAAGAGCAGCCGGCCAATTATTGGCTCAACGCCAGTTTCTTCGATTATCTCTCGCCGCAAACCATCCAATACGCTCTCGCCCAGCTCCAGCCCACCGCCTGGTGTACACCAAAAATCTCGGCTATCGCCAGTGCGTGCTGTTAAGCGCTGGCAAAAGAGCTCGCCCTTGTCGTTAATGATAATTCCGCGTACGTTGATGCGTCTGTGCATAGTGCCTCCGGTGATTGATATGACTTATGGATGATGTCCTGTATTTATTTTACGCTAAAAATGATATATTGCGTGCTTAGGTAGCAGGCTTACTCACTTCTCTTGATTTTCCCATTAGCACTCGCTATACTAGAGTGCTAGAAGCGCCTTGATTGATACCGGGCGCGGTGATAAGTAGATAAGTATTAAGAAAGGGGTAACCAATGAGTTCACCAATCAAGCCAATGGCGCATTTCGTCGTGGCGGTTAAGGAGAAAAAGCCAGAGAAGACTGCCAGCGGGATCTTTTTGCCCGAGTCGGCTCAGGAGAAGTCGGAAGCTGCCAAGGTGATTGCTGTTGGATCGGCAGTAGAAGATGTCGCAGTCGACGCGCGGGTGGTCTACAAGAACTACGCAGCTACCACCATTAAGCTCGACAAAGAAGAGTATTTGATTATCAAGGACGAGGATATCCTCGCCACGGTAGAATAGGAGAACTAGTCTATGGCAAAAAAAGTATTTTATGATGAAGATGCGCGCCGCCGGATTTTGGGTGGGGCAGAGATTCTCTACAATGCAGTGAAGACAACGATGGGGCCAAAGGGCCGCAATGTCGTGATTGGCAAAAGCTACGGTGGCCCAAGTGTCACACACGATGGTGTAACGGTGGCCAAGGGTATCGATATCGAGGATGTTGATGACGAGACACTGGGCTTTAAGGTGGGGGCAGAACTCATTAAGCAAGCCGCCAACAAAATGAACGATGTAGCAGGTGATGGCACCACTACCGTGACGGTTTTGACCTACCACATTCTCAGTGAGGCAAACAAGCTGATTGCTGCTGGTCATAACCCAATGCTGCTCCGCAAGGGTCTGGAGCGGGCTGCGGCAGAGGTCACAGCGGCTTTGAGTGAGCAGGCAGAGGATATTCGCAATGACGAAACACGCGTCGCAGAGGTGGCAACTATCTCGGCGGGTGATGACGCAATTGGCCGGCTAATTGCTGATGTGATGGAGAAGATCGGGCCCAATGGTGTGGTGACGGTTGAGGAAGGCCGCGGCCTTGAGCTAGAGAGCGAAGTGGTCGAGGGCTTTACTGTTCAGCGCGGCTTCGTCAGCCCGTACATGGCGACAGACACGAAGCGAATGGAAGCAGTGTACGACAAGCCAGCCATCGTTATTACCGATAAGAAGATTTCGTCGGCACAGGAGTTTGTTCCACTACTTGAGATGATTGCCCAGAGTGGTAAGAAGGATCTCGTCTTGATTGCTGACGATGTGGATGGCGAAGCGCTTGGCCTGCTTGTGCTTAACCGCCTCAAGGGTGCCTTTAACACCCTGGCTATTAAAGCGCCGAGCGATAAGGATGTCCTCTACGATATTGCTGCTCTGGTGGGCGCAACGGTCATTACTGAGGATACTGGTATGAGCTTTGATACGGTTGGCCCAGATGTAGTGGGTTCGGCTCGCAAGGTGATTGCCACTAAGGATTTGACAACGATCGTCGAAGGGGCTGGTGCGAAGACGGCAGTCGATGCCCGGATTGACCAGATTGCCGTTGAAATTGCCAACAGTACAAGCGACTACACCAAGAATAATCTCGTTAAGCGCCAAGCTGCCCTGACTGGCCAAGTGGCGGTGATTAAGGTAGGTGGGGCAACCGAGACCGAGATCGAAGAAAAGAAATACCGCGTTGATGATGCGGTGGCTGCCGTCAAGGCTGCTCTGGCTGAGGGTGTTGTGCCTGGTGGCGGGGTGACACTGGTCAATCTTGCAACGAGCTACACCCACGCTGGTGATGCCGATGCGTCGGTGACCGCTGGTGAGGATTTGCTTATCCACGCGCTGGAGCAACCATTCCGCATCCTGCTGACCAACTCTGGCCTCAATGCCGATGAGTGGCTGCCACAGGTGAAGGCAGCGCAGCCTGGCTTTGGTATTAATGTCAACACACCAGGTGAGCTGATCGATCTCAAAGCAGCTGGCGTGGTTGACCCTGTTCGCGTTACCAAGGAAGCACTCCAGAATGCTGCCTCCATCGCTGGTACCGCAATGACGATGGGTGCGCTCGTCGTCGACTTGCCTGAGAAGGAAGCGGCAAGCCCAGCTGGCATGCCTGGCATGGGCGGCGGTATGGGTATGTACTAGGCCTCGTCCTGCCTTGTTTTGCAAAAACCCACCACATCTGTGGTGGGTTTTTATGTGGGAAAGAATCGGTTGACATATACCCCCAGGGGGTATACCATAGGAGTATGAGCAAAGATATTACCAGACGAGCACTACATCGTATCAAAATTATGAAGGGCCAGCTTGAGGGGTTAGAAAAGCGTGTGGCCGATGATGCCTACTGCATGGACATCATCATCCAGAGTCTGTCGATCCAGAAGTCGCTAGCATCGCTGAACAAGCTGATGGTTAAGCAGCACCTCGAGACGCATGTGGCTGAGATGTTGGCGTCAAGCGATACGAAGCAGCGCGATAAGGCGCTCAAAGAGCTCGACCAGCTCTATGATCTGACGAACATTCGCTAGCAGCAAGCGGATATAAGAATGGAAAGGATAATGCGGTGCGTAGCACCCGAGGAGTTTGTTATGGATAAAAAACAGTCACAGCACCATCATATGACTCATGGTGAGCATACTCACCATGAGGGGCATGGACAGGGTGGCCATTGCGGGCATGATGCGGCCCAGTTTCGGCAGCGGTTTTGGCTATCGCTGCTCATAACGATCAGTGTACTGGTGTGTTCACCACTGCTGCAGCAGTGGCTCGGCTATACACTACCTGAGGTGGTGAGCCGGTATGTGCCGGCTGTAAGCGGGACGATATTGCTGTGGTATGGTGGCCGAGTTTTTATTCGGGCGGGGTGGCAGGAGCTACGCCAGCGCCAGCCTGGTATGATGCTGCTGATTGCTCTCGCGATTAGTGTGGCCTATGGCTACAGCCTGCTGGTGACCAGTGGCGTGGTAGCAGGGATGGATTTTTGGTGGGAGCTCGCGTCGCTCATTACCATTATGCTTCTCGGGCACTGGCTTGAAATGGCAGCGATTAAGCGGGCAACGGATGCCGCTCATACCTTAGCGCAGCTCTTACCCGAGACGGCAGAGGTTGTGACAGAGCAATCGATTAATACAGTGCCGCTTGATCATCTGGCTGTGGGGATGACCGTGCTGGTGCGCCCGGGTGGGCGTGTGCCAGTGGATGGCCAGGTGATATCTGGCACGTCACAGGTTGATGAGTCGATGCTTACGGGTGAGTCGCGCCCTGTTGCTAAGCAGTCAGGGAGTCTTGTGACGGCAGGCACGATCAATGGCACCGGTGCGCTTCATGTTATGGCCCAGCACATTGGTGATGATACAACATTGTCGCATATTATGGAGCTGGTGCGCCAGGCTGAGCAGCGTCGGTCGCGAACGCAGGTGCTGGCGGATCGGGCAGCGGGCTATCTTTTCTATGCAGCGCTTGCTACTGCGCTGCTGGCGGGCGCTGGCTGGGCGCTGGCTGGTGCATCGCTGGGTGAAGTGCTGCAGCGAGTGGTGACAGTGCTGGTGGTGGCGTGTCCGCACGCTTTGGGCTTAGCAGTGCCGCTGGTTGTATCGATCTCGACTGGGCTTGCGGCCCAGCGCGGTATTGTGGTGCGCGATCGCCGCGCCTTTGAGGCTGCGCGGCAGGTTGATGTGGTGTTATTTGACAAAACGGGTACACTGACGACTGGTCACCTAGCAGTAGTCGCAGTCCATGGTGGGGACGAGGCGGCTATTCTGGGATTAGCGGCGGCAGCTGAGCATGAGGCAGAACACCCGATTGCAGCAGCAATTCGCCGCGCGGCAGCCGATCGTCATGTTGCGATACCTGCTGTGCGTGATCTCCAGACGGTGCCGGGTTATGGCGTGCAGGCTGTTGTTGATGGCGTGCCGACGTTAGTTGGCAATGCGGCCTTTATGCAGCAGCATCAGATTGATCGAGACGAGATAACGACGGACCATACAGTGGTTTATGTTGCCCAGGCTGGGCGCGTCTGTGGTGTAATTGAGCTTGGTGATGCGCCGCGCCCTGGTGCGGCAGCGGCAGTCGCAGCGCTCCAACACCGCGGTATAACAGTCGCCATGGTAACAGGGGATGGTGCGAGGCCAGCCGATGCGATTGCTCGCCTCGTTGGTATCACTGAGGTTCACGCTGAGGTAACACCAGCTAAGAAGGCGGCGATTGTCATGGCGTACCAGCAGCAGGGGAAGCGGGTGTGTTTTGTTGGTGATGGCGTGAATGATGCACCAGCGCTTGCCCAGGCCGAGAGTGGTGTCGCGATTGGGACGGGGACTGATGTTGCCGCAGCGTCTGCCGGAATTATGCTAGTTGGTGATGATCCGCAAGCAGTTGTCCGGCTGATCACGCTGGCCCAGGCAACATACCGCAAAATGGTGCAGAACCTCTGTTGGGGAGCGGGTTACAATGTGCTGATGCTCCCACTTGCGGCTGGGGTGCTTGCACCAGTTGGGGTAGTTATTTCGCCTGCGATCGGTGCGGTGGTAATGTCACTCTCGACGATCATTGTCGCAGCAAACGCACAGCTTCTGCGCCGCGCAGTAGTGTAAGGTGCGAGCCTCGTTATTGACAGGTCTTGGCTATCTATGTCATACTAGCGCGCAGTATGCTTTCATTCTTAGGGAATTTCACCGCGTCGTTTCGGGTGGCGCTTGTGATGTGGCCATTTGCTGCACTTGTGTTGACGTTGCCGCTGTTATTGGTGCACTATATTCGCTTTCGCCGGGTGGCGTTTGGCCGGGTGGTTATGACATATTTGGTGGTGCTCTATGGCTTGGCGCTAGCTGCCTTTACACTCTATCCGATGCCAGATAATGCGGCGCGCTTTTGCGGGAGCCACCATATCCAGCCGCAGTTAGTGCCACTGGCGTCGATTTTCGATATCTCGCATGAGGGGCTACGGGCAGTGCTGCAGGTCGTAATGAATGTTATATTCTTTGTGCCACTGGGAGCGTTTGTGCGGGCGATGTACCGGGTGCGCTGGTGGACAGTGGTGATGATTGGTCTTATGACGTCGGCGGTGATTGAACTGACGCAGCTCACGGGGGTGTTTGGTGTGTATCCGTGTAGCTATCGGTTGTTTGATGTTGATGATTTACTGCTCAATACGAGTGGGGCACTGCTGGGTTTTTGGTCGGGTTGGCTGTTGCCAAATCTTCGTGATACTGAGCGTGGGGCAACGACGATTCGCCAGCCTGGCCTTGTGCGGCGTATTGTTGCCTTTGTTGTTGATATGACTGGAGTGGCGATTGGCTCAACAATTGTGATGGTAGCACTTACACTCTTCAATGTATTGCATTCACGGCAGTGGACTGAACAGATGCAGATGCTGACGCAGATCATTCCATATGGCTTTATTGCGCTCGTGCATGCCATCCTCCCATTGGTTGCCCAGGGGCGGACGCTCGGTGGCTGGCTAACGGGTATTTCGCTCGATGATCGGCCGCGAGGGTGGTTCCACCGCGTGGTATTCTATGCGGTGCGGCTGCTCTATATTGCGGTGCTGTCGATGGTGCATCTGCCGTTTGTGTCATTGATGACGCTGCTTGTCACGATCGTGCTATGGCGTCGGTATAAGCAGCTGCCTTATGTAGTGCTTGATCGGTACTGGCCAACTCGTCACACGCCAATCACTGATGACGAGTAATCTATACCACCTCACACTTTACCTATTCTGGCAAACGATATAGACTAGAAGGAGACAGGCAGCAAAAGCAAGGAGGCGATATGCGGACGGCAATAGTGAAAAGTGTGCTCAGTGTCATGATGATAGCAGTCGGATGCCAGCTGATGGCTCCAGTGCCAGCTCAGGCTGCGGAGCGGAGGACAATCTCGGTTTATGTCAGTGACGAGAATCTCCCAAAGGTGACTGACGACCATCTAAAGATGATCGATCGGCTCATTGTTCATTTTGGGCGTATTGCGGCCGATGGACATCTAACGCTTGATACGTTGCCGCACCTCACGCAGGCGGCTACGCGACAGCGGATTCGGGCGGTTAATCCGCGTATCTCCCTTATTCTCTCAATTGGTGGTGGTAATGATGCCGCGCGAAGTGAGTTCGATGCGATGGTGCGCCAAGCCAGCACCCGGCAGGCCTTTGTGAGCTCTGTTAAGGAGGCGCTGCAGGCTCATCAGTTAGATGGGGTGGATATCGACTGGGAGTTTCCAAAGGGGAGCCAGCAGACTGACCTGATTGCTCTCTTGCGCGAATTGCGCGCAGCAACGACCACCAGCGGACGCCAGCCGAGTATTTCGATGACGGGTGCACCAGCCAAGTGGTATGCTGAGCAAAATAAGTTTGCTGAGTACCAGCAGTACCTTGACCAGATTGCGATCATGACGTATGACATGCGGGGGTTTGGCTCGTTTAAGTCGCACGCTGGGCACCATGCTGGGCTCTATACCGCGCCAGGTGACCCGCTCGACCAGAGTGCCAACTCGGCAGTGCAGCACTACCAAGCTCATGGCGCGCCAACAAACAAATTGATGATCGGGGCGGGGTGGTATAGCCGGCGGTTTACTTCAGTTCCTGAGGTGAATCATGGCTTACACCAACCCGTTGGCGATGCTCAAAAGGCTGGCGAGTACCACACCACGTATGACCGACTCGAGCGAGAGTATATTAATAAGAATGGCTATACTCGTTACTGGGACGACGCAAGCAAAGCGCCGTATCTCTATAATGCTGCGCGGCGTGAATTTATTAGCTACGACGATGCGGAGTCGATGAAGTATAAGGCAGAGTATGTCCAGCAGCACAACCTGCAAGGGATCATTGTGTGGCGTTATCTCTCCGACCCGCAAAGTAATGATGCGTTGCTGCGGCAACTTGACCAAATACTGCACAGTAACACGACACCATCGTCGACCCAGCCGCAGCTCAGCCAGCCGCAAAGCACCATACTGCCACCGAAGGTGATGCACATCTCGCACACTCAGCAGCCGCAGCCAACTCAATTGCAGCACGAGGGAGCATTGGCAGCTACTGGTGATAATGTGCCGCTGCTATACTACGGTGGCGCGACGTTGGTTATGTTAGGCGTGCTTGGTGCGGCAGTGTATGCTTGGCGTCGTCGGCATATAAAAAGGTATTGACAATAAATAGTTTAGGCAGTAAACTATTTATTGTATGAAGGTAGAAGCAAAGTCAGGTGCACAGCCGCAGCGCCAAGTATGTATTGAGAACATCACGAGCTACTTATTTCAGCTCAAGCAGCGCCTGGCACGCGCTCAGCGCCAGACGGATCAGCAGTTTGGTTTGGCACCTGTCCACTGGTATGTGCTGGACCTCTTGCATCGTGGAGCTATCGAGACAATGGGTGATGTGGCCGCAAAGCTGTGCGTCTCCAAGGGCGCAGCGACGCAGATTCTTGACGTGCTGGTGGCAAAACAGCTCGTCCAGCGCACGCCAGATCAGCACGATCGACGGGTGGTGCGCCTGCAATTGACGGCGCAAAGCCAGCAGATAACTGATCACTTCCAGCAGTATATGACGGAGACTATTGCTGATCTCTTTGCGGTACTGAGCGATGCCGAGCTGGCACAGCTCAACCAGCTTATTGATAAAATTGCCCAGCCGCATAAGGCGGAGCGAGCATGAAGTATATCTGGCGACTACTCTGGGGCTATTGGTGGCAGCTCGGGCTGCTGGTTGCTGCAACGTATGGCTCGGTGATGGCAACGCTCAGTTTGCCAGACTTTATGGCGGCGATTATTAATAATGGTATCGTTGGCACTGATATGGCCGTTATATGGCATAATGGCTGGCAGATGATTGTGGTAACGCTGGCGGGTGCAGTGGGGACGATTGTCTCGGTCTTCTTTGCGACGCGGATTGCGACAGGCCTCAGTCAACAGCTGCGCGACCAGGTGTTTGCCCGGGTGGAGGATTATGCTGTGGCGGACTTTAACCGTTTTTCGACAGCATCGCTTATAACCCGCTCGACCAACGATATTCAGCAGATCCAATCGACGGCAATTATGCTGCTGCGCATTGCCTTGATGGCACCGATTATGGCTGTGGCTGGCCTGCACAAGGCGCTGGCCAATGCACCAAGCCTGAGCTGGATTATTGCCCTGGCGGTTGCCGTGCTTTTGGTGGTCATTATTGGCTTGTTTATTGCGGCGATGCCTCGTTTTCAGCGCTTGCAGAGCATGGTGGACAAGTTGAACTTAGTCGCCCGCGAAAACTTGACGGGTCTGCGCGTGGTGCGCGCTTTTCATACCGAGGCAGTCGAAGAAGCAAAATTTGATGCTGTCAACCACGAGCTCACTAAGCTCAACCTCATAGTCAATCGCTTGATGATGGTGATGGAGCCAGTGATGATGCTGGTGATGAATCTCGCGAGCGTGGCGGTGGTGTGGTATGGTGCGCTGGCAATTGGTGATGGGCGCCTCGCGATTGGCAATATGATGGCTTTTTTGCAATATGCGCTGCAGGTGATTATGTCGTTCTTGATGATCTCGATGGTGTTTATTATGGCACCGCGCGCGGCTGTGTCGGTGCGGCGGGTGGCAGAGGTGCTCGATACCAAGCCATCGATCACTGACCCGGCTGAGCCTCAGCCACTGGCGCCGGGTGGCATGGGGCGGATCGAATTTCGTGATGTTACCTTTGCCTATCCAGGGGCAAATGAGCCAGTGCTCAGTAATATTAGCTTTGTGGCGGAGCCGGGCCAGACGACAGCGTTTATTGGTAGCACGGGCTCGGGCAAGTCGACATTAGTCAATCTGATTCCGCGGTTTTATGATGTGTCGGCCGGGCAGATTTTGCTTGATGGGGTGGATATTCGCAAGCTTAGGCTTACAGATCTAGCCGGCCAGATTGGCTATGTCCCACAAAAGGGTGTGCTGTTTCGGGGGAATATTGCTAGCAATATTGCCTATGGTGCGCCCGAGGCCGATGAGGCGGCGATTGCTCATGCAGCAGAGGTGGCCCAGGCGAGCGACTTTATTGCTCAGCTTGATGATGGTATGGAAAGCGCGGTCGCGCAAGGCGGCAGCAATGTTTCGGGTGGGCAGCGCCAGCGCCTCGCTATCGCCCGAGCGTTGGCGGCGCAGCCCCAGGTGTATATCTTTGATGATTCGTTCTCGGCGCTTGATGCGCGAACGGATGCCGCGCTGCGCCAGCGGCTCGCGCAGGAGCTGGCGGGCAAGACGGTGCTGATCGTCGGGCAGCGGATTAATACGATTGCCCAGGCGGGTACAATTATTGTCCTTGATGAAGGTCGGATCGTTGGCCAGGGGCGGCACCAGGAGCTGATGAAAACCTGTGCGGTGTACCAAGAGATCGCCGCATCGCAGCTAAGCGAGCATGAGCTGGCTGTGCTTGAGCGGCCTGCTTCGCTTGGTACTGCCGCGCAGGGAGGGGCGTTATGAGCCAGCAATCGTCTGCACGGCCGCGCTCAGCGGGAGTGCGCCGCGGCCCAATGGGTGGGCCAGTCGCTGGTGGTGGCACGGAGCGAGCCAAGGATTTTCGCGGGACGGTACGCACGCTGCTGCGGTATCTGCGCGCCTTTCGTTGGCAGTTGATGCTGGTGATTGGTTTGACGATGATCAGCACGCTGTTTGCGATTGCTAGCCCTAAACTGCTCGGCAATGCGACCAACCAGATTGTCGATGACTACACGCGCCTGCGTACCTACGACGCTATCCATGAGAAGCTTCCTGCCGGTGCAGCGATCCCCGCGGGTATGACGGGTGAGCAATTTATGGCATCGCCCCAGGGTAAGCAGCTGGCGCAGGCGCTACCTGCCTCGGCTCGCGAAGCCGCCAAGACGCTCGATCTTGGTACGCGTCCCACCTTCCATTACGATGCGATCTTGCAGATTGTCCTCTGGCTGATTGGGCTCTATGTGATCAGTGCACTGTTTCGCTATGGGCAGGCGTGGCTGATGACGAATATTACCCAGAAGCTGACGTACCAGCTGCGCCGCGATATCTCAAAGGCGATCAATCGCTTGCCGCTGCGCTACTTCGACACGCAAACGCATGGCGAAGTCCTCAGCCGTATTACCAACGATGTTGATACGGTAAGCCAAACGCTTACCCAAAGCCTGTCGCAAATGATGAGTGCGGTGGTGATGCTGGTCGGAATTTTGGCAATGATGCTGTCGATTAGTTGGCTGCTGACTGTGGTGGCGCTCTTGGTTGTGCCGCTGTCGATGGGGTTGATTGTTGTGATTACCAGGCGCTCACAAACGCAGTTCATCCGTCAGCAAGATGAGCTAGGCGAGCTCAATGGCCATATTGAAGAGATGTATGCTGGCCACCAGGTAATGCGTGCTTTTCGCGGGCAGGAGCGGTCGCTAGCGACCTTTCGGCAGATTAACCAGCGGCTTTTCTCGAGCGCGTGGCAGTCGCAGTTCCTCTCTGGTTTGATGTATCCAGTGATGAATGTGGTGGGGAATATTGGCTATGTTGGTGTGGCGGTGCTCGGTGGCTGGCTGGCAATTGAGGGGCGGATTAAGATTGGCGATATTCAGGCCTTCATCCAATATATGCAGCAATTTAACCAGCCGATTGCCCAAACGGCGAATATTGCCAATGTGCTGCAATCGACGGCGGCTGCGGCTGAGCGGGTTTTTGAATTTCTTAAAGAACCAGCCGAAGCGCCCGACCCGGTACCTGCCACCACACTGCCAGTGGTGCGTGGTGAGGTGGAGTTTCGCGACGTTGTCTTTGGCTATAATGCAAAGACGCCGGTTATTAAGCACCTCTCAGCTCATATCCGCCCCGGCCAGCGGGTGGCGATTGTTGGGCCAACGGGCGCGGGTAAGACGACGCTGGTTAATCTACTAATGCGATTTTATGATATTGACAGTGGCCAGATCCTGATCGATGGGGTGGATATTGCCCAGATGACGCGCAGCAGTGTCCGGCAGCTCTTTGGTATGGTGTTGCAAGATACGTGGCTCTTCCATGGGACGATCCGCGACAACCTGCGCTATGGCAACCCAGAGGCAAGCGAAGCTGAGCTACTGGCGGTGGCGCGTGATGCGCATGTTGACCATTTTGTCCGGTCGCTGCCTGGTGGCTACGACATGGTGCTCGACGAGGCGGCGACTAATATGTCACAAGGGGAAAAGCAACTGCTAACGATTGCCCGCGCTATGCTTGCCAAGACACCGATGCTCATCTTGGACGAAGCAACCAGCTCGGTCGATACCCGCACTGAGGTGCTGATTCAGCAGGCGATGGATAGGCTGATGCAGCACAAGACAAGCTTTGTTATTGCTCATCGCCTGAGCACGATTCGTGATGCCGATCTCATTCTTGTGATGAAGGATGGTAATGTTATCGAGCAGGGCACGCATGATGAGCTACTTGCCCAGAATGGCTTTTATGCGGAATTGTACCAGAGCCAGTTTGCGGAAGACGTCGATAAACCCGCGTAGCAAGCGTCATAGAGCTAATTGCATCATGTGTTACTTAGACGCAATTAGCTTTCTGAGTTGCCTTAGCAAATCCCGTTTTGGCTGCTTGATGCGGGCAAGGAGGATAGCCCAATCGCCATCATTTCTTTCGAGGGCTTCAAGGATTGTATAATGACCGGTCTTCAATTTCTCGTTAAGTTTCGGCAGACCTCGACCATCTGCATCATCGCGTGTACGGTTAATTTGACGGATAACTAATTCCTCGACCTCGTAGATGACGCGACTTTTGTGCCACGATATCACTGCAATCACAGCAGAGATGATTGATATGATCAAAGAGAATAGTGCGATACCATCAGACAGAGGCATAGTTATTACCGCAAATCAAATATATCCAACGCGCCAAACTTCCCTGTTAGCATACTGCGCTCGATGATGTGCGGGGCGATTGCTTTGGAGAATTTCTTGGGGCGTGTTTTGGCGGGGAGGTCGAGCACGGTATTGAGCGCGTAGACAAAGAATTGATAGCGATGTGTCCCAAAGGCAGGGTGTGGGCCGCCCCAACCGGGCTTGCCCCAGGTAGTCGTGCCTTCGACGGCGCCGTGAGGGAGGTAGTCACTGCCGATTTCTGTGGTGGTGGGTGGGAGATTCCAAACAATCCAATGGTAGAAGCCACCAATGAAGGGTGCGTCGGGGCTGTAGCACACCACAGCGAGGCTCTGCGTACCATCAGGGATGTCGCTGATGGTGAGAGGCGGTCGCTGGTTGCCGCCAAAGCGCGAATAGATCTTTGGTATTTTGGCGTTGTTTTTGAAGGCGGGGCTGGTGACTTTCATGTCTATAGTATACCGTATACTGGTCATGCTCGCCAGAATAATTTCGATCAAATGGCATACAAATGGGATATGTACGGGAGAAAGCACCAAAATAAGCCAGGCAATAGCATCGTAAGCAATTATTTGCTATAGTGGGCCAATAATGATCACCGACCAACTTCTTCGCACCTATCCAATCATCTCCGACCAAGTAGATGAGCGCGAGCTACGGGTTTTGCTGCGTGAGCTTGAGCGGCTTCTGGGAGCTGGCTGCCAGGGGTCGGTTGTTGAATTTGGCTGTTATGTGGGGACGACGAGCTTGTTTATCCGGCGCTTGCTTGATGCGTATCAGCACGTGGGAGCATTTCATGTCTATGATTCATTCGCTGGTTTACCAGAGAAGACGGCGCAGGATGCGAGCGCAGCTGGTGAGCAGTTTGTGGCAGGGGAGCTTGCTGCAACGCGCAAGGGGTTTCTCCAGCAGTTTAAGAAAGCCAGGCTACGCCCACCAGTGGTGCATAAGGGCTGGTTTGCTGAACTTACGCCGCAGGATGTGCCGGAGAATATTATGTTTGCCTTTCTCGATGGCGACTATTACCAGTCGATTATGGACTCACTTCGGCTCGTGACGCCGAAGCTGACTCCCGATGCAGTGCTGGTGGTGGATGATTATGCCAATGAAGCGCTGCCTGGCGCGGCTCAGGCGGCCGATGCGTGGCTGCAGGCGCACCCTAGATTCCGTTGCCGGGTGGAGGCGAGTTTGGCAGTTATGACCGCAAAAAAATAACCAACGGCTGGTACGCAGTTGGTAGGGTGACGATGCTATCAAGATAGGGGTGTCGTCTCCGCAGAACCACGGTGACGCCACCCCGTGTCTAAACCGTAATGGAATGATGCACTGATGTCAATAGTCTTCTTTGGCTTCGGGTCACAAATAATGTATTCAGATTGGTGAATCACAACCTAAATGCGCGCTGAATAGCGCGCGGACTTCGACTCGTTGGACATTTCATCTCCCGCCGTGTGTTTCACATTCGTGACACCTGTTATCCATTGCACTTACCTCAGAACATGCTACAATGAAAGCATCAACTATAAGCCACACAGGGGGAAAAGGTGGACGATCCAATTCATATTACATCAGAAATTGGCCGGTTGAAGACAGTGCTCTTGCATCGGCCGGGTGAGGAGCTCGAGCATCTCACGCCAGAACATTTGCAGCGCCTATTGTTTGACGATATTCCGTATCTCAAGGTTGCGCAGGAGGAGCATGATCGCTTTGCGGAGCTGCTCCGCTCGCGTGGGGTCGAAGTGTTGTACTTAGATGAACTTGCCGCCGAGGCACTCGCTGACGAAGCAGTGCGGCGGCAATTTGTTGTTGAGATGCTGGTGGCGTCGAAGCAAGACAACCAACGAGCATCACGGACACTCGCTGAGTATTTGCTGAGCATGGAGCCGCGCCAGATGGTGCGCAAGCTGATGGCGGGGGTGCGCAAAGATGAGATTAGCCTGCCACCTGAGCAGCAGCAACTTCACACGATGGTGGCGCATGAGCAATATCCGTTTTATCTTGACCCAATGCCGAACCTCTACTTTACGCGCGACCCAGCAGCGGCGATTGGTCAAGGTTTGACGATCAACAAGATGCACTGGCCAGCTCGGCGGCGTGAATCGCTCTTTATGCGCTATATTATCGATTTCCATCCACGCTTTGCTGGCAAGAACATACCGGTTTGGTATGATCGCAGTCAACCATTTTCAATTGAGGGCGGTGATGAGCTGGTGCTTAATAGCCACACGATGGCGATTGGTATTAGTGAGCGCACCTCACCGGAGGCGATTGAGCTGATGGCGACAAAGCTCTTTGCTGAGTCGAATTTTGATACGGTGATTGCCCTTGAGATTCCCAAGAGTCATGCCTTTATGCATCTGGATACCGTCTTTACGATGATTGACCACGACAAATTTACTATCCATCCCGAGATTCGAGGCTTTGAGGGGCGGATGAATATCTTCGTCTTGCATAAGGTAGACGGGCAAGCCTACCCAACTATTACCAAAGAACATAATCTTGAGCAGGTGCTCAGCCAAGCCCTTGGCGTGCCGTCGATCACCTTGATCGAATGCGGTGGCGGTGATGATATCGCTGCAGCGCGCGAGCAGTGGAATGACGGTAGCAATACCTTGGCGATTGCTCCTGGGGTGGTGGTCACCTACGACCGCAACTACGTCACCAACCAAAAACTGCGTGAGGCAGGCGTCGAAGTGCTGGAGATTACTGGCTCGGAGCTTGGCCGGGGCCGTGGCGGGCCACGCTGCATGAGTATGCCATTAATACGAGAGGATGTGTAAATGAACCTACCAACCAATCTAAAAAACCGCTCATTCTTAGCCCTGAAGGACTTTTCGTCAGAGGAAATCCGGCAGATGCTCGACACTGCGCACGAGCTTAAGAAGCTCAAGCGCGAGGGTGTGCCGCACCGCTTGCACGAGGGTAAGCAAGTTGCCCTCTTGTTTGAGAAGAACTCGACCCGTACGCGCTGCGCCTTTACGGTGGCGGCCAATGACCTTGGCGTTGCGCCGGAGTTTCTCGGTAAGGATGACATCCAGCTCGGTAAAAAGGAGTCGGTTGAGGACACTGCGAAGGTACTGGGCCGGATGTTTGATGGGATTGAGTTCCGCGGCTTTAAGCACTCAACGGTGGAAGACTTGGCCAAACACGCTGGTGTACCGGTGTGGAATGGCCTAACCGATCAGTTCCACCCCACGCAGATTTTGGCCGACTTTATGACGCTCGAGGAGCATGGTGAGCCGCTGGCTGGCACGAAGCTGGTCTTTGTCGGTGATGGGCGCAACAATATGGCCAATAGCCTGATGATTGGCTCGGCCAAGATGGGTGTTGACTTCCGCATCTTAGCGCCAGCTGAGCTGCACCCGAGCAGTGAGCTGGTCGATCTCGCCCGAGCGATTGCCGCCGAAACTGGCGCGCAGATTACCGTGACGGATGATCGCGCCGCGGCTCTCGAGGGAGCTGATGCGATCTATACCGACGTGTGGGTGTCGATGGGTGAGGAGGCGCAGTTTGCTGAGCGGATTGCCTTGCTTAAGCCTTACCAAGTGAATCGTGCCATGCTCGATGAAACACACAATCCACACGTTAAGTTCTTGCACTGCTTACCGGCCTTCCACGATCTCAATACCGAGACGGGGCTGAAGATCTACCAAGACTACGGCCTCGAGAGTATGGAGGTGACGGACGAGGTGTTCCGGAGCGAGCACAGTGTGGTCTTCGACGAAGCGGAGAACCGCATGCACACGATTAAGGCAGTGATGGCACTGACGTTATAACAAGTAACTGAGGCATAGGGGGCCTCACGTATGACAACACAACAAACACAACAAGAGAGCAAGCTGGGGTGGCGATCACTCACTGGGCTTGTTATCGGCAGCATGATTGGGGCTGGTATCTTCAATCTTGTCCGTAATACCGCAGAGTCGGCTGGGCCACTGGCGACCATCATTGCTTGGCTCGTCACTGGGGTGGGGATGGTCTTCCTTGTCTTGAGTTTTCGCAACCTTGCCGAGAAGCGTCCCGACCTTGATGCCGGTATCTATAGCTATGCCGAGGCAGGGTTTGGCAAATATGTTGGGTTCAACTCGGCTTGGGGGTATTGGATCTCGGCCTGGATTGGTAACATCGCCTATGCTGTAACGGCCTTTTCGGCGCTTGGCTATTTCTTCCCGCAGCTGTTTGCTGATGGCCAAAACTGGGCCTCGGCGATTGGTATGTCGATTTTGCTCTGGGGTGTGCACTGCCTGATCCTCAGAGGTGTGCGCACAGCGAGTGCGGTGAACTTGCTCATCACGATTGCCAAGATTGTCCCGCTGATGGTCTTTTTGGTGGCGATTATTGCTGCCTTTAAGCTTAATATCTTCTCGAAGGATCTCTGGGGCCTGGCTGGTAGCAATCTGAGTCTTGACGTTGTTCTGCGGCAGATCAAGGATATGATGATCGTTACCGTCTGGGTGTTTATTGGTATCGAGGGTGCGGTTGTGTTCTCGGGTCGAGCTAAGCAGCGCAGTGATGTCGTTAAGGCGACCTTCATTGGCTTTGCGGCCGTGCTTGCGCTGTATGTCTTGATGACCGTCCTGGCCTTTGGCGTGGCAACGCAGCCAGAGTTGGCTGGCCTTAAAGACCCAGCGATGGCACTCTTGCTTGAGAAGGTGGTTGGGCCGTGGGGTGCCTGGCTGGTCAATAGTGGCTTGATCATTGCTGTGCTCGGTGGCTGGCTGGCATGGACGATGTTTGCGGCTGAGCTGCCCTACCAGGCAGCAAAGGCTGGTACCTTTCCAACATTCTTTGCCAAGGAGAACAAGGTTGGCGTGCCAAAGAACTCGCTACTGGTGACCAACGCTTTGGTGCAGCTCTTTATCCTAACGATACCGCTGACGAGTGGCTCGGTGTATAACATTGGTATTGCAATTGCAACATCGGCTATTCTCGTGCCCTATGCTTTGACGGCCTTTTACCAGCTGAAGTACTCGGCTCTGGAGAAGCCAGAAACGAAGGGCCGGGCGGCCAATATCTTGATTGGTGTGATGGCCAGTGTGTATAGCGTTTGGCTAGTCTATGCCGCCGGGGTGGAGAACCTGCTGGTGACGGTGTTCTTGTATGTGCCGGGTATTGTGGTGTATGGCCTGATGCGTAAGCAGCAAGGCAAGAAGCCGTTTACAGCGCTTGAGTGGCTGCTTGTCGCAGCACTGCTGCTGGCGCTGGCTTATGCGCTACTCCAGCTGCTGACTGGTGGGCTGGATAAGACACTTGGTATTACGATGCCCAAGCTGTTTAACTAACAAGTAATCATGTGGTGCGCCGAGAAAGGCGCACCGCATTGCATAAGAGAAAGGAGTGTGATGTTTCGCTACGCGATTACCCGTCGGCCAAGCCGTAGCTTGATCAACGGTATTAGCCAGACGCCGGAGAAGGGGAAGCCAGACTACGAGCGAGCAATGCAGCAGTACGATCAGTACGTTGCGCTGCTCCGCCAGTGCGGCCTTGAAGTGACGGTCTTGGAGCCCAATGAGGAGTATCCGGATAGCGTCTTCATTGAGGATAATGCTCTGTGTACGCCGCATGGGGTGGCAATTTTGTCGCGGCCTGGGGCGGAGAGTCGGCGCGGCGAGGCGAGCTTGCCCGATTTGCGCCAGGCGCTGAGCCAGCATTATGATACGATTGAGCAGGTCGAAGCACCCGGCACCGTCGACCCTGGTGATATTATGATGGTGGGTGACCACTACTACATTGGCCTGAGCCACCGCACCAACCAAGCAGCGGCCGAGCAGATCACCGCTATCCTTGAGCGCTACGGTATGACGGCCGAGACGGTTGAGGTGACAGGGATTCTGCACCTGAAGGATGATGTGGTCTACTTAGACAACAACAACCTGATCGTTGCCAAGGCCTATGAGCACCACCCAGCCTTTGCACCATTTAACAAGCTGGTGGTGGATGACGATGAGTACTATGCGGTGAATAGCTTGTGGATTAATGGCACGGTGATCGTGCCGCAGGGCTTTCCCAAGATTGAGCAGCAGATCCGCGACTGTGGCTACCACGTGGAATTAATTGATACGAGTGAATTTGAAAAAATAACTGGCAGTTTGACCTGCATGTCGTTGAGGTTTTAGGATGAGTACAATTGTGATTGCATTGGGTGGGAACGCCCTCCAAAGACAAGGTGAAGCAAGTGCAGCTGCCCAGCAGCGAGTGGCGAGCGAGACGGCGGCCCAGCTGGTGCCGCTGATTGCGGCTGGGCATCGGCTGGTGATTGTCCACGGGAATGGACCACAGGTCGGGAATATTGTGCTCCATGAGGAAGCGATTAATACTCCTGAGGTGCCGACGATGCCGCTTGATACGTGCGGGGCGATGAGCCAAGGAGAGATCGGCTACTGGCTGCAGCAGGCGCTGACGAATGAGTTTGCTCGCCGTGGTATGCCAAACCACGCCGTGACAATGGTCACGCAGACGGTGGTCGATGCGGGTGACCCGGCGTTTGCAAATCCTACGAAGCCAATCGGGGTCTTTTATGCTTCCGAGGCTGAGGCGCAGCAGTCGGCGGCGGGGCGTGATTTTGTCTTCAAAGAAGATGCGGGGCGAGGCTGGCGCCGCGTCGTGCCATCACCTCGGCCGCAGCGCGTAGTCGAAGAAGGTGCGGTGCGTGCCTTGCTTGATGCTGGCTTGACCGTTGTGACGGCTGGCGGTGGCGGGATTCCGGTAGTTGAGAGTGAGGCGCAGGGTAGTATGGCCGGGGTCGAGGCGGTGATTGATAAGGACTTTACCGCTGCGGTGGTGGCTGATGCGATTGATGCCGAAGCCTTGGTGATCCTCACGGCCGTCGATAACGCGATGGTCGACTATGGTACGCCGCAGGCCCGTGCGATTGGTCAGACGACCAGCCAGGAGATGCACGCCTATGCCGAGCAGGGGCAGTTTGCGTCGGGTAGTATGCTACCGAAGGTGCAGGCTGCGCTCAATTTCGTGGCAAAGCCCGGTCGGCGCGCCATCATTGCTAATCTCGAGCATGCTGCGGCCGCTGTAGCGGGTGAGCAAGGGACGATTATTGTGTCATAGGATATTCGCGAAGAGAGAAGTAGATAGACACTGGTGCAAAGAGCGCTGGTGTCTATTTTTGATGGCATTGTTCTGTGGTGAGTGTGGTGTAACCAGTACTTTATTTCTCAAACTACTTGACATTTCAATATACCTTGTATAGCATAGTACCAGGCAATAACAATAATATAGTAAGGAGTATCGAATGAGGAGAATCGATATAATCAAGCGAGCAGGGCGGAACCTACGCCAAGCCAAGGCTCGCACAGCACTAACAGCACTGGCGATGTCGGTGGGAGCATTTACAATTGGTTTGGCGCTGATGCTGGGCAATGGCGGCCGGGCTTTCTTGACCTCGGTGATTGATAGTGCCGGTAGTGCCTCGACGGTGTATGTGACGCACGCCCGTGATGAAACCAAGCTGCCTGAATACGGCCAGAACAAGGCCATCAGCGAGACCGGTGCTGTCATGCTGAATGATGACGATGTCGCCAAGCTCAGCAAGCTAGGTCACGTCAAGGCGGTGCGGCCGTATGTCAATGTGACCCAGGCGGTGCGCTACGTAGAGAGCCCAGCCAACCACAAGCGGCTGATTGCCTCCATCAACGTCAAGAACGAGGGTAAATCATCCAAAATTGTGGCTGGTGAGTTGACCAAGACTGATGACGGCACCGACCTGGCGCCCGGCCAAGCCATCCTGGCCAAGGAGTATCTAGCAGACTTTGGCTTTGGCACGGTCCAGGATGCGGTCGGCAAGACGGTTACGCTTCATGCTCAGGGGCCGGGCGGGACGCATGATGCCCAGCTGACTATTGTGGCGGTCGAAACAGCCGGTATGGCCTCAATTGGCTACCAGCCTGGTGTGACGATTGCGACTGATGATGCACTGCTTATCAACCAAAAGACCAAAGCTCCCGGTGCAGCTAACCAGTACCCAAGCGTCGTGATACGGGCAGACAGCGATGATCATGCTGCTGCTGTGAAAGACGCCGTCGTGAAGCTCGGTGGTGGTACCTACCAAGCCCAGACCTTTACTGAAGCGAAGGAAGGTATGCTCAGTCTTATCAATGGGGCGCAGTATGCTCTGCTCGCCTTTGGTGCCCTTGCCTTGCTGGCCAGTATGTTTGGGATTATTAACACTATGTACATCTCAGTGCTGGAGCGAACGCAGCAGATTGGCCTGATGAAGGCGCTGGGGATGCGCAGCCGTGATGTTGGTAAGCTCTTCCGCTACGAGGCTGCGTTGATCGGTGTCATCGGTGGTGCGATTGGCGCGGGCGGCGCCAGCCTACTGAGCCTGCTCAACCCATGGATCGTTGAGAAGCTCAAGTTTGAGGAGGGTATGCAGCTGCTTTTGCCTGAAGCCTGGCAGATGGTCGCCCTGGTGGCACTACTAGCTATCCTCGGCATCATTGCGAGCTACTTGCCAAGCCGCAAAGCAACCAAGCTTGACCCAATCGAGGCACTAAGGACAGAATAGAATAAGGAGAAGGACATGATTGAACTACGGCATATTACCAAAACCTATGGCAAAAAGCACAACCAATTTACGGCACTCAATGACATTAACCTGACCATCCCGGGGGGTGCCAGTGTCGCCATCCTCGGCAAATCCGGCTCGGGTAAGTCCACCTTGATGCACGCTATCTCTGGCCTGGACCGGCCACAGACAGGGCAAGTGGTGATCGGCGGGCGAGATATCCTGCAGATGAAGCCGCGGCAGGTTGATGCCTTCCGGGCACGGACGATTAGCTTTATCTTCCAGAGTTTCTTTGTCGAGGGCAACGACAGCGTGGTGAGCAACGTGATGCTACCGCTCGAGATCGCTGGTGTGCCGCGGGCGCAGCGCAGTGCCAAGGTAAACCAGGCGCTCGAGGCGGTCGGCCTGGCCAGCAAAAAGCACAATAAGGCTAAGGATCTGTCCGGTGGGCAGAAGCAGCGTCTGGCGATTGCCCGAGCAATCGTCGGCGAGCCCAAGATCCTGTTTGCTGATGAGCCAACTGGCAACCTCGATAGCGAGACGGGTACCCAGATCGAGGAGCTGCTCTTTCGCCAGCAGCGCGAGCACGGCACAACGCTCATCATCGTAACGCACGATGCGGATCTGGCTAAGCAATGTGATTACCAAGTGGTGATCAAAGACGGGCGTGTCACACGCCATAACATCCCAGGGGGACACTGATGAATGCAACTGACTATGCCGAGGCGCTGACGACGCAGCTGCGCAAAGGCTTCTTATCGTACTGCGTGCTGGTGGTGTGTGCCAAGGAGCCACGCTACACCAGCGAGATCATCCAGCAGCTCCGTCAGGCTGACCTGATGGTGGTGGAGGGGACGATCTACCCATTACTGAGTCGTTTGCAAAAGGACGGGCTCTTGCAACACGAATGGAAAGAAAGTGAGCAAGGGCCACCGCGCAAATACTATACGGCGACGCCATTTGGCGCAGAGGTGACCAAGCAGCTCAAACACAATATTGCAGCACTAAGTAGTACAATTAAGAAGTTGTAAGGAGGATATGCAATGAAGGAAATTACCAACATTCACCTCGCCAAGACGCCATTTAGCGTTGAGGTGGAGGCAAAGCACGCGCTGGGAGAGTATCTGGCGTCGATTCAGCAGCGGATGCATGCCGAGCCAGAAGCAATGCGCGAGATCGAAGCACGGATGGTCGAGCTGCTCGCCGAGCGCGGTGTGACGCGCGATGGTGTGGTGACTGCTGAGGATGTCACAGCGCTGCGCGGTCAGATGGGCGAACCTCGGGAGTTTGCCAGTGAAGCCGAGGCAGGAGATGACGATGCTGCGCTGCGAGATGCAGCTGAGGCGGCTCTCGCGGATGGGGCACCCAAGCAGCTGATGCGCGATACAAATCATGCGTTGATCGGTGGGGTATGTGCTGGGGTAGCGGCATACTTTGGAATTAGCCCGCTGTGGATTCGTCTCCTGGCAATCGTCTCACCTTTTATGACGTTTGGGACGGCGCTGCTGATCTATATCGTGATGTGGCTTTCTATTCCACCAGCCGTCACGGCGTCGGATAAGCTGCGTATGGCAGGTAAGCCAGTGACGTTTGATAGCTTAAAAAAAGCCGCTGCCGAGCCTGCCAGCGGTAGCCAAGCGGCCCAGACTGCTGCGAAGGTGCTGCGCATTATGATTGGCTGTGGGGTCTTGATGATGGCGCTGGGCGCACTTGTCGCGCTGATGGTCGGTGGCGTAATGAGCGCGACTATGGTCTCAAGCATGGGCGACTTTGCTGCGCAGAGCTGGCTGTGGTTGGCGTATGGCTGTGCAGTGCTCGGCGGCGTGGCGCTGACTGCTTTGCTCTCACTCGGTGCATGGAGTATCTTTGCCTGGCGGCTGAAGCGGCCAGTTGGCATCGCGATGCTAGCGATGCTCCTCGTTGGGGCGGTTGCTATCTCTGGCCTAGCGGTTGGTGGCATGAATGCGGGGATGAGCTTAGAGCGCCAAATGCGCGACGTGCAGCGCACCAAGGTAGTTGACGTAGCCGATGCCACTACAGTGCGTGTCGATGGGACAACTCGGGCGAGCTATGGTGGCTATGCCGAGAAGCCACGCGTTGAGGTAGATTACTTGCAGATGAAAGGTATCAAAGAGCCGACAACAAAAATTACCAAAGAAGGTAACCGGGCTATTGTGACCGTGCAGCATGATGCCTGTCGTGATCGCCATAACCTCTTCTCGACGTGTACCTACTCACCCAAGGATTATGTCAGTATCCGCGTCTATGGGCCATCGCCACAGATGATGGAGGTGGACCATCGCCCTGATGTGGTGACCGATCGGTTGTAGCTGCGGTGAGGATAAGCACTAAAAACCCGCTTGGATGAGTGGGTTTTTATATGTTTTTGTTTTTTGGGTAGAGGGGAAGCAGAGAAGCATGCGATGGGCGGCGTCTTGGTCGGTATGGTGATTTATGGCACCTTTGCTATACTAGAGGTATGAGTCAGCCGTCGTCTTCCCAGATTTTGAGTCCATCGGCGCTTGCGATGGTAGCGCAGCACTGCAAAGTGGCGCGCGATCAGGTGCGGGTGGTGCCAATTGACGGTGCATCAACTGGGTGCCGGCGAGCTGCAGTACTGGCTGGAGCGCAGTGGGTGTTTGTCAAAGAAGCCGATCCAGAAGCTTCGAACCACGCTGCGCTGGCAGCGGCTCTGAGCAAAGATGATGCGGTGATCCGAGCGCTGCAACAGGCCGGTTCGCCATTGGTGACAGAGTTTGTTCAGTATGATGATGAGCGGGTGATTATGCTGAGCCAGGCGTATATTGCTAAGGATGGCTGGCAGTGGCAGCCGCCTGACGTGGCAGATAAGTTGGCTCGTCAGCGCTATATAGCGGCGGTGCTGCGGGCGATTGCTCAGCTTGAGCAGACCAAGCTGCCTGCGGTGGCAGCTGAGACACTTGCGCTGCATACTACGGCGTTTGACCGGGTGGTGCAGTGTCAGGGGCTTCGGTTACTCTGCGATGATGCGACGCGGCGGAAAGAGCTCCAGCAGACGTATCGCTCCTGGGCCGAGCAAGCCAGTAAGCCGGTGATTCGCCGGCGCTACGAGCAGTTTTGTGCCGTGCTTGATAATACCGAGCGCTTAGCTGATCTTGCCATGCTGGCTCAGCAGGTGGCCGACCAGCCATGTGATCGGTTGAGCCACGGTGATGTGCGGAGCGAGACGATTGCCTACCATGCTGCTCAGGATAAAGTGAAGCTGATTGATTGGCAGTGGGCAGTCTATGTGCCAAAGCGGTGGAGTGCAACCGAGTTTTTGCTTGATATGGCGCGCCGTGGCTACGATGTGCAGGCCTGGCAGGCCGAGCTGAACCGGCCGCTGCTTGCTGGCCTAGTAGGGTATTATGCCGTGTGTAGCGCTCAGCCCGCTCCTGAGGCGGCTCAGGCAGTGCGGCGGCTCCAGGCATATATGGCGGCCACGGCGTATGATATGCTGGGCTATGAGTAGCTGACTGGTTGATGGATGCTGAGTTGGTTGCGACGAAAGTACTTATACGCGTCTAATTTTAGAGTAGCGTATTAACATGCATCAAACACATGTAATTCTCCAGAAGATAGCAGATGAATGTTTTTTCTACAGCAGGTGTATAACACCAGTTTTATGCAATAATGCATCATTGATATGAGCGTAAAACTACCTTGAAGGTGTGTTTCTTACCAATACGCAAAATGTCACCGTTAGTAAGTGGTGTATCTTCGCTGGAAATTTTGGAGTCATTGATCTTCACGGCATTTTGCTTGATGAGCCGTCTGGCCTCGCCGCGACTTTTTGTGATGCCCAGTCGAACAATGATATCGATAATTGACTCATGGGCATCTACCTGAATGACGTCAATATCCTTGGCAAGATTCTTCTGACTCACCTCAGAGACCCATTGCCGCTCGGCATCAACGGCGGCGCTCGCTCCGTGGTACATTGACACTATCTCTCGGGCAAGATCCTTTTTGATGTCGCGTGGGTTTTCTCCGTCGTTGAGCCGATTTTTAATTATAGCAATCTCACTCATAGGCAGGCGCGTACAATCTACAAAACACTGGTAGATACCCGCATCCGCCAGCTGCATGATTTTAAAGAACATATCTTTGGCATTCAGATCGAGACCCACACCGGTGCCAAGGCTTTTGCTCATTAATTTTTCGCCAGTTTCTGGGTTTTCGAGCAGTGTAGTTGTCATGACAAACTTTTCTTTTTGCTTGTAGCGCTTGAGCAATGTACGGCCAGCCAGCATATTGAATGTTTGGTCGGTGCCACCAATCTCTACATCAACATCCATTGCCACAGAATCGTAGCCCTGCATCAGCGGATAGAAGAACTCATGGACGAAGAGTGGCTTCTCGGCAGCGACTCGCTTTTTGAATGCATCGCGCTCGAGCATCTGCTGCACGGTAAAGTTGGAGGCAAGCTCCACAGAATCTTCAAATGTTAGTTTGGAGAGCCACTCCGAATTAAACTGGAATTCTATCGGGTTGTCAATATCGTTAAAGTCTAGAATCTTGCCAATTTGCGCCTTAAATGTCTGCAGGTTCTCCAGCACTTGTTCACGTGTTAGCTGCACACGCATCGAAGTTTTATCGCTCGGATCACCGATCATGGCGGTAAAGTCGCCAATTAGCACAATAATCCGGTGGCCAAGAGTGTGGAATCGTTCGAGCATCAGATAATTTGTCGAATGCCCAAGGTGAACATAGTTCGCAGTTGGGTCAATACCAAGATAGAATGTGAGGCGGCGGCCACTTTGTAGCTCCTTTTTGAGGCTATCTTTGCTCGGAAGAATTTCGGCAACTGAGCGAGATAGCGCCTCATCGATCAAGTGTTCGTCGGTAATAACGTGGTGCGCTTGAGTATTCATGTATAGTATTTTACTACATACGAGAAGAGATAAAAACTAACACGTCTGAGCTCACTTGTCGTGTGCCGCTGGAGTCCTATGATGTACGGTGTATCATAATGTGAAAGGGAACCGCGAGGGCGCAGATGTCTTGTTTATACATGAATGTATGACATCGCTTATACTACTTATGCTACAGTTGATGGTAGTGCTAGATCTGAAGATACACTACAATAATACTATGAATCAAGAATGGAACGTTATAAGTCAAAAGAAGTTAGTCGACTCACCGTGGTACAAGCTCAATATTGAAACCGTCAGGCTCCCGTCGGGCAAAGTCCTCGATGATTATTACGTGCGAGAGGGTATGAACGCCGTTTTGATTGTTCCACGCACTCATGAAGGCAAATTTTTACTGGTGCGTCAGTATAAACACGGAGCGCAGCAAAGTGTTATAGAATTTCCTGCGGGTAAGATCGATGCGGGTGAATCTGCTTTAATTGCTGCAAAAAGGGAATTATATGAAGAGACTGGAGGTGCCTCCAGTCTCTTTGTAGAGGGACCTACATTTTTTGAGGACCCTACGAATAGCCGTGTCAAGATAGCGATCGTCTTTGCTGATAATGTCACTATAAAGCATAGGCAACACCTTGATGATACTGAGGATATTGAGGTAATGCATGTAACACCTGACGAGTTACGAGGTATGCTCATGAACAATGAGCTATCTGTGGCAGCATCCGTAGCAGCAGGTTGGATGGCCTTAGAAGGGGGCGATAACATGAAGAGACATAAGTCTGGGATAGTAAACCAGGTATTGAAAAAGCAAACTAATGGTTGAGGTGATTGATAAGGAATGAGGAGCAGGATGGAGATTGTTTATCGATGTGGTATTTAGACAGATATAGCTTATAAAAGGGAAATCAGAAGTTCTATATTCGTGCTAGAATAGTCACTGAGTAGAAAGTAGGGGGGTGAGGGTAGAAAATATGCGCAAAAAGAAACTAAGTGACAACGGCACACTAAGCCTTCGCACCATCATCTTCCGTGGTATCCTCTATGTCATCATTATTCCAACAACCATTATGCTTCTCCTCGTTGGTGGTTTTTATCTTAAGTTAGATATCGAGGCTGGCCAAGCTCAAGCGACAATGAGGACGTACTTACGTAACAAGTATAAAGAAGAATTTGTTGTCGAGAAACCAATACGAAACGGAAGTGGGCTCGCGGTGCGGGGGTGGTTCGAGGCGGTAGCTTATCCTGTGGCGAACAAAAAACTTCCCTTTAAGGTGATGATGTCACTTTCAGACCCATGGGATGATTATGTAGATACACTATGGAGCATGCAAGAAATGGCAAGAATAAAACCGATGGTCGATAGAATAATGGCTGGATCGTACACGTCTACGGTGGATATAGCAACGGGCGAAATTGGCAATGCTGTTACAGACACTAAGGCTTTGCCATTATTTCAAGAGGTGGCGCATAAGCATAGCCAAAGTATACTCTATAAGCTAGAAGTAACTGCGCAAAACGATGCTTCTTCGTTGATGCACTATGAGCGAGTCAAGCAGTTGTTGCAGATTATTAAGGATGTTCCGGCTGAGACTAAACTGATATACCGATGGTACGAAAATGGTACTAAACACGTCATAGTGCTCTTAGAAGATGAAATAGCAAAAATACTTCACAAAAACCAAGATATTCATATATATGATAAAGAAATAGTTAAGGAGAAAAAATGAATTTGAAAACTGAACAGTATCTTGCATTGTCATCGCTTGCTTATCAAGTAACACCAAATAGTTTGTTAGATGATGTGTCAAAACAAACCCTTAAAGAAATTGTCTCTTACTTGATCGCAAGAACTGATTTGCTTGAACTTAAATCTTCTCTCCTCATGGCGCTTCATCAATTAACAACTTTCAGAAGAGGAACAACCTGAAAGTTCTATATTAATGTAAGAATAGTCACAGAGTAGAAAGTAGGGGAGGGTAGAAAACATGCACAAGAAAGAACCAAGCGATAACACCAAATTAGGCTTTCGTACCATCCTCTTCCGTGGTGTTCTCTATGTGATTATCATTCCAACAGTTATCATGTTGGTAATATTTGGTATATTTTACACAAAATCTACCATTGATGATCATATTGCTCAATCACATATGCAGTCATACCTCAAACGTAAGTATGGCCAAGAATTTATAGTAGAGAATTATCGAATCGAGGGAGCTGGCCTTGGAGTAGATGGTGTTGCTAAGGCTGATGCGTATGCTAAAAGTGACCACACGATTCGATTTATGGTGAAGGGTTTTCCTGGGGATAGCCCATACAGTAATAACTATTGGGATGGATACCCCGATATGATATGGGCAAAACACCTCAAAAAGGATATTGATCCTATGATACAAAACGTATTTGGTGCCGACACATCACTCGCATCAATAGAAGTTTACAGTATACCTGCAGTGAACCAAAGGATAGGAAAAGAGATACCATTGTATCGTGATGCCTTTCAGCGATTTGGTAAAGATATACATGTCGCTGTGCGTATAAAGAGTAGGGTTGTTCATAATGATGTAGCCGCACAGATATACCAGATAATCGTCAAGCTGCGAGAGCTTGGTGTGTCGCTATCCATTAATTATGAGAACCCCGCGGTATATGTTGCACTAGTCGAAGAAACGAGTATACGTGGTATACACTCACCGCAGGATGTAAGGAAATATATAGAAATGAAGGGAGAAAAGCTATGAAAATAGAACAGTACTTGGCATTAAGCATATTATCTTACAGTAAATCCCTAAGTAGTTTTGCCTCTAGTAGCGAGAAGCCGCCGTTGAGGCGCTCATAAAACAGGGAAAAATTGACAATTATCGCCACAGCGATGGATCTACTTTCTCCCGAACGCAAGCTCTTCTCCTCCCTTGCATCCCGACAACTCATCAACGCTACAACTTGCAGAATAAGAAGAATAACTCAATGTTCTGTATTTGTGCTACAATAGTCGCGTAGCCAAAAATAGGAGTTGTTGGGAGAAGAGAATATGTCCAAGAAGGAACTAAATAATAACACCAAACTAAGCTTTCGTACCATTCTTCTCCGTGGTATTCTCTATGTCATCATTATTCCAACAGCTGTTATGTTTCTTCTTGTTGGTGGATTCTATCTCAAGGCCGATATTGAGGCGAATCAAGCTCAAGCAACAATGAAAACTTATTTACAAAACAAATATAATGAGGAATTCATCGTTGAGAAACCAGAGCGGAAGAGCAGTGGTCTTGGCGTAGAGGGAGTACTAGCTGCCAATGCTTACCCTATACGAGATCCTCATATACGATTTTCTGTAAACACCTCATCGAATGGCAATCAAGATAACTATCCAGGTGTAATATGGTCCCGCTCTCAGAATGATAAGTTAATAAAGGATCATATCATAAATAACTCGTGGGCGCAGACCGACATCACTGTCAGTCTTGCAGACAATACAGCACAGTCGCTGAGCGGTACACCTAAAACATACGAAGAAGCGATAGCGTCTTATGGAAAAGATATTCACTACATAATAAGTGTTAATCGTAATACAAATCAATTGGCTGTCGATAATCGGGATCGGTACTATCTCATGAGCCTTATTAGATATATCAATCAGCAAAAAGTTGGCTACCGTATTATACATTACGGCATACATGATACGAAGATGGACACAGACATAGTGTGTAATATACAGGTAGAAGGTACGCGTCTATTAGATGAAAAACAAGCCAATGAATGCTTCAGAAAATAAGGGGTGAGGACAGAAAACATGCACAAGAAAAAACCAGACGAGAATAATAGGCTAAGCTTTCGCACCATCCTCTTTCGTGGTATCCTCCGCGTTATCATTATTCCGACATGCGTCATACTTCTATTAACTGGTGTATTAATCGGTATATTTCATATTAAGTATCTTATAGAGGCTCATCAAGCTCAGACTGAAATGCGCGCCTATCTAGAGAAGAAATATCACCAGCACTTTATTATTAAGAACTATCGAATTGAAGGAGGAGGATTTGCAAGAAGGGGTGGCAAAGTTGCAGATGCACATAGAGAGGGTAGCTCTTACACCTTTCGCGTTTTAGAGAAAGATCACCGGCTTTACCGCGATAACTATCTCTCGGCACTTTACAATGAGCAGGAAGAAAAAGATCTTACCAAGATGGTTAAAAAGTTGTCTATACCTGCAGTAAAATATGTGCCAGATATTACAATTACTCCTGACGTAGCTGATGAGATACAGGGCACGCCAGCTTTTGCTGAGACGTTGCGAAAGTATGGGGACCATATTATATATGAAGTATCTATTGTTGTAGTAGGGGACCAGGTAAAAGAAGAAGATGTCCAAAACGTAAGAAAACTTATGGAGTATGTCCAATCAAAAAACCCGAAAAGTTATGCTGTGAGATATGTTGTAAATAGTAGAACTGAAGATGTGCAATATATTTGTCAGGAGTATGGAGGTATAAGCGAGAAAATGGCGCAAGAAACTTCCAAGGATTGCTTTAAAAAGAGTAAGGGAAGGATATAGTCAATAAATCTTTAAAAGAAATCATGAAGGAAGTACCTAAAAACCAATCGCCTTGAGCGTAGACCCCTCTCCTCCCTCGCATCCTGGCACCTCATTAACGCCACAACCACTTCATCTGGTATGTCGGCTATTGCTGTGCAAGATCCAGCCACCAAGGACATTGTCTTTGCCTACCGCGGGACAGATATTGATAAAAATATCTGGGAAGCGATGAAAAATATTGAGTCGGATCTTGCGATTGCACCGAGTGGGAATGTTTTGTGTAGGATGGGCTGAACCAATTCCACGATGCCTACACCTTCTACACTAAGACGATCAAGAAAGTTGGTGGTGGTTCATGTAGGCACCAAGAGCTTCACTGGCCATTCACTCGGTGGTAGGCTAGATGGTTTGGGCTACTTTCTCAATATTGATACGTAGGCAGCATACTAGCTTTTATAATTTCCTAGAGAAAGAATAAGACAGCGAGAAATAATAAATGGGCTGATACGCGCACGTCGCTTCTGCAGGGGTCTCTTTAAGCTAGCTTTCATCTCTCTCCTGCACAATACCACACATGAAAACAGCAACCATGACCCAATCAGCCGCAGTGGTAGAGACGCCCGCTGCGCCGGTGCTGCGTGCGCTTAATCCGCGGACGCTTAGTATCGATATTGTGCTGCCAGTGCTTAATGAGGCGCATGTTATTGCGCGCTCGGTGAGCATGTTGCACGCGTATTTATCACAGCATGTGCCGCATCGCTGGCGCATCATTATTGCCGACAATGGCAGCACGGACGGCACAGCGGAGGCAGCGCGCCAATTGGCGGTACGCTACCCCGAGGTGCAGCTCATCCAGCTTACCGAGAAAGGCCGTGGCCGGGCTCTCAAGCAAGCTTGGCTACAGAGCTCGGCCGATATTCTGACCTATATGGATATCGACCTCTCTACCAACTTAGACAGCTTCGTACCAATGATCACTCCGCTGATTATGGGTGAGGCGGCTGTAGCGACGGGCTCGCGCCTGATGAAGCAGTCGCGTACAACCCGCGGCTTCAAGCGCGACACTATCTCGCGCTGTTACAACTGGATTATTCGCCAGACGATGAAGACAAAATTTGTTGATGCTCAGTGCGGTTTCAAGGCGATTCGGCGCGATGCGGCACGCAAAATTCTGCCTCGCATCAAGGATACTGGTTGGTTCTTTGATACCGAGCTGCTCGTCAAGGCAGAGTACGCTGGCTATACCATCCACGAGGAGCCAGTTGAGTGGGTCGAAGACACCGACTCGCGTGTTCATATCATCAAGACCGCAACAGATGATCTAAAGGGTCTTTCGCGGGTGCGGCGCGAATACGGCAAGACGAGCTTTGGTGAGCTAGCAGCTGTGGCTGGACTTTTGCTACTAACGAGTGTGCTCTACCTCTGGAATTTGACCATCAATGGCATGGCCAATAGCTATTATGCTGCCGCTGCTCAGGCAGCGAGTACAAACTGGACGGCCTGGCTGTTTGGCAGCCTTGATGCAGCGAACTTCGTTAGTGTCGATAAACCGCCTATCAGTATGATGATCATGGGGCTGAGTGGTCGGCTCTTTGGATTCTCGTCGTGGAGCATGCTCATGCCGCATGCGCTTGCGGGGGTCGCGACAGTTATACTTGTCTATGCAGCAGTTAAGCGGTGGTATGGTGCCAAGGCAGGGCTCATCGCTGGTGTGGTGATGGCACTGACGCCAGCAGCTGCCTTGATGTTTCGCTTTAATAACCCCGATAGTTTCTTGACGCTCTTCTTGACGGCCAGTGCCTACGCCTTCCTCCGCGCCTTTGAAAATAAGAAGCCAGTGCTGTGGCTGAGCCTTGCGGGGCTCTTTACGGGCCTGGCCTTTAATACAAAAATGCTGCAGGGGCTACTGGTACTACCAGTGATGGTACTGCTCTATCTAGTGTGCGCCCGACCAAAGCTCGTGACGCGCCTCTGGCATCTTGGCGTGGCCGGTGTGGTAACAGCCGTCTCGACCTTCTGGTGGAGCGTGCTTGTGTGGCTTACTCCAGCGGCTCATCGCCCGTGGGTGGGCAGTACCAATGATAATAACATTTGGAGTTTGATTTTTGGCTACAATGGCTTTGGGCGCTTGCTGGGTAGTGGCGGTGGCCCTGGCAAAGCGCCAGGTGGTGGGGTAGCGCAGATGGGCCAAGCGGCGGCAACCGCAACCCAATCTGCTGCACAGTCAGCTGGTCATACGGCGACGCAGGCAGCATCCATGACGCCACCAGCCGGTGGTGGTATGGGTGGCCATGGTGGTGGCCCAGGAGGTGTTGGTTTTGGCGGCGAGACAGGGGTGCTGCGTATCTTTAACGAAAGTTTTGGCCCTAATATTGCCTGGTTGCTTGTGGTAGCCGTGATCGGTGGCGGGCTCGTACTATGGCTGCTGCGCCGCGCACCACGGCACAACAAAGAGCGTGTTGGTGTGCTGCTGTGGCTGGGCTGGCTGCTCATTCATGTCATTATCTTTAGTATGACGAGCGGGACGATCCATCCATACTACGTCGTGGCGATGGCACCGAGTGTTGCTGCTCTGGTAGGGATCGGCGCGCCGTATCTGTGGCAAGCTTACACGCGGCGCACGAAGCTGGCCTGGCTTATGCCACTGACAATACTGCTCACGACGATCATTGGTGTCATTATGCTTGGCTATAGCAATACCTGGCCGTGGCTTACCTGGCTTGTCATTATCACTGGTGGAGCAGCGGCTGTGATGACGCTTGTGCCACTGGTAACACTCCCTCGGTGGTATGTGCGGACGGCTCTTGCTATGGCTGTGCTGGCCGGTATGGCTGCACCAGTAGCCTTTAGCTTGAGCACAATAGCGACGGCGCATAGTGGAAGCATTCCTACAGCGGGGCCGGGTGCGACGGCAATGAGCGGCACGAATAACGAATCAGCCCAGGCAGAAGCCGCTCTTGTCTCGTACCTTGTGGCGCACCAGCAGAATGCAACATGGCTTGCGGCAGTCAACAGCGCCAATGAATCGGCACCAATCCAGCTCTCCACAGGTAAGGCGGTGATGGCGGTCGGTGGCTTTAACGGCAGCGATAGCACGCTCACGCTCGAGCAGTTCAAACAACTGGTACGTCAGGGCAGTGTGCGCTACTACGTAGTGAGTCAGCATGAGCCAGGTGGGCATGGCGGGCAGCAACCGACGCAGGCGGGAACGAATTCATCGGTTACATCGACTGCACAATCCTCATCAACCCAAACGCAAACCACCCATCATCATGGTGGGCCAGGTGGCAACTCTGCTATCACTACCTGGGCGGCAAGTGCTGGCACCAAGGTTGACTACGGTGGCACGCAATATACCGTGTACGATCTCTCGCAGGCAGTTTAGATCGTGTCGTAACAGAGATAGAGAGCCAGTCTTTGGGCTGGCTCTCTATTATTTCTGTTATCTCAACTAACGCAAAGCCTACTTGTGGCGCATTGCCAGGCCAGCGCGGAGCGTCTCATGATAAAACGGTAGCAGCGGCAGAGCATCGATCGCGGTGAGTGGATACCACGCCGCTGCGCTATTTTCGGCATTAAGCCGAGGCGTTATGCGCTGCGCACACTCAACGAGCACCGGATACACATACCACTGGCGGCTATGCGCGGCATCGATCTGCATCAGGGGCTGCTGCGCTACCATGATAGTCGTGTCTCGCGGGTCAATGCCTAGTTCCTCGGCCAGTTCTTGCCCGGCCAGTACCGTAATGCTCGTATCGGTTCGGTCAATGAAGCCGGAGACGCCATTGAGCATACGCGGCTGCTCAACTTCTTGCTGGCTACGCCGCACCAGTAAAATCTCATCACCGTAACATACCACGCAATTGAAAACAAAGCAGATGGGCTGGCCAGTGTAGTCGATCCTTCCATCGGGCAGGCGCGGATAGTCTTTGGTTTGGTAGGCAATTATCGCAAGCGGATTCATATGATTAGTATAGCATAAGAGGAATGAACAGGGGTAGAAAATACAGTATGCAAGCTATAATATACCGTTATGTTTCACCTCTAATTCTCTAGGTGTAGCGTAATGGAGCAAAAAATCGAATTTTTAAGACTGCCCTAAGCCACGTCGTGCATACTACAGATACAACCATAAACAAGGAGTATACGACAATGACACAGCAGCCAACTCTCACCACAGATGAAGCTCTCGTTTTGCAGCAGATCAACGAGCATGGCGAAGATGATGTGATTGGCCTAGAGCAGAGCCTGCGCATGAGCCGCCCAAAGCTTATGGCGCAACTCACTCACCTCAAGAACAAAGGGCTTATTACAGTTAAGATGACGACTGGTGATTGGTGGATCACCGTCAGCCGCCGCGGCCAACAGATGATGCGCCGCCTATGGCCCGAGGCAGCACTGGGGTGCTAGCTCGCAATACGAAGGATGAGCATCGCCACTATGACACTAAGAAGGTGAGATAATGTGACTGACACGGCTTACGCAATATGTAATGATAAACTTGAACATTCTTGGGAAATATTCATTTTAGCACGCCATCGGATATCTGAAAAGAGAAGTTTAGGGCGGTGCAATAAAGATTTATAATGACGAATAACACGGTATAATAAGAGTATGAAACTATTAGTCGTCGACGATGAGCGGCGTATTGCCGAGTCGATAAAACAGGGGTTAGAGCAAGAAGGCTACGCCGTCGATGTCGCCTTTGATGGTGAGGATGGTTACAATGCTGCATGGGCCGATGAGTATGATGCGATTATTCTTGATGTAATGATGCCAGTGATGAATGGCTTCGAAGTAGTGCAGAAGCTTCGCAGCAGGGGCAACCACACGCCAGTGCTGATGCTCACAGCTAAGGACCAGACGCAGGATATCGTGGCGGGGCTCGACCACGGCGCAGACGACTATTTACCCAAGCCTTTCTCCTTCGATGTGCTAGCGGCTCGCGTGCGTGCCCTGCTACGGCGCCCCCAAGAGGCACTCGGGACCGTGCTGCGCGTGGCTGATATCGAGCTCGACACCGTTAAGCAGACCGTGACGCGAGCTGGCCAGCCTATTGCGCTCTCAGCCAAAGAGTTTGCCATCTTCGAGCACCTCCTGCGCAACAAGAATCAGATCCTCAGCAAAAATAACATCATGACTCACGTTTGGGACTTCGACGCTGATATCTTGCCAAATAATGTCGAGGTTTTTATCAACTATCTCCGGGGCAAACTCGAGAAGCCATTCCCAGATAGCCGTCCAATTATCGAGACAGTGCGGGGCTTTGGCTACATCATCAAGGACGACCCAGCATGAGGCAGCGTCAATGAGCTTTCGCACCACAACACTCCGGCTGGCTGGTACCTACCTTGTGATTATTATGGTAATGAGCCTCGGGTTTAGCCTAGTGTTTTATCAGACGTCGGCTGCGCAATTGGAACGGCAGCGCCCACCGAGTGAGGCCGGCAGGGAGCAAGAATTTCATTTTACCGATCATACCGTCAATCGCTTCCTTGAGCGGCGAGCGGCTGAGGCGCGGCAAGAGCTGATCGCTCAGCTGGTGCTTGTGAATCTCGCGGCGCTGGCAATCGGCAGTGTAGTGAGCTATCTCCTCGCGGAGCACACCCTGCGGCCGATCCGCGCCAATATGCGCGCCCAGACGCAGTTCGTTAGTGATGCCAGTCATGAGCTGCGCACGCCGCTGACCGCGCTGCGTACTGCGAACGAAGTAGCGCTGCGCAACCCCAAGCTCACCCTCGCTGAGGCTCGCGCCGTCATAGAAGCAAATGTGACCGATGCGACGCGGCTGCAAACGCTAGCCAATACAATGCTTGGCTTGCTTCGGCACGACCGCTCGGCGGTGCAGCTGCAGCCAGTTGCTTTACAGACTGTGGTGAGCGAAGCGATGAACTTAGTGGTGGCACCTGCCCAAGCGAAGTCGATTGCCATTGACGATACCACGCCACCTTTGATGGTGCGGGCTCATCAGCAGCGTCTTGTTCAGCTCCTTACTATTTTGCTCGACAATGCCATCAAATATAGCCCAGAGCATACCACCATTACCATCACCGCTGAAGGTACCAATCGCTGGGCTAGGGTGCAGATCATTGACCAAGGCATCGGGATGGACGCCGCCACGCAGCGTCAGATATTCCAGCGCTTCTACCGAGCCGACCAAGCTCGCACTGGTGGCCTAGGCCAGGGCTATGGCCTTGGGCTTGCGATTGCCCGGCAGATCATCACCGAACATGGCGGCAAAATTACTGTCGACAGTACGCCTGGTAGTGGCACGACCTTTACGGTGGGCTTGCGCCTTGCAGCCAAGCAGAGCATGCGGTAAGTAGCGTACTCGGGGTAAAGCTTGTGTAAATTGCGTATTGAAAAACTGCGAAGTAGTGAGCGAGATTGAGAGATTGTTCTTTTAAGCTTCTTTTAACGCTCGCTCTATATACTCGAACCACAACAACGAAAGGAGTATGTATGAACATAGAAGATGGCTTTGCAGCGGAGAAGAGCAGTGTGTCGCCAACACCTACCCCATCCGCGCAAGAGCAGGCCAAGGGTGCGGCTAACCCTGGTTTGATCGCGGCGGTGATCGGCGGTGTGATCGTGGCGGCAGCGCTTGGATTTCTTGGTGGTATGCAGGTCAATAGCCGCAGCACATCGAGCCAACGTGGCCCTGGTGGCCATGGTATGATGGGTAGTCAAACCAGCCAGGGGAATATGTCACCACCAAGCTAAGCAGGTCAGTCGGCGGGCAGTGGTGTTCAGCCAGGTGTACCATCAAATGGAGCAAATACCACTACCCAAACCCAGCAAGGCACTGCCCAGCAAACTATGCAAGATACAACCAAGAATAACTAACACAAACAAAACCACCTCTGATATGAGGTGGTTTTCGGCTTACTGGAGTAAGGATTATTGCGGCAAGGAGACACCCTTTTCTTTGAGGGCTGGCTCGATGACGAGCTTGCCAAAGGCATCGGCGTCGGCCCACACTTGGCGCGCATCTGAGCTGCCTGAGGTGGTGAGCTTGCCGTCCTTGACATATTGATTGGTCACATTCTTGCCATTGACGAGAATAGCTGGTGTGGCGCTAGCAGCATTTTGGGCACCAGCCAGGGATTTATCGAAGGCGATCTTTTTCTTAATCCGGGCACCTGAGCGGTCGGCCTCGGCGAGGTCGGTCTTGAAGCGGTTGACATCAAGGCCAAGCCCCTGTGCAGTGGTGACGAAGTAGTTGGTGCGTTCTGTGCCATCGAGTGACTGCCACGAATTTTGTTCGGTGTAGACTTTGTCGTGCATCTCCCAATATTTGCCCTGGAAGCCAGCCGACTCAACTGCCGCCGCCGCTGCGAGCGCATTGGGGTGGATGGACGAGAGAGGGTTGTTGCGGAAGATGAGCTGTACGTGATCCTTGTATTTCTCAGTGACTGCCTTGAGTGCGGGCGAGGCCTGCGAACAGCCAGGGCACTGGAAGTCTCCATATTCGATGATTGTTACCTTGGGTGATTTACTCCCGTGAGTGTGGTCGGCGATGTCGCCATTTTGGCTACTGGCGCTTTGTACCTGCAATGGGTCGACGCCCGACAGATTGATCGACTCACCTTGGCGCGACAGCCACACAAGCCCACCTAAGATTGCGAGGCAAAGCACTGCAAAGATCAGCCATGATTTTTTTGTCATAAACGAAACATTCCTCCTTATTCTTGCATATTATATCGTGCCCGAGAGACCGAATCAAGCTGACAGAGGTACTGCACAGGCCAAAGCATTGAGCCGATCAGGGGAGTGCGCTACAATGATGGCATGGAAATGCTCATGATCATCATCTTTGCTATCTTTGTAATTGCCCTCATCCTGGCTGGTAGTGCATGGCCCGATATACCGCCAGTGAGCCAATACGAGCTCGAGCGGCGTCGCCAGCAGAATAATCGCACAGCGATTCACCAGTTGCGACGCATTGCTGTCTACGACGATCTCGTTTCGCTTCAGCGCTGCGTGGTGGCGCTATTGCTGGTGCTGATGGTGATGGCAAGCATTGGGGCATTTGACTTTGGTGGTGGTGTGCTGGTTGCACTCGCGGTGGCACTGCTCTATGGTGGTGTGGGGCGGATTAGCTGGGTGCATGCGATTGCCCAGCGCTTCTATAATGCAGTTGAGCCGAGCTTTGTGAGCTTTGCTGGGCGATTCCCGCGAGTGGTGCGCATTGTCCGTTCGTTTGTGCCGCCAGTAGAGACGAACCTTCGCCTGGGGTCGCGGGCTGAGCTTGAGCATCTGGTGCGTCATGCCCGGCCATCAGTCTTGCCACCGGTCGAGCGTGAGCAAGCGCTGGGGAGCTTGACTTTTGCGCGTAAGACGGTCGAGACAGTTATGGTGCCGCGCAATGCTATCAAGACAGTCGAGCAAGACGCTATGGTAGGGCCGCTGTTACTCGATGAATTGCATCGCACTGGGTATAGCCGCTTCCCAGTGGTGGATGGCGACATTGATCATATTATTGGCGTACTACACACCCGCGACTTTATGTCGCTCAAGGAAGCAGTGTCGGCTCAGGTGCAAACGGTGATGGACCCAAACGTGTACTACATCGATGGGTCACAGTCGCTCGAGCAAGCCTTGGGTGCGTTTATTAAGACGCGCCAACAGGTCTTCATTGTCGTCAATACGTATCGTGAGACGGTGGGGATGGTGACGCTGGATGATTGTATTGAAGCCTTGCTTGGCCATGCTCCCACAGCGGATGATGACGAGGTGTATAGCCAGCCAGTGGCCTTGCCCGAACCCACGCAGCCACGCGCCCTCCCCATGGGCGAGCAGAATGATGCCTGAAATTGTGGTATAATCTAACAGATATGACACAACGAATACTTGCCAACCAAACGCCGGATTACACCGGCCAAACCATCACTGTGGCCGGCTGGGTACATGCACGGCGCGACCATGGTGGCCTGATTTTTATCGACCTGCGCGACCATACTGGCCTGGTGCAACTGGTCGTCAGCCCTGAGCAAACTGCGGCCTTTGCACTGGCAGAGCATGCTCGCGACGAGTACGTCCTGCGGGCCCGTGGCGAGGTGCGCCAGCGTGGTGAGGGTCTGGCAAACCCCAATATTGCCAGCGGCAGCATCGAGCTAGCCGTGAGTGAGTTAGAGGTGCTGAACAAAGCCGAGACGCTGCCTATCCAGCCCTTTAGCGAGACTAATCAAGCAAATGAAGACCTGCGCTTTGCCTACCGCTACCTGGACCTGCGCCGCCCCAAGCTGCAAACGATGCTGCGCCGCCGCGCCGATATGTACCGCCGCATGCGCCAGTATATGGACGAGCATGATTTCATCGAAATCCAAACGCCGATTTTGGCTAATTCCAGCCCCGAGGGTGCGCGTGACTTCCTGATCCCCAGCCGCTTGCAAGAGGGTAAATTCTACGCTCTGCCACAAGCACCGCAGCAGTTTAAGCAGCTGCTGATGGTTGGTGGGGTACCGCGCTACTACCAGCTGGCTGCTTGCTTCCGCGACGAAGACCCGCGCGCCGACCGCCTGTATGGTGAGTTCTACCAGCTGGATCTAGAGATGAGTTTTGTGGAGGATGGCGAGCAAGTCCGCCAGATGATGGAGCCACTGATGCAGCAGCTGGTGACGGACTTTGCTGGCAAAACACTGCTGGACCTCAGCAACCTCCCAGCTGGTGATGGCCAGCCTATCCCGCGCATCCCGTACCAAACTGCCATGGAAACCTATGGTAGCGACAAGCCAGACCTGCGCTTTGGTATGGAGCTGGTTGAGCTAACGGACGTATTTGCTGGGACGAACTTTGGCGTCTTCCAGAATGCAGCGTGTATTAAGGCAATCTGCGTCACAAACGGCGCGTCGCTAAGCCGCAAGCAGATCGATGGCTTTACTCAAATCGCCAAAGCCGAGGGCGCAGGTGGTCTTGCTTACATTACCTACCAAGATGGCGCAGCCAAGAGCCCAATTGCTAAGTTCCTGCGTGAAGAAGAGCTGGCCGCTATCCAAGCCAAGACGGGGGCTAAGGACGGCGATGCAGTCTTCTTTGGAGCTGATACGCGCCCAGTGGTCAATGCAGTGCTAGGGCGGCTGCGCAGTGAGTTTGCCGAGCACTTTGGCCTAAAGGATCCGCAGGTGGTGGCGCTGGCCTGGATTATCGATTTCCCATTCTACGAGTGGGATGAGCATGCGCGTAAGCTCGACTTTGGTCACAATCCCTTTAGTATGCCAAAGGGTGGGCTCAGCACTTTGCAAGCCGCCCAGACGGATGATGACAAGCTAGCCATCCTAGCCGACCAGTTCGATATGGTGATGAACGGCTACGAAATCTGCAGCGGCGGTGTGCGTAACCATAACCCGGCCGTACTGTATGAAGTATTTGGCTTGCTCGGCTATAGTCGGCAATATGTGGAAGAAAAGTTTGGCGCTATGCTGCGGGCCTTTACCTACGGTGCGCCGCCACACGCGGGCTGCGCCTTTGGTATTGACCGCATCCTGATGGAGTTAATTGGCGAGCATAACGTCCGCGAAACCCTCGCCTTCCCCAAAAACGGCAGCGGCGTCGACGTCATGATGGACTCACCCGCGCAGGTAGAACCTGGGCAGCTGAAGGAGTTGGGGCTGTCGTGACAGCTTACCTCGTCACTGGTGTTGCAGGCTCTGGCAAGACAACATTACGTAACATATTTCGCAGTCGAGGATACCAAACGTACGATATCGACGAAGGCTTTGCAGGGTGGGTACACAAAGAGACGAATATCCCAGCGGCAGAAACCGATGAGCCAGTAGAGCCGCTTAATTTACATCATGAATGGCGAATTATCAGTGGTAGGCTGGAGAATATTATACGGCAGTCTCATGGACTGACGGGTGTCTTTGGCTCGGCCCATGATTTGTATCAGTATGCATATTTGTTTGACGCTATTTTTCTCCTTGAGTATCCGAGCGAGGAAGTCTTGCGGCAGCGAATCGCTCAGCGTCCAGCCGGTAGCTACGGTCAGGAACCTGGCGAGCTAGAAAATATCATTCGCTATTGGCCAGTCTACGAAGATAACTTTCGGAAGATTGGCGCAATGACCATAGATTGTACACAGCCGAGTGACACAGTGTTGCAGACAATCCTCACGCAAGTAGATCCACAAGCAAAGGACGCTCTATGAGCTGGGATCTCACCGCAATCAAAACAAAACGTCATGTTCAGTCGGTTAGCGACCTGACGGAGGAAGACTGCGTGCCGCTCGAGCACCAGCAGATGATTGCCGAGCTAGAAAAGGTTGCCAAAGTATGTGATGCACATCTCGATACAAGCGATCCGTCGTGGCTTGTTATGGAGAAGAGGGAGTGGCTGATTGAATTTAGCCTGAGCAAACAGCCTAGAGAAGGACTCATCACGATGGGGCTCCGCGTCAGAGGTAGCAAGGAGCCGACGGAAGTGTTTGCGTATCTCATCCAACAGCTTGGCATGCGGCTGGTGGAATGGAGCACTGGCGAGTTCCTGGATCTATCAAAGCAGAGCAGCTTCCAGCACTGGCAGGAGTGGAGTGAGCGGGTGCTGACTCGAGAGAATAAGTAGGTACTACTGTTCTACGATCTACTAACCGTCACTGTTGCTGTACTTAGAATAGTATGGAGGTGAGCTGGCGTGATAGACTGAGCAAGTATTTCACGCGTTGCTTGAGTGTTTGTCGTTTCATAAAAGTGGAGTGGTATAGAAAAATACGTTGGATCGGTGGCAAATACCTTCGCCATGTGTGCGATTGCGTGATGATGCTGATGTACCGGGAAAGTGCGAAGTGTATGTTCTACTAACGCAGTGAGCGATGATGATACATTCTTTTTGACAGTAAATTGCTGCGCTACCGCATTGCCATCGTAGTAGGCGGTAAATGTGCCACTTTTAGCTGGGTAGATGGCCAGATCTTGTAGCCCATCACGGGCAATATCCAGCAAAGCTGGGTAGAAACAAAAGAAAGCGCGTGTCGCGTCGTCGCTTGCGTCTGGTACTTCGATGCTGAGCGTGATATTGTCAAATACGTGTGGTGACTCAGTTATGCTCAGTGGGCTTGGGGGTGTGATGGTGGACGTCTGCGTTGCGCCGTTGATGTGTTTTGCTAATGCAGTGAGCTGTATATCAAGTGCGGGCTGGTCAACTACTATGGTTGCTTGCATTTCTGCTTCAATATGCCCAAGTACTTGCTGGATGGCCGCAGGACTTAATGGTTTGGTCTCTTTTAGTGCTGTTTCAAATAGTTGTTTACTATGGGCAGTGTAGACTTCTAGCTCAAAAAATATCGTAGATTCAATTGTTTGCCCGTGCACATTGCCCACAAATGCTCGACACAAACCATGATTTTCGAGAAGTGCTAGGAATCGCTGTAAAACCAGGTGCTCATACACATGGCATACATCATGATCGAACGGTAGATCATAGAATGAATAGAGATGAGTAATCATAATGTCATATCTAAATATATCACCAATGACAGGGATAGAGCCACCTCCCTCCTTGTAGTAATGAGAAGGGAGGTGGCAGCGAACGGCCTAGAAGCTCTTGTAGGGAGCCTTGCTGTTCGTGTTACCGCCACGTCCTATCCGCGGTGCGCTCGCTCTTGGCGGCGTATTCTTCGGCTTGGGAGCGCTACTGTATGTCGTTCGCGGCGACGTGCTGCTGCCGCTTGTGTAGCGCTGCTGTCCCGACTGAGACAACGAATCGTGGTGGTTCTTTCTGTTCATACCCTTCTGGGGGTGGCCAGTCGCCATATCTTCTCCTCGAAGATAGCTGCAGGGCAGGATGCCACTGCATAACGAAACCGCATATGCGGCTAGAGCAATCAGGCTTGATGGCTCCAAGAACGATGATATATATATCGATTAGTTGTCAAGAAAATATAAAGATTACTTATCCTGTTGAGGTAATGTTGTTATATTAAATCGCTGATACTTCACTCCAACCTCTGCTGCCGCTGCTGTACAAAGCGTATCAATCAATCCCTTGCCAGCGTTACTCAAGATGGCGTCATGAACAGGGAAGGCGAGGCGTGGCGCGACGGCCTGCAAGAAGCTGCGTGCCTCGGAGAACTTGAGCCATGGTGCGGCCACTGGTAGAGCGAGGACGTCGATGGGGCGCTGAGGCAAAGCGAAGGAATCGCCAGGGTAGTAGATACGATTGTTGATCAGCGCGGCAAGGTTGTGGAGGCGTGGAATGTCTGGGCTCACTACAGCGTGCTCACCGCCAAAAAACTCAAGCGTGAATGGTCCGATCTGGCGTGTATCACCAGGCACCGCGGCTATTGCATGGCGGACAGAGAGCGTGCCTTCTGGCAAAGATATCGTTGTACTATCTACAATAATATCATGAACACTTATAATCTCTGCTTCAGGAAATGCCTGTATAATACGCTTGATGAGCGCAGGGCTACAATGGTCGGGATGGGCATGGGTAATGAGAACTGCCGCTACCTGCTGCGGCATAGCAAAGTCGTCGGTGTATACACCTGGGTCGACGACCAAGCTTTGGCCATTAATTGTAATAGTAAAGCAAGAGTGGGCGAATTTTGTTAGTGTTGTCATATATCTAGTATAGCGGAGAAGAGGGTGAAGCGATACTATGGATTTGTTATCATACGTGCTTTGTCTCTACATCCTGCCAGTCGTTGTTGTGCCGAAACTCGGCGTTGTCACCAGCGAAGACCGCTTTTGCTTCGGTGTTGTCGCTCAGCGTCCAGAGGAACCAGGCAGTCATGTAGGCATCGCCATATTCCAGTACATCTTTGTGACCAACGGTCTTGCGCCGCGCGATGACGCTTGGTTTGTCTGTATTAAGAGCGCGGAAATTCTGCTGTAAGTCGCCCAGTGGGCTAATGGCGAGGTTGTCGCTTGGGCCAGTGCCAGCCATCATGTAGGTGGCTGTCTTGAGCTTGCTGGTGTCGTAGTGCCAGTTGTTGTCGTTTGCGGTGCCATGGCCGACGGCGCTAGCAGTGTAGAGGGAGGTATAGTGGTTACTATTGCCATATTTTGTCGCGGCATTGATAGCACCGGCTCCGCCTTGGGAATGCCCAGCGATGCCGATTTTGCTTGTATTGACGAAGCCTTTGATGGGGCTATCCTCTGCAGTGTTGAGCTCTAGTGCAGCATCAAGCATGGTCGATGTCGTTGCGCCAGTGCCTGGCCAGCCATCCTCATTACCAATGACAACAAAACCCCAGCTGGCTAAATGCTCGAAGATTGGCGCATAAGTAGACGCGTAGGTGGCGGTGCCATTGACCATTAGCACAAGTGGGAAGGTTTGGTCTGGAGCGGTGCGCTGTGGAGTGTAGATATGATACTCTTTGATGGCTGTGCTATCGCTGCGATGAGTGTGGTGCGCAACGTGGTAGGGGCCTGGCTTAGTATAACGCTGCTCTAGCGTGCCACTGGGGCTCAATTTCGCAGCGTAGTCCTTCGCCACGCCGTCGTCGCCAGTGATACTTTGGTTGAGATAGTTCATATAAAGCACAAGCAACACAAAGCACACTAAGAGTATTGCTATGATGATACCCAGAATTTTCAGAAGCTTTTTCGTCATTGCTACATCCTCCTATAGCCGATATTGTAAGTGATATTATTTACTATACACCGAGTGTATAGTAATGACAAGGGGAGAGTGATTACTTTTTCGCTGTATATTTTGGTTTTGCGGATAGGAGATAGCATGGCCGATATCCTTCCAGCTATGGTAATGGAGCGTCTCAGTATTGCACTCACAAGAGTCAACGGTATATACTGATGAGCATGTACGAACAAGAACTTCATACCGCGCAGCGGATTGCTCGCGAGGCGGGCGGTGTTATGCGCCGCTATTTTGATGGCGACCAACAGCGCCAGACCAAGGCGGATGGCACGCCAGTGACAATTGCCGATACAACAATCAACTCGCTGGTGATCCAGCGTCTCCACGAGACCTTCCCGGACGATGGCGTCATTGGCGAAGAGGAGAGCACGACGGGCTATGGCCTTGGGCGGAAGTGGCTGTGCGATCCGGTCGACGGCACAAAGGCCTTTACCTGGGGTGTGCCCACAGCAATGTTTTCGCTCGCACTAGTGGTTGATGGTGTACCAACCGTTGGCGTTGGCTATGAACCAATGACAGATCGGCTCTACTGGGCAGTGCGTGGCCATGGTGCCTTTTGCAACGGTACGCGGCTGCAGGTGAATCGCCAGACGCTTGCGGAGGGGATTTTTGCTGCGTCGTGTAGCTATGCGAATATCCGCCGCCATAAGTATTATGATAAGCTGATCAAACGCAAGGTGAGCACAGCAAGCATTAGTGGCGCAGTAGCCAAGAGTGTTCGCGTGGCTGAAGGGCGCTTCGTTGGGTATTATGCCGAGAAGGTGAATGCGTATGATATGGCAGCGGTGCACGTTATTGTTGAGGAGGCTGGCGGTAAGGTTACGAGTATATCAGGCCGGCCGCTTGACTATACACAGCCATTTTGTGGTGCGCTTGTGTCCAATAGCGTCGTGCATGATGAGTTGATGGCAATAGTGCACGATGAGTGCTCATAAATATCGCACGCTACCAAATGGTATTTTGCGCTTCATCTGCGTGGCAATGCCGAGAGTATCGGCTGGCTGGACGGTGTGTGGGCCGTAGAATTGGTTGATCTCGTCGATTGCAGCAGTGAGAGCGTGGCGAGCTGATGGGTCGTCGAAGAGTGCGAGCTGTGCGTCTGTCTCGCTTGTGAGAAGATAACACGACATGCCAATCTCATAGGCGGGCAGCGGCATCGACCGGGTGAGTCGCTTGACGATATGAAAGAGCGTGGTGCCATCACACAGTGGATGCTCGCGGCGCTCGTGGTTGTGCCAGCGGCCTGTTTGATAACTTTTGGCATAGAGGCGCACACCACGGGCGCGTACGTATTGCTGCCGGAGCGCAGCCGCGATGTCTTCGCATAGAACGTGGAAGCGGCGCAAGACTTGATCGTAATTGAGGTTTGGCTGATCAAGGACAAACTGTCGCCCGACTGTCTTAAGCGGGCGCTCATCACTATCTACCTCCCAACCGCGCAGCCGCTTATACCAGTCGCGTCCTGGCTTGCCATGAAACACCATGTGCTCGAGCGTTGCTTCGCTTGCGGCCAGAAAGTCCAGTGGTGTCTGGATACCAACCTGGTGGAGGCGCTTGCTGTAGCCAGTGGCAATACCAGTGAGGTCTTCGAGCGATAGCGTAGCGAGTACTGCGTGGAGATTATCTGCAGTGATGCAAGTCAGGCCGTCAGGCTTATTGATACCGGCAGCAATCTTAGCTAGCCAGCGGTTGGTGCCAATGCCAACATTGCAGCGCATATAGTCGCCAACTTCGCTACGGAGGCGCTGCTTGATCTCCTGGCCAATCGCCAGTGCGCCGCGTGCTCGGATGTCAGGTGGACTTTGGCTTAGGTCGATTACCCCCTCATCAATGCTTTTCATGGTGGCACTGGGCGAGTAGTCGCTGAGGATGGTTGCAAGCCGGTGGTAGACATAGCGATACTTGGGTGGATCGCTTTCTAGCGGAACAATATCAGGGCAAAGTAGCCGCGCTGCGGGTAAGCGCATACCGGTGTGTACGCCACGCGCTTTGGCTTCGTAGCTTGCGGTGACGATAGTCGCATGCTGGTTACGCCGATTAACAATAACAACTGGCCGGTGGCGGAGCAATGGCCGAGATTGCTGCTCGATCGTGGCGAAGCAGCTATTGAGGTCGATGTGCATCATCAGTGGCGAAGTGGGATTGATGTCGCTACGAGACATGATCGGCCTCGCGTGTGAGCCGCCATACCAGTGTGATGCTGTCAAACTCGAGGCGGTAATCAGCCTGCTCATCTGTTACATCGAAGATATGTACCGTACGTGCACCGCGCTGATGCTCGAAGCCCAGGCCGATTCGCCTGATCGTCACTTCCTGGCCATTGCCGCGTCGAAATTTGACTGGCTGACATGGCTGGTACCCACGCCGAAAAATCGCCACCACCTCCACGATTTCATCAAGATATAGTTCGTCATCCATTGTTCTTAGTATAGCGCATGAGCTAGGCATGGTCGACGAGTGAAAACATAGTAACAGAGGTAGAATGTGCGTATACATCAAGCGATGTATTGCTATGCTAGTACCCCATACTACTCTCGCTTTACAAGAAAACACCCCATGGAAGTGAGATAAAAACCAAACCTTTTACATAGGGTTAAAGGAAAATTACGCGCAGCTCTTACATACTGTATTGCCTCGCACAAGAGCATAGCGAAGACGAAGAAGGGGATATTTTACAAAACGAACAATGCCAGCCGTCCTTGGCTAAGTTGTCACGATAAGCTAATGTAACAGAGCAGCGCTGCTCAGAAAATTACTTCTGTTTTTTGCGGTTCTCGATAAACATCATAATAAGCCAGATAATGACGATGATTGCTGCGAGCGAGAGTAGTCCGTTGATGATCCATGCGGCCAGCTTTAGTGCTGCACCAAGCAGCCATGCGGCAATAATGACAATAGCGATTGTGAGAATAAGTCGAGATAGTTTCATCCTTTTAGTATACTATACTCTATGGACACAGCGCAATTTCAGGCCATGATATGGCACAAAGCCAAGCAGCTCTATCGTCCCATGCCGTGGCGCAGCCAGCCAACGCTATACTATGTGCTGGTGAGTGAGCTGATGCTGCAGCAGACGCAGGTGGCGCGGGTGCTGCCTAAGTTTGCCGAGTTTACTGCGCAGTTCCCGACCATCGAGGCCTTAGCAGACACCCAGTTACCGGCGGTGCTGCAGACATGGCAGGGTTTGGGGTATAATCGCCGAGCAAAGTATCTACACAGCGCGGCACAGGCGATTGCTGCTGGCGCACCTATTGCGACGCAGGCCGACCTTGTAGCATTGCCTGGTATTGGTGCAAATACCGCTGGAGCCATCATGAATTACGTGCATCAAATCCCAACCGCCTTTGTAGAGACCAATATCCGCACGGTGTATTTTAATCACTTTTTTGCTGGGCAGGAGCGCGTGGCGGATAAGGATGTGCTGGCGCTGGTGGAGCAGACGATGGATAGAGAACAGTCCCGCCAGTGGTTCTGGGCGCTAATGGACTACGGCGCTGAGCTAAAGGCGGCGGGCAAGGGCCAGCTCGGCACCAGCCGGCACTACACGCGGCAGTCGCGCTTTGCTGGCAGCCTGCGCCAAATGCGGGGCGAAATTGTGCGGCGCATGGCGCAGGGGCAGCCACTGAGTGCCATTACCCAGGAGCTGCACGGCGACCCTCGTTTTGCTGCTGCGCTGGATGGACTACGGAAGGATGGGCTGGTATGAGTGAGCTAGCCCTCACGCGAGAAGAAGCCATCGCACTGTGCCAGAATTGGGTGCGGATGCTTCGCCGAGAGTATACGATCGACATGCTGGTAAATGACTACGGCGATGGGGTGCTTATGTCTGACCAGCTGGCCTATCCGCTCGAGATGCAGCCATGGATCACGCCAGAGGCAGAGCCGCTCCTCTGGGCGATTCGCGACCATGCGGTCGACGTCGATATTGACCATACCCGGCGAGCTGATTGGGAGAAGCTACTAGAGCTGATCGATCAGTTACCAAAGAGTGAGTCATAAGATACGTAGAGACATTAGCGCTAGATAGTGCATGACAATAGCAGCCTTTCTAAACTATGACTTGCGTTTAGCTTCCTATGCAGACAATGAATATCTAATAGGTATATTCATTTTTATGAAAGGTAAGGAATTTATGGTGAGGCAATAGCAACATAACGAAGATTCAAGGCAATAAGACTCTTGACCACTCCTACAGCTGCACGCCAAGCCACCCAGCGAGCACTGTTCCAGCGCCATAGGCCAGGGCAGCAGCGATAGCACCGAGGGCAAGCGTTTGCAGGGCAGCAACGAGTGGATTCTCACCACCAACTTTGCCCTTGATATAGCCAATTGCTACAAAGGTGAGCGCCGTCGCTCCCGAGCTGATGTAAAACAGCAGAGGATGAGCCGCGCTCGAGCCGCGTGCCAGCACATGGGCAAGATAGGGGATAACAGGCACACTACCAACAATGACAAAGGCAGCAAAGGTCATGAAGCCGATGATTTTTGGCGAGGCGCGTTTGCTTGTACTCCGCGCTGACTCATCGTGCTCAGCACTGGCCGCGAGGTAGGCGCTAGCACCCATCGAGAAGCCATCGGCGATGAGGTTGGCTGCGCCCAGCACCAAGATAATTGCACTCGAGATACCCGCGCCAGCACTGGCTGCTACTACGGCAAAGGTTGTGACGGTACCATCGACCGCACCATAGACAAATTCAGAAATATAACGTTTGAGGACAGGTTTCATATTCATAACTTGGCTAGTATAGCATAGTGTGGTGCAAATGCAAAAGCGAGCAGTCGGTGGAGATATGATGAAAACCACAAAATGGAGGCAATGGGCGTCTCACCGCTGAGGTGATTAATGAATATCTGAACAGAATGTTCATTGTAACAGTGTGCAAGATAAGTATAGGGCAATAGATAAGCACAGACCTAGCTTACGACTAGTTTGCTTGCTTAGGCTTAAGGAGGAGCTGATTGCGCTCGGCAGTGCGCGTCCGCGCCTCATCTAGCAGAGTGATACCTTCTTGCGAGCTGAGGCTAACGATCCGCACATACTCGCTCTTGGTCTTCTTGTCGTAGCCTGAGACAGCGACGAAGCCGAGTTGTTCGTCGGCATAAATGACGTTCTCTTTCTCGCCGCTGTAGTCGATTTTGTTAAAGAGGCTTACATCTAGCAGCGCCGTACCGCGGCCATTGTCCCACGTGGCAAAGACACCAATGCGGCGCTGTACTGCATCTAGATCAGTTGAGTCAAATGGCGTATCTTTATCGATATACTCGATGATTGGTGCAAAGACCAGTGTATCGGCCTTGGGAAGGATTGTCTTGAGCGCGTGGTCAGCGGGTAGCGAGTACGCCAAGGCAAAGCGCTTGCGAAAGTCATACGAGAGCGGGTAGCGTCCATCGGTCGACGTGGTGCACTCGACCTGGAGGCGCGAATCGAGGAAGGTAAGCTCGGCGGGCGAGTAGATTGGTTTGTGCTCCTCTGTTGCGGTGACTTCATTCGTTATTTGGCTCACCTTTGTATCGGCATCGGTGTAGACCATGGAGTTACCCATGACAGTGACGGGGGAGGCGTATTCATTCACAGCGTCAGACTTATCGCGCTTGCTGAGGCCGCAGCCCATAGCAAGCAGCTGTTGGATAGTATCGACAGCACAATACTGTGTTACATTGCCTTCGGCATCGGTGATGCGGCAGTCCATCACCATCTCGTGCCCCATGCCTTTGCCGAACTGCTTTTCTTTGCTGGGGTCGCTGTTTTTCTCATCTCTCGAGAGTACGTGCCCAATCTCATGGCTGTATACGTTGCCACCAGTCTTGTTGCTCAGCACGAGCACCATCGGGCCGTTGCCGCCCTTGGCTTTGTCTTCGTCTGTGCTCTGGAAGGCGAGGCCGAGTACATTATTCTCCACACCTGCTGTGTTAACGGCCATTAGCATGAGTGAATGCTCGCCATCCTGCACGTCTAGCTGCTCGCGATATTCTTCGGCAATTTTTTTGATTTGGTCGTTGGAGTAATAGTATTCGGTCGTGCCGTCTTCCTTGGTGCGAGTGCTATCTGGCGCAACGTTGCTTGCAAACTCGGTAATGTGGAACTCATACGCACCACGAGTTGTGTGGGTAATGCGGCTGGTATGGACATGCACTTCTTCGAATATCTCTTCGTTACTCTTGCCAGGTTCGAAGCCAGCGGCGTTGAGCGCCACAACACCAAGCCGGACAACAACCGGCTGGAATGAATCATTCTCGTGGTCTTGGCACTGCTCTGCAGAAGGCTGAGGGGCGTCGCCGCTGGGGAGTAGTGCACTAAACACTCCCAGGCCAGTCATCATCAATACCTTACGGCGTGGTAAACCTTCTGGTGTTTGGGTTGAGCCGTCTGGCGCAACTTCGGATTTTGAGCGAGTCATATTAACTATCTTATATCACGAAAGGGGTAACAATGTCAAATTATGTTGGCTTACGCTGTGTAGTTCTAGCTATCTGCAGCTTAAGATCCTTCTTTTGCAATATTAGCTCATTCTCTTATTTTGTTATTTTCTCTTTTGTAAGCATAAATAAAGCTGAGCTACAGAGGTAAAAGTAGAGTAATAGAAAAATAAAACTCGCTCATACCAAGCGAGTTTATGTGCGCTACCAGCGTGAGGCGCTATTGCTGCTCAGCTGGCGCTTGCGTTTGTTGCTGATTCTCGGTGTCGCTATTGGTAGAGAATAGCTGGAGTGATTCGTCACTCAGGACGTTTGGGTCAAAGGTACCATCGGCGATCTTGCTGCGGCGCTGCTGGTACATTTTTTTGAACTCGTCGAGCGATTGCTTCGTGATACTACCCTCAGTTTTGTACGTCTCGGGCTCGGCATCGCGAGCGGCTTGCTTGCGCACCTCCTGGAAGCCAGGCCGACTGAGATCAACCTGCGCTGCGCCACTGGTGTTGTACATATCCATGGCGATCCACACCATGACGCCTGCAATAGCGATCACCCCGCAGATCATCACCAAAAAACGGTGCTCGCGCATGGTGGTTAGCTGGTGCTCGAAGTCGATATTATTGGGTTGGTTGGGCTGGCTGCTGGGCACTCGGTACCTCCTTCTTGGCTGGGAATTGCTTACTATAAAATACATCAAACTGCGAACCGTACTGGCTCAGTAGCTGGTTGAGCCGCAAGGCAACATCGGCCACTCGCTTGCGACGCTCACGCACTGGCTTGATGAGGTAGTAAAACTCGACGGGCTGATCGGTGCAATCAGTCCGTAGCAACTCGGACAGCTTCTCCTCATACTGGCGGTATTCGCTGCGGAAGGCGGCAAGCTGAGTATTGTATTCTACCGTTGTCTTGGCAAGCTCCACACCGTCGAGCCGGTTGAGGGCAATGCGGCTATTGAGTGGTGCCATCAGACGGGTGGCAATCACCTCATACTGCTGCCCTTGGTTGACCCGGACAAGCCCATCGTTAGCATGGATGCGCCGCAGGGTAGACTTGACGCGGACGCAGTTCTGTTTTATTTGAGTGAGTTGATCGTTGCTGAGCGGTGCAACAGGCTCGGCATAGGCCGGAGAGCCAAGTGCAGCAGTAGCAACTATAACAACAGCAAGAAAAGTGCGCTTCATAGCTCCCCATTATGACGCATCAGAGGAGATTGGTCAAATGATTTGCTCTTAAAATAATTACGTAATTACTGCTGCAATAAAAGCGATCAGCACTAACAAGATTGGTAGCCCAAGACCCAGGATGAGGGCAACGTTGACACTATTGTTGATAATGATACTGTCGCGCTCGAGGCCATTGACGAGCTTGGCGAAGGGTGCGTAGGCTTGGATGGCGGCCCACCACCAGTCGTAGTCGTTGTTGAGGGCTCGCTCGATGTTGTGGCCATAGAGAGCGCCGCCAACGCCAGGTGACACGGCAGCACCAAGGCCTGCTAGCAGCTGAGCGCTCGCTCCAGCAAAGTCGAATTGAATACGCTGACCATTGACCCATATAATGATAAAGCTTGCCTCGACCGCCGCTTTGGTAATCTGCTGCGGATCGATGTCGAGCACTACACCGATCATTTGATTTGTTTGGGGGTCAAAGTCGACGGCGCGGATGCGATTGGCTGTCGTCCATTCGAGCACACAGGGCACTTGGCTAAAGATGGTGCGATTGCGATAGTGTGAGACGGGCGTTGCCATGACCAGTGGTGTACCGTCGAAAACGCTACTGTAATTGGCATCCATCATTACTGGTGCAGGCTGGGGAGCTGGCTGCATAACGAGAGGGGCAGGCTGCTGAGTGGGTGATTGCTCGGCTGGTTGGGTGAGGCTATCCTGGAGCGTTGGCTCTGATGACTGCTGTGGATAATATGGTGGTGGCGCAGGCTGAGTCTGGGGTGGGGCCGCCAGCTGTGATCGATTAGGATAAGAAGGAAATTGCTGATTCATGAGTGTATTATACTATACTGGTAAATACGCGATGTGTCTTAACAGAGGTCATACACCTTGAGATTAGGGCTTCATTAAAGCATAATAGCTCAGCAGGATTATCCGCTATGCAGAATGAATTTTTGTTGTGGCGGGAGCAATGCATACGCAATAGAGGTTACTTGTGCTTGGTTGGCGAGGCTGCGCCGAGCTCGATGTGCTCTTTTTCAAACTCACGCAAGATCCGTCGCCGCATCTCGGCCGTGAGGGCCCACTGGTCGGATGGTTGGGTCTTGCCAGAGACGACAAGGCTAATCGACGACGCATTGAAGTCGCCAAGGATGTCGAAGTGCGGTGGCTCGATTACCTTGTGCTGCCATTTTTCCTCGCTGGAGATTTCCTCACCAATCCGATTGATGATATCGCTGGCAGTGCTAATGTTGGTGTCGGGCGCAACGGTGATGGTGAAGTACACCTTGCTATAGCCCATCGTCTTGTTGATAACATGCTGCACCACACCATTGGGGAAGAAGTGGACGTTGCCCTCGACGTCGCGGATCACTGTGGAGCGTACACCGATCCGCTCGACCGTCCCGCCAAAGCCATCAATCTCGATAATATCTCCTACCCGATACTGGTTTTCACTAATAATAAACACCCCTGAGAGGAAATCCTTAACGAGTGACTGCGCGCCAAACCCAAAGGCGACACCAATAATCCCTGCGCTCGCAAACAGCGGCGCAAGAGCTGCGCTATTGAAAAAATGGGTGAATATAGCATAGCCCGCAATCACCACCACAATAATACGCCACACATTAGCAAAGAGCCCGCCCAGCGTCTTGTGCCGCTTTTCGAGATCCTTCTTGGGCAGCGTACGCTGATATGTGGTAACGAAGGCATGTCGCGTTAGCCACATCACCACGCGCGGCCCCAACCAATACAATGCAATTGCCACGACAATAATGATAATAATCTCTAGTGCGGTGAGCTCGGGTGAGGTAATTGGCTTCATAATATGGTAGTATAACAGATGTGAATAATGAATTAAACCAGCTTGTGCTTACCTTGCAGTGTGGTGGCGTGGCAGTACTCCGGACTGATACCCTGTATGGCATTGTTGCCCGGGCAGATGACGAAGCGGCAGTAGCGCAGGTGTATCGTCTTAAGCGGCGTGATAGTAATAAATCACCCATCATCCTCGTGGCCGATGCCAGCCAAACTTATGCCGATGTGCCTACCTTACCGGCGCTTAACACCTCCTGGCCAACAAGTATTTTGCTCGACTCGCCCCATGCTCCGCGGTGGTTACGCCGCGCTAATGATATGCTGGCCTATCGCCAGCCGCAGCTGCCGTGGCTCCAGGCGGTCTTGCGCCAGACTGGCCCGTTGATCGCCCCCAGCGCCAATCTCGAAGGGCAGTCGCCCGCCCGCACTATTGCCGAAGCTCGTGCGTACTTTGGTGATGGTGTCGATTACTATTATGATGGTGGCACTGTGCCAGCTGATACGCCACCATCACGCTTAGTACGAGTGCTATCTGATGGGGTGGTGGAACGACTCAGGTAGGGCATAATAACCTGAGAAAAAGTTAGAAGCTTACCTAGTGATGTAAGTATTACAACATTTTTTAGAGAGATTCTCTTTACTCGAGTGAAAAACATGCTAGACAAATAGCGAATTCTCATACCTCACCCAAATAACGTGGAGCGTGGGGCCACCCGCAAAGAGAGGCCATGTGATTCAGGTATAATAGACTCATGACGTATCTTGACCCTCAGCAATTTATCATCACTCGCAAACGCAAGAAATATCGCTTTGCGAAGTTTCATAACGCCACCAACTGCTACGAGTACGATGAATGGTGCCAGGCAACGCCAGAGGTGCGGCAGAGTGCAACGGTGCTCGAGGTTGGCGCTGGTACCGGGATGTTTAGTGTGGAACTAGCGGCGCAGCACCCGGATGAGGTGTTTGTGGCACTGGATGTTAAGGGTGATCGCTTGCAAAAAGGTGCATACACGGCGCTCGAGCGTGGCATCACCAATGTGCTGTTTGTGCGGGCTCGGGCCGATCAGATTGGCGAACTCTTTGCTGCTCACTCGCTCAAGCAGTTGTGGGTGACTTTTCCTGATCCATTCCCTAAGCGGCGCAGCGCTGGCCGGCGTCTTACCCACCCAACATTTTTGCGCCAGTACGAGCAGCTGTTGCGGCCTGGTGGCTCGCTTTTGCTCAAGCATGACGATCGTGATTTCTTTTGTTGGAGCCTGGAGCAGCTCGTTGCCTGTCAGTGGTCAATTCGTGAATTATCTTTCGATCTCCACGAGTCGTCACTACCTGATGAATACAAGACGCTCACCGCCTACGAACAGCGCTGGATGAGTGAGGGGAAAGCGATTGGCTGCGTGCGAGCGACGACCGGTAATGGCCAGTAGTACCGCTTCGTAGCAAGATTACATACTCACCTGACTGAGCTCTAGCATGCCGTGTTGCTGGCTCGCTAGTGCGTTATTTTTGTAGCGTTGATCATAACTAATATCTGTACTGCACCACTCGGGAGGGCAGAATGTTTCAGCACGTAGTGTCGCCTCGGTCTCGCGGCCACGAAACTCAACTTCAGCAGTGATGAGCTTCCCCTCAAGGTTGCCGTGGTAGATATCAAGCTCGATTGTATGCTCGTTGCTATCAGGATCGGTGTAGGGTACATAGTAGCGTGTTTTCTCGATGCGCTTGCCCTTGGTGAGTGGCCATAGCGAAGCAAAGGTTGCTTCATTAATAATGATATTTTGCTCATCTCGCACGACAGTACCGCCCGATTTTACCGTGAGCTCAAAACGTTGCCCATCACCAAAACGCCGGACGCGTGTCTCCGATCCATCACTGCTGTGCGCGAGATAGCCCTGACTGATGTCGATATGATCATATGAGTCAATATCTGCTGGTATCTTATCAAGATTGACTAAAAATTTACGCTCAACTTCTTTGAGCTGATTGGGACGCTCAGGGACGTGAGAACTCATCATGTCGGCAGATTTTTCTTGTGCATAGCATGTCTCAAAATGATAAGCGAGGTTTGCATACAGCTCAGCGAGCTCAGGAAATTCTGTGCCAAATCGCTGAGTGAAGCTCTCGATGAGCTTGTCGTGTGCTGCTTGCAATTCAGCAAGATTTTTAATGCCATAGTCCTCTTCGACTACCCGCACCCCTTGCCCAACAATATCCATCGCTACTGGAAGAATCTTATCGACTGCTCGTACAAAGCGTGCTTCGGGTGTGTTTTGTGCTTCGTAGCGCTCTAGCCCCTGACGCATAACGGGCGGAAGACGCTGTAATAATGTGTGGGCTGCTTGCTGCTCGTTTTGTTGTTTGATGGAAAGTTGCACAGGGGTAAGGTCGAACGTTGCGACATCGCCAGTGGCAATCTCGAGCAGCTCGTGGACAGTTGCAAATTGCTGCACCATATCATTATCCAGCTGCGGATAGAGACAGGCGCGTAATTCTGGCGCAAGGGCGGCAAGCGACCAACTATGCTCTGCGTCATTCTCGCGCTCGCCACCGGGTTGGCGTGGCACGCGCATTACATCGGCCAAATCGCAGCTTATCTCCATACTCTGCAGTGCAATATGGCATAATTGGCTTTGGATAGGTGATGGTGTGATATCTCGTTCGTGTGATATGTATAGTGGATAATTGTGTTCTGGCAGCGAAGTTGTTGACGTGTGATTAGATTGGTTATTATGATGACTATTGTATGGCAGGTTATTCATATCATTACCATAGCGTGCTATAGTAAATATGGATAGATAGGATAATTTGAGTCAAATATGTTTGAGCAAGATACGATTAACCACCACATCCAAAGGCGAATTCTCAGTGTGCTGTGCTACCGCAAGATGGCTCGCTTTCGTGATCTGCGCCCGCCACGGGTGGATACCAATCTCTTTAGCTATCATCTCAAAGTGTTACTCCAGCACCAGCTTGTCCAAAAAGTGCCAGGTGGCTATAGTCTGGCACCGCGTGGTTTGGCGTATGTCGATCGGGTTAGCACAGACACTATGCTGGTTCGGACCCAACCTAAAATTGTAACCATGCTAGTGGTGCAAAATAGTAATGGTGATGTCTTACTCCAACAGCGCACCAAACAGCCCTACATCGATACCTGGACGCTCCCTTACGGCAAGCTCCATATCGATGATAGATCTATCCAAGCGGCGGCTCAACGCGAAGCAGCGGAAAAGCTTGGCACTATGGATCTCGCGCTACGGCATGCGGGCGAATGTTATATTCGTGTTTGGGTAGACAAAGCGATTCTCTCAACCACACTGGCTCATGTGTTTTATGGGGCGACTGATGATATCACTCCGCATGAGCGGCTCGTCTGGGCGCGCCCACATAAGCTGGCGCAGTACGCGCTTGCACCGGCGGTGGAGCAGATTGTAGCGCGGGTGTTCTTTCGCGACCCGTACTTTTTTGAGGAATTTGACGACGTTTTAGATCAATAACAAGGAGGATATATGAAGATCGACGACTACGCACAGCAAGCAATCACCACCCTGAGCAGCGACTATGCCTATGGCGATGCCAATGCCCAGCTGATGGGTATGGTGCTGGGCCTAGGCGGCGAATCGGGCGAGGTGCTCGAGAAGTTCAAGAAGATCCTGCGTGACCAGAAGGGTGAGATAACAGAGGTAGACAAGCAAGCGATTATCAAAGAGTTGGGTGATATCTTGTGGTATGTGACGGCGGTGGCGCACCTGCTTGGCTCGAGCCTTGAGGAAGTCGCTCAGCGCAACAACGCCAAGCTCGCCAGCCGCCAACAGCGTGGTCAGCTGCGGGGTAGTGGGGATGATCGGTAAGAAATATAATACTTCAGACTGGTTGAGTATGGATGCACCCATTGATTATTACGACCGAAGCTTCGCAGCGATGTCATTGATGATAGCAGCTTCGGTCTCAGCTTGAGTGGCGCGCTGCACAGCGTGAACGGTGTGCATACCTGTTGCGGCGGCAGTGGCGATATTCTTCGTCCGATCGTCAACAAACAGTACGGACTCTGGGCAATGATGTAAGCCCAGATGTCCCAATGCGTGAATGTATGTGGCGGGTGCTGGCTTACGGTAACCTGTCTCGTAGGAAAGCAAACAGGGGTCGAAGATGGCTTCGTCGTACACATCACTCTGCCGTAATACTTCGGCATGCTCTGGGATGGTGTCGCTCAGGATGCCAACGCGTAGGCCTTGTGTCGCCAGGTGAGCGGCGTAGCCCATTACCTGATTGCGAATCGTGAGTGTCTCGCGAAAACCTTTGACAATGCTATCTTGCTGCGCATTCGTCGGGTGGTCGCAGCCAAGCTCACGCCAGAATGCAGCACGATTAGTCTCTCCGCTGCCGTAGCGATGAATTGCAGCTGGCCAACGCTGGTCGAAGCCATCTGGATTACCAAGTGCTTGGCGTACATCATTGGTCACATAATCATAACTGTTGATCAGGACACCGCCAACGTCGAAGAGGATTGTTGTGATTGCTGGTGGACGCTCCATGATTATTATGCTCCTCCTCGTCCAAGATGCTGCCGCACCCAGCCATCAATCGTGCCTGCGCCCATGCAGAGCACAAGCTTGCCCTCGGCGCGGGCAGTTTGGATGGCGTGCCACAAGGTATCATCGAGCTCGGCGTAGTGGACGTTGCTACGGTTTGTTAGTTGCTCAGTCAGTTGCTGTGGAGTGAGAATAGGCAAGGCTGGGTCTTCGCGGCTGAGGTAGGTTGGCAGCCAATAGATTTGCTCGGCGCGCTCCATACAGTCGGTGTATTGCTGGCGGATCTCATGCTGACGGACGTTTTGATGTGGCTGATATACCAGCACAACGTGGTCGGACAATTCTCGTGCCATTTGCAATGTCGCGGCGATTTCTACCGGGTGGTGGCCATAATCGCTATACAGTCCAGCCCCAAGCCGCTCAAAGCGTCGCTGCACTCCTGGGAAGGTATTGATAGCCGCTCGAATGTGCTCGGGCGAGCCAAGCCGTAGCTGCTTACATGCCGTTGCCACCAGTGTTGCGTTGGCTCGGTTGTGGGCCCCTGCGAGTGCAAATTGCTGCACATCCTCATCTTCCAAGACACGCGCCCGTCGCCGTGGTGGCACAACGCCTGCGTCGGCATCGTGCTGCCACATGATGGTATATTCGCTTTGCTCGAGAAAGCGGCTAAAGGCATCAGTGTAATCCTGCTTGGTAGGATAGGTGTCTGGGTGGTCGTAGTCAACAGAGGTCAGCAGCGTGAGATAAGGGTGGAACTGCAAAAAGTTGCGGTCAAACTCATCACACTCATACACAAAGTAGCGACTACCTGGCACATAATGGCCACTGGGGCCAAAACTCAATGTTGTACCCACCGAGTAACTCACTGGCTCACCCAGCTGACGCAGCGCCCACACCATCAGGCCAGTTGTCGTCGTCTTGCCGTGGGTGCCAGCGATGGCGATGAGCTGGAGGTCTTTTTCGTTGATGAGATAGGTGAGGAGCTCGTCACGCTTAGCGGTATAGATGCCAAGTCGGTGCGCTAAGACGAGCTCGGGGTGATCGGGCGGCAAAGCTGCTGTATAGATAAACCAATCGATGGGGGTTTGCTTGTGGCGGTAGGCTAGGTATTCGCCTGTTTGGTCTTGTGAGACGGAGATGCCACGCTGCTCGAGTTCTTGTGTCTCGAGTCCAACATGGCTATCCGAGCCAAGCACATGGTGCCCTGCATCGTGCGCCAACTCAGCCAATGGCCCCAGGCCCACGCCGCCGATTCCAGAGAAGTAGATATTCATACCTTCCATTGTACCGCCTCTGGCACAAAACCACCAGAGGTAGCTAAGGAGCGTGATCGCTCCACCTCGCGCTACTGGGTTCAATATTGAGGTTATGCTATACTAGACCAAAGCATAAGTGGGCATACGTAGGGTACATAGCATGGCAAACAAACAGCAAGTCAAGCGGTCGATGAAGCGGCTCCGGCGCATTAAGATGTGGCATCTGGTGCTGCTACTTATGGTGCTGCTCGTGCTGTCTGCAACCTTTTTGCGACTCAATAATGTGGGGATGACTGAGCGGCGACGAGCAGTTCTCTCGGCTGATAAGGCAGGTAATATGGAGCAGATCCGCCAGCGCATCGCCGACCTCCAGCAGTATTCCTCTGCCCATATGAATGCCGATACTGGCCCAATTTACCTGCAAGAGCAGTACAATCGCGACGTCAAGGCTGCGCTTAACGCCTCAATGAGCACCACCAATCGTGCTGGTCAAACCGCCAATGCTAAGGCCGATGCAGTGTGTAAGCCACGGTTCCATAGCTGGTCGATTGACTATGTGCGCTGCGTCTACGAGGAGCTTGGCAAGCTCAGTAGCGCCAATGCTGGCCTTCAGACTGCCAAAATGCCCGACACCAGCCTCTACCACTACAACTTCAGCGCACCACTATGGTCGCCCGACTTTGCTGGCTGGACGATTCTCCTCACTGGCGTAGTTATCTCGGCCATTCTTGGGCGTATTGTGGGGATGATTATTTTGCGGATTATGCTGCGCGTTCAGTATCGAGCGGCGAAATAAATAGCCAAAAAATAAAAAATTACAACATAATTTACAACACGTACAACACGCAAGATGGCTTTGAACGGGCGTTCGCTAGACGCTCCATAAAATTTATGCTTGACCCCTGTTTATCGTACAAAAATAGTACCAACATCTATCATACACAATAACCATAAGCAAAAAACAAAATCGCGCGTCTATGGTTGCCATCTCTGTAAAAAATCGCTGCCAAAGTGTTGACATCCATTTTGTGAGCATGTAGGCTAGGTTTTGTAAGATCAAATAGGAGGAGCACTATGGCTTACAAATATACTAGTTCGAATGGTACTACATACTACTTGCACACGCAAAAAGATGCGGTATTGCGCGGTGGCGTAAAGCGGACGATTTACTATTTTTGCAAATCACCAAACAACGGCAAGGGTGAGCCGTGTGACATGCCTGAGGGCTACTATGTGAAGGAACACTCACGCAACAAATTCCCCTTTGCTGCCAAGAAAGACGCGGCAAAGCCCGCCAAGAAGGCTGCTAAAGCAACCAAATAACCCGGACACGTGTATATGAAAAAGACCTTTCTGTAACAGAAGGGTCTTTTTTGTTGAACTTAGTGCAAGAAGGGCTACAAAGCAAGTAGAGTATGAGATGAAGTAAGCCGCGAGCCTATACTGCGTGACGAGAAACTAAACTTCGCGCCGATAGACACGCTCTCGCACCACTCAGAGCGCTAGAGCGCGATGCTGGGTATGAATTGTGGTTTTCTCTTATTTTGTACCTATCACGGCGAGAGGGGTACGAGAGGAGGTGTGAGCGTATAAGCCACTTATTAACAATTAGCTATACGATATGTTATGTATTGGTGCAGCGCTCCCCACGTGCAGTGCCGGACGGACGCGCATTGGCGAACTACCACGAGTGGCTTTGCCGAGACGTTGGCGCACTTGGCCATGCAAGACTGTCCCTGAGACAGCGCTGCCATCAATCGATGCTTCACCAGCAAAGAGTGTACTCGTCCAGCGCTTGCGTTGTTCGCAGTCTGGTGCTTGGAGATTTTGCAAGACGAGCGCACACCATAGTTGTCGGGTCATCAGTTGGCGCGTGTCGGAGCCGTTGACGGTGTATATATTCCTGGGCTGTGCGGTGATATCGTTGTAACTGCCCATTGCTAGGCCAGCATCAGAGATAATGGTGACAAAGAGTGTCCAAGGAGCCGCAAGGTCAGTATGGTCAGCGCCAAGAGGAAGACGCTCGTCGACAAAGTCTGGCTTGGTTATCTCAGGTTGGCTGCTGCGGATATGTCTGCTTTGAGATCGGCGCACATCAAATAAACGGGCGTGCGGCACGAGGAGTGGGCCATAGATAGCCTCCCCAGCGAAGGGGCAGCTCTGGAAGTGTCGTGACAGATCGCTAGATAGCGTTGCAACCGTATCCCAGACCGATGTGTCAAAAGCGCTCTGTAGATAAGCTTCAGTTGGTACAGGAATACCAGCTTCGGTTAAGGCACGAGCAATTGATGAGCACTGGGTCCAGCCACTGTTGGCGAGCTGAGTGAGTATGACCGAATAAGACATATTCCTCCTTTACCGGCTAAATATTATGACGACGACATATCAACGACTGCCATACCTGGTACGGGGTTGCGCTTGTCTTCTATGAGATGACGATGCATGGTGGTTATTTCTGCCTACTCTTTTGATTAAGCTGCACTTGAAGGTCAAACACTTGTTTGCCAAGCGAGTCGACTGCACTGTGATAGTTGTTTTGCAAGGCTACGGCCCAGCCGATAAGTGATAGAAGGCCGATGGTAAGCACCGCCAGCCATGCAATGATGATCTTGTCGGATAATTTTTTGCTCTTCATAGCCGTAGTATAGCAGAAGGCAACGATTATATGCAATGAAGTTTTGCAATAAGCAATAATATGATATTGCTAATACAATCGTAAGATTCCTGGTGATTACTCCAACCAAGCTACAAGGGTATTGCCTACTGGGTCTTGAAGGTAAAAGCGCTTTTACTGTAGCCAACTTCGTAGCATCTCGGTCTAGAAGCTTGATATAGTCTATGCTTAGCTGCGTTGCTCATAGTCCTATTAATACCGTTTGCGCGTACTAAAAACACGCCACTATGGGCGTGCTATGACTAATTTTTGCAATGGTGGGGGCGGCTGGACTTGAACCAGCGGCCAACAGGTTATGAGCCCGCTGCTCTGACCACTGAGCTACGCCCCCAGACCACTTGCCACATTATACCGTATTGTTGGTGTATATGCCACTAGTAGTCGAGTTTCTTAGGGGTTTTTGGTAGTTTTGGACGCACTACATATTCTCCAGCGGCGGCATCCTGGGGGCTGAACAATCTTTCTTGTGCACTTCGCTTTGGCCTATTGCTGCGCTGAGCGGCGGTTTGGGATGGGTGAGTGGCTTGTGCTGCTTCTTTCACTTCGCGGCGGATACGCATACGCTCCAGGACAATCTCATCGAACTGCGCATCACGGTTGGTGTGTGCCTGGGCATATTGCTCTGGTGTTATCCCGAGCGTCTTGGCAATAGCAATGTCAAGATTATACCAGGCTGCGGCACGCTTCTCTTTGAGTGCTTTGCTTCGTGGGTGCTGTGCAACCTGATGATCGTAGCTATTGATGATTATTTGGAGAGCGTAGAGGTCTTCGCGTGTTGGCTGAGTGGACTGCTCACAAGGTGAGGGTGTCTCAGCCTGTGCTTGGGGTGGGGCGTCTGGTGCGTGAGAAGATGCTGGCAATCCATCACCCATTAAATCGGCTAAGAGATCTCCTTGCTTGCCGTTTTTTTGTAGTAATAATGCTGCACGTCCTAATATTGCAGTGGCGGATCCTATTACCGTTTCTGGTGATACTAAAGACTCTGGACTGCGTTGTTGAGCAGCCTCTTGAGAGGGTTGTTTGTATGTCATCTTGCATTGGTTATAGCACAGAGGTCGACACCTGGCAAGTCTATGAGTGATTTTTAACCAAAATTGTGGTGCGCAGCGTGTTTTTTGCTGGCCCGCAGCTTTTGCAGCAATTGCGCGGTTTACGGTATAATAGAAGCCTATGAAGTTTGTGTTCAGCGACACTACCAAGCGCCACATCATCTACAAGATCAAGCATGATTATCTCCAGCTCAATACCATTGTGCTGGCGCTTGCGCTCGTGATTGCAACATACCTTGCCTGGCAGTCGGTGGCACGTCTCCAGCAGAACTACACGCAGCAGCGCGAGCTAGAGACGAAACGGCGGCAGCTCGTCCTCACCGAGCTTGAGACGCAAACGCTGCAATACCAAAAGAATTTCCGCGAGAGTGACGAGTACAAAGAGCTTGCTGCTCGTGAGAAACTTGGCCTAGTGGCACCTGGCGAGAAGGTGATTGTGCTACCTAAGAATAGTGCTGAGGCACACGATCCACCAACCGACAAGCCCACTAACCCCGATACACAGAGTAGTAACTTCGAGCAGTGGGTAACCTTCCTCTTTGGTGGTGCAGCCGAGCAGGCTCAGCAAAAGGATAAATAACAAGCGGAGAGCGGAAATATTGACATTCAGGTGTTAAATCCTTGACAATCGGCATTCATCACTGGTAGAATAAGAACCGTAACGCGGGGTGGAGCAGCCCGGTTAGCTCGGTTGGCTCATAACCAACAGGTCGCAGGTTCAAATCCTGCCCCCGCAACCAAGGTAAGAACCCTACCACACGGTAGGGTTTTTGCTTTGGATTATCTTAGGAGGGTAGAGATGGAATGAGGTTAGTATTAACCTCAAAACTATTCTTGGGGTGCCTTTACCACTGGCGTCTAGTAGAGTGTAGTTTTCGTTCAAATGAGTGGAGATTTTTTACTGGCGCATGAGCTGGTAGGTACTGCTCACACCTTCAATACAGTCAGCGGCTATTGTCTCTACCGTGGAGACCGAAAGACAAAGAGAGTGTAATGTAAGTAATGACAGACCTTCAGAGGTGGCGCACAGAGTACGATACACAAAGTTTCTTAGAATAAATAGCAAATAACGGGGATAAATAAGGTAAAAAGTAAATTAAGAAACAATTTGTTTGCATTTTGTTCGTATATATGCTAGGATCGAGGTAGGTCGATAATGACAACACAAAAAAGAGGGTAGATATGCGAAAAAAGACGAAAGAAACCATACTCGCCACCTGGAATCGGTCGCGTAGTATGGCAGAGCTGCGGGCATTCATTGCCGCGCGCCACAGCAAACTAGCAGAGGTAGAACTCTAAACGATCGAAAGCACCTCGGGTGATGCGTCTGAGGTGCTTTGAATATATCCCTATTACTATTCATCCTCGCACATCCGATATAGGCTATAGCCTTGGATAAAAAACAAAACGGCGCACTTATTGTACGCCGCCTATCATATCTGGTAGCACCGACTGGGATCGAACCAGTGACCTCAGGCTTATGAGTCCTGCGCTCTAACCGGCTGAGCTACGGTGCCAAACATGACGCATTATAGCAGAGAATTGGCAAGAAGGCTAGGGCTCAGACGAGTGTTTTGGCGTTCTTTTTTGCCCAGGCCAGTGGTATAATAGAGAAAACGCCCAATCAGGAGTTAAGGAGAACCACCACATGATACGACGACCACGCTACGATTATGATTTGTTGGTGCTGGGTAGTGGTGCAGCTGGCAGTACTGCAGCTTTGGTGGCGGCCCGGGCAGATAAGAAGGTGGGGTTGATTGAGGCAGATACCTTTGGTGGCGGTGCGCCTAATTGGGGTGATATCCCTGTCAAGACGCTGCTGGGTGTGGCACAGCTCTATAACCGCATCCAACAGGGCCACCAGTTTGGGCTCGATACATCGCGAGTGGATTTTGACTACCCTGCTATCCAGCACTGGAAAAATACAGTGGTAGAGCGGACTGGTGCGGGCGATAACGAGCACTATTATAACCAACAAGGGATTGATACATTTTACGGCAAAGGTGTCTTACGTGACCAGCACACTGTAACAATTGGTGACCATGAAGTAACAGCAGGGCATATTTTGATCGCAACAGGGGCGCATGTGACCCAGCCAGCGATTGCAGGCATTGAGACGATCGATTGGCTCACACCACGCACTGCCCTCAAGCTGAGCCGCCCGCCTCGCAGCCTGTTGATCATTGGTGCGACGACGGTGGCGATTGAGCTAGCGCATTTCTTTGCGACCTTTGGTAGCACGGTATCGGTGGCAGAGCAGTCATCACGCATTTTGCCGACTGAGGACGAAGAGGTAAGTGAGGCGGTGAGCAGCCTCCTGCAGCGCGACCAACCACTGTCAGTCCTAACGCAAACGACGATTCGCTCCCTCATGCGTAGCCCAAGTGGTAATGTGATCGTCCAATATATCCGTGGTGGTATTGAGCGGACGATGGAGGTAGAGCGTGTCTTGGTGGCGACCAAGCCAGAGCCGACCATTGATATTGGGCTAGATAATGCCGAGGTAACGTATTCGCCCGATGATGGTATTGAAGTGAACCAATTCTTCCAGACCAATGTGCGGCATATCTATGCGGCGGGCCATGTGCTAGGCAATGATGTACCAACCCACACCGTCTTGAGCGAGGGCCGGCTAACAGCGCACAACATCCTCCACCCCAAATCGCAAATGACGCTCGACTACGAGTTAGTGCCGCGCGCTACCTTCATCTACCCAGAGGTGGCTAGTGTGGGCTTTAATGAAGATGACTGTATCAAGCGCGATCTCAAGATTAATAAGGTGTTGGTGCCGCTCGGGATGATTGCTCGCAGCAATACAAGTGACTTCCGTGAGGGGTTCGTCAAGTTAATTAGCGACAAACAAGGGGTATTGCTTGGCGGGACGATCGTCGCTCCGCGTGCTAGTGAGCTCATTCAAGAGGTCACTCTTGCCATCAAGCACGATCTCACTGCTGAGCAGCTGGCCGAGCTCCCGCACGTTTTCTTAACGTGGAGCGAAGCAGTGCGAACGGCGGCAAGTAAGCTGTCGCGTAAGTAGAGAGATCTGTTTTGTAGCTGAGGCATCTTCACCTTCTTAGTTTTGGCTGCTTAATAATCTAGGAGTTTGAGCTTTTAGCTCGACACCATCGGATTAGTTTTTTCATTTTCTGCTACTTCTGAGAGTAGAGCGGTATAGAGGAAAAGAGTGGAAATTGCTAAAGCCTGGGTGATTAGGAGAAAAAGGAAAAATTGAATATACTACCGTATTTTTCATAAAAACAGAGAAGATTATGGTACAAATTGTATAAAGCGTGGCCTATTGCTTTGCAGTATATTACGAAGAAGTTTGCGAGACTCTAGAGCTTACAAGAAGCTCACTGGTGAAGACTCTGCCACGCTGGCTTACATCGGCGTGTTGCTAAAATAGCAAAGAGTATCCACTTTCAGCTCTATTTAAGCAAGGCGGGGCATACTACCCGTAGTAGCACACGCTACCTCCTCCTCTATTATGCAAGCCGCCGTTCCTCCTCCCGGGCGGCTTGTTTTGTGTCTTATGCCTAGCATATTACACATAATAAAACTAGTATTTACTCCTCTTTGCAAAATGAATATACTATTGCCATGGCATATCTTGTTGCAGTGTCTGGTGGTGTGGATAGTGTAGTGCTCTTGGATGTGATGGCGGCGCAGGCAACGGAGCCGTTGATTGTGACGCATGTCGATCATGGGATCCGGGGTGAAGCGTCGGCAGCGGATGCGCGCTTTGTGGCAGCACTGGCGGCGCGCTATGGACTACCTTTTGTGTCTACCCAGCTTAAGCTTGGGCCGAATGCGAGCGAAGCGACAGCGCGAGAGGCTCGGTATGATTTTTTGCTCGATACAGCAGCGCAGTACCAAGCACCAGTGGTAACAGCACATCACTTGGACGATTTAGTAGAAACAGTGGCGCTTAACTTGGTGCGTGGGACGGGCTGGCGTGGGCTAGCCGTGCTGAATCGCCCCGGGGTGGAGCGGCCACTACTGGGTTGGCGCAAGGCAGATATCCGCGCCTATGCATTGACTCATCGCCTGGAGTGGGTAGAAGATGAGACGAATGCGAGTGATCGCTACACGCGCAATCGGCTGCGGCGCTGCATTCAGCGGCTCCTCACGGCAGAGCAGGCGGCGCAGATTACCTCGCTGCGGGATCGGCAACTTGCGCTGCGCCATACGATTAATGATGAAGTGCAACACCTCTTGCCGCAGTTTGCGGCCGAGCGCCATGGATTGATTATGATCGACGAAGCAAGCGCCCAGGAACTATTGGGTGCGATGATTATGTGGGCAGGTGCGCCGCGCCCAACCCGTCCGCGGCTCGAGCGTGCAGTGCTAGCCATCAAGACTGCTCGTCCAGGCAGCCGCCATGTGGTGGGCGATGGCGTGTATTTGCAGTTTGGCCCTCGGCAATTCACTGTAGAAGTGGTACAATAGATCAGATTACTGTGTGAGAATGCAAGCGAACGAAAGGAGTGAGTTCCCTGATGAATAAAAAACCGTCGAAAGCGACCAATGCCCTGCGTCTAGGGCTGTTTTGGGCGATTGTAGTGCTGGGTGTGCTGGCATTTTGGGCGATTAATTCGCCGCAGGCCAACCTTAAGGAGGTGCCGCTCTCGGATGTAGTGAACCGGGCAAATAATGGCAAAATTGCCAAGATTGAAATCCAAGGCAATGAGCTGACTGTTACACCCAAAGGCCAGTCCAAGCCGACCGAGCGCAGCCTCAAAGAAAACGGCACTATCTATACCCAAGGGCTCAAGCACGACAAAACAGAGGTGAAGGTGCAAAATGAGTCACAGACGGGCCTGTTGTTTTGGAATCTCGCACCAATTGTCCTGTCGGTCGTATTGTTTGGTGTTCTCTTTATGTTTATGATGCGCCAAGCCCAGGGGCAGAATAGCCAAGCGATGGGCTTTGGCAAGAGTAAGGCCAAGCTGTATGGCCTTGATAAAGAGCGGGTAGTATTTGATGACATTGCTGGCAACGAAAACGCCAAGCAAGATTTGCAAGAGGTGGTGGACTTCCTCAAACACCCCAAGAAATATCAGAGCCTCGGCGCTAAGATTCCCAAAGGGATTCTCCTTGTTGGTAACCCTGGTACCGGTAAAACGATGTTGGCGCGAGCGGTTGCAGGCGAGGCTAACGTACCGTTCTTTTCCATTAGTGGCTCAGAGTTTGTGGAGATGTTTGTTGGTGTGGGGGCAAGCCGGGTACGCGACCTCTTTGCTAAGGCTAAGAAGAATGCGCCAGCCATTATCTTCATTGATGAGATTGACGCCGTGGGACGTAAACGTGGCTCTGGCATGGGCGGTGGCCACGACGAGCGCGAGCAGACACTGAACCAGATTTTGGTAGAGATGGACGGCTTTGAGGCTGATACAAACGTGATTATCCTAGCAGCAACCAACCGAGCTGATGTGCTCGACCCAGCACTGTTGCGCCCAGGCCGTTTTGACCGCCATACGACGATTAGCCTACCCGAGCGCAAAGACCGTGAGGCAATCCTCAAGGTGCACTTCAAGAACAAACCAACCGATGCGTCGGTCGACCTCGACAAGCTTGCTGCCAAGACAGCCGGTAGCAGTGGTGCCGACCTCGCGAACATGGCCAACGAAGCAGCGATTATTGCAGCGCGCCGCGGTAAGAAGACGATCACCAACCAAGACCTGACCGAGGCCTTTGAGAAGGTGGCGATTGGCCCCGAGCGCAAAGCTAAGGTAATGACCGACCATGAGAAAGAACTCACGGCGTATCACGAGGCGGGTCATGCTATTGTGGGGCACGTCTTACCCGATAGCGACCCAGTGCATAAAGTGACCATCATCCCGCGTGGTGGTACGGGCGGTGTGACATGGTTCTTACCCCCAGAAGACAAAAGCTACACCAATGTATACGAATTTAAGGATATTCTGGCCCGAGCGATGGGTGGGCGGATTGCCGAGAAGCTGATTTATGGCGATGACGGCATTACAACTGGGGCAGGCAGTGACCTGCGCAAAGCGACGGAGATTGCCCGTGATATGGTGATCGAGCAAGGTATGGGCGCAAAGCTCCGCGACCAGGTCTTCCATGAAGATAACGGTGGTATGGTGTTCGACAAGATCACTCACGAGCGGCCATATAGTGATGCGACTGCTGAGGCGATTGACCACGAGGTAGAGGCGCTTATCAAAGAGGCTTCTCGCCGTGCTGAGATTGTCCTCTCGCACAACCGTCCAGCGCTTGAGAAACTCAAAGATGAGCTGCTTGTTCACGAAACACTAGAAGAAGACGAAGCTAAGGCTGCGATGGCAGATGCCACTTTGCCAACGGAGGCCAAGCTCCACTAGGAGCAGGGAGGTACCAGTGGCACATGGAGCAAATCGTCGGCGTGTCCGCTCAGTCGTCGCCAAAGCAAATAGCAAACTAAATATCAAGAATGCTGCTGCCCTACTCGCGGGCTCAACACTGCTGTCAAGCGTCTTGGGGATGTATCGTGAGCGGCTTATTAATGGTATGTACTACGACACCTACAAAGTGGGTGCTGATGCCTATACCGTAGCCTTTACTATCCCCGACTTCATGTTCTTTGTGCTGGTGTCTGGGGCGCTGAGCGTATCCTTTATACCAGTGTTTAACCAGCGCTTGGCGTCAGGTAACAAGCAGTCGGCGTGGGATTTGAGCTCGAGCTTGATCAATTTCTTAGCGCTCACGACCTTAGCGGCGAGTATTTTGATTATGATCTTTGCTGAGCCGCTTGTGAATGTCGTGGTAGGGCCGGGGCTCAGTGAGTCAGGGCGGAGCCTAGCAGTGAGTATGATGCGCGTGATTGCGGTCAACCCATTCCTCTTCTCTATCTCTACCGTCATTGCTAGTATGCAGCAGGCGATTGGGCGCTTTACCTTCTATGCGTTGGCACCAACGATCTACAACATCGGTATTATCATCGGTGCAACCTTCTTTACGAACGGCATTAATATTTTTGGCTGGCAGGTGTTTGATGGCGGCATTATGGGTGTAGCACTGGGTGTGGTGCTGGGCTCGGTGCTGCAGCTGATCGTTAGCTCGGTCGGCTTGCTGGGGCTAGGCTTCGACTATCGCTTTATGATTAAGCGCAAGAACAAGAGCTTTCGCCAAGTGCTGCGTCTGCTGCGGACGCGCTCACTCGACCAAGGGATCGATTATCTCAATGGTCTTGTGGAGACAAACCTTGCCTCACGCATGGCTGATGGGACGGTGCGGGCTTACCAACAGGCGTCGGCATTGTCATTGATGCCTGTGAACTTGATTGGTGTGGCGATTAGTAACGCAGCCTTCCCACAGATGACAGAGCACCTGGGGGCGGGGCGCGAGGATCTTTTCCGCAAAGAGTTGCAGGTGATGATCCGGGTGATTATTTGGTTGGCATTGCCAGTGGCAGTCATTACTTACTTTGCACGGGGCTATGTGGTGAGCTTTATCCATAACGGGGGCGACCCAGTAATATCCGGTTTTCTTGGGGTACTAGTTTTGACGATATTTTTCCGCACGATTTATCATATTGCGGCACGTAGCTTCTACGCACAGCAAGATACCAAGACGCCGCTTTATATCTCATTCTTTGCGATTGGGTTTAATATCATCTTGGCGATTATCTTGGTAAATCTCTGGTCGAAGAACCAAAACCCAGGCTATGGCCTAGCTTGGGCGCAGTCTATCACCGCCGTGGTGGAGGTGATTGTCCTCTTCTTCTTCATGGGGCGGCGTATGCCGAGGCTGTTTGACCGCAGCTTCGTTAATAGTATCTACAAGATGGTTATCGCTGCGGTGCCAACTGGTTTGGCTGCTTACCTGAGCGTGGTAATGATCCCCTTTGGCACAAACGATAAGAGTTTCTTTCTCGCTTTCCCGAAATTTATTATGATCACAGTAGTGAGCTTTGCGGTTTATATATGGTTTAGCCGGCGGCTGAGGCTTAAAGAGGCCGAGCCAGTGCTTAATCGGTTGCGGCAGATCTTCTTTGGACGGATTAACCTTGGCTGGAACTGGAAACGCTAGCATATGGAACATATCCGTAATTTCTGCATCATCGCCCATATCGACCACGGCAAAAGTACCCTGGCCGACCGCATGATGGAGCTGACGGGCACCGTTACTAAGCGGGATATGAAGCAGCAGTTGCTCGATAGCATGGATCTGGAGCGCGAGAAGGGAATTACCATCAAGCTCGCTCCGGTGCGGATGAAGTATGAGTATGGTGCGGAGGGTGCAAACCCTACCAGTGCGCAGACAGCGAGCGGGCCAGCATCGAAACGAAGCCAAAGCGATAACACCGCACCCCAGCCTGGCACCTACGACCTCAACCTGATCGACACCCCCGGCCATGTGGATTTTAGCTACGAAGTATCGCGTAGCTTGCAGGCCTGCGAAGGTGCGGTGCTGGTGGTGGATGCTAGCCAGGGGATTCAGGCGCAGACGCTCGCCAATGTGTATCTCGCGATGGAGCAGGACCTCACCATCATCCCGGTGCTCAATAAGGTCGACCTACCAGCCGCTGATGTACCGCGCGTCTCCAAGCAGGTGATTAATCTACTCGGCTGTGATGAGAGCGATATTATTCATATCTCAGCCAAGACTGGGCAGAATGTACCGCAGGTACTGCGGGCTATCGTCGAGCGTATCCAGGCACCAGTGTCACCACTAGCGGTGCAGGCTGAGAGTATGGCCGCGCAGGGTGGTGATAGGCCAGCCATACCAACGCGCGCCCTGATCTTTGATAGCTACTATGACGACTACCGGGGGGTTATCCTCTACGTGCGAGTGGTAGATGGCACGATACCGAAAGGTGCGGACATCACCATGATGGCTACTGGAGCTCGTGGCCTTGCTCTGGAAGTAGGGCACCTGAGCCCAACTATGCAGCCCGACCCACTGCTTGGCACCGGCGAAATCGGCTACATCGTCACCAACCTGAAAACCACGCGTGAAGCGCGGGTGGGCGATACGGTGACACTCAAGAAATACTTTGAGTAGTTATAACATGTGCTATAGTTTACTGTATGATGGCTGCGATAAAAAAGTACGACATATTCATCGCCATCTTATTTGCTGGCCTGATTATACTATTCATCGCCGTGGCATTTACTGTTCCGAGTTTTTGGGATTGGCTGTGGCAGCGGCACCACAACCAGCTTAGTTGGTATATCCGTCCATTGTTCTTGATACCGTTTTGCTGGTTTGCCTATCGGCGGAGCTGGGCAGGGATAATGATGGTGATATTACTCACCTTGACCAGCATGGGGTGGTTTGCCCCGCCCAGTGAAACGAATTCACAGGTGCAACAGTTTTTGCAAGTTGAGCAGCAGTATCTGCAGAGTGAATGGACATTTGGTAAGATTTTCCTCACATTGCTTATACCATTATCCTTTGTTTCTTTAGCAGCGGCATTGTGGTGGCGAAATATCTGGCTGGGTGTGGCAGTCATGGCGTTCATGGCTGCCGGTAAATTACTATGGAGTATAACTTTTTCTGGTGAAGCTGGTCTGGCGGTGATTGCCCCTGCGACAATTGGATTTGTCTTATGTAGTGGCTGTTTGTGGCTGGTTACAGTGTTGTCTCGTCGTTATATCCCTAAGGTTAAGAAAGTGAATTTTATTAAGAAAGGGTCAAATAGGTAAAGCTTATCCATATCTTACCAACAATGTCATCACACCAGCTGCAAAAATGGCGTATGCTATCGTCGCGGACGCTCTTCGAGCACCCTCGGCTTACCGTCGCAGAAGATATAATAGAGCTACCAAATGGAAAGGCCATCCAATATATCCATTACCCCTACCATGGGTATGGTGGGGTAATCGTAGTGTGTCGCCGAGGCAATAATATTTTGGTACAGCAAGAGTATTCATACCCAGTGGATGAAGTGTTGTATCAGTTCCCGGGTGGGAAGATCGAAGCAGGTGAGGACGTGTGTGCGGCAGCGCAGCGAGAGCTGGCTGAGGAGTCGGGCATTGTCATGACAGGTGTGCGAGCGTGTGGTTGGCTCTATGCCGACAATCGTTGCACCAGCGCGAAGCTCCATGTAGTTTACGGCGAATATGCTGGGACAAACCACCAACACCAGCCAGATGACACCGAGCAAATTATTTCGGAATGGCTGCCAATTGACCAGGTGGCTCAGATGGTCGCTGCTGGCAAGATTACCAACTACGCCATGCTCGCTGCCTGGGCTTTGCTCGCCAGCACCCTCCAGCAAGTAGGAGACTCTCGTGCGGACGAGTAGTGTGGAGCTAGCCGTCTCATCCTCAACGAATATGCTAAAATCATAATAGAAAGTACCATTGATCATCTGCTGGCGGCAGAGAAGGGAGTGTGAATATGGGGTACGTTGGCTCGTATGTGTGGCAGTTGCGCCAGAAGGTTGGGAATAAGAAATTACTCACGACAACTGTTGATGTCTTGCCTGTTGATGAAGCAGGGCGCGTCAAACTCATCTACGCCAAAGCCTTTGATCGATGGAGTACAGTAGGTGGACACGTCGAGGAAGGCGATAGTTATACCAGTGCGGCACTACATGAGCTGCGTGAAGAAGCAGGAATCACTGCGCACGCCAGCGACCTTGAGCTCTTTGCAACGCAGTCTGGCCCAGGACGGGTGTATCATTATCCTGATGGTGACACACAAGCCTTTACTGTAGTGTTTTGCCTCAAGCAATGGCAAAGCGAGGCATCGCATACTGATACTGAGGAAGTAGCGACAGGCCAGTGGTTCTCGCTAGACGAAGCATTGCAGCTCAATACGAATGACGCCACACGCCAGATTCTCACTGCCTACCAGAGGTATAACGAGACGGGTGTGGTGCAGATGATAGAGGAACGGTAATACTCTACCTAATAGAGGATCGGTATGATGCAGAAAAGAACCCTTACGACATATATCCTTTGCGGTGGTGCAGAGCGTTGGGTGGGTAACTTTGGTAGCTATTTGCAAAATTTCTTTGCAGGACGGCAAGATGAACTTAAGATTCTTGATGTGTTCTTTGCTAGCCCGCATGAAGAATGGCAACAGAAGTTTGATGATTGGGCGGGCTGGTATAACCAATATCTCCCTGCGGCGAAACGAGAATTGGCAATCAAAGGCCGTTTTGCTGAGCAAGTTCGACGTGCTCATATTATCTACGTTCACGGTGGTAGGACAATTCGACTTTTGCAAGAACTTCGTGACTTCTCAGAGGTAGAACGACTACTGCGTGGCAAAGTTTATATTGGTTCATCAGCTGGAGCGAATTATCTTGCACAGCATTTTTTAAGCCATCGAGGAGTTGATGCTGGTTCGGCTATCTTGCCAATGAATGTCGTTGTCCATTATAATACTGATAATCCTGCGGAGCGGCGTACTGTTGCAGATGCCGATGCGCTCGCAACGGCGTTTCCTATGGTGCCAACAGTGCGACTGCATGAAGGTGAGCATGTTCATATAAAGAGGTAACCATGATGAGCAAATTCGACGCCATGACACCAGAAGAAATTGGCCAGCTCTTTCCGATAGAGGTAGTGCCATATGATGAACGATGGCCACAGTTATTCATGGCTGAGGCAGTGCGGGTAAGTGGTGTGCTGGGTGATGAGGTGTGTGCCATCGAGCATATTGGTAGCACAGCGGTGCCGGGGTTGGCAGCCAAACCAATCATAGATAGCCTACTCCTTGTGAACAAGCTTGATAGTAGAGCAAAGCAGCGGCTGATAGAGAGGCTTCGCTCGCTTGGCTACGAAAATATGACTAATGCTGAGACGGAGCTGACGATGGAGTTTGGCAAAGGATATGACGTGGATGATCCACTGCGCCAGAAATATCATCTCCATGTCGAGCAGGCAAAGGTGATGCCGTCGCCAAAGATTATCTTTCGTGATCGCTTGCGGAGTAGCTGCGTCTTGCGTGAAAAGTATACCAAACTCAAACAACAAGCTGGCGCAGCAGTATCGACACAACAGAGAGGCATATACGGCAGGTAAGGCGGCCTTTGTGCGAAAGGTATCGTCCAATTCATTTCCTTCAACTTAAGAAGCGACTAAATGTTAGGTGCGGAGTAGGGAAGTACCATTGACATTTATAAACAATAGTTATATCATGAGATTCATTAATAAGCTATTTATGGAGTATCGTGCTGTGAAAGAAAAGCGTAGTCTTTTAAAAAATATAAGTGCTTCTTGGGATATTATCAGTCTTGGTGGAAATGTTCTTAAGTTCAGGGGGGGTAGATCAAAGGGATGCGCAGCTTGGTAAATTGTCGGCTGAGCTAGCTGCGAAGGTAGAAACCGGTGATATGGATCCTGTTATTGCCGAGGATGAGATGAGTAGAGCAGCTCGTCCACAGTCAGCCCAGGAAGCAATGCTTACAGATCCCAATGCTGAAAAGGCTAGCATACGCCTTAGTCGTCTTGCTGAGGGCAGCCACGTTGACCCTGTAGTAGCAGAGGACCTTCTTAATTCTGGTTTTCATCGCTATACCACAGAAAAGACTTTAGAGCATATAAAACGCAAGACACCCTAGATGGAAGTGTGTAAGCTGCGGGCTATGTATCCCCGTCGTGCCAGCAAGGTGTTATAATATAGCTTAATATGTCGTTAATAACTGTCCAGCCTCTCCCTGGCTACAAAGAAGTCAAGCCCTTCGTCTACGCAGGGTTTTTCCCGGTGTCTAATGAAGATTATAATGACCTGAAGGAAGCGATTGAGCGGTTGAGCCTGAGCGATAGTGCGCTGCAGTTCGAGCCGGAGAATTCGCCGGTGTTGGGTTATGGCGTGCGGATTGGCTTCCTTGGCCTCTTGCATATGGATATCATTCGTGAGCGGCTCGAGCGCGAGTATAATTTGGACCTCATCGTCACCAACCCAAGTACCGACTACCAAGTGAGCTTAACCAATGGCGATGAGCTAGATATCAAGTCTGCTAGCGAATTGCCTGACCCAGCCCAGATCAAGGATATTCGCGAACCGTGGATTGATGGTGAGATCGTCGTACCCCAAGATTACATCGGCGCAGTAATCCAGCTCATCGTTAGCAAGCGCGGTCGGCAAAAGAACCTCAGTTACATCGACGAGCGTGCCCTCATCTCCTTTGCGGCGCCACTGGCCAATCTCCTGACGGATTTTTATGACCAACTCAAGTCGGTCACTAGTGGCTACGGTTCGTTTAATTATGAACTACGGGGCTACCAAGCAGAGGATTTGGTGCGCGTGGATTTCTACGTGGCAGGTGAGATGGTTGATGCGCTGAGTGTGATGTGCCACCGCTCGGAGTCGCAGCGGCTGGGGCGCGAGGTGGTGAAGAAGCTCAAGGATGTCGTGCCGCGCCAGAGCTTTGAGGTGGCACTGCAGGCGGCGATTGGTGGGAAGTTTATTGCCCGCGAAAATATTGGTGCCTACCGCAAAGATGTGACGGGCTATCTCTACGGTGGTGATGTGAGCCGCAAAAAGAAGCTCCTTGCCAAGCAAGCTCGCGGCAAGAAGCGCATGAAACGCTTTGGTAAAGTCGATATTCCTAGCGAAGCCTTTACGGTGATGCTTAAGCGAGATTAACAACTAACAGGGGTTGTGTGCAAGTGCAGATACGTTATGACCGATTGGTAGCCGATATAGACAGAGCACTCGTGTATGACGATGTGCCACCTGCAGAGAGAGCGCGATTATCGGTATTGGCGAGCAGTGAGCTTAGCGCGGCTTGCGCTAGAACTGAGCAATGGCAACGATATGCTTACTCTTGATGGCGTGCCAGTGCATTTTACTTGTCACTATGCGGACGCACGACGCACGGCACAGTCAATTGCCCGTGGCCGGTGGACATACCAAACGCGCGGTAGAGAAGAGGAGATTGCAGCAATGATTCATCATGAGTTTCGACCTGAGCAACAGCTCCAACCAGCATTGATTATTGCGCACAGGCAATATCACGCTGTAACGAAACCAGATCATATGGGGATGCCTGATTGTGTGCGTATCGGAGGACATATGACAGATATCGATCAGTACTCCCAAGAGTTTCTGGAAGACTACTTTCAGATAGATCTAAACAATATCAAGAATAATAACTAACTTCTTACGGCAAGGGTGAGAAGCCACTCTCTGCGATGTGCTATCATAAATATGATATGACTATGACGAATCTTCAATCACTAATCGAACAATATCAGCCAACCGAGGCAGTGCGCCAGCTTGTATGCGACACAAGGATAGTGCTGCTCGTTGGTATCTCTGGGGCAGGCAAGGATACGACTAAGCAGCGGTTACTCGCGAGCACCGAGTTTGCCGATATCGTCTCGTACACCACCCGTCAGCCTCGCCAAAACAAAGGTGTGTGGGAGCAAAAGGGAGTCGACTATCATTATATTGATGAAGCAACTGCCGCAGAGCTATTGCAAAGCCGTGCCTTTGTAGAGGCGAAGTTTGTCCATGGGACGCTCTATGGTACAGGCGTCAGGCAGATTCAGGATATTCGCGATGCGGGTAAGATTGCTGTGACGGACATTGATGTGCAGGGCGTTGATGAGTATAAAAAGCTTTCCCCAGGCGTGGTCGCGATATTTCTCTTGCCACCAAACTTTCAAGAATGGCAGCGGCGCCTCAGTGTACGCTATACCTCGCAGGCGGAGTTTGATCGTGAGTGGCCCAAGCGCTACACCAGTGCAATCCGCGAGATTACCCACGCACTCGAAGTTCCATACTACCACTTCGTCATCAACGATGATATCGACGAGACGGCGCGCATTGTGCGGGCGATTGCCTCCAAGCCGGATGTGTATAATCGCAAGGATGACGAAGCTCGCTTGGCGGCGCGAGACTTGCTCGATAGCCTCTTGCGCGAGCACCCGGAGCATGTATGAGTAAGCCAGCCACGCATGCTGCCGCTGAGCCAGGTGATACCGAGCATAAGCAGCGCTCATCTCTGGCGCTGCGCCGACCAGTGTGGTCGCCCACGGCGTTGGTCGATCAAGGGTTCTTTATTTTTGCGGGGGCGGCGTCATTTTGGTTTGTTTGGCTGGTGTGGCGCGAGGGCTGGCACACTGGTGGCTGGTGGCTGGTAGGGTTCTTTGCGGTGGTGTGGGTGATCACGGCATATTTTGCATTGCCGCGCTTGCACCGTATCTTAAGCAGTATTTATGTGCCTAATTATTTCATTGGCCGAACACGCACCACAGATGGCCTCCTTGGCGACCCAGTCAATCTCGCCTTTCGCGGCAGCGAAGCTCAGCTCCACCGTGCCATGACGGCCGCTGGCTGGGCGCTGGCTGATGATGTGACGGTGCGCTCGTCGTGGCGGATTATCCTCGCCACACTGACCCGCCGCAGCTATCCTAATGCACCAGTCTCGCCCCTAGTGCTATTTGGCCGGCAGCAGGACTTTGCCTACCAGCAGGAGATCGATGGCAATCCAGGCAAGCGCCACCACGTGCGCTTTTGGCGCTGCCCCCAGGGGTGGTTGTTGCCCGGTGGGCATCAGGTGGACTGGCTGGCGGCTGGTACGTACGACAAGAGTGTGGGGTTATCAATTTTTACGTTGCAAGTGACACACAAGATCGATGAGAACACCGACATCGAGCGCGACTACGTCGTCAAGACAGTCACGCGTGCGCTTCGTTCGATTGAGCTAACGGTACTAGAGGATTTCTCGACGGGCTACCACTCGCGCAACGGGGGTGGAGACAACATTATTACCGATGGCGACCTGCCCGTTATCGAGCTTGGCCGTGTCCGCGCCAAAGCAAGCGAAGACGAGGACGTGCCTTCCGACCTGATTCTCGACGCAACGACGCACGAGACTATGCCTGATGAACACGCTACTCTCATGTCGCAATTTTTGAGCCGCCGCCCACCACAGATCGCCCTTGGGATTATTATGATTGGCCTGGCGATTGCTGTGGCGACGATGAGCACCTTCTTCGAGATTCTCAACTTTAGCCACTTACGCATGGAGGTGGTGCGGATTTTTCACGACAGTGGCTTGCCGCTGCAGAGCATTGAGAGTGCGACGCATATCGTGGCGACTATCTCAGCCGTTGTATCTACGACATGGATTGGCATCGTGATTTTTCTTGCGGGTCTGACCTTCCGCGGCAGCGACCGCTCGCGTATTTTGCTGATGAGCATTGCTAGCCTTGCAGCGGTGATTAGTTCATTTGGGCTGACGATCGGCAGGGTTACATGGTCGGCTGCTGGCACATTGCTCTTCATTGGTATCAACATCGTCATCGTGCTCATGTTCTCCACCGACGCTGCCCGGCGCTTCACACGAGCACGCAGCGGAAAGTAATGGCCGCAGATTTGTAGGCTATGCTCGGTACTGTTATGCTGTTTCTACTCTGATGCGGGCGAGTGGAGATAGGTTAATTCATCTGATAGAGCTGCTATTGATCGTGATAATTAACCCCAGCCTCAGGGATAAGAGCTGAATACTCACGAATAATATTCATCATTACCAATGTTCCATGAAAGGGGCGATAACAACGAGAGGCGTGAGAGCTGCCAGAGTTTTGGCAGCTCAAATTTACTCAGATTGACAGCAGGGCAAAAAATCGCTACACTACCTGATATTGTGAAAGAGCAGATTGGTGATTTTGACGGTATTGTCAAGGGTCTTAGTACTGGTCCTGATCTTGATAGCTATATTCCTGAACAATGTCGAAAGTGCCCACTGCTGGCAGGGACAATAGAGGCGCTCAAAATAGCATTAGCACAGAAGAAAGCGCTGGAGCGTACAGCACTGGAGACGGCAGACAATATTACAACATGGCTACGAGTGCAAGGCACACCTGAGAAAGAAATAGAGCAGATCCTAGAAGACCCAGAGCAGCTAGAAGAAGCACGAGCTGCGTATAGGAAAATCGTAGAGATGAAGCTTGCTATAGGGGGCGCCGCATTCAATCAGCTGCTGCCAGGTATAGAAAGGCAAACAGCAGGCTGTTCTGGAATTATAAAATGTATAAGTTTAGATAGAAAAACGGTTGTAGAGGTATGTGGCTCACCCGCTGCGCCTAATGGAGAGAGTAGCGAAGCAGCGACAGTCCGTCGTACTGGCGGAGATGAGCAGGACTCATCCGAATCAGATACCTCCGATCAATAGCAGCCTATTTTGCCAATAAATAACGACATAGGGATATGTAAAACACCGATGACATCAGATAAAGAACGAGAATTTCATGGCATTGTGGAGGGGCTTGATGAGCCAGATATATCTGCGGCTTCTTATATCCCCAAGCAGTGCTATGGCTGCCCGCAAGTAGCCGAGCTGCGCCGCAGGATAGCAATGACGGCTTGGACGTATAGTGAGCTCTGGAAAAACTGCTTTGACATTGCAGATGGTGACCCCGACCTAGGCAAGACTATCGTGCGTGCAATGGACAGGTTCAAGCGGGAGAATCAGCAGGCAAGAAATGAACTGAGCCAGCTCGTTGCTCAGTGTAAGGAGCGTCAGTCGTGATAGGCAAAATAGTAAGAAGAAATGGCAAGGCAGTAGAGATAAAGATCACTGCATGTATGTCGTCATCGCTCCTGCACCGCGAAACAATCGAGAGCGCAATGATCAAGCATCGCGATCTCAACGACCAAGGAGCAGAAGGATAGCTCGCTGTGACGCGTCTCGCTAACAGACGAGGCTCAGCAGCAGGGAATAGGCTACATATTCCACTAGATCATTAGCACTCTATTGACGAGAGTGCCAACTCTACGCTATAATGCGACTATGACCGAACGGCAACAAGCGATTCTTTCTGCCATCATCGAGCAATACGCCGAGATCGCTGCCCCTGTGGGGAGTGTAACGCTGGCGAAGCTATTTGGGGTGTCTAGTGCAACTATCCGTAGCGAGATGGCTAAGCTCGAAGAGATGGGCTTCGTCAAGGCGCCGCACACTAGTGCTGGGCGTATCCCCACCAGTAAGGGCTACCGCTTCTATGTCAATGGCATCACCAACGCCCAGATGAGCGAGCTCCCTAGCGGGATTGACCGCAGCACCAAGGCTATTGAAGCGCACGTCAACTCACATCTCGATGCAGCCGATCGAGCTATTCGCAGTGCGGTGGATAGCCTCGTCGAGCTCACGGGTAACTTGGGCTTTGCTACCATCGGCAGCGAGCTCTATATGAATGGCATTAGCCGGCTTTTTAGTCAGCCAGAATTTCTTGAGGGCAAGCATGTCCAATCAGTAGCGCATTTGATTGACAATATCGAGCCGTGGCTGCGCGAAGCTCGGCCCAACGAGCCACTCAATGTCTTCATTGGCAGTGAGAACCCCATTGGCAAGAGCAGCGATGCGACGCTCATCATTAGCAAATTTCGCTCACCCTATAGCGACCGCAGCTACATTGGTGTGATCGGCCCGATGCGCCAGCACTATCGCCGTACCATCGAGCTGGTCAAGCGCACTGGGGTGATGCTGGAGGAGATATTATAATGACACGACCACTGTTATTTGCATTGCAATCGTGTTATACTATGGAGAATAAGATGGCTGAGCAGCCCGCTCAGTACCACAGGCAAAACCACTAGGCAGGAGGAATGATATCGATGACAAAACACAAGAAAGCGCCAAATACAACAGAGCTTGAACAGCAGATTGGTGAGCTCACGCAGGATCTGCAGCGCACCAGAGCAGACTTTGAGAATTATCGCAAGCGCGTTGATGCAGAGAAGGCCCAAGCTAAGGCGGCGGGTACTCAGCAAACAATTCGCAAGCTCCTACCCGTGATTGATACGATCGAGCGAGCCACCGCCAACGTCCCCAAGAAACTTCAGAATGATACCTGGGCGAGTGGAGTAGTAGCGATGTCGAAAAAGCTCGATGGCTTGATGGCAGAGTTCAAGCTTGAGCCGATCGTGGTTGAGCTTGGCACGACCGAGTTTGATCCAGACCTCCACGAAGCTGTCTCGATGGATGATGAAGGTGGCGACAAAGAAATTATTAGTGAAGAGCTGCAGCGCGGCTATAAGCTTGATGGTCACGTCCTGCGCCATGCTATGGTGCGGGTCAGCCGGCAGCCGTAGGAGTGAGCGGGATGAGGCGTTGGCTGCTTGCAGGAACACTCATCATATTAGCAACACTTAGTGTTGGCAGTGCTCAGGCTCATGCAACGCCACTGGCCAACCAAGCCGATATTACAGTGGTCAAGCGAGCGAGCACAGCCTATCAAGCCTTTACACGTGAGCTTTATGCCACTCAGCCCAAGAAGGACTCTATTGATGAACGAGCCAAGCAGGCCGCAGCAGCCTTTGCGGTAGTAGCAGAGCATTCATTTTCGGCGCAGCTTGGCGATGAGTATAGCCGTCATGCGGCAGCAGTGAAGGAAAAATCCTCAGTCGTCAAGACGCTTCTTGGGCGTGCTCCACAAGCCTTTGCTAGCAAAGATACGCAGGCTGCAGCAGTCTATTTGACAGATGTAGAAACAGCGGTGAGTCAGTACGACTCAGCCGTTGGTGTGCTCAATACAACAGTAGACGATGCCAACCAAGCGACGAATCGCCTCTACTTGCTTATGGTGATTGGTGCTGGACTCGTGGCGGCCCTTGCTGCAGTCTGGGCACGGCACCAGCATACCCGGACGTTTGCTAGTAAGCGTGTAGTGCGGGCACGCTGGGCGGTGGTTGCAGCAGCGGCAGCACCACTGGTGGGAGCAGTTTCGCTCTATGTGATATTTATCCAAGGGAGTGATACACGGGTTGTGCGCGGTGTGGGCTATGCGGTGCTGACCGGTGGTGTAGCGGTCTTTGTCTATGCAGTAATGGCGTACTGGCGTCTCCGGCGGGCTGAGATATTAGCCGCAGCAATTGTTGCAGGTGATGAGATCTATCAGTGGTAATACCTCCAATAGGAGGCTCTCAATACGCTTTTTGTCAGACTAAAATAGCGAGCCGAGTGATCACAATAGGCTGTCCATTATTGTATAAAATTGATACCAGGTCTGGACTATTGTGTGGGTCTAAAATTGTATTAAGCCACTTTGCTCGCAGTTGCACTTGCAAATAAAGGATGCCAACGTTACAATGACGACAAGGGTTTTAGCATAAAAAACAGGGAGAAAGAGGAGATGGTAAAACGGTCAGTCATAGCGCTGGTAGCGGCTGGTAGTATTTTGCTGGTTGCACTAGCATGCGGCAGTAATACCAAGGCAAACTCAAATCAATGGGGAGTCGTGTGGAACGAGGAGTTCAAAGGGACTTCAGTACCTAGTGGATGGGATGTCTTGCAGCAGAACCGAGACAATTATGGCGGTAATCACTTAGCCTATAACCCAAGTAATGTAAAAGTTGTTGACAACGACTATCTAGAGATAAAAACGCAGCGCCACTGTGTTGCAAACCTTGACGAGCCGCTGAATGATTCTAACGTCAGCGAAGCACCATGCCCAAGTGGCAAAATGACGCGATACCTCAGTGGTCGCGTAACAAATAAAACTAAGGTCGTTGATGGCACAAAACCATTCCGGGCCGAGATTCGCGCCAAATTTAACTGGAATGGAAAAAACGGAACACGACCATCGCTGTGGATGGTTAACGGCAATTCATTGCAAAATTGTCATCATAATCCTAACGCTAATGACCCATATGGTGAGCTAGACATCATCGAATGGTATTCGTATACACCGGCGTATACGTGGTCGAGTACTCACGCAACATGCTACCACCACGGTGTTTCTGGTAACTGGAAGAATGGTTGGCGAACACGAAGGATTATCCATAGCGACGAACACAAGGCGGGTTCTAAGTCAGGTTCGCTCGCCTATGAGTGGCACACATGGGCAGTTGAGTATGATGGTGAGACAGTTAAATACTTCATTGATGACAAGCCAATCACAGCGTACAACTACCACGCGAGCCCAACGAATCACAAAGACATTGAGCGTACGCCGTCGGTGAAACTGACAACATTGGCTGATAAGGAGTTGATCAAGCAAACATTTGACGCTGGTTGGCGCTTTATCTTGAATGATTATGTAGAGAAAGATGAGGAGCAGAAGCCAATATCTCCTTCGGATACTTTTCCAAAACAAACGATGCTCATCGACTACGTTCGTGTCTTCCAAAGGGGTGCAGGCACACAGCCAGCCGAAGTACCAGCAGCGGGGACAGGTGCAGAGTGGTCGAAGCGTGAGGCTGCTGGCTCTCGGAAATGGACGTCGATTGCTAGCTCGGCTGACGGCAATAAATTAGCTGCAACAGCATGGGGTGGTAAGATCTACACGTCATCTGATGCTGGTGCAACTTGGGCCGAGCGCTCTGGGTCGGGGGATCGTAACTGGATAGCAGTCGCTAGCTCCGCTGATGGTAATAAATTAGCTGCTGTGTATGATTGGGGTGGCTATATCTACACGTCATCCAACGCTGGCGCAACCTGGACGGCACGTGGAGTACCTGGGTCGTATAACTGGACTGCAGTTGCTAGCTCTGCTGACGGCAACAAGTTAGTAGCGACAGCCAAAGACCACTCCATCTACACCTCCACCGATGCTGGCGCAACCTGGACAGAACGAAAAAGCTCTGGCTCTCGGAAATGGTCTTCGGTCGCTAGCTCATCTGACGGCAATAAATTAGTCGCCATAGTTGATGGTGGTACCATCTACACCTCCACCAGTGCTGGCGCAACCTGGACAGAACGAAAAAGCTCTGGATCCCGAAAATGGTCTTCGGTCGCTAGCTCATCAGACGGCAATAAATTGGTAGCAACGGCAACAGGTGGCAATATTTACACCTCTACCGATGCTGGCGCAACCTGGACGGAGCACGCAGCCGATGGATTGCACAACTGGACGTCAGCTACCATTTCTGACGATGGTAGTAAGATCTCGGCGACTGCTGGTGGTGGTGGATATATCTTTAGCTCAAGTGATTCTGGCGCAACGTGGGTCGCGCAGGCATCTGCAGGTGTGCCAAACTGGTCAGCAATTGCAGGCGCAGCTGATGGTACAAAACTAGCTGCGGTATCATACGGTGGGAATATCTACACAACCACTCGTGCATATGAGCAAGGGAAGCATGTTAACCCGAGCAACCCGAACCCGAGCAACCCTGGCAGTTCTAGCAGCTCCAGTAGCTCGAGTGCCAGTAGCAGTAATAACAAAGCACGGGCAGCAAACAATGGTAGCCAACTGGCAGATACGGGCGCGAGTATCGTTGCCGTCACATTGGTCGCAGTATTAGCTGTTGGTACTGGAGCCGGAGCTTGGCTGATTCGCAAGAAAATGTAGCAAAGACTGAAATAAATTTAATTAGCACTCTTGACACGAGAGTGCTAATTATTTATACTGAAATAGTTGGCACTCGGTATAAAAGAGTGCTAGAATGGATACAAGCATAACACCAGATATGATCATAAGAGAAAGGGGAATCATTATGGGTAAAACTATCGGCATCGACCTTGGTACGACCAACAGTGCCTTTGCGTACTTGCTTGCGGGCAAGCCGGAGGTTATCGCCAATGCTGAAGGCAATCGCACAACGCCATCAGTGGTAGCAATCAACAAAAAAGGTGAGCGCCTTGTGGGGCAGGTGGCGCAGCGCCAGCGTGTGACCAACCCTAAGAATACGATCTATGGCGTTAAGCGCTTGATTGGCCGCAAATTCACCGACAAAGAAGTTCAGAAAGATCTCGACATCATGCCATACGAGATCGTCAAAAAGGGCAATGCCGTTGCCGTCAAGTTGGGCGATAAAGAATATACACCAGAAGAAGTGAGCGCTATGATTCTGAGCAAGATCAAGGCTGATGCCGAGGCCTTCTTGGGTGAGAAGGTGACGAAGGCGGTTATTACCGTGCCAGCCTACTTCGACGATTCACAGCGCCAGGCTACCAAGGATGCTGGTAAGATTGCTGGCCTAGAAGTCGAGCGTATCATCAATGAGCCAACAGCGGCTGCTCTCGCCTATGGTCTCGATAAGGGCAAAGAAGAGAATATCGTTGTCTTTGACCTTGGTGGTGGCACCTTTGATGTGTCGGTGCTGGAAATCGCTGATGACTTCTTCCAAGTGAAGTCGACCAATGGTGATACTCACCTTGGTGGTGAGGACTTCGACAACGCCATCGTCAACTACTTCCTCGATGACTTCAAGGCCAAAGAAGGCATTGATCTGCGCAAAGACAACGCCGCCATGCAGCGCCTCAAGGACGAAGCCGAGAAGGCAAAGAAGGAGCTCTCGACTGTTACTGAGTATGATGTCAATATTCCATTTATCACAGCTAATGCTGACGGGCCAAAGCACTTCGAGATGAGCCTGACGCGCGCCAAACTTGAGGACTTGGTGAAGGATCTGCTTGACCGCCTCGATGGTCCAGTCGAGAAGGCGCTTAAGGACGCCAAGCTGAGCAAGTCTGACATCAACAACATCGTCATGGTTGGCGGTATGACCCGCATGCCAGCAGTGGTCGAGCGGGTGAAGAAGCTGTTTGGCAAAGACCCGATGCAAGGCGTTAACCCAGACGAAGTGGTGGCTGTTGGTGCGGCTATCCAGGGCGGTGTGCTAGCTGGTGACGTCAAGGATGTGCTGCTGCTGGATGTAACACCGCTAAGCCTCGGCATTGAGACAATGGGCGGTGTGTCAACCAAGCTAATTGAGCGCAACACCACTGTGCCAACCAGTAAGAGCGAAGTATTCTCAACTGCAGCAGATAATCAGCCACAGGTGGAAATTCATGTTTTGCAGGGTGAGCGCGAGTTTGCCAACGACAACAAGAGCCTAGGCCGCTTCGTGCTTGACGGTATTGCACCAGCACCGCGCGGTGTGCCACAGATTGAAGTAACCTTTAATATTGACGCCAATGGTATCCTCAGTGTTACCGCTAAGGACAAAGGCACAGGCAAAGAGCAGTCGATTACCATCCAAAACTCTGGCAACATGAGCAAGGAAGACATTGAGAAGGCACAGAAGGAAGCTGAGCTCCACGCCGATGAAGATAAGAAGAAGCGTGAAGCAATCGACGCCAAGAACCGCCTCGAGAATGCCATCTACCAGGCAAAGAAAATGCCCGATGAGTTTAAAGACAAGATCTCGAGCGACGACAAGAAGACGCTGGAAGATGCCATTGCCGAAGCTGAGAAGCACAAGAACGCAGAAGACAAAGACGAGCTCGAGGCTGCCACCAAGGCACTGGGCGACGTAACAATGTCTATCGGAGCTAAGCTCTATCAGCAGCAAGCTGAGGACAAAAAAGCCGAAGAAGAAGCTGACGCCAAGGCGAAAGCTACAGACAAGAAGCCTGGCAAAGACGAACCCGTCGAAGGCGAAGTTGTCGACGACAAAAGCAGCGACAAAAAGTAGCATCGCGTTATAGTTACAGCTGCATTGCGAATGGCCACCTGGAAAGGGTGGCTATTTGCTTAGTGTCATGAGTGCCCATAACGACAAATACCAATCGCCTTAAGCAAATCTACAAAGAAAACAAGAAGCTCACTTAGTATGAGCTTCTTGTTTGCGCGCTGACCTTCTGTTATTTAATATCCATCAACTCAATGTCGAACACGAGATCACTATTAGGCGGAATGTTAGCGGCAGCGCGAACGGAGCCGTAGGCCATCTCACTTGGGATGATGAGTCGGCGCATACCACCAACCTTCATGCCAGGCACGCCCTCTGTCCAGCCGCGGATGACTTGGTCGAGGCCGAAGGTGACGGGCTGGCCAAAGTCGTGGCTGCTCTGGAAGATGACGCCATTCTTGCACAGTGCACCAGTATAGTGTGCGGTGATGGTCGCGCCGGCTGGTACCTCGGTACCAGTGCCGGGGATAATATCAATAATCTGCAATGCGTCGACTTTGGCTATAGGTGTAAAGTCGGCGAGTTTGGTTCCTTCGTATCGTGTCATGACTCTATTATACCATTATGCGTATTCCGCCGCGCCACGCAGTTGAGCGGTGGGATGGCTGTGCTGGGTGGAGTGCGATCGACGACTATGACCTGCTGTAGCTGTGGATAGCGTGCGAAGAGACGACCAAGCGTGTGCGTCATGGCGCTGGTGTAGCGTTCTTCATCTGGCGCTGCGGCATAGCGAGCTCCCTCCTCGAGCGGTGTCGCCCAGCAGCAGCTGGCGTGGATGGCACGAGTGTCTTGGGGGAGTTTGGGGTATTGGGGGTATTGCATGCCATAACCCACTAGATCGGCACACACAGCAGATAATGTGCGAGTATACCGTTGTTGCAATGTGTTGCTTGCGGTGAATGTCCCTCGCTCGGCTGAGCTAAAAATCGTGCGTTTGCGCTCAAGTACGCTGCGTATGCCATTTTTGATAATAACAAGTGAGTTGTAAATTTCATCTGGGTGGTACTCTGGTGTGCCTACCACAAGCTCCGCTGCGGGCATAGAGGTAGAGAGTTCCTGTAGCTCGGCGAGTCGGGCATCTACCATAGCACGTTGATCTGGGATTTCAGCCACCATGTCTGCCGTCGTCATGAGTTCGGGGCTGATGAAGCGATGGGCGGGGTGATCGGCAGGGTGATCGGCAGCTGCTTAGCGTATCAGATTTATGTACTCGTGCCAGGTATTGGCAGATACGCCAGCGGTTGGCGTACCTGATAGTTGCTCAGGGTAAAACACACCTGTTTGGCGGTACCACTGGATGTCATAATGGCGGGCTTGTTCGCGTAGTCGTTTATGATACATAACTATATCATACGATATACCAGTCTGTAGAGCAAACATACGCAAAATATCCCAATAGTATAGAGGGTTGGTGGGCGTTGATGAGTAAAACGAGGAACGTAGTAGCTCTGACGGGTTAGTTTTTAGCCAGGCTATATACCCGTAAATAACGAATTATGATTACAGATTGATTCTAGGGAGGAACTAGGCTCTACACGGAGGAGCGTTCTTTATTAATACCGCCACTGCGCCATATCACGGTTATAGACATCGATGATCCGCGGCGTTAGCAGGGTAGAAATGCCGGCCGGGGGTAGGCTAGCGGGGCGCTGGCGCAGGGCGTAGTCGAGCAGTTTGGTATCGGTGTAGCTGAGCCCAGGCGGCAGCGGCTGGCTCAGCAGGCTGGCTTTATCCTTGGTCGAGAGCACAAAACCCCACTCGCCAAAGGAAGGTACATTGATGCTAAAGGGTGTGATATGCCGCTGGGGTTGGGCGGATGCGACGGTGCTAGCCACCATCGCGAAGGTGTGTGGCGAAAAGTACGACGACGTCGCTTGGGTGATCATCACACCGCTGGGGCTGAGGATGCGCGCGGCCTGGCGGTAGAATTGCTGCGAGTAGAGCTTGGCCAGGCGGTCGTTCGATGGGTCGACCAGGTCGATCAGAATGGCATCATATGCCTGGTGTGTATTGAAGGCAAATAAAAACGCGTCCTCGTTGACGACGCGCACCTTGGGGCTAGCAAGCGAGCGCTTGTTTTGCTCAGCGAGCAGGGGGTTGGTGCGTGCCAGCTGCGTCATGGCCGGATCGATATCCACCAGGGTGATGTGCTCTACGCTCGGGTACTTAAGGATCTCGCGCGCGAGTAGTCCGTCGCCACCACCCATAATCAACACGTTTTTGGGTCGCTCTACTGCCGTCATAGCCGCACCAGCCAGCGTTTCGTGGTAGCGGGCTTCGTCCAGGCTAGAAAACTGCAGGTTATTATTCAGATACAGGCGCAAATCCTGCTTGTACTTGGTGAGGACGATCTTTTGGTAAGCCGATTGCTGATACAGAATCACCGGGTCTTTATAGGCCTTGGTATCAATGCGGTGCTCCAGCCAGCTGGCACCAAAGAACAGTCCCAGCAGCAGGATGGTTGCGACTACACTGGCGGCCAGGAGCCTGCGCGAGGTCTTCAGCTGCAGTAGAATCAGCACTGCCACGGCGATGTTAAGCGTGGCGATCAGGTAGGTGCTGCGCATCAGGCCAAGGCTGGGTAACAGGAAGAGCGGGAAGATCAGTGAGGCTACCAGCGCGCCAAAGTAATCGATTGCGAGCACCTTACTGAGCAGCTCCACTGAAGACGGTCGGCCGTACCGGGTAAACATCTTGACGAGTAGCGGAATTTCCAGGCCGATCAGCACACCAATCACCAGGCTAATCAGCGCAAAGACTGGCCAGTGCAGCTTGCTTAAGCTAAAGGCGCTGTATAGCAGGAGCACTGAATTACCACCCACTAACCCTAGTAGGATTTCATTAACGGCGAAGCTTGTGGCTGGGTGCCAGTGAATATGTCGCACGAGCAGCGATCCCACCCCCATGCCAAAGAGGGTTATACCAGTTGCCAGGCTAAAACTCAGGATTGAATCACCCACTAGGTATGAGGCAGCCGTACCCAAGATGAGCTCGTAGATGAGTCCGCCAATTGCCACGAGGAGCGCTGCCGCAAACAGCGCGATATTTTCCTTGCTGGTGATGTGCTTGGTGCCCGGTGGCGTGACGCGAGTATGTGCCATAGTATCTTTCGTCTACCTTTCGCGCCCAGGTTACTTGCCTACGCCGCCACTGCCGCCACCATAGACGCTACGCCCGTGGTAGGTGCCGCTGCTGTGCGAATCATCATGGCCAAAGAACTCATCGTAAATAGCAAATAGCAGCGCCCCAACAAAGCTGATAATCATCACCCAGCGCCAAAATAGCGGCCAGTTGCGTGGGCGAATAAGCCGGCCAAATAGTTCCTTTTGCTGCGCATCGGACAGCGGTGTTTTGCGGTAAACGTCGTACTCGCGCCGGTTGTATTTTTCGACCGTGTAGGTGGTGGTAGTGCCGGTCTCGGCATCGGTGTAGTGCAGGCTGGCATAGGCCATCGGCTCACCCTCAAAGACCTGGTAGGCGTTCTTGCCGTGAATGGCCATAATGGTGCCTTCGCCGGCCTCGGCAACGGTAATGGTCTGTGCGGTGCCGTCCTCCAGCGTGATGCTAAACTCATTACCCGCAGCGAGCGTCTCTGGCTCAAGCCGCTGGGCAAACCGCACCGGCTCATAGAGCGACACAACCTTGCTATCGTGGTCGTACTCCACCCAGCTATCGTAATTTTCGAGGCCCGTTAGCTCCCACTCTTCCCAATAGGAGGCTTGCTTGGTCTCGGGGTTGTCTTCTTTAAACAACAAGCAACCTACCGCACGGAAGTTGGTTCGCTTGCCGCGCAGGACATCGTTGATTTTGAGGCGAGCTTTGGTGCGTTTGGTCATAAGATAGCGCTTTCGATCGTTATAGTATTGGTATAAAATGCGTCTGCAATGGATTGGCGGAGAGTCTCAATTGTATCCTCGCTCAGTGGTCGGCACGTGGCAATACTGAGGTATGCTCCGCGGCTCTCGGGCCAGGTGTGGATGGTGGCGTGCGACTCCGCGAGCAGCAACGACACACTCACGCCTTGCGGCGAGAACTGATGCGAGACAGACTCGAGCGCGTGCAGGCCAGCTACCTTGGCAAGCATGCGCACCGTTTTCTCAGCATATGCGAGATCATTGAGCCGTGTGGCATCCGCCTGGCGAATCGTAAAAATCAGTGCTTGCACCTGCTCCATTTGCATCGCATGCGTTATTATACCACTTATGATGCTAAAGAGCGAGCCCACCTTGCTTATAGCAAAACCAGCCAGGCTGGCTGGCTGGTTTATTACAGCGTATGAATAGTTATGGCTCGAGAGTGTGCTGTGGCACGCCGGCGCTTGGCTCGTGTGGGTTGATTGTCAGTGGTATAACAAAACCCTGGTATTGCGCGAGTGTCACGACGTCTCCAGGCTGCAGCTCGTAGCGGGTGTCGCCATCAGTCAGGTAGAGCTCAGCAACGCGGGCCGATGCAGCATGAGTCACGCCATCTTGCTCGGGCTTGGTATGGAATGTATCTGCTTCGGCGAGTGTGGCGATGTGCCGGTCTACCACAGTGCCGATGCTGTCGCCAGCCTCGACGGTTAGAGTAGTAATACCATCCAGGTTGGCTGGTAGCCGAGGCTCTTCTGTGGGTTTGCCTGCCTCGTAGGCTTTGCGGTAGGCTTCGCGCTGGCTGAGGTAATCGCTATAGGCATCGATTAGCTGGGTAGCTTGCTCTTCGGGGGTGGGTTGGTGCTCGGCGGCAGAAGAGTGCTGATTGTAGTTATCTTTTGACCACATTGCTGCAAGGCCGGCTACAGCACCAAATACAAGAGCTGCTGCACCAATGGCACCTCGCCGCGAAACACCCTTAGTTTCAGGATCTTGTGATCTAGGATCCTCTACCAAGTGACGGTACTTGCCATCACCATATTTGGGTGTTGGTGAAGAATTTGGGGCTTTTCGACCCCTGTCTGGTCTCTGTTGTGTATGCATAGTCCATTCACTATACAACAGAGGTCACAAAAAGGGAAGAGGAAAATGGCAAAAATATGTGCAATATTGCATAATGTGCCCAAAAACAGGGGTAATAGAATATAATATGTAATATTATAGACAAAAATACAAATAATATATTTCGTTGCAGATACCTGCTTGCCTGTACTTTCACAGCCAAGCGGTTCACTTCGCCTGCTTCCTGCTGCTGACTTGGCTGCATAAATGAATGCTTTTCTAGAATATTCACCCCTTTCGTGCGAGAGCGCGGCGCTTAGTATAGAGACGAATCATCATATCTCATCGAATAAAACGGCGGGCATAAATGAGAATATACCAGAGGTCATGAGTCAAAAATAGAACAAATACCATAAATTTGCTGTTTTTGAGGTATTTCTGCCACGAATGCCATGCTACAATAGGGTGTATGAGATCTACTCGAACCATCCAAATTGTGAATATTACTGGGCGAGAACTCGCCGGCAAATCATCAACAATTCGTGAGCTAATGCCACGGCTGGGTGCCGGGGTTGTTTTGTTTCGCCCGAGCGATGTCTTGCGCGAATATGCCGCGAGCCATCATATTACACTGCGCAAGCGGAGCGATTATTTGCGCGTCCTGCAGATCATGACGGAGTCTGCGCCGAGCTTACTGGCCGACCGGGCACTGGAGCTACTTGAGCGGCCTGGTGTGGAGCTAGTGGTGCTCGATGGCCTGCGTGACTACCGCAGCGCTTGCCGCTTGAAGGAACGGCTGGGTGATCGCTACCGGACGGTGGTGCTCACAGCGCCAGATGAACTCCGCTACGAGCGCTTTAAGGGAGTGGCCGAGGCCAGGCGGCGTGCTGGGCGCGATGCTGCGGTGATTCAGAGCTTCGAAGAATTTATGCGTGATGGCGAGGATGACATGGATAGCATGCAGCAATTCCCAGCGGTACTGGCTAGCCACGATCTAACGCCTGGTGGCCCGATTGACACGAGCACCTATCCATCGGCTATTGCAGTGGCAGATGAGATCATCAGCTACTTGGCGTAGAGTAATCTAGATCAGGCAGTGAATGCGGGTGGGCAATCATGTATCGACAAAACACAGTAATACCATCTGTACTCTCCAAGACGCTTATGCTATGATGAAGGCATGAATAAGCGAGGGTTTACGCTGGTTGAGATTTTGACAGTGGTGGCGATACTAGCGATCTTGGTGTCGGCGTCGATTGTGGGGTATGGTGCGTGGCGTCAGCGTGCAGCCCAGACGGAGCTCGTGAGTGATCTGCGAGCTGCTGCCGCGGCAATGACAGCCTATAGGACGTTTTATAATGGCTATCCTACATCGCTACCAGCTGATTATAATAAGAGTGAGAATGTGACAGCGACACTCAAATACGTCGCATCGGCAACATACTGCATAGAGGCAACGACGCGCACCACTCGGGGGCTTGTCTATCATATGAAGGGCTCAGAGAACGAGCCCAAAGAGGGCGGGTGTGATACCTACCACGCGCAATCTGGTGAGAATGAGTCGCAAGCGACCGATGGTGTACTGCGCTACTGTCATGTAATCCGCGTGGTTGAACCAACCCAGCCAGCGGCGTGCGAGCCAGAGCTTCAAAGATAAAGTTCTGTATCAATAAAAAGCCAAACTGGAAGTTGATTCTTTACGAGCTATATATCCTGTTGGTTAAGATGACAATAAATTAGCTATTGTATTTTATACTACAAATCAATCACCTCACCCCGGTCGATTGGCTTGTTGGCTATGCGATGACCATGCATACGACGGCGCACGGTGCGGCGCAGCTCAATGGCATTGGTAAGGAGAATGATGCCGTTAACCAGTGCATAGCCACCAACGATTTGGACGAAAAGCTGAGCACTGCCGACAGGGAAGAGCCAGAGGATGAAGCTCACGATCACACCGATCACGCCAGACATTAGCCAGAGCGCTCGCGTGCGGCTCCCGGCAGGGAAGATGCGGCTGAGTATGAGGTCGATGAGGCTGCGTAGCATCACTACCCAGCCAAGGACAAAGCTGAGTGTCGCCACACTAACCCGAGGGTTGGCAAGCATCACCGCGCCAAGCAGAATAAGCAGCGCACCTGCCACTATGAGAAATGCCTTGGCTTGGCCGTTTGCTACCTGTAGGCCACGCACCAGCTGTGACAATCCCCAGACGATAATCAAAATTGCGAGAACCGTCATCAAAACAGTGAGCGTCACTGCTGGCATCGCAAGCGAGACACCACCAAAGATAATTAACGACAGGCTCATGATAATAATTACCCACCACGCACCAATAATATGTCTTTTGAGTTGTTCGATCATACATGCCTCCTTATCCTTCTAGTGTAGATGATGGCGGGGTAATCTGCAATTGTGGGTGATATCTACCGCTGTAGAAATGGCTCAATGCTTAACACTAGTCACGGGCAAACTGCATCAGCACCAGTGGGTCGCCGGTGACGGAGCGCAGGGTGTAAGCGCTGGGTAGTGTTGGGGTGGTGGTTGCGGTCGAGCTGCTATAGTAGAGAACGTTGATTTTTTTGGCATCGGTAAAGGGCTGAGTAGTGTCGGCTACCTTGCGGTAGGTGGTGCTCCCCTCGAGTGGTGCGTAGCCGCCCATCAGCGGCCCACCCACATAGGCCATGTAGATGGGGCAATGTGACTGTGCTTGCTCGAGATAATAGCTTGTCTCTATGGCAATGTATGGGTCGGCCGCAAGGATGGCACTCCCATCGCGGCAGGTGCCGAGCTGGGTGGCAATTTGCTTTACATTGGGTCGCTCATCGCGCTGGAAGTTGAAGTTGCCCTGCAGTGATAACTGCACCATGCCATAAAACATAACCACTGGCAGAAGTACCAAGAGAGCGGTTGATACGGCCTTGTGCCAGCGCAATGGCGAACGATGTAGGGCTACGCAGGCTGTATAGAGGACAACACTTGCAACGGCAATGCCACTAATCGCCACATGAGCAAGATAGCGCTCGACATACATTGGGGCGGATAGCGACACGACGACTAGTGCCGCAACAGGCACGCCCATATGAGCAAGCAATAGCCAAGCAAGCTCAGGGTGTGGCAACGAACGCATTGCACGAGGCCACGCCCACGCAACGGCACAGATAATAATCAGGACAAGTTGCGACGACACAACGCCTAGCAACCAAGATGGCTTATAAATCATGTTGAAGGATGCGATGCCAAGCAAATTCTGCAGGTTCATCGGCTGGCCAATCTCGGCCAAAGCACCATTGCCAATCTGCCCCAAGAAGGTCGGTAGCCACGGTAAAAACAGCATGAAGCTCACGACATATGCCCAGAGCCACGGCAACTTCCACCACTGTTGTAAGCCTTGGCGGCGGTAGGTCATAACCATGAGCCAGAGCAGCTGAGCCAGCCAGAGTAGGGCGCTATAATACAGCGTCCCCATGCCGAAGGCGACAAGCACCGCATAGAGCATCCAGTCGCGCCAACGGTCGTCGTGCCAGGCGCGCGCCAGTACAGCGGTGGTGCTTACACCGATGAGTGACCCCAAAGCATACATCCGTATCTCAAAGCCGTAGCGCATCAGCAGCGGCGTGCCAATTAGGGTGAGAAGTGTATATCCCGCGGCGCGCGTGCCAAACCAACGCCGTACGAAATACCCCATAATAACCATCGCACTGCCATAGCAGAGGATGCTGAAGGCGCGCAGGGCTGCCTCGCTATAGCCCCACACACTGGCCCAGAGCTTGAGGATGAGATAGTAGAGCGGCGGGTGTGTATCGATACTGGTGAGGCGAATGAGTTCACTGATTGGCTGCTTGGCGAGCCACACCGAATACGCCTCATCAAACCACACACTCTGCTGGCTGCCAATCCACCAGCACAGTGCCATTGCCACCAGTGGTGCTAGCACAATGGCGATGCGAAACCAATGGCGTCGCATCCTGCAGACGAGGGGAGATAGTCGATTAGCGAGAATAAGGGCGGAATTCTTGACCCGAGCGGCAGATTGTTGCCGCGCTAGTTGTTTACTCATATCTTTTATAGTACCGATTTGTTGGCAAAAAATCCACTAGCAAAGCCATAATCATCCGTGGTACAATACCACTATACGTACCCGTAGCTCAGCTGGATAGAGCGTTGGTTTCCGGAACCAAAGGTCGCAGGTTCGAACCCTGCCGGGTATACCATAGATAATTGAGGCTCGCGCGGCCTCTGTTTTTTTATGGATATGTATAGTAAGACGTACTAATTGATGGGATAAACCAATTAAACAAAAGAAGATCTGTCTCTCTAGCTGATCCCTGTTAGCGTGGAATAATCTTCATCAAAAACTTTGTCTTGACGGCAAGGTAGATAAGCGCAAGTGCACTGACAGATAAGGCGAAGTTGGCTGGGATCTCGTAGAAACGATCGACCGACGTAAAATAAAAATCGCTAATATAATAATCTGGTGCCACAAAGAGATGCATGACGAGAATAACGAATGCATGCACCGTATACACATAGAGCGAATTATGGCCAAACGGCAGCAAAATCCAGCCTAGCCAGCGCTTGATGCGATCCTCGAACCGCCGAAACAGCATAAAGAACCCAGCAAACCAGAGCCACGATAGGGTCAGGCGAGGCAGTGGTAGGTCGAGCTTAAGGAACTGATTGTCGAGTGCGGTATCGGCCGCGGCAAGCGCTTGATGAAAGCCATCGCCCAGCCCATGTGCCACAAAGGTGACGTATGCGTCGGTAAAGAGTGTGAGGGCGAAGAGCGTTGCAATACTGCGCTTGATGATGCGTCGACGACGCAGTGGCCACGATTGCCAGCGTGCAGTAATCTCTGGTAGGTGGTAGCCTAGGGCAAAGGCCATAAAGAACAGCACCTGCCAGGTGAGTGGCTGGTATAGTTCACTGACTGGCCGTGGTGTTAGCGCCCACACTAGTAGGCTGAGCCCTAGCACGATATACCACTTGCCGCGCCGCAGTAGCCAGAGCGCGCCTGGTGCTACCGCAATAAACAGTGCATACAGGCGCAGATAGTCCGCCCAGCCGTAGAATTGCTGTAAGGTAATAATATCCCACACCAGGCCAAGCCAATTACCGTCGGGCAGCGGCAAGGGCAACTTGACACCTTTATTATCAATAAAGAACCAACTAATCAGGAGCGATAGTATCGTCACGATAATGCTCGTGAGGTAGAGCATACCAGCCCGCTTCCAGAGCAAGCGCGTCGCTGTCATGAGGGGCTGTGTGCGGAGCTTGGCACCACGCACAATGCCCAAGACAAGGCCGGATATAATGAAGAACCCTTCGGCTGCCGAGACAGCGAGACGACTGTCGCCAGTGAGGAAAGTGAGGCCATTGGGGAAGTAGGTGAGATGGTCAAGAATAATGATAACCAAAAACCACCCGCGCATGAGGTCGAGACTAACGATGCGCCCAATAGAGGACGCGCTGGCTTTTGGTTGGGTTGTCACAATGATCTAGTATAGCAGGTTTGCTAAAAGTATGCTTAAGATTGTCTAATGTTGTGATGAGGAAATATGGACCCGAGGTCTGGATATCCAACACTGATGACTCTATGGTCTAAAAAACTGAGGGGCATAGCGACACGCTAGCGTGGTCGCTTGCTCGCAACAGTGCGTGCCTTGGTGGCAAAGGTGTCATCGATGAGGACAGAGGGCGCAAATTCACCATAGCGCCGCGATACTGCTTGCTCGATCAGGAAGTCGGCAATGCGTGGATTCTTAGGTAGAATTGAGCCATGTAGGTAGGTGCCGATCACATTGCGGTAGCGCGCACCCTCGGTTTGGTCGGTACCATTGTTGCCCGCCCCACGTGATACGATACCCAGGGGTGGTACGCTGTGCCCAAGGGTTGTGAGGCCGCTGTGGTTCTCATAGCCAATGACTTCGCCAAAGTCGCTGCTGGCAGTGACGATATTGCCGATCAGGCGCTGCTCGCCAGCGACTGTCTCGATATCAAAAAGCCCAATTCCACGAATGATCGCTCCCTGAGTGGTCTTAAAGAACCGCCCAAACAGCTGGTATAGCCCACACACCACTAGCATTGGCACACCATCATCAGCCAGGCGCTGCAGGGTGGGGCCAATCGCAAGCAAATCATCTTGGATGGTAGCCTGGCCAGAGTCTTGGCCGCCGCCGCCCACGATGATATCAACATCAGCTGGGAAGGTGTTGCCCGGATTGTATTCAACAAGCCGTACGTTGTAGCCATACCACTCGAGCCGTCGCTTGAGCGTGAGAGTATTACCCCAGTCACCATAGATATTCATGGCGTGAGGGTAGAGTTGGAGGATGGTGATAGTGTTGTCTTTCATACAGCATTTACCTCTGTGTAATGAGCTAATTCGCGCCGCAAGGCAAGCATGGCGGTATAAGTACAGTAGATGCGCAAGGGGGTGCCGCGGTTGGCCTGGACAAACTCTGCCAGCGCTTGCTTGAGGCCAGGTACAACGCGCCGAGTTTCTACCTCGTCATACTGGAGGCGCAGCGCCATATCGTAGGCGCGCACACCACTCACCATTGCCACGCCAGTGAGCCGAAGCGTGTCGAAGTCGACATCCCATAGCCAACTCATATCGCGGCCATCGGCGTACTGGTCGTTGATGGCAATCATTGTAGCAGTCTTGTGAGGGTCAAACGATGCCAGGCTCAGGCGGAAACCGCTCGGGTTCTTGACGAGGACAAGTTCGCAGGGCTGGCCATTGACGGTCAGAGCTTCGCCGCGGCCAAAGGCTGGCTCGACCTGAGCGAGGGCAGCGAGCATGGCAGGCGTATCGAGTTTATCTTGCAGAATAGTACGGACGAGGGCGAGCGCCCCCGCGGCGTTTTGGGCATTGTAGCTGCCCTTGAGCTTCAGTGAGACAGGATGATCGGAATCGTCGAAGCGGAAGGTGGCAGCTTGGTCGGACAAGCCGCATAGCGTCACATCAGCATTGGTAGTGGCTGTAGCCTGACCTGAGGCGCTTCGCATGGTATCATCGCTTGGGAAGAGGTGGGCAAGTGATGGATCGACGCCATAGCGGCTTATTGGTGCTGTGAGATCAGCGGTAAATTCTTGCCGCGTCAGCCGTGGGTCGTTGCCATTGAGAACAATGCCATTTGTGGTGCGCATGGCGATGGTGTGAAGCAGCTGCGCTGTGTAGTCAATCTCGCCAAAGCGATCGAGTTGGTCGCGCAGGACGTTGAGTAGTAAACAATAGCGTGGGGCAACTTGCTTGACGAAATGCACCGCATGCGCTTCGTCAAGCTCGAGCACGGCAATATCCGCCGGCAAAACACCATGGGTATCAACCGCCTCAAGTAGTGCTGCTACCACGCCGCGGGTAAAGTTGCTCCCCGTGCGATTAGTAAAGACGCGGAGGCCTTGGCTTTCCAGTAGGGCTACAACCATCTTGGTAGTGGTTGTCTTGCCGTTAGTGCCACTTACTACCACCACACCATGCGGTAGAGCATCAAGCGTACGGGCAAGAAAATGCCGATCGAGTTTCTCGACGACGAGGCCTGGCAATGCCGAACCACCACCGCGCAACCGAGCTGCGCGCTGCACCCCTTTGCCCACAAGAGTTGTAATACGAATCATGGTGTTTATTATAGCATGAATCACCCTTTATTTATGGCGCGATATATAGCACAAATCACGCTAGTGCGCTACAATGCATAGTATGATAGTGGTTGGATTTTTTGCGTGGTGGTATGGCGCTGGGTGGTGGCAGCGGATCACGATGGTATGGGGGAAGCTGGTGAGTGTATTTGACTATTTTTCAATTGATCTCCTGGTGCGAACGTGGTTTGCGCCATTTCGGCAGATATCGGCAGGAGCGGTAGATGGGCCGATTGGCGTGCAGATTCGGGCATTTTTTGACCGCCTCATCTCGCGGACGATTGGCGGCATCGTGCGGAGCTTTATGATTATTTTTGGTATTGTCGCACTAGCAATAACTGCTGCGGCGGGGCTTGTCTTTGTTATTGCGTGGGCGCTTGTGCCCGTGTTGCCACTGCTGGGGGCGGGGTTTGCGATAGTGGGGTGGCTGCCATGGTAAGCGACTTTCATTACGATAGCTTGCGTGCTAAGAAGGCTCGCCTGGGTGTGCAGATGGGCCGCTTCGACCACTGGTGGTGGGCGCCATTTTTGCTATTCTTAGCAGGGGCAGGAGCATTGCTGGCGATTGAGCTGCCACTAGGGTGGTTTATCGCGAGCTTGGCTGTGGTGCCATATGGGCTCCACCGGTGGTATCAGGGTGAGATTGTCCATTTGCCCATCAGTGGTAGCACGGCTGATGGTTTACTTGCGGGTGACGTCCTGGGCCGATTACCCGCTACGCCGACGCCGCGCGATATCGCCTGGGCATTGCGCTCAGTCAATGATGGGCTCTTTATGGCATTGCGGCTCGGCCTCAGCCCGGCGCTCATGCAGGATCTCGTGAGTGACGACCCGAGCATTATGCCCGAGTTTTGGCAATTTGCTGATCGCATCCGCCAGTATAACCAGCTCGAGCAGATCACTGGTAGTGTACTTATGGTGGCTTTGGTACGTAGCATACCTGGCTACCAGAATATCCTGGCGGAGCTCCAGCTCGACGACGAAGATCTCGATAGCGCGGTGCAGTGGCAGCACCACTTGCGCCAGTTGGTAGCGCAGATCCATCAGCCGCGGCGTACTGGTGGGGTGGCGCGCGATTGGTCGTTTGGTTATATCCCACTATTGCGCCGCTTTGGGCAGAATATTAGTGAGCAAATTAGCCGTGGCGGCGGGATGTTCTCTGTTGATGTTGCGTCGCACACCAAAGCGATTGATCAGCTCATCGACATCTTTGGTACCCGTGGGCGGCAGAATGCCGTGCTGGTGGGGCAGGCTGGCACGGGCAAGACGACCATCATCCACGCCTTTGCCGAGCGGCTCCTCGACGCCTCGGCGCGTTTGCCGGGTAGTCTCAAGTTTCGGCAGGTGTTCATCCTCGACTCGTCATCGCTCATCGCTGCGGCGCCAGGCCGGGGCGAGCTCGAGAACCTCGTCATGCGCGTCCTTGGTGAGGCGTATACTGCCAAGAATATCATCATTTGCCTGGATAATGCTCAGCTGTTCTTCGAGGAAGGGATTGGTGCAGTGGATCTCACCAATGTGCTGCTGCCTATTCTCGAGGCAGGGCGCCTGAGGGTTATTTTGAGTATGGACGAGCAGCGATTTTTGCAGATTGGCCGGCGCAATCCATCGCTTGCCAATGCGCTCAATCGCATTTCCATAGCACCCACAGACGAAGCTGAAACACTGCGCGTCCTGCAAGAGCAAGCTGTCATCACTGAAGGGCAGCGCCATGTGGCTTACCGCTATCAAGCGCTGCGCGAGGCGTATCGACTAAGCGCGCGCTATATTCATGATCTTGCCATGCCGGGCCAAGCCATCAAGCTGCTCGAGTCGGCCGCGAGCTACCACGAGGATGGCATTGTGACAAAGCAATCGGTGCAGCAAGCCATCGAGCAGACGATGGATGTAAAGATTAGTGTAGCGAGTACTGCGGATGATCGCGAGCGGCTGCTCAATATGGAGGCACTCATCCATCAGCGAATGGTCAACCAAACGCGAGCGGTTAGTGTGGTAAGCGACGCCCTGCGCCGGGCACGAGCTGGTGTGCGCAACCAAAATCGGCCAATTGGCACCTTCCTCTTCCTTGGGCCAACAGGGGTGGGTAAGACGGAGCTGAGTAAGGCTTTGGCTGATGTGTACTTTGGTGGCGAGGGTAAGATTGTCAGGATCGACCTCAACGAATACGTCCGGCCTGAGGATGTGTCGCGCCTGATTGCTGATGGCGCTGATGACCCAGCCAGCCTCACTGCCCAGGTGATGAAACAGCCCTTTAGTGTGGTGCTGCTCGATGAGATCGAGAAGGCCGCACCAGAGGTGCTGGCAACCTTGCTGCAGCTGCTGGATGAGGGGATTCTACGCGATATCAAGAACCGCGAGGTAAGCTTCCGCGATGCGATTGTTATTGCCACGAGTAACGCTGGGGCCGACCGCATCCGCGAATATATTGAGCATGGCTACAAGCTTGAGCAATTCGAGCAGCAGTTTACCGACGAGCTCATTAACAGTGGTCAGTTCCGTCCCGAGTTCCTCAACCGCTTTGACGAAATCGTCCTCTTCCGGCCGTTTACTAAGGAAGAACTGGTGCAAGTGCTCGACCTCATCCTCGAGGGGGTCAATGCCACGCTCGCCCAGCAAAAGGTCTCGGTCGCGGTAGAGTATGATGCTAAGCTCTTTCTCGTCGAGCGCGGCTACGACCCACGGCTTGGTGCTCGCCCAATGCGCCGCGTGGTGCAAAAAGCGGTGGAGAATACTGTGGCGCGCCAGATGCTGAGCGGTAGTGTGGCACCTGGTAGCACGATTACCGTTACGCTTGAGCAAGCTCGCCAAGCTTTCCAGACCGATGGCGCACCAGAGGTTGTGACAGCGGATGAAATCATCCCACCAGAGTATAAGCGGTAAGAGTATGGCACTTTTGAGCAATCAGCCTTAGCTCTACAGGGGAATGATAGTAAGAAAGTGCTCATTCTATTGATGGGCCACGCATTGGAATAAGAAGAGCGAAGATATGAAGGGGTTCTCGAGGACGCTTGAAAGCGCAGACTCGCCATCCTTAGGAGAAAATTTAAGAGCAAGAAGTGGCACTCTTATAGTGCTAGAAGTATTTTGTAGAATATAACCTCTAGCAATGCGGGCCAAAGCCGCGTGATTGCTGGCCTTTGTTTGGCTGCATAAACCCTGGGCGGAAGTTTGGCTTCATAGCTGGCTTGCTATAGGCTGGTTGTGATTGTCGCGGTGTGTGTACTGTGTTATCACGCCGGCGGGCGTAGGTGGCAGTGCCTGGCCGCGATCCTGATGGGTCACGTGGCCCCTCGCCACTGCCACGGAGACGCTCGTTGTTCATATAAGGTGCTTCGTCATCAATACGACTACTATCGGCTGCGACTGGTCGACAGCCCATCATAGTGTGTGAGCTTTGGTAGCGCAAGTGGTTGGCGCGGCGCTCTTGGATGGATTGATGCTGGCGCTGGTCGACGCGTAGTGACGACGTCTTAGCGCCATTGACGATGGTGCGGGTATTGCGCGCAACGCCATTGGTGTGTATGCTCGATCCGCGCAAGCGATGGAGTCCTCGGGTCATACCTTTATTATACACAAAAAAGTGGTATAATGGATAGCGCATGCGGGTGTCGTACAGCGGCTAGTATACAAGTTTTCCAAACTTGGGATCGGAGTTCGATTCTCCGCACCCGCACCATTTCGGAACAAAATTGGAAACGGTCGCCCTGTAGGGTGGCTTTTTCTAGACTTTGGCGGAGCCAAAGCTCGAACCTATTTCGAGCGTAAAAGCTGAACCTGTGCAGGCTCGGCTGCTGGTCAAGTAGACCCGCGTCGAATCGCTGAGTCTATACTACCTTGGTATCTTATGCGGGCTGTTACATACCTGGAGGATAATAGTAACGCAGATGAAGCTACCGACGAAGTACAGCAACAATTTACGTTAGCCATGAGACAATGGAACCATGAAGCTTCTCATCACTAGGCATGGCCAAGCTGATGGTAATGCCTGCGGCATTACCATGGGTCAACGCGATAGCAAGCTGACTGTTCTTGGCGTTCGGCAGGCGGAGCGTAAGGCTCTAAAAATTAAGAAGCTATCTCAGAAAATTGATCGTGTCTACACATCTGATCTTGGAAGGTCTATACAGACTGCGCAGATCATCTCGGATACACTTGGTCTACAGAAGGCTGCTTCTGATAAGGATCTACGAGAAATTAGTTTTGGAAAATACGAGGGGTTGCCCTACGATGCCATTCCGCATATAGAGGGTGGTTATATGCAAGTGCGATTTCCTGATGGAGAATCAAGCGAGATAATGGCCACACGAGTTATCAATGTGGTAAATCGTATATACGAAGCCGGCAAGGATGCATGCGTATTAATCGTAACGCACTCGGGTCCGATCGCTGTAATTCTCGCGAGCTATTATGGTAGGGACTTACAGGCGATGTTAGATGACAAGATTGGGAACGAAGAGATAGTTGAGCTGCAAGTTGATAGAAAATTAGCCAATCCTATTAGCGAAAAGGAGTAAAACAAGATGGAAAAGGCGCATATCGCAGAATTTGAATATGATAAGCACGAGATAGAGCGAGCCTTATTCTTCCTGTCGAATGCTTTGCAAGACTCTGGACATAACACCAAACCAGTATTGCTTCATTCGATTCAAGTTGCAGAGATGCTCTGGGAGAGAGGTTTCCCGCAAGATGTAGTGATTGCTGCGGTTCTTCATGATGTTGTTGAAGATACAGATATTACTATCGACGATGTCGGGCAAAGCTTTGGACATCAGGTTGCAGTGTACGTCGATGCTCTCACAGTTTCAGATACTCAAGACATCATGCAGTCTTTTGCTCGCACGGCTGAGCTCGGTAGCGAGGCCCTATCAATCCGCGCAGCAGACCTCATTCAGAATAGTTACTACTATCACTTGGCTTCGACTGATATGCAAAAGCGACTCCGTGATAAGTTTGTATATTTTATGGAGCTATCTGGTGAGCTACTGGATGAAGCTCTAGTAAGTGAACTTAGCAAAGCTTATAGGCGGAATGTTGAAACTATTTGATCTACACAGGTTCAGCTTTTACGCTCGAAATAGGTTCGAGCTTTGGTGTATATTGCCACCACAGATGCAAGAAATAAGCATTGCTCCACCAAGGGAGCGATGTTTTTGTTGAGAGCATAGCGCGCTAGGCTGGATGAGAAGAGGTTTATCCTCTTCTCTAGTTTAGCGTGGCCTTCATAGGGTGGGGTTTTATCATAATCAAATTAGATCGGCTAGAGAAGAAAGGAGCGGGCACGATACTGTTGACATATATGCAACATTGTGCTACCATCGAACGGATGTCACAAAAAAATAGAACAAAACACGGCAAAGCCTATAACGAAAGTCCTGAGAAGCGCTGGTTTGATCGAGTAGTGGCGGTTCCTTTGCTGGTTTGTATGGGCTCGGCTGCTCTCGTTGCCGCTGCGGCAATGCATAAGGAGCTTGGCGATGGCCCAACGCTCTTCGTCCAGGAGCGGTATGGGAGTGACCTTGATGACCTCGTTAAGGTGCCAAAGCTGCGGACGCTACGTGGTGCAGTGCGCAACACCGCCTCGGCTAATGGCTACAACCACAGTAGCGCTGGGCCAATTGGTAAGCTTGTGCGCAAAGCACATGTAGACGAAGCACCGCAGCTATTGCAAGTATTGCGTGGCAAGATGGCAATCGTGGGGCCAAGGCCGCTAGCCACAGGCGAAGTGTATAATGATATTCTTGCTAACCCCGATATCCCTGAAGGCCTTAAACAGAAGTGGATTGAGGCGCGCAAGACGGCTCGCCCAGGCATTATGGCACCCTATAGCAAAGATCAGCATGGGCCTGGCTACGAGCTGGATATAACTCATATCATCCATATAATGGAGCAGGACGTTTTGTACGCTGACACAGCCTCACTAAAGAAGGATGCAAAAGTGGTTGCTGCAACGCTCGGTATGGTGGCGACAGACCTTGTACAAAAGCTTATGCCGCGGTCTGCCCGTGAATGGCTGCAGGCTAAGGCAGGCTTGGCGTCAGCAGGCCAAGAGTGTGAGGAAAGCGATGTTGTGGTGGCGCTGCAGCAAGCGCATACTCAGCCTGCACGGCGCGCTGCGTAACGTAAACTCAAAAGCCTTCACTTTCTCTGGCAGATAGGCTATATTTTTGCTCACTATTCTACCTGGAAAAGCAATGAGTGTATTGTTCTGGTATTATAGTAAGTATTTTTGGAGATGTTTCTGTTTATGTCACCCATAAAGCCCTCCATTTTCTCAAATAGTGGTTTGTTAAGATGGCGGCAGAGCAATGACCGCAGCAGATGCGTATGCTCTATGTATTAGAGTGATGGAAGGGGAGGGAACGCGCATCATACCGCTGAGCCCTTGTGATACAATAGAGAGAGATTTTTGCGAGAGGGAGCTTTTCTCCTTGCACAAAGCACGATTATTTCAATGTAAAATACCCCTAGGGGTATATGGAACACAATCATACTATGCCAGCACCATTCTCATTTACCATTACTCACCGCATGCCGCAGACGTTGGCGCGGACGGGCGTGATTCACACTCCACATGGTGATATCAAGACGCCAGCCTTCATTGTCGTGGGCACAAAAGCAAATGTGAAAGCAATGGTGCCCGAGATGGTAGCTAGCGTGGGTGCACAGGCTGTCTTGGCTAATGCCTATCACCTCTATCTGCAGCCAGGGCATGAGCTAATAGAGAAGGCCGGGTATTTAGGTAAATTTATGCACTGGAGCGGCCCAACTTTTACCGACAGTGGTGGCTTCCAGGTGCTGAGCCTGGGCTCGGGCTTTAAAAAGGTGCTGGCGATGAGCACTGATGTTGATGAAGAGATTGCGATTGCTAAGAAGTCGAGCCGGCACGCCTGGGTGGATGATAATGGTGTGATGTTTAAGTCGCACCTCGATGGTTCGCTGCATAAATTCACGCCAGAGCTGTCGATGCAAATCCAGGCAGGAATTGGGGCAGATATTACCTTTGCCTTTGATGAGCTGACGTCGCTGATTGACCCGTATGAATACCAAGTGGAGGCACTGGCACGTACCCATGCGTGGGCGGAGCGCAGCCTAGCAGAGGTCAAGCGGCTGCGGGCTGCTCGGCCAGATAAGCCGTATCAAGCGCTCTTTGGCGTTTTGCAAGGGGCGAATTATGAGGATCTGCGTAAGCAAACCGCAGCACACCTTGGCGCAATGGACTTCGATGGTTATGGCATCGGTGGTGCGCTGGAGAAGGAAACCATGGCGCAGACCATCCAGTGGGTGAACGAGATCTTGCCCGAGAACAAGCCGCGGCATTTGCTTGGTATCTCGGAGCCAGATGACATCTTTGCGGCGATCGAGCAGGGTATTGATACCTTCGATTGCGTAAGTCCAACTCGCGTAGCACGCAATGGCGCAGCCTACACACCACATGGGCGGGTGAATATGCGTGGGACGAAATATCGCGAGCTGTTTGCGCCTATTATGGCGGAGTGTGACTGTTACACCTGCCAGCACTACACTGCGGCCTACATCTGTCACCTGCTCCGGGCCAAGGAGAGCCTGGCGGGGACACTGCTGTCGATCCATAACGAGCGCTTTATCATCAAGCTTGTCGACGACATTCGCCACAGCCTCGAAGATGGCACATTCTACGCCTTTCGAGATCATTTCTTGGCGCAGTATTATCGCCAGTAGCGACTGATGAGAGCTCCGTAGGTTATAGCATACATTCACATAACAACTAGAGAGGAGAATTTGCACAGTCAACCTTCTCTCGCCGCTGTCTCTTTAAAATGCTAAAAGGGTCTTAGTATTTTCCTAAAACACTGGGCTCTTCAATAATCATGCTGCAATAATCACCACGGGCAGTTTTTTGTTCTACCAGGATGAAAACACTGCGTCTTCATATCCTGAGAGAGATGCAAATCTGTGGCAGCGAACAATTCGGCCGCTAGACACGCAAACGAAACGGTGTGAAGTTAGTGGTGGTGTCGTAGGTGTCGACGGATTCGCGCCGCTTGAGCACGGCAATGACGCGGTAGGTAAGTGGCAGGCAGACGACCTCAACGGCAAGCTTGAAGCCAAGCCCAACGGCGATATAGTTGAGCAGTGCCCCCCCCGTGAGCTGCCCGCCAAAAGCAACGACGCAGAATATAACGGTGTCAAACAAGCTCCCCACTACTGTCGACCCAAGCAGGCGCAGCCATAGCTGCCGACCCTTCATAGCAACCTTGAGCTTAGCAACGATGTATGAATTAAGGAAGCTCCCCGTCAGGAATGCGAGCAAGCTTGCCACGACGATCTGCGGGAAGAAGCCCAGCACTGCCTCGTAGGCAGCCTGGTCGTGGTACTCTGCCGCCGCAGGCAGATAGCGCACCAGCGTGAAGCAGCCGATCGCCAACAGCATGACCCCAAAGGCTGTCCAAATAGCGCGGCGTGCCCGGCGATAGCCATAGACCTCTGTCATGACATCATCAAAGATATACACGAGTGGGAAGAGTACTGCACCACCATCGAGGATGAGTGGGCCGAGCGCCACCAGCTTGGTGGCTGCAATATTGGAGATGAGTAGCGCCGCAACATATACTGCGAGAATAACGCTAAAGTATCGATAATTTTCGTTCGTGTGTTTCATGCTTCGTTTATCATACCACACCTGCCAAGAAACCTGCTATAATAAACCCATGCCCCGATAGCTCAGCTGGATAGAGCAGAGGACTTCTAAGCCTAAGGCCGTAGGTTCGAATCCTACTCGGGGCGCCATTTTATTGTCATATCCCCATCTCGATGGGGTTGTTTTTATTACATACAAAATACATTTACATGCTGCGCGAGGCTGTGCTATAGTACAGCGAGATTTATGCAAGATGTGACCAACCACGACCTCCTCAAGCGCAACATTATCAAATATTCGTGGTTTCGGATTTTTACCAAGCGTGTCTACTTGCCGCTCATTACGGTGCAGCTGGTGAATGTTGGTAAGGTGAGTTTGGATGAGCTGGCACTGATGGTCGTTATCTCGTCTATCGTCCAGGCGGCGCTGCAGATGCCAGCGGGTTATGTGGCCGATAAGTTTGGCAACCGGCGAGCGATTATCCTTGGTGCGAGTATCGCTGTGGTGTCGCCACTGTTGTATGCTGTGTGGCCGAGCTTTTGGGGTGGGCTGATTGCCTCAGTTTTGTTCTTTGGTGGCTATGCGTTTCAGTCTGGTGCGGTCGAGGCCTTTATGCACGATTCCTTGACGGCATTGGGGCGAGCCCGCGACTATACCAAGGTGATGGGTCGCGCCCAGACGTATGGGTTAATTGGCAATACCGTGCTTATCATTGTGGTGCCACTCACGTACCGCATTCATCATACACTCCCATTTTTGATTGGCTTTTTGTCGCTTGCTGTGACAGTGTGGTTGGCGCTGAGCTTTGCTCATCCACCACGCCGCACGACTGCACAAGCTCAGCGGCCACGGCAGGCTGCTCGCGCAATCATTACTGCGAAAAATCTTGCTCTCTTTACCTTTGCTGGTTTCTTAGCTGGTGTGTCCAATAAGGGGCTAGAATATCGCGAGCTCCTCTTCCAGCACGTTGGTATTGCGGTAGAGTGGTTTGGGGTAATTGCGGCGGTCGGGAGCCTGGGTGGAGCGTTACTGGGCTGGTATGTGCATTGGTTTGACCGTCTGCGGCCACTGGCGTTCTATTGGGTCGATGCGTGGATTATGGCGCTGTGTATTGTCTTGATGGGCGTAACGCCGAGCCCAATTATCGCGGTCATTGCTGTTGTGTTATTTACTGCATATACGCGAGTGCGACCGATTGTTCTGCAGTCGAAGATCCTCAGCGAGCTGCAGCATACATACAAAGCAACGCTCCTCTCTGCACTCAATATGTTTACGTTGCTTGGTGACGTCGTGGCGATTAGCTTGCTCACCCGGATGGTAAATCAGCATGGCTATAGTGCGGGGCATGTGTGGTTTGGTGGGGCAGTTGGGGCGATTGCGCTTGGTTTGTGGCTGGTGATGTGCGTTGAGGCGCTGTGGCGTCGCAAGAAAGCCCGCTAAATTAGTTAACTTCAAATTTGGCCTGGCCTTTTGTCATTTTTTCTTGATCATCCGCTCGACGAAGTGTGGTGATGGCTATTATTACAGATAGGAAGGCTCGCTATGGAAGCGGCGAGAAACCCAGAGAAAAGAAACAAATTGACCTAGTGATGTTCAGATATGAGAGCGGTGTAAGCCAGTAAAGCTGCGAGATTGAAAATGAATGGGCGCAGGCAATAGACAAACTGCGCTATCTCTGCTACAATACAGCATGTCAGCAGCGCAGTAGATTTGCTGTGCAATTGTCTGGTGGATATAGCTCAGTTTGGTTAGAGCGCTGGTTTGTGGCACCGGAGGCCGTGAGTTCAAGTCTCATTATCCACCCCAAGATAAATTCCCGGATAATTCCGGGGTTTTATTTTGGTTTAATGTCGTTTTGCTACTATTGTAACTGTGGTAATTTTATAATATGAAGCGCACAGCTACTTTTTTGTGCTCAATCACTATCTTTATCTTTGCCGCTTCGTCTTATGGAGGGGAAGCTTGCCGCCAGACTCGATAGGTCATCAGCTTAGCGTAAGAGGTTGATGTTTGGCAATTATCACCTCATTCTGCTCAGTGGTGACTTCACTTGGTTGTCATCAGAATATCAAAGCATGTGTCTGATGTGTTTGTTCGTGCGCTCTTACTTTTTTGCATTCATTTTCTCGTGCTATGCGAGGTAACAATCGATCTTCGCAGTTCATCAGACAAAATACTAGCGAACGGGGGGTTGATGGTGAAAAAGTAGACCTTCTAAGACTTAGGCTCTAGGTATGCAAAGTCTGCGCACAATGCGACATATAACAAGAGAATCTCTCGTTATGAGAGATTCTCTTGGTATAGCGAAATAAGCTAAGAAGCGACTAATATTCCCATGTTGTCTCGATGTCCGCCCCGAGAGTGTTGAGTCGGTTAGCGAAGTCTTCGTAACCTCGGTTGATGTTGTATACATCACGCAGGATGGAGCGCCCAGGGGCTGCGAGCATCGCTAGCATCACGACGACGCTGGGGCGCAAGGCTGGTGGTGCGACGACATCGGAAGGCTTCCAGCGGGTAGGGCCGCTGATGTAAACGCGGTGTGGATCGACCATCTCTACTTGTGCGCCAAGGCGAGTGAGGTCGGTGAAGTAAATGGCGCGATTATCGTAGCTCCAGTCGTGCACTAGAGTGCGGCCCGTTGCTACCGTGGCGATGAGACCAAGGAAGGGGAGATTATCCATATTGATGCCTGGGAAGGGCATACTGTGGAGCTTGTCTTGTGGAGCGGTGAGAGTCGATTTGTGCAGGCTAATATCGACCAGGCGAGTCTGGCCATTGCGCGCTGGGTACTCGCTGGAGAGTTCATATTGTAAGCCCATACCGCGCAGCACTGCCAGCTCGAGCTCGAGGAATTCGATTGGTGCTCGGTGGATGGTGATAGCAGAGTCCGTCACTACACCCGCTGCGATGAAGCTCATTGCTTCGATAGGGTCTTCGCTCGGACAATATTCGACTGTTTGGTTGATCTCGCTGACGCCATGGATGGTGAGAGTTGTTGTGCCGATGCCGTCGATCTGCACCCCAAGCTTTTGCAAGAAGAAACAGAGGTCTTGCACCATGTAGTTGGGGCTGGCGTTGCGAATTGTCACGACGCCTGGGTGGAGAGCTGCCGCCATAATGACATTCTCAGTGACGGTGTCGCCGCGCTCGGTAAGGACGATAGCATGCTCAACCATATGCGGGTTGGCTGTTGCTTGGTAGTAATCGGTCGTTGCCTCGACAGTGAGGCCAAAGGGTGCGAGGCCCGCCATGTGTGGCCCCACCGTCCGTGTGCCAAGGTTGCACCCACCTGCAAATGGGATTTGGAATGACTCATATTGATGGAGCAATGGCCCCAGGAACATAATAATACTGCGGGTGCGCTTGGCTGCCGCGATGTCCATCTCGTCTAGGTGGAGGGTGCGTGGTGGGATGATCTCGAGGTCATTGTGTTCAAGCCAGCGGCAGCGCACGCCAATGCTTTCGAGTACCTCGATGATCCGGTTAACTTCCTCGATCCGTGCCACTCGGCGGAGTGTCGTCTTGCCTTTATTAAGGAGGCTGGCACAGAGCAGGGCGACGGCGGCATTTTTGCTGGTCTTCACCTCAATCTCGCCATGGAGCGAGCCACCACCATTGATGACGAAGTTTGTTTTGCCAGCTTTGTTGATACGGACAATCTCACTACTCAGCACTTCGCCAATGCGAGCAATCATCTCTAAGCTGATGTTTTGGCCACCCTTTTCGATGCGGTTGATGGCCGACTGGCTCGTGCCAAGTGCTGTAGCGAGCTCGGCCTGCGTCATACCGCGCGCTTGGCGGGTTTCTTGGATGAGTGTTCCGATATTACGGAGATATTTTGCTGTTCCCATGCTTGTACAATATATCATCGGTGATATATTGTCAAACACAAGCATCTCGTGCTGCAAAAAGAAATACAGAAGTTAGGCTGCGAAGTTTTTCTAATAACTCCATCAGCTCCTTTCTGTTATTTCAACTAGCCGTGCGCAAGGCCTATATTTACTGCACGAGCAAGTGCCTAGTCTTCACATCAGAGAGTAATATCAAAGAGACGCGACAGCACGTCAATACTACTGGAGAAAAAGAGAGCTATCGCAAGCTCAAGACGCACGTCGTCAAGTACTGCAACTCCCCACATTGGGTGGCTGTGCTATACTACACATATGATCTGATGAAAAGTGCATAGCGAATCCTAAGATATAACCAACAAACAAGGAGTATTACCCATGCACGAAACAACTATTGCTACCCTTATCACCCGTGAGCAGCAACGCCAACGCGAAGGTTTGGAGCTCATCCCTAGCGAGAATTATGTCTCTGGTGATGTACTACGGGCGCTTGGGAGTGTCTTTACCAACAAATATAGCGAGGGTTACCCAGGCCGGCGCTACTATGGCGGGCAGCAGTATACCGACCAAGTAGAGCAGCTGGCAATCGACCGTGCCAAGCAACTCTTCCGGGCTGACCATGCCAATGTCCAGCCGCACAGTGGTGCTCAGGCGAATGAAGCAGTGTATTTTGCATGGTGCGAGCCAGGCGATACCATCCTCGCGATGGATCTGGGTCATGGTGGTCACCTGACGCATGGTGCGCCTGTGACACATAGTGCTCGTGAGTATAATTTTGTTCGCTACAAAATGAAGGATGTGAGAACGGGCGAGATTGACTACGATGAGCTACATCGGATGGCGCAAGAACATCGGCCAAAGATCATCCTGGCGGGCTTTAGTGCTTATCCGCGCCAGCTGGATTTCGCGCGCTTTGCGGCGATTGGCCACGAGGTTGGCGCTTTGCTCATGGCCGATATGGCGCATGTGGCGGGGCTGATTGCTGGTGGAGTGGCAGAGAACCCCCTCGATTATGGCTTTCATGTTATGACGACAACGACGCACAAGACGCTGCGCGGGCCGCGTGGTGGGCTCATCGTTAGCAAAGGGGTAGCGAGTAACCCACTCAAGCGCCCAGCCAAGACTCTCGAGAATATTCCGACACTCATCGATCGAGCGGTCTTTCCTGGTATTCAGGGCGGGCCACATATGCATACGATTGCCGCTAAGGCAGTGGCTTTTGGTGAGGCGCTCCAGCCAGCCTTTCGCGCCTATGCTCAACAGGTGGTGGCTAATGCCGCTGTCTTAGCACAGGAGCTGCAGCAGCGCGGCTTTGTGCTCGTGACGGGTGGTACGAGCAACCACCTCATCTTGGCCGATGTCCATACAAGCTTTGGGATTGATGGCAAGACGGCGGAGATTGCGATGGATAAGATCGGCCTGACGCTTAACGCTAATGCCATCCCTGATGATCCACTGCCGCCATTTCGCCCTAGTGGCATTCGCCTTGGTACGCCAGCGGCAACAACGCGCGGCTTAGAGCCGCAGCATATGCCGCAGATTGCTGAGTGGATGCGGCAAGCCATCGACCACCGTGATGATGAGGCAGAGCTAGCTAAGCTCCGTACCGATGTTGCAGAGTTCTTGGCGGACTTCCCAGTGCCAACAGAATAGACAAAAAGTCAGAGGTTTGTCGCTGTCATTGATAATTGTGTCTCGCTAGGCGCAGTAGTAATACATCCGTATATCTAAAACACCCGCCAGAGAGCGGGTGTTTTTGTTGATTGGGAGGATAAGCTTAGCAGCTGCCTCGGACGATATCCTCGGTTTTGTCGCCCTTCTTGTAGGTGATTTTTGCACCCTTACCACTACCACACTGGGTATACAAGACAGGAGTGTCGTTGTTTGGTGTGCCAGATGTGATGATCTTCTTCTTGAGGTCTGGATCGATCTTTGCTTCAGTTACTTTATCGTCAACAAGATTGCTACTGACTTGCGCGGCTGTTGGGTATTCACCCTTCTGGCTGTTCCATGCCTCTACCTTGGTCGAGAGCTGCGATGCAGCGCCAGCGGCTGCAGAGTCACGAGCGCGTTGCTGGATACCGTTGTAAGCGACGATGGTAATAGCCGCTAGGATGGCGATGATCACAATCACGATGAGAAGCTCGACAATTGTGAAACCGCGCAGGTTACGTTGAGTTTTTGTTGTCATACAGAGTTACCCCTCCTTGTTACTGATTATATTACGATCATACTACGAACATTTATTAAACACAAGCTTTTTGAGTACAGATGTATGAAAATATTTTTTCAGAGATAGTGCACGCGCACTAGCATAGACTGAATTGTAGCTAATGGTGCGCTAGTATAGCTAGGATACCTGAGCTATATACTGCTTATTGTTCTTTCGATTCAGCTAATTATTAATTCGCCGGGCCTGCATCGACCCTCGGGCGTGGATGGTCTGGCCAGTACTAAGAGCAGCGATATCTACTGTGGCAGAGACGACAGTGGTGCTATCATTTGGCGTAGTGCTGGCTGCTTGATTAAAACCCGTTGCATAGCCAAAGCGAATGCTCGATACATTATTCGCGACGCGTGTATCGAGCGCTTTGCAAGGGCCACCAGTGTAGTTGCAAGTGCTTTGCTGCCAGGGCTGGCCACACATCGTGTTGTTGCTGGGGTTGGTAGCATTGAATTCGTATTGGCTTGGCACGATAGTTCGCCGCCAAAGGGTAGTACCTTGCACAAAGTAGACAACCTTGATGGTAAGTGGGTTATTTGTGCGGTAGAGCTTGGCGGCTAGGTCAGCTTGAGTGCGACAGGGGCTGGCTTGGCTATTGAGATAGATGAGCTCACGCTGGGTGTCGGAGGGGTTGCGATCGGTGGCGTATTGGGTAAGGATCAAGACGTTATCGCCCGCGAAGTGCTGCGCCCAGTTGGCTGCGACGGCCTTGCTCTCGACTTTTGTCGCTAGGCGGACATCTTGCTCGATTTGGTCAAGCGCATCTTCCATAGCATACGTCAGTGCACCGCGCTGGTTGGAGATGACGATAGAGCTCAGCAACCCCACCAGGGCAGCAACCAACACGCCAACCACTACCACGATAATCGGAATCACCACCAGCATTTCCACGACAGTAAAGCCACGCTGTTGGTGCCGCGCAGGGTAGATGCGGCGGATGAGCTGCTGCATCCGCTCTCGTATATTAGTGGCTGCTGAGAATCGCATGGCGAACCTCCGATTGGCTAGAGCCTTGCCCGTAGCGTACCGTTACCGATACACGGCTTATCTGTGGCGCGGTAGTGCTATATGGGCAATCAACGACGATGGTGGCATTAACGGGCTGAGGCAAGCCATCGGTATCGAGTGAGTGGTCGGTCGTGAGATTGCGATTGGCCGCGCGGTTTGTGCACGGCGTTGGTGTGCCATCGCCAACTTCGCGGCGGAGCAGCTCATACCCCACAATGCTTGCCTTGGCATCACGATTGGCCTCCGTTGCGCTCTGGATCGTCACAATATACAGCTGATAGAGCGTCCCAACAAAGAGCACGCCCAGCACCATCGTCACCAACATCTCTACTAAGGTAAAGCCAGCATCCGAACTACGCTTCATTGGTGGTTGCTCGTGATGGTTATCGTTACTGTTGGTGCGCGCTCTAGCCGGTAGTAGAGGAAGAAACGGCTACACTCTTGACTGGTGGTGACGCAGAGCGAACCATCGCGGGCGCGCGGCTCGTAGACGAAGCGATCGACTGTGGCGCTATCTTTGCTAATACCATTGCTTGGCGACTGGACGAAGAGCGCTTGCTGACCACTGCGCGATGGGTACTGGTAGCTATCCTCAGATAGTCCAGGGAGGATGTGGCGAATTGCCGTGCTATCAAGTGAGGATAGAAACTGCTCGGCCGACGGGTAGCGGTGACCTTGCTCGCCCGACGTACCAGTTGCATCGCCGTTGTAGAAGGATTCAAGGCTGCGCGCCACCGTCTCTACAGTGGTGGTGCGGGCGGTATCACGCGAGGAGCGCTGCGCATTATTGAGCGTCACCACGCCCAGCACTAGCAGCACCAGCATAATTGCCAGCACAATAATAATTTCCACGATTGTATACCCGCGTTGTACCCTCATGCAATTAGCATAAGGGTTTTGGGGTAAAAGTGCAAGAGGTGAGAAGGTGAATCGAGGTGATTATGGCTTGCTTTGTCTCGACTGCATCCCATAGGCTACCGAATAGGGGGTAATAAGAAAAGAATTCTCTAGTAGGAGGAAATGAACTTCGTGCTCGTCCGATAGGAGAGAAATACAAAGCTGGCAGAGAACAAACAAAAGTAGTGAGATGCAAATACTCAAGAACATATAGTCAATTTTATGTTCTTGACTATATATGTATCGCAAAAATTATTGATGAACAAGGGTAAAAAGACAAAGGCATCTACAGGTACTATGTGCTATTTGACTCATCACGCCGCTGGCATCTCGAGTGGTTCTTGCACAATGGTGATGCCGAATTTTTCCTCTACCGTGCGAATAATCTCCTCGCGAGCGGCAGCAAGATCGTGGTAGCTGGTAGCCGATTGATTGATGAGCACGACTGCATTCTTATCGTGTACTTTCATGCCGTGGAGAACACTGCCTCTGAGCCCCGCTTGCTCAATGAGCCAGCCCGATGGCACCTTGATGCGCCCATCGGCCAGGGCATAGTGTGGCACCGTGGGGTAGTGCTGCTGAAGCTGAGTAAATGCCTCGTTGGAAATAATCGCGTTTTTGAAGAACGAGCCAGTATTGGGGAGCTTGGCTGGGTCGGGTAGCTTATTAGCGCGGATCGTCATGACGGCCTGGCGAATGTCTTGCGGGGTAGGCTCTGCTATAGCGTGGGAGGTGAGATAATCCTGGACGGCTTGGTAGAAGGGTGGCTGCGGCAAACCCTTGCGTAGGCGGAGCGTTATGCTTGTGATGATATATCGCCCCATCTCGCGGCCCCGGAAAATGCTGTGCCGGTACGAAAACTCGCAGTCGGCGGCACTCAGCGACACAAACCGCTCTTGCTGGCGATCATATGCCTCAAGCGAGACAAGTGTATCGGCAATCTCCTGCCCATACGCACCAACGTTTTGCACTGGCGCAGCGCCTGCTGTGCCTGGGATGGCCGATAACGCCTCAATGCCACTCAGGCCACTGGCCACTGTTCTTGCTACGACATCATCGAGAATCTCTCCTGCACCAATGGTAATCGTCGTCGACTCATCATCCTCAGTAATGATTGAGAAGCCTGGAATACGGTTGCGCGCCACAATACCAGCAAAGCCGCTGTCTTGGGCTAGAGTGTTGCTCCCGCCACCAAGAACGAAGAGTTCAGCCTGCTGTTGGTGGGCCATCGTGCACACCGCCACGACATCATCATTGGTATAGAGGTCAACCATAGTATGGGCGTTACCGCCAAGCTGCATCGTCAAATATGGTTTGAGTGAAACGTCAGTACGAATATCCATAGGTATAATATATCACCCATGATATATATCTGCAAGGTGTGTCGACCTAAACCTAGATAATAACAAGCCTGCAAGCACTGCTGACTCTTATGGAATCTAGTACTACTCTTCTCTCGACTCAATCGTTGCCTGCGCCGCTTGGATTACATGGTCGATCATCACAGCGATAGTGAGAGGGCCGACGCCGCCTTTCTCTGGGGTGAGAGTGACATCACTGCGCTGGCGCACGCTTGGGTCGACATCGCCAACGATAACACCGCCTTCGCTTGCTGTGCCAGCATCAACGACCACTGCACCTGCTTTGACCATATCCGCTGTAATGAGATGGGGCTGGCCAGTAGCGGTAACGACGATGTCGCTTGTGGCGATGACCTCTGTAGTATTGGGTGTTTGACGGTCACACACCGTCACAGCCAAGCCACGGTCGCGCCACAGCCGCTCCAGTGGTGCGCCTACTAACCGCCCTCGCCCAATGATGGCGAGCTGCTTATCGTCGAGGCTAATGTTGTAACCTGCCAGTAGCCAATCGATCGCTTGTGCTGTTGCTGGCGTATAGGCAGCTTGCGGGCCACTCAGGCCATCGACATCCTTGGCGGGGGAGATGCGCTGAACGATGGCGTCTGTTTGTGACGGATCGTTGAGCGGCAGTTGGACGATGATACCGTGAATGTGGGGGTCATTATTTGCTCGGTCGATCGCAGCTGGCATATTTGCCTCGGCGGTTGGCGCTACCTCTGTCTCAACGAGAATGTCGGCGGCGTAGGCTTGCTTGTAGCGCACGTAGGCATTGATTGGTCCCGATGCGTTAAGCGGAGTGATAATGAGCAGCTTGGGGGTGATACCATGCGCTTGGCGTAGGTGGCGTACTTGGCGGGCTTGGCGCTGCTTGATGAAGCTTGCGAGCTCGCGGCCGTTGAGCGATGGAGTAGGCATAGGGTGTAGTCCTTTCGTAAATATAATGGTTAATACTTGTAATAGGTGTCTCTATAGCAAACAGTCCTCTGGCAATACCGAGGACTACATACTATGGAGGGCCAGGAGGGGCTCGAACCCTCGACACCCTGCTTAAGAGGCAGGTGCTCTAACCAGCTGAGCTACTGGCCCATGTCGTGCTTGCACTACCCGTGCAAAGCCCTTTTACTATAGCGGATAGCCTGGGGTTCTGTCAAGAGGTCGTGGAGTGAATTAAAAGTCTCTCTTACTGCACTGCTCGCGCTTGCTTGTCTTTTTGCCAAAAACGCATTACCATGGGGCAAGAGAGTTTAATCGGGAGAATAGCAATGGCAAACGAACAACCTACAGTACAACCAACACCACCAACTGAGGCAGCATCGCACACAGCTCCAGCTGCCAGCCAACCGGTCGTACCAGCTGCCACAGCTGCACCGGTCGATACTTCGCCGCGCAACTACTTGGCGGTTGTCGCTCTCGCTGCGTTTATGGGGCAGTATGGCTTGGCTCGTTGGTACCGTGGCGACGAGCTGGGTAAAATCCGCTTTTGGATTGCAGTGGGCTGTACGGTAACATCAGTTGTGCCGTATGTTAATATTGTTTCGCTGTTGGGGCTGTTTGTCCTATCTGTCTGGGGTATCGTCGACTTCTTCTTGCTGACGAGTACCACAGCAGATGCAAATGGTACGCCATACGTTGCGACCGAGCGCGACAAGACGTGGGCGCAGGGGCTTAAGATCGCCTATATTGTTGGCCTTATCTTGGCGGCAGTGGCTATTGTTGTCTTCTTGATCTTGCTGGCAGCTGGGGTGGTTGTGCTGTGGGACACAACAAACACAACTAGGCCGATGCGGTCATCGACATACTATTATTCTCGCTAACTAATAGCTATTATGGTGGTAGTGTAACAAAAGGGGCTAGCGGTGTGCTAACCCTTTTTTGTATGGTGCGGCCACAAAATGAATAGTAAATAGTGCCGTATAAAGAAACCCAGACTAAGCTGGGTGATATAGAACAGAACTGGTACAACTCCGCACCATTGACTCTAACAATCTGATGGTGCTGCTGGACTTCCGAAGGAAGCTGGCCGCCGGTGAGGGCGGCCAGGTGTGTACCGGCCCCAATGTAGCGCATCCGCCGGCTACTGACGGGTCGGATGGCACGGTGGGCGATGCGGACGAGCCCGGGGCCTCTCCCGGGCCAGATGCGGCAGAGCCAGTAAACGAGCCCCTGCAACGACGATGCATCACACCAGCCACCAGCGTGGGGGAGCGGCCGAACGGTGAGAGTGATGCGCCCGACACAGCGTCACGGTCGCCGCGCACGGTTGGCCGCATCAAGCAGACGAAGTTCCGGCCTCTCACGCCCGAGCAGCGCCAGCAGGTGGTCGACCTGTACCGCGCCGGCGTCCCAGTCAAGGAGATCGTCCGGCAGACGGGTGTCAACCGCTCGACGGTCTACCGGCTGCGCGGGCAGGCAGGGCTGGAGCGCAGCCACCGCTTCACTGACGAAGACCGTGCTCAGGCGATCCTCCTCCGCCAGCAGGGCCTGACCATCGCTGAGATCGCCGAGCGGCTGGGTTTCAGTGGCATGACCATCGGGCGCCACTTGGCGGCTGCTCGCGAGGAGTGATGGCAACTGCGGTGAGAGCGGTGCCGTCAGCCTTGAAGATCATTCAAGGTCAACTTGGCGACACCTCCAACCCACTCACCAACCCACCGGCGTCGGTGTCGAGGGCGTGGGCGATGCGGAGGATGTTGTGGAGGCTGAGGTTGCGTTGGCCGCGTTCGACCTGGCCGATGTACGACCAGTGCAGGGTGGTGCGCTCGGCCAGCTTCTCCTGCGACAGGCCCAGCTGCTCGCGGCGAGCGCGCACACGCCGGCCGAACTCACCAGTGGCTGGTGAGAGCGGCGGCTTGCGGTCGGTAGGCACGGTTCCATCTCAACCGGCCGAAGACTCCCAATCCAGAGACTATGTATCTCAAGACGATGTATCCTGTGGCTGTCCGTAGCGGTCGAGCAGGTGAGGAGGTGGATGAGATGAACGGCGGAAGCTGACTATCTCTAGCAACTATCCCTCTCTCGAGGAGGCGACTGCCTCAGGCTGCTTGGTCTGGGGCAGCTCGTCGTTGGTTGCCCACGTGAAGGCCACGCCAGATTGGGGGAGGAGCCAGCTAGAGGTCTCGACCGTGATCTCCTTGCCTGGTACAGCCTCCGGCGAATGGACGACGCTGGAAGCCGGCGTGGTCGCCATCGTGTCACTGACCTGGACTTCGGCAATGCTGGTGTCGGTGTAGTCCAGGCGTAGCGACCAGCCCCGTGTCGGCTGCGCAACGGCGAAGTACAGCCGGTGGCTCCACTGTGGGGTGATGGTGCGGAGGACCTGGCGGATACGGACTGGCTCGCCGCTCCTGGCTTCTTCGTCCAGGTCGACGCTGTAAGTCTGGCCGGTAGCACGGGTACTGCGGCGGATGGGTTGTGGCCGGCCATCGACGGTCAGCTCCAGCAGCTCGTATGCCTCCCGGTGGCGGGCGTCCATGCCAGGGCGTGGTGCCATGAACCAGGTGGAGGTGGCTGGGACGTCCTGGCGGAGCTCGTTGTACTCATCTTGGTCAAATACGCACGCGAAGCGCCGGGTGGCACTGCTGGGGATGGTGGTGTATTCCCACTCCACGGTGACGTCGAACAGAGGAGTACCTGCGGTACTCCTCTCTACTGCAGTAGAGAGCCGAACGCGCACCGCCACGTCGTACCACCGCTCGGCGGCGCGGATGGCTTGGTCGCGGATGTCGCGGTAGATCTCGCGGGCGAACTGCTCATCGCCCAGGCGCAGGGCCATCACGTTGGCGGCGATGTCGTCCAGCAGCTCCGGCGTGGCCACGCGCTTCAAGTCCTCTGGGTGGATGGCGAAGCCCTCCACCACTGCATCGCGCATCGCTGGAGCCTCTTCGCGGATGATCTGGCGGAAGCGAGCCAGCGTGTGCGCCTCCTGATCCCGCCGGAAGGTGTACTCGAAGAACGTCGACAGCAGCCCCGCACCAAACAGCGTCCCACCCAGCTCGCCCAGCGGCAGGGCACGCAGCCACTGCCAACTTCCCAGCTGCAGCGGAGTCAGCCACGCGTTGAGCATCATGAGGAGGATGCCAGCCAGAGTGAAGGAGACGGCCAACAGGGCGGCCTTGAGCCGACGGAGGCGATGGTAGGGAGATGGCTCGACATCGGACATTACATTATTAATTTTAGCACTTTTATAGTACACTTTGAAAGGTTAGTGTCTCAGGGCCGCAGAATGTTGCAGTTTTGTCACGGCGCAACAGGGGCGGCTTACTGGAGCGTTATCTTGTCGGTGTGCTACTTCATGCGTGGACAATGACGACCAATGGAGAGATTTACACAAGGACAAGCGTCACATAAATCGCTCTGTGTTCGGTGCTCCCTCAAGCACATCAATAAATAAAGGAACATTATGCGTCTCACGCGAATTAAAGTCGAAAACCACCGCCGTCTCCAGGATCTTGAACTGGAGGTTCGCCAGCACATGGTGCTTATTGGCCCAAATGACGTCGGCAAGTCGTCGCTGTTGCGCTGCCTTGACCTCTTGCTAGGTGCTAGCACCGGGCAGCTGTACAACCAGATCACACCTGAGGATCTTCGCGAATCGGGACGGCCCTTTGTTGTCGAAGCTGATCTTTGTGAGTTCTCGAATACCGAACAAGCATTATTTCCCGATGAGATCACGGTTGACCCAAACGGTGAGAAAGAGCAGACACTCACGATCCGTCTTGAAGCCAGCTTTGACGACAATGAGACGCTTTCGATAACGCGCACTGCACCGAACAAGAACACCGGACGACAGATCTCACGCAACCAACTCCAAGCGATCGGATGGACACTGCTCAACGCCAACGATCGTGCCCGAAATATGAGTGACGATCGCCATTCTCTATTTGATGACGTGCTGGCTGGTGTCGAACTTGGCGACGAGCAAGCCGACTTTGATGGCTTGATCGACGCGATTCGTGGCCAGCTCCAGTGCTCAAATGTACTCACTAAACTTCGGGAGAGGATGTCTGAACAGCTCAGTACGGCCTTGCCAGAGAGAGTTGCACAAAACGATCTGACTTTTGTTCCTGGGGCTGCTGCTGACAACAAAGTGCTGGACGGTGTGCGGCTTCATGTCAACGATAAGTCGATCAGTGAGCAATCGGACGGTAAGCGTGCCATCTATGCAATTGCTTTGTACGACCTGATCTCGAATGGCGCGAATGTCGTCGCCATCGACGAACCCGAGATTCATCTCCATCCTAGCAGTCAGCGTAGTTTAGCGCGGCTGTTGAAGAATGGGAGAAATCAAAAGATCATCGCGACGCACTCGCCGGATATTGTGAGTGCGTTTGATCCTGAGTGCATTGTCTCTGTCAAGGCCCATGGCAAAGTTGTTCAGCCGGCGCAGGGGCTACTCAACAACGATCAGCGGCTGATACTCACCTGGTGGGTCAAAGATAAACTGGAGCCGTTGACAGCGCGCCATATCATATTTGTAGAAGGCATATCGGATCGCATCGTTCTCGAGCGAGTCGCAGAACTTACTGGGCGTGAGCTAGATCGTCTTGGGGTGACGATCATGGAGGTAGGTGGTTGCAAGAATATGAAGCACGTGTGGAGTCTGTTTGGTGCAGACGGGTTCGATATTCCTACGTCGATACTCATAGATGAAGATGCAGTTCCTGATGTCCCCAAGTATCTCAACATTCGACAGGATGAATTCGAACAAAACTCCGTTTGGGTATCGCTAAAAGATCTCGAAGATGAATATGTGCAGGCACTTGATCGAAACACTCTCGTTTCTGAGTTATTATCTTCAGGTATGTTTGAAACAAAGAAACAACAAGAGCTAAAAACTAAGTTCAATAACAACACCATTACTGATGAAGACATCGCCGAATTTTGTCGATTTAAACCAAGGCGGCACCCAAATCATAAGGTAGCAGCTGCGTCAATTGTAAGCCAACTTCTCGATGAAAGTTCCGCATCAGAAATAAAAAGCATCATGGATCTGCTCAACAACATCGAGAGTGCCTGAAGTGCTAGACATAACGCCAAAACAGGCGCAAGTCCTAGATCACGAAGGGCTTTCGCTCCTCATCATCGCACCTGCTGGTTGTGGTAAGACGGAGACCTTGGCATTGCGCGTGAAAGGCCTGCTCAATCGACAGGCCGTTAAGGCACCGCAGCGTATTCTGGTAACGACCTTCACTAATCGTGCACGTGACAACATGCACGACCGCTTGCGTCGCTACCTCACGCCACGCGAGATGCGTGAGACGGTCACCGTGTGCAACTTCCATGGGCTCTCCGCCAGGATCATCCAAGCTCATAGCAATGTTATTGGTCTTGACCCGAAGACGTTGACGATGCCGCAGAGCGATTGGGTAGGTGAACGTTGTCGTGCATTAAATCTTAAAGGATTGAGTAACAACGTAAAGAGCGATATTAGCTCTGCAAAGCGCCAAGGACTGACTGATAAGGAAGTTCTGGTAGAACTTCAGCGTTCGGGTAATCAGTACGCATTGATGATTGAAGAGCAGCGCCAAGCCGAGGGCCGCTTGACCTACGATGATCTGCCGAGGCTTGCTGAGTTGATCCTTGCCAACGATGAGGTGGCAGCGCTCTACCAGCGGCACTTTGGGGCGATCATCGTCGACGAATTCCAGGACTTGACGCCACAGCAACTGCGGATCGTCCAACGCATTGGCTACAAGAAGACCACCTATGCAGGCGACCTAGCTCAGGGGATCTACGCCTTTGCCGGCGCTCAGCCTGAGTACGTCAAGAAAGAACTAGAAACCGAATGCTCTGAAACCATCGAGTTTGCCGAGTCATTCCGCTCGTCGCCAGCTGTTCTGACTGCGGTTAACTCGCTCAATAGTCTGACTGGTGGGCAGACGCTGACGGCAGCTGACCCAGTTTCATGGCCAAGCGGTGGCCTGGCAGGAATCTTGCGTTTTAACAATGCGCACGAAGAAGCTCGTTATATCACACAACTTTGCGAAGGTATCTTGTTTCTTGAACGGGCGCCGCAGCAACGAATCGGCATTTCTGCACGCCTTAAGCGGAGACGCCAACTTGTCGACGAAACAATCGCAGCTAGTGGTCTCCCATACTGTATTTGGGATGACGGCGTACTCGATAAGTCTATAGCGCAGAAGATTCGCAGCATGTTGAGAGGGCTGTCGTTGTCCGAGTTCCACAGTGCAGATGATCAGCTGGCATTCCTTCGTCAAGCCGTTGCTTTTAACAATGAGCAAGATCCCGATGAGCGAACCGCACTCTCGAGTGCGGTCGACTGGTGCTTGGATCTCTTGCAGAAGGATCTAAGTCCAGATACTATCCAGAAGCGCATTCAAATTGGTGACAACGATTCACTCATCACTCGCGCTGGAGTACATCTGCTTACTGGCCACGCTGGTAAGGGCCAGCAGTTTGATTGGATGGTGGTCATTGGTCTTGAGGAAGACTACCTACCCAGCTACCAAGCGATACAGGCTGGCGATAATTCTGCCATGATGGGTGAGGAAGCTCGGACGCTTGCTGTTATGCTCTCTAGGGCACGGCATGGGGTGCTTGTGACTTCGAGCTCTGTTATACCTGGTGATTTCATTCCGAACAAACGACAGTCGCGGTTTCTGACCAACTTGCTTCCTGCGGTAATATGTGATCGTCAGCAGATCCATGACTGGCTTACAGAAGCCGATTGGAAGGCTATCGCAGAGAGGTGATTCAGGGGATATGAGGCCAGTCAACAGAAAATAAGCATGAAGTCGCCGGCTGGTAAGTAGATATGGTGGAAGCGGTTTTGCTATGACGGCGACCGGAACAAAGCATTTAAAATGCGATTTGGCTAACGAAGTGGAGACTTGCTGTACAGCGCTACTATAATCAAGTCACCCAATGCCAGACCTCGGCGTCTGGCTTGAATATGCACAGGACGGGCAGGAGCGGTTAATGGATCGCGGTAAGAAGAAGCGGCTTCGTGACAAGATTTCAGAGCGCATCGATATTTCGTCCACGAGGCTCAGCGACGACGAAGCCCAGGAGCTGAGCGACTTTGTCGATGACTACGGCAGTTATGCGGGTACCAGCACGATTCGGGAACACTCCTGGAAGGACTGGTCGTCAGACGGATACTACCGGCGGATAGAAACGACGACCGATACCTTCATGGAAGACGGCGTCGGCATCCGTCGTGAGACACATGTTCGCGACGATGACGGCACGGAATGGACTGATACCGATGAAATCACGGATGGTCGTGGCATTCTGAAGTGGCTTCGTGAACATGGGTGACGCATACCCGGCAACTGATTCACTACGTGGAGTGAGCTGCCGGTGAATCGAGTAAACGTCAGCAACCATCATATTTTGAATTAATGACATGAAACGTTCAACCTGAGTTGGCTCATTTAGTGTCGTGGTGGATGTTGTGGAGGGCTTGGGTGAGGTCGGGCGGGAGGGGGTCAGCGGCTGTGAGGGTGTGTCCGGCGATGTTGATGGTGATGGTGCGGTAGCGGCGTGCGGTGGTGATTAGGCGTCTGATGGACCAGCCGGTGGTGGTCTCCAGCCAGCGGGCCATGGCAAGGGCTGCGGTGACGATGGTCAGGTGGGCCTCGATGGACTGGCGCAGGTGGTGGTAGATGGGGCGTGCTCGCAGGTCGGACTTGGACATGCGGAAGGACTTCTCGATGTTGTACAGGCGGTGGTAGGCGCTGATGACTGTCTCGGGGTCGGGGTTGGGCAGGTTGGTGACGTAGCCCTTCCACCCGGCCAGGGTGCGGGCCCTTTTCTCCAGGTCGCGGTTGATGCTCCGGGTGGCGCCGGACAGGTGCACGAAGCGGTTGCGCTTGACGGGGATCTTTCCTGCGACGGCTTTCTCGGCCTTGGCGACCTGGGTGTCGATCCCGCGTAGGGTGCGTCGGGCTCTGTCGGCGCTGTAGCGGTAGTAGATGGTCTCGTCGCGGCGCTGGTCACTGGGGCCGGCGGGCCAGGGCTGGGACTCGGGGTCAGCCCGTCGGGGACGTCCTGGTCGGGGTGGTTGTCGTGCCAGGAGCTGATCACGTGGGGGACGCGTGAGGTGCGTGAGCCCAGCACGTAGGACAGACCGGCCCTCTCCAGGGCCTGCTTGTTGGCGGCGCTGATCATCCCGGCGTCAGCCACGACCACCACGTCGTCGAGGTCGTAGGCGTCCATGAAGTCGTTGATCATCGGGATCATGGTGGCGGTCTCGGCCTTGTTGCCCTCGAAGGTCCCGGCCCGCAGAGGGAACCCTGTCTCGTCGGTGAGCAGCCCTACCGTGATCTGCGGCTCCAGGCGTCTTTCCTTGGACAAGCCCGGCTCGCGAAAGCCGTCGGCCTTGTCGGTCTCAAAGTACAGGGTCATACGCGTCGAACAGGACCAGCGAGGCCCGGCCGATGCGGGCGTACCCGGCCAGCAGGCGTGACAGGTTCCGGGTGAAGTCCTCAGCGGCGTAGCTGGGCAGATGACGCTTGACTGTCGCGTAGGACACCGGTGACAGGCCCGCCTCGGTAGGTGATAGGTGCCACGCACCCCGTCCCAGCCGGTTCCTGCGGCGCAGAACCTGCGTCGTTCTCACTGTTCAGGCCCAGCAGGTCGAAGCTGAGCTGGCCGGCGTTGAGCCGTTGCCTGGCGACCTCCTTGAGCACCGCCAGCTCAGCGTCATCATGGGCCGAGCCAATGTGCTCGATGCTGCGCGCCCCCTTCCGGGAGGAGTGCACAATCTGCACCGCACGGACCCCCGACGCCGTCCTGACCCTGTCTCTTATACACATCTCCGAGCCCACGAGACCTCTCTACATCTC
>CALEJV010000004.1 GCA_937898545.1 uncultured Candidatus Saccharibacteria bacterium | reverse complement strand
ACTCCCTCCTCCGGAACACTATAAGGGTCGACATTCGCTGGATGTCGACCTCTTGCGTTGGGCTGAAAACCGGTCATTACGACCGGTTTTCACACTCCATCGGATGAAGTGTGGGAGGGAGCGCTAGCACAGAGAAAACAAAGCATTCAATATTCTGGCTGCAAGCACTACGTCAGCTGCCCTACCAAGCTATATATCGGGAAGAGAATGGCCGCCACCATACCGCCAGCCACGATGGCGAGGACGACCATCAGCACAGGTTCAATGGCGGTGGAGATGTTGCGGATCTCTTCGTCTAGCTCGTCTTCGTAGACTTGGGCAGTCTTACCCATCATTTCGTCAATCTTACCCGACTGCTCACCAATCTTGATCATCTGCGGCACCATTGGCAAAATATAATCTTCACGGCTCAGCGAGACAGACAGCGCTCGCCCACCCTTAACCTTCTCGGCAGTCCGGCGAATAGAAGCCTCGATAATCGTATTATTGACCCCTGTCGCGGTAATGTCGAGCATATCGAGCATAGGCACACCGGTCGCAAGCAGCGTCTGGCCAGTACGGGTAAAGCGCGCCATGTAAAGCTTGCGAAACATACTGCCGACGAAGGGCATATTAAGCTTAAGCGTGTCGAAAGCGCGCGTGCCAGGCCCCGTCTTGGCATATTGGCGAATGAAGTAGATAGCACCCACCAGCAAAATCAGCTCCGCCCACCAGAAGGTCGCAGTAAACTTCGCCACAGCGATTAGTGCCGCAGTGAGGAATGGCAGCGTCTTGTGCATATCGCTATATAGCTTCTCAACCTGTGGCACCACCACGAGCAACATAAAGAGCATCACTCCCATGATCACCGCCAGGACAATGGCTGGATACGTCATGGCACCGCGAATCTTGCTCACCATGGCGGCATCCTTTTCCTGCTGGGAGGCAACCCGCTTGAGCGCTTGATCGAGCGTACCAGAGGCCTCACCTGCAGTCACGAGCGAGAGGTAGATTTTGTCGAAGATCTCGGGATGTTTACCAAAGGAGTCCGATAGCTGCCGACCACCCTCAACATCGGCAATGATTTCTTGGATAATCTCTTGTAACTTCTTGTTCTCTGTCTGCTCAAGCACCGTACGAAGGCTCTGCGACAGAGGTAGCCCCGCACCGATTAGTGTTGCGAGCTGACGAGTAAAGACCACTTTGTCTTTGGTTGTCACACGACGCGTCAGGCTACCAAAGAGCCCACCACTCTCATCGACTTCTTTGATATCGAGAGGAACGAAGCCTTGCTCAGTCAAAACGCGTGCCGCTGCCATCTCAGACTCGGCCTGGACGATAGATTTGATGATGGTGTCGGTCGCTTTGTCGCGTGCTTCGTAGTTGAACTTTCGCATTGATTATCCTCTCATTAAGCGCTCGAATTCGGTGAGGTCAACCGCAAACTCGCGGGCGCTATCATATGTCACAGTGCCGCTCTGAACCAGGCTCACCAGTGTGCGATCCATCGTCTGCATACCTTGGTCTGCTCCAGTCTGGATGATGGCATCAAGCTGGTGACTCTTGCCCTCACGGATGACGTTACGCACCGCTGGGTTGGCTACCAAGACCTCAGCGGCCACTACTCGCCCACCACCGATGGCTGGCACGAGGCGCTGGCTACAGATTGCCATCAAGATATTAGCCAGCTGAGCCCGAATCTGCGGCTGCTGGTGCGGCGGGAAGACGTCGATCATGCGGTCGATACTCTGCGCTGCACTGTTGGTGTGCAAGGTAGCAAACACCAAGTGGCCTGTCTCAGCAATAGTGATGGCAGCACTAATCGTCTCGAGATCGCGCATCTCACCAATCAGCACGACATCTGGATCTTGGCGTAGACTGGAGCGCAGCGCAGCGCTAAAGGAGTAGGTATCATAGTGCACTTCGCGCTGCACGACCACCGAGCGCTTACTCTTGTGAGTAAACTCGATCGGATCTTCGATGGTGATGATATGGTGCGACTTCTCAGTGTTGATCTTATCGATCAAAGCAGCCAGTGTGGTCGACTTACCACTACCAGTTGGCCCCGTCACCAGCACCAGGCCGCGCGGGAAGTCGGCGAAGGTCATGACGACGGGCGGCATACCGAGCTCAGTCACAGACTTGATTTCGTTCGGGATCAAGCGCAGCGCGGCCGCCAAGTTGCCCCGCTCATGAAAGGCATTAACCCGGAAGCGCCCAAGATTACCAAAGGCAAAGCTAAAGTCAAACTCTTTATCCTTCATCAGCACCTGCTGCTGGTCTTGGTCGAGAATGGCAAAGACGAGCTGCTCCACCTGTGCTTCGTCCAGTGGGCCAAAGCCCGCCACAGGGGTCAGCGCGCCATCGATGCGCAGCATGGGGGGCAGCCCCACCTGAATGTGCAAGTCTGAGGCGCGGCGGCGCACCACATCCTCGAGCAGGACTTCTATGCGTAATTCTCTATTTTCCATGGTTGTTGTTGGTTCCTTTCTTATGCTATGTCTGATGTGACACGGTTGACTTCCTCCAGGGTGGTAATCCCTTGCAGCGCCTTGAGGTAGCCATCTTGGCGCATCGTGATCATCCCTTGCTCGATGGCCTTCTTCTGGATCTCGGTACTCGACGCTCGGGCGGTAATGAGCTGCTGGATCTCCTCTGTCACTTCCATCACCTCAAAGAGTCCGGCTCGGCCACTGTAGCCCCGTGGCGTGTTGGCGGTATCGCGCCCACGTACTAAGCGGTAGGATTTTTGGCCAGCTAGCGGCAAGTCGGTATAGCCAAGGTCGGCCGAGATTTTGGCTGCCTCTGCCTTGGTCTTGGGCAAGAGATGCCCGACAGTGCTGAGGATCATCTCTGTCTCGAGCGGGTTCGACCAATAATTCTCGTGCTGCGGCCCAATCCGGCGTACCAGACGCTGGCCAATGATGGTATTAACGGTGCTAGCGATGAGGAATGGCTCGATATGCATATCGAGCAAGCGCGGCAGCACCCCCGCTGCCGAGTTGGTGTGGAGCGTACTAAAGACAAGGTGGCCCGTCAGTGCTGCCTGGACGGCGAGGTTGGCCGTTTCGTTGTCGCGGATCTCCCCCACCATCACCACATCAGGGTCTTGACGGAGAATACTGCGTAGACCATTAGCAAAGGTAAGGCCAACGTCACTATTAACCTGGATCTGGTTGACTCCCTCCATTTTGTACTCCACCGGGTCTTCCAGTGTGACGATGTTAATGGTATCGTCCTTGATTTCTTTGATCAGTGCATAGAGGCTGGTCGACTTACCACTACCGGTCGGGCCACTGGTGAGGATCATCCCGTTGGGGCGGTGGATCCCCTGGCGAATGAGCCGGAGGGCGCGCCCAGCATAGCCCATCTGCTCGAGCTCGAAGGATGTGCCAGTCTTATCCAGCAGACGGATCACTACCTGCTCACCCCACACCACTGGGCTAATGGCAATACGGAGGTCAACTTCCTTATCTGCCACCTTGACGGCAAATTGCCCATCCTGCGGGATGCGGTGCTCATCGATCTTCAGCTCAGACAGGATCTTGATCCGGCTTACCAGTGCTGGCTCAATACTCTTAGGTAATTGCATAACTTCGCGCAGCACACCATCGACGCGGCAGCGGATCTTGAGCGACTTCTCGAGCGGCTCGATGTGGATATCGCTGGCGCGGCTCTTTACGGCGTATTCGAGAATAGTGCTGAGGGCGCGGCTAATCGGCGAATCTTGGACGATCGTCTTGATATCGCCCCGCGCTTCAGCGGCTGCCTCGGCCTGCGACACTTGGGCTGCCACGTTCACACTACTGAGGTCGGTGCGGTACTGCTCGAGCACATGGCGCACTCCAGCCTCCGACGCCATAAAGACCTTGAGTGGGCGCTGGACGCGGTTGGCAAGGTAATCGACCGCCTGGACGTTGTTGGCATCAATCATCGCCACCGCCAAGCGGTTCTGCACCTCGGCTAGTGGTACCGCCATGAAACGCTCGGCAATATCCGATGGCAAAAGCGTGAGGATGTCTTGGTCGACAATCGTATTGGTGAGATTGACATACGGCACACCAGACACATGGGCAATCGCCCGGGTCAGCAGCTCATTATCGATCGCCGATTCATCAGTTAGCACAGTCAATAGTGGCCGGCCACTCTCGCGGGCCAGCTTGGTGGCATCATCAAGGCGCTGGCGCGTGATCAGCCCTTCGTCAACGAGGAGTGTGGTGAGTTTTTCTTGCATATCACTTGTCATCAGTGCCACACGCTACCTCTGTTATTTCTGCTGCGATTGCCCAATGATCGTCTCGACCGCTGGGTTGATCGCCTCCTTGTTAAACACTGCACTGTCTGGCTCATCAATCGTATCCGAGAGCTTCTCGACTGTCTCTACCTTGGTGCCACGCTGTGGCATTTGCAAGAATGGAATGCTACTGGCCACAAAAAACGCCACCACTACTGATATACTAGCGATCAAGATAATCATTGCGATGTCGGTCTTCTTCATGGTTTGATGTCCTTTTTCTTTAGCTCGATGGTTTTGGCTGGTGAGTAGTAGGCATGAGCCGAGATCTTCATGGCGACTTTGCTGTCGGTCCGCTCAATGGTCATGCGGTCAATCTCGATCACGCGGATGGAGCGCTCGAAGCGCTGCAAAAGCTCACGCAGAGCGTTGGGGTTACTGGCCGATACTTCCATGGTGAAGTGAATGGACTGCAAGTTGCCATTACTAGCGGCTGCACCAGTGCTATTTGATGACTCGCTGTCGTCCGTTTGGTCGATATTAAGCGAATCGAGTGACACTCCTGCCACACCATTGACCAGCTTAGACTGGAGCGAAGCACCCAACGCGAGCGCATTATCCTCCGCCGGCAGAGCATCAAGCACCACCTGGAGCGCCTTCTCATCATTGTTGATGCGGCTGGCATTGAGGTGTGAGTTGGTCTCCAGTACCTTCAGCTCGCCACGTAGCTTCTCGACTGCGTCGTTGTTGTTCTTGAGTACGGCAGCAGTGTTATTTTTCTCGCCAAGCACCCGCTCTTTAAAGATAATTTGCTGCACCAAAAACCACGATATCACCAGTGCGAAACCCACAATTACTGAGGCTCCAGCCACCCAGAGGAACATCACTCGGCTGGATTGTTCGATCTGTTGGCGCTTGTGGATGGCGGCGTCTTTCTTACTCATCTAGTTCTTCTCCTTGTTGGTCGCCTTGGGCGTAAAGAGGCTATCGGGCACATGCAGGCGCGAGTCGGTCACATTAGTACTACCAGTTGGGGCTTCAATGCGCAGATTCTTGGAGCTATTAGCGAGAAGCTCTTTGGGGTAGGTAAAGGTCAGCTTGAAGCGCAGCACCTTAGCCCCACTGGCGTCCTCGCCATAGCTGGTATCACTCACGGTGACATCGTCGGCCAGCTTGACGGTCTGGACACGGTTATCGCCATCGGTGTAGCTCAGCTTGGTATTGAGGATCATTTTCTTGAGTTTGTCTGTCGCCTCAAAGCTGTTGGCGGCTGACCCCTCAATGGAGAGCTTCGTCTCAGACGGATCGAGGCTGACGGTCGACATCTTCACATCATTGGGCGCAGCAGGGTTAATAGCACTGAGCACATCGAAGATACGCGAGTCAATACTCTTGTCTTTGTGCATCGAGGAGAGCTGAGCTAGTTGGTTCTGGATGGTGACGATCTGGTTAGCATCTTTAACACTACTAATCTTGCCGTACTGGTCTTTGATCTCATTGTCGGTCAGCCACTCGCGGGCACTCTGCGTACCAACATACACCACCAGCAGCGCCACCGCTGCGCCAGCGATGATGCTCACGAGAATGGAGAGCGATATCACACCATTGCGCATGCGCTGGGCATGCAGGTATTCGCGCTTAACATCAGGAATGAGGTTAATCTCTATCATGCGTCGTTCCTCCGTTTTGCTAGGCCGACTGCTGTGGCAAACTCTGGTGCGACGTTAGCCAATTGCTCTTGGCTCGTCTGCGGCATATGGATACCATGCCAGGGGTTACCAGGGGCGGTCGGAACCTCTACCTTGGCCGCAACATACTCGCTGAGATGTGGAATCATCTCGCCAAAGCCCGTCAGTGTAATACTCGACACCTGGGCGCTGGCGTAGCGCGTCTGGAAGAATTTGATTGATTTAATAAGCTCGCTCGCAAAGTTATCCAGCGCACCCTCAATAGCACGCACCACCTGCCCATCGAGCTTATCCTCCGCCAGACCAAACTTGAGAATGAACTGCCGAGCTTGGTCTTCCTGGACGCTGAGGTTTTGCACTGCCGACTTGACGAGACTGCTGACACCAGACGGAATAGTCCGAACGAGGCGCGGTGCCCCACCGTAGATAATGGCAAGGTCAGTCGAGAGTTCACCAATATCGATCAGCATCACCGCGGCACCATTTGCCGCTTGCTGAGGCGGCGCAAAGGCCCGCACCATCGCAATTGGGTCGGGCTCGATAGCAATCACATTCAGCCCCAGGCCCTCGATAAACTCCAGCTGATCCTCACTATACCCCTTAGACACACTGCTAATCAGCACCTCTTGCTGGTCGCTTGCGTGGAGCGATGGCCCCAGCAGCACCCAATCTACCTTGGCATCATCCGCCATCGGCACATATTGGTCTATCTGGTATTTCATCGTGGCGCGCAGCTCGGCATCGGAGACTTGCGGCACATCGACCACTGTTGTAAAGGTCTTATTTGATGGCAGGCCAATCGCAACATTCTTCGTCTTGATACCACTCTGGCCCACGGCAGTCATAATGACTTCGCCCAGGCGACGGCGCGACTCTGGTGCATCGCTGCTCGTAATACGGCGGTCAACGGGCGCATAGCCATGTGCCACGAGCTCCCACTCATCGCCAGCTGGTGCCAGCTGCAAAACCCGCACGGCATTGGTACCGATATCGAGTGCAAAGAAATCGCCCGACCCTTTTTGAAACTTCATACTCATCTATTATACATAAGCGACATTGGTTTAGGCAAGGGGGTTGGCGGAGGAAAATATGCTAAACGTGCACTGCAAAACTTCCTACCCGCCTCACCCTTATCAGACATATTAGCGGATCGATATCTCACATGTCGATCGCGCGTTGATGCTCATATGTTATGTGCCGAATCTCACGCTCTCCACTATTTCTCGACATAATGCAAAGAAAGATAAAGAGTTCTTAACCATGACTACACCTGAGCTAAAACCGCGGTGCGGCTTCTGTTGTGGTGGCGGTGGTGATGGGCAGGTCGTTGTTTTTATTGTAACGCGAGCCCCACATAAAGACATCGGCACGTTGGTTGAGTACCTCAGCAGCTTCGGCGAGGTTGTCCTTCTCGGCGCCAAAGGTGCGGCGCAATTGGAGCTGGCGCGCCATGATGGTACCGTTGATGGTGAGCTTTTCTTTGCAGGTCTCGGCGGTGAGGCCATTGAAATACGCACCAACGTGACGGATTTCGTCGCAGGTGGAGATGGCTCCCCCACTGCCACCGGTTGGCTGAGCAATCAGCCAAGCATTGACTTCTTTAACATTATGCCGGACGACGATATTCTTGGCCTTAATGACGAGCTGCGAAAGCTTGGTGGCGTCATCAACAGTGGTAGCGCCGTACTTCAGGTCACCATCAATCGTCACTGTGCCGCTTGCTTCCACTACCAGTGTGCTACTACCTGGCAGCGTACCGTGAATGGTGGCATCGCCATTGACGGTGCGCACATTGTGGCCAGCAAAGCTCCCGACATCAATCGATGTACTAGCCGCTGTACCTCGGCCAAAGCTTGGTACTTTCACATTGCTCGGTGGTGCCCAGCGACCAGCTGGCGTGGTGGTATTAGCAAAGGCAAGGCTATCCTTCGAGCGGTCATAATCACCACCATACCCTCGCCGGCCAGACAGCACACCACCGGTGGCAGAGAGGATTTTGCCGCCATTTTGCGGCGCCATCATGCCATACTCAGCCCAGCTGCCGTACATATTGCCATCTTTGGTTGTCTTGAGGGTGACGATCTGTGCATCGCCATTACCACTCGCCGCGCCAATGCCGTTGCCGACGCGCAAGTCGCCACCCCAGATCTGCACCCACGGTAGCTTTGTTACCGTTACACAGGCGGGCGAGGAAATGCGGCGCTCGTTGCCGTCGGTATGTTTATAGTTATAATCTTTGATAGCAACAATGCGGCAGATCATATCCCCTACCTTGGCATCGGCAGCGTTGATATCTTTGGTGTCATTCAGGCGCGTGTGGCTGTCGAGATATTTTTTGTTCTCACGAAAGGTGGGTTCGTTGGTGCAGTCGATCGGCTGCTTGCCGCGCAGCCAGGTGCACGCTGTATCACTGCCACTGTAGCTACCCAGGGCATAGGGATAGCCCACTGCCGCCCCACGGTCGAAGATGCTGCTCAAGCTGCCAAGGAACTGCTGGCGGTGCTGCCCTCGCACGATAAACTGGTAGGCCGCGGCTTCGCTCTCGCTTCGGTCTTTGTCGAGGCTTGCACCAGTGTTGTGGATGGATTCGTCAATCCGGCTGGGCGCAATATTCCCACCCTCCAGCGTCGCAAGCTTCTTGCCATCAATTGTGGCCGATGGATAGAGCTCAAAATCTGAGTGCACACTAGCACACGCTGGGTCGCTGCGCCGCCACGCTGGGTCACCAGCAATGCCAGGCGACCACGATATCCGTTGACAGAGTGTGCGGCCAACGTCGCTCGTTTGGATACGATAACTCGTGAAGCGGTCAGTCATGCCGCCACTCGGATACACCGTATAAAAGAGCTGTCCAGACTGGCCCGTCACATTGCGCGCGAGGCTATGCCCACCACTGTAATTATTGGCAAAGCCGGTGCCATCCATCCCCACCGATACGGTTGCACTGTTGGGGCCGTTGTTGCGCAGGTCGTGCGCCCAGTAGATTTGCTCACCCGGAAAGGCTCGGACGGATTTTTGCATATTTTGCGTGCCAGGCCACTGCTTGCCCACATAGCTTTGGCCATTGATCGTCCAGGGTGGGATGCGCCGCGTGATCGTCACCTTCACATCACTCGTACCACAGGCAATATTCTCGCTGGCGGCAAGGGTACGCCCGCCATCAGTTGAGATACAGCTATACAAGCCCACCCCCACCGTACGCGACTGCCCCACCGGGATATCAAACTGGCCAATGTCGAGTTGCGCTCGCACTTCACCCCCCTGGCTAGTGTATTGGTTTTGGCCACTGACGCGCCCACGGTACATCACGCTCGACTGGACGTTCTTGATGCGACTATTACGGTTGTAGTTCCAGTTCATGTTGCGGTCGAGGTGCATCGAGCTAATGTCGAAGGGACCTGAGCGATTGCCCGAGTAGCCCGAGCCACGAATGACGATATCGACGAGGCCGGTTTGGTTGTGGTCGATCGAGATACCCGACTTATAATAATTCCGCTCGCCAGGCTGCGAAAACCACACTACTGCACAGGGACTGCCACTGCGGCAGAGCTCGGGCAACTTCGCCTCTACCTCATTGTTGGGCCGAGCTGCCACCAGCCCACCCAGTGCCGCACTCACCCCCACAGCGCACAGCAGCCCCATCAGGCCAGCACGCACCAGTGATTGGCGACAAAAATGTACAAATGTCATGCTTATGATTATAGCAAAGTTAGGGCAATTGTGCACTGTGTTCATGACGCAAGGCAGAGACATCGCTATATATCCTTATATAGCTCATAAATATCGTTAGCTCACCCTCCCTATCACTTCATCCGATGGAGTGTGAAAAACCGGTCGTAATGACCGGTTTTCAGCCCAACGCAAGAGGTCGATACCTGGGAGGTGTCGACCTCTTGTAGTGTTCCTGAGGAGGGAGTGTGAGGAGGGTGAGCGTGAGATAGCGCAGGGCTTATCTTGTAATGAAGCAAAATAGCACACCAATGACGAAAGAGCCTTACTTTATAATTATATAAAGCGCAATGCATCCACATTCCTCGCATTTTCCTCTTCTCTCCTGCCGATTTCTCCCTTGCGCTGCTATACTATATATATGAGTCTATCTATTGGTATCGTTGGCCTGCCCAATGTTGGCAAGTCGACCCTTTTCAACGCCCTCACCAACAATGATATTTTGGCAGCCAACTACCCCTTTGCCACCATCGAGCCCAACACTGGCATTGTGCCTGTGCCCGATGAGCGTTTAGCAGTGCTGGCTGATATGTACCACGCCGAGAAGGTTGTGCCGGCCACTGTGACCTTTGTCGATATCGCCGGGCTAGTGGCTGGTGCTGCCAGCGGCGAGGGGCTCGGCAATAAGTTCCTCGCTCATATTCGCCAGTGTGATGCAATTGTCCACATTGTCCGTGCCTTTGCAAATGACGATATCGTCCACGTCGATACTACCGTCGACCCGCAGCGCGATATCGATATCATTAACACCGAGCTCATGCTAGCAGACATCCAGACTATCGAGACTCGCCTCGCCCGCCTAACCAAAGAAGCCAAGGCCAACCCCAAGGCGCGCAGTACACTTGAGTACTTGCAGCAGTTGCGCGACGATCTTGCTGCTGGTACCCCTGTTCATCTGAACAAAAATATTATTCACGAAGCAATCGCCGACCTCCACCTCCTCACCGCCAAGCCAGTCATCTACGTCTTTAATGTCGACGAAGCAACCCTGGCCAATGCTGAGGCCAAAGCCCGCTTAGCGGCGCTCGCTCGTGGCAGCACAGCGCTCTTCATCTGCGCCACACTAGAGGATGAACTCAAGGGGCTGGATGCGAAGGATGCGCTGGAGCTACTGGCAAGCTATGATGTGCCCGAGGCTGGCCTGACGCAGCTGATCCGGGCAGCGTACGATACGCTCGGCTTGCAAAGCTACCTCACCGCGGGGCCCAAGGAAGTGCATGCCTGGACGATCCACCAAGGCTGGACGGCACCCCAAGCGGCCGGGGTCATCCACACCGACTTCGAGCGAGGCTTCATCGCGGCGCAGGTGGTGGATTATGACGACCTCGTGGCAGCAGGATCCGAGGCCAAAGCGCGCGAAGCAGGCAAAATCCGCACCGAAGGCAAAGCCTATGTCATGCAGCCAGGCGATGTGGTAGAATTTCGATTTAATGTAAGCAAGTGATCCTAGCTAGGAAACATGAGTAAACTCGCCATGAGTTTATGGCGAGTTTTTGCATGGACTATTACTATAATCTTCTCAGAAGACCCAGCAAAGAGTACACTGGTGGTATATGTATCATTATGTGCGGCGCATTGCCATACCAGTCATACTCGAGGTTGTTTTCATCGTCTCGTGTTTTGTCCTGCCGCGGCATCTATATGTTTATAGCAATACGGCATTTTTCGTGGCGCTGCTTGGCTACATTATCGCAACAAAAAGTATGAGTATACACCAGTGGTATCGTGCGCTCGCTGGTGGGTGGAGCTTTTGGCGACAGGTAGTAATTACGCTGGTTTGCGCAGCAGGAGCGTTTGGTGCGACAAGCCTGCTCGAGCAAGCCTTCCCTCACCTCACCACAGGTGCTATTACAATGCCAGTCAAGACAGCCGGTGAGTTGCTACTTTTTGCGCTCTCAACCATCATTCTCCCCGCCATTGTGGAGGAGACAATTTTTCGCAAGCAGATGATCTGCCTAGCCAATCGCACAGCGATCATCTGCACCACCCTACTAAGTGCTATGTTCTTTGCCGCAGAGCACTTTGTCGTACCATGGGGCGTGCTGCTGGGTATGGTGTGGGCACTGCCATTTAGCTTGGCATATAGTATGACGCGCAATGTGTATGTACCAATGACGGCACATGCCATTGCAAGCATACTCATCAATGGGCCGACGGTGGTGATGGCGCTATTTGTTGTGCTATGATGTGTTACTTGGATTTATATTTACTATATTATTCGCACCATGATATTCTCTGCTTTTTCAGAATCTCGTATGAGTAACTATTGAGTGCGATACGAAGCGGTATGCAAGGTATTTGTCTATTATATATACCGATTCACGCCGACAGGCGGTATACAAAAGCCTAGATCGTATCCGTTCGAAGCACTCACTTTCCTCACCGCTTCATTCGTTGGAGTGTGAAACTGGTTTTTCTCAGTCTAAGCGTGTGGCTGGAGGTAGTCAGCTTTTATGTTGCTTTGCTGGAGAGAGTAGCAGGAGAAGTTTGCCAACGATGCTTGCCCTCAATGAGACGTTAACGCTTTGCGCTTTTTGCTTTTTGCAATCGGTAAAACCGCTCTTGGTTGCCATGCGCACCCTTCACGCTGCTGTCGGCCTTGTCGATAATCACACACTGGGTACGCACCCACTGCTCGAAGTCGCGCAGGATAGCGCGGCGCACGCTGTCATTTTTGACGATGCCACCGCGTGTAAGCTGCGCGCGCTGCGCCTCAAACTGCGGCTTAACCATTGCGATGATACTAGTTCGCGGACTGCTGATACGCACTAAGTGCGGTAGAATTTTGCGCAGACTAATGAATGATACATCAATAACAATAATGTCTGGTGTGGCTGCTGGCACAAAATTGCGAATGTCGGTTTTTTCGTGCAGCTCGATGCGCGGGTCGCTACGCAGGCTGGGGTGGAGCTGCTCCGTCCCCACATCCACCGCATACACCATGCGCGCACCATGCTGCAATGCATAGTCAGTAAAGCCGCCAGTGCTGCTACCAACATCAAGCACGATAGTATTATCAAATGAAATATTGAGCTGCTGCGCGACGCTGGCTAATTTAAGCCCCGCCCGCGACACATAGCGCTCGTGCGCCACCAGCTTTATCTGCGTCGACTCATCCACAAACATCCCCGGCTTATGCGCCACTACACCATCCACCAATACCTTACCAAGGCGAATCCAATTCTCGGCCGCTGAGCGTGTTGCTGCTTGGCCACGCGCCACCATTGTTTTGTCTAGTCGTTGTTTTTGCATGTCTTTATTATACTGCACGAGTGGATAGATAGTTAGTTGACATGAAGCTAATAGACCTGCCATGTCTTTACACAATACATGAGGCTATAGAGCATGATAATGATGCGATTGGATGATATTACTACGCGCGGATATGCTTCTTGCTTCCGTCGTTTTTCAAATTTTGATGATAAAGAAATCCGCTTTGTTCTTTGCGCGCTATTGCAGCTTTTATATTAATAACCCACTCAAACTATCGCGCACTGCAGTATACTATTCTTTATTCGCACACATCGCCGAAAGCAAGCAGGATATCCAAGACACAAAACAGCTCAGCCAGACATATAGTATACATAACAAAAAATAAGTGGGCATCGTGATAGCGAAATATCTCACTCGTATGGCTACGCCACATCACCAACAAGCCGCATATTCATGCCCCCGCAAAAGCACTACACATAGCAAAACACGATGCCACTGCAGTAGATGCTTCGCATAGCAAGTCCACTTGTCTGAATAAAAAATTGATTTTTGACAGCATCACATTTTTGCAAGCTAAGCGTGAGTATTTGCGTATGCAAAATGGTATATTTCGCAGCTTCGCAGCACATAGATGAGCCAAGATGCATCGCGCGATATGTTGCATTCATGCGTGTTTTGCAAAATTTGTATGAGTCATCTATAAGCAATTCTAGCCGCAATAATAAACAATTCATTTTTGCACAAATCTATAAACGATGATTATTTTTATCATCAACCATTCGTGCGTGCAGCCTATACTTCACAGCAGCATATCGTATCGCTATAATTTGCTCAGTATTCAAAAACCAAAAATGAAACACCCTCCAGTCAGCTACAACAAACTTGCACGAAAAAGCAAAAAGTCAAAAATATCCAAACTCAAAAAATAGCCGAGCTGGACAATGATCACATTTTTTATCTCGCAGCAACAGCTCCACGTGTTATGTCGCTAGCTGCAATTTTTTGCAGCAGCACGTGAAAGCAAAGCACGTAGCTTCGCAGCTACACAACAAAAAAGTGTGTTCATTATTTATATTATGCTTATGTTTACTCTGATACATTTTGTATCATACTCTATTGCCATAAGCATTATTATATTGCTAAAGACACCTGAGCGATTGTAATAGAAATTTGTTCGTTTGTGCTTATGGTTATTGTATCTACCCGGCATGTGAGCTCTCACGCTCTTGCTGCACATCGCACAAAGCATTCGTTGAGTTTGACACATCGTTGTTGTGTTCACTATGTCTCTCTGGTTGCCCTGCTGTTGTTTATACATCACTATGTCTGTTCCTTCATGTTGTGCTGGGATCATCGTTTTACTCGATTGCTGTGTTTCCTACGACGCTCATATTTCGAATGTTCGGCGTGCATTCTCTGTTTGTATTCTGTCTTTTTTACAATACCTTGTCTATTTTGGCGTCATTCTCGTTGCAGAGAGCTGTGTTGCATTCTCCACAATAATATTTCGATCCTATCGAGCTTGACGACAAGCCTCGTGTGTTGGTTATTACAACATTATGTATGCCCTTTTTCTTGCGCGTACCATTCAGCAAAAACACAGCGCACCCATAAGCCTGTGCTCAAAATTGGCAAAAATCGTCTCTACTCTACGTTGTTTTTATCACATCTCTAAGATGCTCCAGCCTGAGTAGCACGCGGCACAAAAAATACACCGCTTTTCGCGGTGTATGTGTGCTATCCCTACGTATTCTCACTTTTGCGTGTAAACGCGATGAGAGCGGCTCTCATGAGCTCTCAGGGCACTATTTCTTGCGCTCGCGATACTCTCCACTTGCAGTATCGACAGAAATAACGTCGCCGGTCTTAATAAAGGCTGGCACCTTGACGACAAGGCCCGTCTCCAGCGTCGCATCCTTAAGCACGCTACTGGTTGTGTCACCTTTTACAACATCTTCGGTATAGGTCACCTGGAGGTAGAGGTTTTTTGGTAGCTCGACATTGATTACTTTACCATCGAAGAACTGCAGGCTTAGTGTATCCCCCTCCTTCAGATAATCCTTGGCGCTGTCGACGAGGTCCGCGGCGAGCTCAAACTGCTCAAAGCTAGTTGGATCCATAAAATAGAACGTATCACCATCATTATAGAGGTACTGCACGCTCTGCGTCGATACCTCGGCGGGCTCAATCTTGTCTTGCCCCTTAAAGGTCTTAGGCAGCACGCTCCCATCGATCAAGTTCTTCAGCCGCACATTCACAATAGAGCCACCCCGGCCCATTACCTTCTGATTATAGTCCACAACCCGATACGGCTTGCCATCGAGCTGCACAATCACGCCTTTTTTTAGGTCAGTTGGTTGGTACATCACCTATCTCCTGTTTAGTAGTTGCTGCTTCGTTCGAAACATCCGCCAGCGCAGTCACAGAGGTACTGCGCTGAAAAAGTTCCTAACCTTGTGCCACAAATGGCAGCAACGCCAAGTGGCGAGCCCGCTTCACCGCTACGGCGAGTTGTCGTTGTTGTTTATCCGACAACCCTGTGCGGCTGCGTGGCTCGATCTGCCCATAAATATTAATGAACTTTTGCAATGTCTTTGCATCTTTGTAGTCGAAATAGACCGGTGTGTCCTTGCGCATGCGCTTGGCCATTATTTGTTCTCCTTTAGTATGTTGTTAAAATGGTATTTCTGATAGGTCAATCGGCTTGTCATCAATGTCTTCGATGACAACATCCTGGCTGCTACCACTGTTAGTTGGCACTGCAGCCGGTGTTGTATTTCCGTCAGCACGTCCACCACCAACGAAGGTGAAGTCCTCTACTGTTACTTCTACAACAGAGCGCTTGTTGCCGTCCTTATCGTCGTAGCTGCGCTGGTCGAGGCGACCACTGACAAGCAGCGGACTGCCCTTCTTCACATATTGCGCGATGGTTTCGCCAGTCCGCCCCCAGGCTACACAGTTAATGAAGCTGGTTTGGTCTTGGTTTTGGCCATTTTGGTTGCGCCATGTGCGAGTGACCGCTAGTGTAAAATTCGCAACGTTCTGCCCACTCGCTGTGGTGCGCACCTCTATATCGCGCGTCAAATTGCCCATCAAAATAACTTTGCTAAATCCTCGAGCCATATATCCTCCTCGATTCTTTACTGTGGTTATTAGTTGTTGTGGTAATTTTTACTCTTCTGTTTGACGGCTGGCTTCGCGTGCTTTAGCCTCTGCCATCAGCTTGCGACCCTTCTCATCCACCTTGACGAGCAAATAGCGGATCACATCATCAGAAATATTCAGCGCATTGCTGATCTTCAGCGGTGCATCGGCAGGCAGCGCCACCTCAAAGTAGACATACACCGCAAAGTCTTCCTTCTTAATACTATACTGCAGCTTTTTCTTACCCCAGTTGTCTTCGCTGGTAATAGAGCCACCAGCGCCGAGCACCAGCTCACGCACCTTGGCAAGCGGCGCCTCAAGGTTCGATTCTAGATCTGGCCGAATCAAAACCGTTAGTTCATATTGTTTCATATGTAAACCTCCTTTGGGATCCATATGGATGTTTATCCGGACGATAAACTTAGGTTAATAACGCATTATATTATACGCGAGACAGCAACCAAAGTCTAGCCAGGCACAGAGGTGTGGGGGTGTTGTACTTTTTGCTTTTTCATTTTTTGTATTTATCTTGGCACTACTCCATGCACACAGCTATTTATATTATTAGGTGCACACCCGTGCTTCTCTCCCCACACGCTCGCCCATCCTGCCATAAGCCAGCTGGCGGTGCAGTATAGTCATACACTTCACCCACATTTTCAAAAACGATAATTATAATATAGTGCTATAATTCGCTTGCTTCGCCCCATCACTATATTTAATATATTATGCCCATATACTATTATATATAAGCACACAAGAATACCTTTTGAGCTCTATCATATTTAGAAAACATTATTTATCATACGTCAAAATATGAAAAAATGAACCACCCGTACTTGTCGTGTATGTATTACTTTGTCTTTCGCTTTTTTAGCTTTTTGATGCTGCGATGTAACTGCAAAAATTATCGAGTCAGTTTTCGCTTGTGCTTATTTCGCTATTGCTTCTGCCTAAAGCGAAGTATTGTTTTGCTGTCTCCTTGCGCATTTTTGTCAGAGCCACCTATAGCACTCCATGGGGCCATTATGTCTATCTCATTTTTGCACACTACTTACATAGAGCCAGCTGCCCCGCCTCCATACATCGTACATGCAGGTCGATATTTTGCCATTTGTTTCCATACCATAAAGTACTATATAATGCAAAACGTGAAAATTTTGAAACCTTCATTCGTACCATCAACGATGCATCATTATTTTTTATCCAAGCCATACATCGCACCCTATTAGATCGTGTATATGTAATAACCATAACCACTATATACTGCTTGTGTTTGTCGCACATTCGCCTACATTTAACACACAATTAGCCACCTACGCTCAAAAATATGAAAATAGCACCATGCTAACCCACTCGCTGGATCATATACATCACACTCCATTCATTTTTTGACTTCGCACTCACACTCTGAGGTTGTTTTATACACCTAATGCTTTGCTATACTAATTATGCCTATCTCACCATCAACTATCCTTTGCTTGCATTATGCAACCGATCATGAAAATTTGCTATGCTATCGTATTGGCATGACGCAGACGCAAATCCAGCTATCACCACATCCTCACAAATCACCCTCTTAGCCACAAAGTTACTCGCGCCTACCATACATTTTGGCTCACCAATGCCTACTATTTTTGACCCTCGTCGCACCCATCTGCTTGGTTATGCAAATTTTACTACCAAGCCTATCGTTGAATAATTTTCTACTGTTTTCATACATCCTCTCCGCACCAATTGTACATCGTCATACCTCGCGGTACACAAAAATCTCACCCCTCACACCATCATCGCATCGCACTATTTCAAAAATCATCATTTTTTATTAGCGGTCAATCAGCTGCTGCCACACATGCTTCGCATATCATACACATCTCACCAAAATTATCACATTCTTTCGGCACGCACAAACCATCATTGCTTCTTGGCATTATATTTTTGCACTACTTTGCCAGGCTGAGTTTCATTATTCTCCAAATTTTTATTATGAACATCATTATGTTTCGTTCATAAACTTTAGCGAGGCGGCCCATTACTTAATTCGCTTCTTGCATCACATTAAAGTCTCTTGTGCTTGCACACGCCGCACAGATTTTAGCCAAAACAAGATAGCCATTTACTCAAGCGAACTCACTCCCTACTACATCTCACACCCTCACATTCATTTTTGCAGATTTCCCTAATCAAAAATGTGAAAATTTTGCACTGCTACTACACGCACTTCATTTTTCATCACACATGTTGTACGTCACTCCTCTATCTTTCTATCTAACTGTGTCAATTTTGCATACTCATTCACAAATTTGCACATAGGTGTGCACACTACCATCATACTCATTTTATATTTACTACCAAACAATCAATTTTTTGCATCATTCATCACTCGCATGGTAGCAAAAAATATTTTGCACGCGTATTATGTTGCAAAGTTGCGAACGTTTTTGCTAGACATCACTAATTTTTTATCAATAACAAATAGCCCATCAGCGTTTCTTATTGCAGCGTCGCAATGCGTCATTATTTTTTGTCACGTATGTAGTATCCGCTTACTACTCTAGTCGTTGAAAAATCATTTTTTGCAATAGTGCACTTCTATCACTCTTTCTGTATGCGAAAATATCGCAATATATACATCGCACACCAATTAGAACGGGCAAAAATAATATTCTACTGCAGAATAATTATTAATAATGTAGTGCTCACTCATATTTTTGCAAATCATTTTGCAAAAGTGCCTCAGCTACTGCAAAAAATACTAGTAGCTCTACATTATACTTTGCTGTTGTCTCATTTTTTATTTTCTTATATTTCAATTCATACCGCACTCGTAGCTTATCTACTTCGTACCCGCTCAAATTATCATCAATATAGTAGCGATAGATTACATGAACGAATTCTTTCATTATTCACGCTCTCTTACTACCTCTTTGCTTGTGTTATGTGTGACATCATATACAAAAAAGATATATTCGATAAAGCAATAGACTCACTTTGCACACAAAATACTCATCACCATGCCCTATGTATAGTACATGAGCGCATCTATACCCGCTTAATTTACCATTTACTACTCTGAATATATTCTTATTATATTCAGACATTCTCTTGCTCGTTCTCAAGCAATTTATAATGCACAAAGAGAGTCCATATAGCACACAAATACCCGTATGGCATAAATGCTGCATCATTTTTTTACTACAACGCGCACATTACACCAGCCAATACACGCGATCCTTAAAAATTCAATAGCGTAGCATATGCCCTTGTTTATTCTTTGCAATCACCATAGATTTTTTGCACAGAAAAACCAGTGCTCTATGTGCACTGGTTTTATTAGTAGATGAGTAACAGTGGGCAATCTGCAACTACTATGCAGCCAACCCAAATTGGCTAGCTCCAACATCGCTCATACTGTCGAGAAATGGGACAAAAACCTTCTTATTACCAAACTCATCAGGTATAATTTGGTCTGTATCTGTCACGTAGCATGGTTCGCTAACTAAGACACCAAACCAATGGCGCTCTGGGTCGTCTGGATGTGTGCAAAAAGCTGCCCCTTCAAAGTTACCATATATTTGCTCATCCGGCCCAAACGGAATAACAAGCTGACTATCTACATCACGACGCACATCGTCTAAAGAAATCGCCGCCTCGGAATTGAGCGACGATGCGTATGGAGAATATTGGACATCGCTGTCCTTTGGACTCTTTACGTCTTCTTGGTCGTCAAATATAACCACTCTATTAACATTAAATTGAACCTTCCCTCCAATAGGAGGGCCACCTTCAACATCACGTAGCTTTGCAAACTCGTGCATCATCGCATTTTTTGCACTATTATCAATCGTGCCATCACGCGTTGCCTCAAGAAATGCCTCTCGCAGTGCTTCTTGCACGTGCTTCATCCAGCCACTCTCTGGAGAATACTTGCTTGGGGCTTCGAAGCCACTACGCTTGTAATATGCTTCTTCGCCTATACATAGTCCATCAGCCTCTGTGTGGTTTTCTTTTTGCATAGGATATTTTTCGCCTGCTGATGGTAGAGTCTCAAATGTACCCATTCCTTTGTTGTTTAGATTATTAAATTCATTACTTTTACTCATAGTTTTTTATACTCCGCACTATGATTTTGGTTAACGGCATTGGCTCCTTTCTGCCGATTCCTCCCTGCTGCGTACGTTGTGGCGCTGGCAGCGTGGTAGTAAGTAATCGTATCAACTTGCATTATAGCACAAAACCAGCGCCTGCAAAGCTATTTTTGGCCTTATTTTCGCATTATTTTCCCCATATGTACCCCTGTCGTACCAGTGGTGGCTATTTGGACGATAATTATATATTTTTCGCAAGCATTTTGGCCTTGATTACGCGTTTTTCTCCTTCACAAACAACACCCTCACTGCCTACCTGCTCCTGCTCTGTCGCTGCATGTGTGTAGCGCAAATATCAGCGCGATGATACTACCCCACTCCAGCGCTGAAATAACTCTTATGGTGATGAAGAGCTAGCTACTAGCGAAGCTGCCCAGTTCTAAGGCGCTGTATGCAGATTTCTGTGTGGTCTTTATCCAAACCACCGCTAGACGGCCTCTCATGCTCCACCAAAGGCAAATCAACATGCATAGCATACCCCTGTTATACCAGGCTCTGCGGCAAACCATAGCACACCATCCACTATCACAGCCACTCATCATGCAGCCATAGCAAAACCGCCCAAGGCAATCTACCTCGGGCGGTCGTGTATCCTGCGCTGCGGAGCTTAGCCGCGAGCAAAGTGGGCAAAGGCGCGGTTGGCCTCGGCCATTTTGTGGGTGTCTTCCTTTTTCTTGAAGGCGACGCCGGTTTGGTTGCAGGCATCAACGATCTCTGTTGCCAGACGCTTGCTATATGGCATACCACTCTTCGAGCGAGCCGCTTGCACCAGCCACATAAAGGCAAAGTGCTGCTGACGATGACCCTGAATGGGGAATGGAATCTGGTAGTTAGCACCACCAACGCGGCGACTCTTTACCTCAAAGCTAGGGCTGATGTTCTTGATGCAGGTCTCAAACACTTCCAGTGGATCCTCACTCTTGAGGCTGCGGGCAGCTTGCTCGAGCGCACTATAGACAGCCCGCTCAGCAACTTGCTTTTTGCCATCCAGCATCGATTTGTTAATCAAGCGCTGCACCAGCACCGACTGGTACTTGCGGTCTGGCTTGATGGTGCGCTGGAGTTTTTTCGTGACTTTACGAGGCATGGTTAGTTACCCTCCTTCTTGGCGCCGTACTTGCTGCGGCCCTGCTTACGCTTCGATACCCCCTGCAGGTCGAGCGCGCCACGGACGATGTGGTAGCGCACACCTGGGAGGTCTGGCACGCGGCCACCTCGGACGAGCACCACCGCGTGCTCCTGCAGGTTGTGGCCTTCGCCGCCAATGTAGGCCCAGACTTCGTGGCCGTTGGTGAGGCGCACACGAGCCACCTTGCGCATAGCGGAGTTTGGCTTCTTGGGGGTTTTAGTCGTTACCTTGACGCAGACACCACGCTTGAGTGGTGCATTTTGGTCGTAGTAGCGCACCTTGAGTGCGTTGTGGATGCGCCCCAGCGCTGGCGACTTCGACTTCCGAGCCGCCGTCTTGCGTGGCTTGCGCACCAATTGGTTGATGGTTGGCATGCAATTCTCCTTATTGCTTATAGTTCGTAACTCTGCTGCCTGTCCCACTCACCTAATTGGTGGTGTAGCAGCATAGAATACTGGCTACTGGGCTATTACTCCAGCATATTTGCGTGTACGATTGAGAGCAGCACCTCCGCCTCGTGTCTGTACCTTCTCCGCCAGGCAACGCACTCACACCAGCACCCCACCCCGAGAAGAGGAAACTCGTGGGTATTATAGCACAGATAATTATGTTGAATCAATTGCGCGATACTGTTCCGGTGACGCCATTGTCATCATTCTTGCTACTGGCCTTATTTTGAACAAAACCCATATCTGCAAGCCATCAACACTAGACACACCCAAGAGTGCCCCATCATCCTTTCTTCTCATCCATCATAGCAACAAACCAATACTATATGGTACACTTACATTATTATGAAACAAACTATCGAAAAGGCAGGCTTACTCAGCCTGTCGCTTATACTTACGTCGTCTGCTGCCATTGCTCCGGCCATTCCGGCAATGAAGGCATTTTATCACCAGTTTTCGGATACGCAGGTAGAGCTCATCCTGTCTATTCCGTCGCTATTTGTCATTCTTACACTACTGGCTAATCATGCGATTCGCCGTGTGCTATCTGAGCAACACATTATCATTATCAGCCTCATTCTCATTCCACTAGCTGGTGTGGTGCCATTTTTTGTTCAGGAGTATTGGCTCGTGCTGGCTTCGCGCGCGGCCTTTGGTGTTGGGACGGGGCTCATCAATGCGGTTGCCATTACCATCCTCAGCGATTATTACAGTGGCCGGGAGCGTGCGCAAGTATTGGGCTGGCGCGTCTCTGCCGAAATTATTGGCTGTGCACTGCTCACTCTACTGGCTGGGCAGTTGATCAAAATTAGCTGGATGCACGCCTTCTTGATCTACACAGCCGGGCTCGTCATCCTTGCTATCTTCCTCACCTGCGCCCCACGACGACAACCACAAGTGCCTACCAAGGCAGAGGGTGCTTCGCCAGCCGCTCATTCGCTGAGCCGCCAACAGCTTAGTACAGTCATTGGATTAACATTGTGCGGGGTATGGTTTGTTTGTATTGATGTATCACTGGCGCTGCGCCTGCCTGAGATTACTATTGCGGCAGGTTTTGGCTCAGCCACAGACGCAAGCATCATCCTCAGCCTCAAGCAAATCATGGGGATTATCGCTGGTGCAGTATTTGTCTATGCCGTGAGTCGGTACAAGCAGCGGCTCTTGGGATTGTCTGCTCTGCTCATTGGTATCGTTTTGCTTGGCTTATCGCTATCGCCAACGATCTGGCTGCTTGGCCTTTCGTCCTTTGGGGTTGGCTTCGTCTATAGCATCATCCTCTCAACCATATTTCACCGATTGTCAGACGAAGTCCCTGCACAATCGCGCAGCACAGCCACAGCAATTGTCCTCGTTGGATGCAATCTCGGTGGTGGCAGCGCACCATATGTTTTACAGCTGTTTTCGTGGTTGGGCGCTCGAGGGTTGGTGGTCTTCGCTTGGTTTGGAGTGTTGTCTATGTTGATTGGTGCAAGTCTCTGGCTCTCTCAACGATACGCACATCGTCGATAATTTTTGAACCCTAGAGCCCACTTTTCAATAGCAAACTCCTCTATAGTATATTCTTTCACTCTAATCCCAAATACTGAACATTCTCAAAATATATTCATAATCATCGCGATGTGGAGAAAAACGCAAGGCGCGATATTATACCATAGGTTAGATGGATAACCCCTGTCATCTCCGCCTCATGCTATACTAATCTCATGCATATTGCCATCCAAGGTCAGGCGGGGTCGTTTCATGAGCAGGCAGCGCAGCAGTGGTTTGGGCCACAGGTCGATACCGTGCCGTGCACAACGTTTCGCGATGTTTTCCATGCGCACGTGACTGGCCAGGCCGAGGGTATCGTTGTGGCGGTGGAGAACACGCTCTACGGGACGATCAACGAGCCATACCACTACCTCGAGGCATGCCCGCTACCCATCATTGGTGAGGTACGTCTTGCCATTGAGCAGATGCTCATTACACTACCTGGCGCTTGCCTAGCTGATATTACCGAGGTGTATTCGCATCCCGTCGCACTTGCGCAGTGCCAGCGCTTTCTTGCCGCCGAGCTACCGCATGCGGTGCAGAATGAATTTTTCGATACAGCGGGAGCGGTTGCCTATATCAAAGCAGCTGGCGACCCGCACAAAGCCGCCATCGCTGGCCAGGCGGCTGCTGCCCTCCATCATCTGCCCATCCTGCGCTGTAGCATCCAAGATAGCCACGACAACATCACCCGCTTCATCGTCCTCGCGCCAGGCCACGTACCAGCCCATGCCAACCGCGCCACGCTCGTCGTCACGACCAATCACCAGCCTGGTGCACTACTTGAGGTGTTGCGCATCTTCGCCGCGGCAGGCATCAATATCAGCAGCCTGCAGTCTCAGCCGATCGTCGGCCAGCCCTGGCAATACAAATTCTTCCTCGTCGTCGACAGCGCAGGCGCCCCACTCCAGCATGCCCTGCGCGCCATTGAGCAAAGCGGCCACACTGTACGGCTGCTGGGTGAGTATTGTGCGGGGTGATACATATAACCATGCTTATCTCCAGCGCACAAGAATATATTTAGATTGAGCCACTAGAGCAATTCATCATCATCTTGAAGGGTCGAAAGATATTCTTCAGCTGTTGACCGGTCAAGGCCTCCAGCGATAAGCCCTCTACCATAGTACTTGAGCCACCAAGTAGGAAAAGCATCAAGCAAGCAGCGTGTCATTTGGCGGTTATCGTTGTTGATGTGCGCCAATGTATTAAGGTTATCAAGAATGGTTTTTCTCTCCATATATTCAAGGTCAGACTGCACGACGTCGTGCATAATGCGCTGCCGTGTTGCATCATCACACGGTAGCTCACCTACTGTATTAGTCATATACTGGAGCCAATTGTCAAAATCTCGTTGGTCCAGGATTCGCTCTGGAGCCTTCGGCTCGCTGTGGTAACCAATCGGGTCATTGCGTATCACTTTCAAGAGGCCATTCGTATACTCAGCATCAGCCCCTGCTGCAATAAGCCGATCTGCTATAGCGTTGCCATCATCAACCACTCGATAAGGATATGGATACTGACAAACAAATCGACGATCCAATATCGTTATAACCTCTACACCTTGCTGATACAAATGCCTGGCACGCATGGCAGTCTTAATATTATCAAGGTATTTATCATACTCCATTGTTTTGATAAGATCATCGCGGCTTTCATCACTCAGTCGGTCAATTCTATCAACGAAATAATTTTTACTCATATTCCATACACGACCTTCGTCACCCTCAACCACCGTCCAGTACAACTCATCATAACCAATCATCTCTGCAATTCGGTCAAAGTCTGCCACATAATCGCGCCCCTCTAGCAGCTGACTAGCTCGCGGATCAACATCCAAGCCAAAGCCTTCAATTCTCTCATTCAACCACAAGAATTCTAGGTCTTCTGTCGTCAGCTCTTCACCTGCGTGCACCCGTCGCTCCATGTCTGTGAGGCGTCTCGTATTTTCCCCGCCATCATTGGTGTAGTTGGGGCTATGTTGGCTAGCAATTCGCTCGTACTTCGTCCACGAACCGGTCGTTGCTTGGTATGCCTCTTGCTTCGTCTCATTATCAGCGCTATCAGCAAGAGCTGCAGCATAGAGCGCAGCAAAGTCCCCCCTGCCTAGCAGTGGTGCCAGCTGGTCGTCCACTTCACGCTCACCACGAATCACTCCATGGTCGATAGCATCATACACCTGCGCCAGTGCCTCAGCATTGAGCTCCGGCCAGGATGCAGTCGTCGAGCCAGTACGCTTCTCAAATTCTCCCTTAGCTTTGTCGTACTCGCCCATCGTCTTGAGCGATTCCCAGACATATACCTTAAACCAGTCTGGATATACATACTCATTCTCATTGCTCCGCAGATATGTTGACCACTGCGTGAGGCTCTCAGCTTGGTCAGCTTGGACGGTATCCACCAGACGCTGCTTTTCTTCTAGGCTTAGCACTACCTCACCTTGGCCACGCTTGCGGGCAATCCGCTCTTGCAGCGCAAAATACGCTTCTGGCACCGCCTCTTCTTTAATAAGTAAATCAGCAATCTCCTCTTGCGCGAACCGAGCGTCTGGGTGTGTAATGCTGCAGTAGCCACTCTCCAGCATCGCCGCTATCTTGGCTTCGTGATTACCCAGCCTGCGATGGGTTGGCTGGTGAACGTGGTGGTTATGCTCATTGTGCGTGTCATCACTACGATGAGCTGGCTGCTCATGTGTGATTATTCTCGCGATGCGCAGTGCTCCGTCGCCAAGGTTGTGATGGAACATACCAAGGAGTTTCTCTCCAGTTGGTGATGATGCAATAAATTGTTCTGGTGATTTTGGCTTTGGCATAGATGATTCCCCGTGTATTACTGCAATAATTATGATTATACCATCGCCTATGATGCAAGTAAAATTCAGCCGAGACTCTCCGTTCTCACCTTTTAAGACTCACCGTAAACCTGTGTGCAAACTGCCCGCTGCCTTATCCCAGCTCGTCCATGCTGCCGATCAGCACATCGCGTGGGCGCGAGCCGTCGGCTGGGCCAATGATGCCTTGCTCTTCCATCTCCTCCATGATGCGGGCCGCCCGGGCATAGCCCACGCGGAGCTTGCGCTGGAGGAGCGAGGTCGAAGCTTTGCGGGTCTCTACCACCACCCGCACAGCATCGCGGAACATATCGTCATTGCCTTCGCCGTTGCCATCCATATCCATCACTACGCCACCTTTGCCATTGAGCTGGACAGGCTGGCTCACGATCTCGTCATTATACTGTGGTGCCGACTGCATGCGCAGGTGGTCGGTCACCTTGGCGACTTCTTCGTCCATCACCCAGGCACCCTGGATACGCTTAGGCTTGGGCATGCTAGCGGTTTTCATCAGCATGTCGCCCTGACCAAGGAGCTTCTCGGCACCAATTTGGTCGAGAATAGTGCGGCTATCTACCTGGCTCGCCACCGTAAAGGCGATGCGGGCTGGCACATTGGCCTTAATAAGGCCGGTGATCACATCCACACTCGGCCGCTGCGTCGCCAGCACCAGGTGAATACCAACGGCACGAGCCTTCTGAGCTAAGCGGACGATCAGCGCCTCCACATCGCGCGCTGCCACCATCATCAGGTCGGCTAGCTCATCTACCACAATGACGACATACGGCATGCGGCCTTCGTCTACCTTTTGCATGTGGCCCTGCTCATCAGCCACGGCGATCTGCTTACCGCGGGTTTTGATCTTTTCGTTATACGTCTTGATGTCACGCACCTTCTCCTCAGCCAGCAGACTATAGCGCCGCTCCATTTCATTAACCGCCCACTTGAGGGCACTAATGGTCTTCTCCGGCTCAACAATAACAGGGGTCAGGAGGTGCGGAATATCGGCATATGGCGCCATCTCCACCTGCTTGGGGTCGACGAGGATGAGCTTCATTTCGCTGGGACTGTTGCGGTAGAGCAAGCTGGTGAGGAGCGTGTTGATCATCACTGACTTACCCGAGCCCGTCTGCCCCGCCACCAAGAGGTGCGGCATTTTGTTGAGCTCACCGACGAAGGGCCGGCCCGAGATATCCTTACCAATCGCAAACGCCAGCGGCTCCTTGGCGTGTTGCCACTCGGGGCTATCTAACACCCCACGCAGGCGCACATCGGCTGCCTTGCGGTTTGGCACTTCGATGCCCACGGCCTTCTTGCCTGGGATGGGTGCCTCAATGCGAAGGCTCGATGCCGCGAGATTGAGCGCGATATTCGTCTCTAGTGCAGTGATGCGATTGAGCTTCACGCCAACGGGCGGCTTGAGCGTGTATTGCGTCACCTTCGGGCCAATGTTTGCTCCCTCCATCTCGACATTAATGTTAAATTCGTGCAGCGTATCTTGAATGATATGGGCATTTTGCTCAATGTCGCCGGCATCAGCCGGGCTCTGACGCTTCTCCAGCAGCTCCAGGCTGGGCGGCTGCCAGTTGGGGTCATTAACAGCAAGCATAGCAGAGCGATCTTCGGCTGCTTTGTCCACAGAGGTAGACGGTGTGCTGTCGCGCAAGGTCGCCCGTGGCTTTTTGTCTGGCTTTGGCTCGGCCGGGCCATCACCCGAGAGGGTTGGGACGCCCGCGTTGAGTTTGAAGTCACTCATAGCAGCAGGCTTATCTTGGGCCTTCTCGTCCTTACTACGCTTAGCCTTTTTGCTGGTGTCTGGTGCTTGGCTATCAGCGGCGCGGCGAGCCACCGCCACATTGGCAGCATCGTCTGCCTCAGCCTCGCTGCGCACCATGTTTTGCAGGCCACGCCACAGCGCCATAGGCGAAACACGCAAGACGAAGAGTAGCGTCAAGCCGATCAACAATACATACACAAAAACCCCCACTGGCCGGTCGACCAGCGCCAGCATGGCACGATTGAGTAGGTCACCCATCACACCGCCTGTCGCAGCTGAACCGCGTCGCAGTAGGCCAAATAGCCCCGCAAACCATAACACCATCAGCACCGCTGCAAGCTTTAGCGCTACTGGTAAGCGGTTGTCCTCCGCTCGAAAGATCGCTACCGCCACATACACCGCCACTACTGGGACGACATACACCGCATAGCCAATGATATGCAGCATCGTCGCATCAAGCCACTTGAGAATTGGCCCACCCGAGCCAAACCACGACACCACCAACAATACCGAAAACGCCAGCAGCAGCACCGCCGACACCTGCGCCCAAAACCCCGCTGGCAACGTATGCTGCGGCGCGGCCTGCTTGGCTTTGCTCTTGCTCGGGCTGCGCCGACGAGCAGCGCTTGAGCGAGTAGACGAACGAGTGCGAGTGGTTTTTCTTTTTGTAGCCATATCCTTTTTATTGTACTCTGTTTATGCTTGGTTTGATAGCGTATATTGTAGCATAATTTACTACATTAGGCAATCGGTGTTTCTTTCTTCGTGAATATAATCTAACCCTGAACTAAATTGTATAATACATCAGATTCGATCAATCAGAGGAAATAAAGATACCAATTTATTAGCAGTCTTGTACTTTGTCGCAATAACAGATTGTAATGCTAATTAAAATGCTGCTCAGTTAAATTGAGCTACAATAGTGGTATAAAATATAGAAACTCTTTAGTGGAGACTACGATTATGCAGAACGTTAGTGATGTGATTAAATGTAAATAAGGAGTTACTATTATGAAGTATGAAACGGTTAGTGAAAAAACAAAGCAGCTCGTTAATTATTTAATATCGAAACATCATCTTTCTACTGTTACGAGCTTAATTAAACTTTGTTACCTTTGTGATTTGGTAAGCGTTGGTAATAATAATGGACAAATTACAAACTTCAATTATATCCGGTGGCATTTTGGACCTTATGATGGAAAGATTGAAAAAGTGCTATTTGATTTGGTTGGGAGTGGTGAGATTAAGTCAGATACAGCGTATACAGACTATGGAACTGAATATGTTAAATACGAGGTTACAGAAGATATCGAACCTAAGATAGATAAATTAACAGAAACCGACCTAGGGCACATAGATGCTGTTCTTGAGAGTCTCAAAGGATACGGTCCAAAAGCGCTTACGCAGGTTGCATACAAAACCAAACCAATGACTGCTATTGGTGCTACGCTTGGTGGCACTGAGCATATGGGCGAAGTGCTAAATTTAACCTTAAAGTAAGGCTAACCAATGAATCTACCGCAGCCACTTTTTATTCAGACTATTGAAGCTAGAAATATACACCTCGACGTACATTCGCACGAAAAAGGCACTGGTGTTGTTAAGCCAAAATATAAGCTTGCTGGAAACCGATTTCCAGGAGGAGGTATATTATTTTGGGTATCAACACACAAGTCAAATGTATATCAAACTCATAAAACAGTGAAATATACTTACCCTAACGATTATGAGGAATGCATGGCAAAACCACTCAAGGATACTCCAGCCTATTTATCTATCGACCATATAGATTATTTATCCGATGAAGAAATATATACAAAATATTCCAATACTGCTAATGGATTTAAAAAAGTAGGAAAAATTAAAGTTAATGCGTTTAAAAAACTAACAGATTTAACTACAAAACTAAGATTAACTCCAGATCCAAACTCGCTACAACAGATGATTAATATCACGCGTGCTACAGTTGGTAGTGACGAGAATGTTGATGATATATTGAAATCAATGGGGTTACCAACTTAACATATTTGTTTCAATGGGGTGCTTATCGTGTGTGTTTGATTACCATCTTGATAGCCCTTACACTTCTCCGCTCACTATTCTCTCTGGTGGAACACTACTAAACATATATCACCTCCCTTTTCTCCACTAATATCTCCTAAACATTTCTCCTCCCATAGCCATCATTCCCCTACAATTTGCTGCCAAAAATAGCCATTTTGTCCATTCTATGTCACAATAGAAGCAAGGAGGTCGTATGCAGCAGATGGTATGGAATATAGTAACGATGATTGCGCCCTTTGCGGTGATTGCCTTTGTGCTGGTAGTGCTCGCCGAATATTTGCGCGTGCAGCAGCGTATCAAACGCCTGGAGGAGATGGTGCACGAGCTGCAGCAGCGAGTTGAATCGGATACGTAGCCACAGGTTGCACAAAAAAGCCAGCTATATAGCGCTGGCTTTTTTGTTTTGCGACGCTAAGTCATTGCCTAGTAGCTTCGGCGCTCCGAGCGGTCCTTTGGCACGACTACTTCGGTATCGGGCTCTTGCCGCGGCGGAAACCTTTTGCGTGGCAGGCCAGCGAAGGCGTCATTGCTCGGCTGCTTACTACGTGCGGTCGTGCGATTATTGGCCGAGCGGCGCTTGCGCGTACTAGCTGGGCGAGTTGGCGCTTTCTCTTCTGTTGTCGCGGGCAATACACCAGCAGTTTTGCGTGCGGCAATGGCGGCCGCTTTAGCAGCGGCACCACCCTTAGCAATGCGCGGTGGCGTGTGTGGCTGAGCTGGCGCAGCGAGACTCTGACGCGAGCGCCCAGCTGGGACTTCACGGCCCACACGGGCAGTGCGACTCGACGCCTTTTGTGGTGCACCGACTTCGTTAATCACTGGAATGATGATGGGCATGCGGCGTGTTTGGTCGTACAAGACGCGGGCAATGTCGTCTTTGATTTCCTTCTTTACGACATCAAGGTCATACGAGCCCACCAGGCTGCGCGCTGCTTTTTGCTTGAGGTAGGCGCGGATCATCCCCATCAGCTCTTCATTATCGCGCAGATAAATGAAGCCCCGGCTGATGATATCTGGGCTGGTGAGGAGGCGGCCCGTCCCACGCTGGACGGTGAGCACCACAACGAACATCCCCTCCAGGCTCATATGGATGCGATCCTTCAGCACGACATCGCTCACGACTGCACCAGCGTCGTCATACATTGTGCCGCCCGAGTGCGGAATGCGCCCAATCTTGTGTGCACCATCGGTCGTGAACTCCACAATGTCCCCCGGGTCGCAGACAAAGATATGGCTGCGTGGGATACCACACTCCTTCTCGGCCAAGCGAGCATTGTGCACTAACATGTGGAATTCGCCGTGGTTAGGCAAGTAGTATGTGGGCTTGACGGCACTAATGAGTCGCACGTGGTCATCATAATACCCATGGCCAGACAGGTGGAGTGGCCCCACCCCGGTCAGGTGTGTCTTGCCATTTTGCACCACGTCGCCACCTTCGCGCATCAAGCCATCGACGGTGCGTACGACGTACTTCTCGTTGCCTGGGATGGGGTTAGAGCTAAAGACTACCACATCGCCCCCCTTGATCTTGACGAATTTATGTGCCCCCGTCGCCATGCGGTTAAGCACTGCACTAAATTCTCCTTGGCTACCCGTACAGACGATGGTGATCTTGTGGTCGGGCAGCTTAACGAGATCTTCCATCTTTACTACCGTATCTTTGGGGATTTTGATAGCGCCAGTGCGCAACGCCACCTCCAGGTTTTGGATCATACTAAAGCCAGCAAAGGCTACCTTGCGCCCATGCTTCTCTGCTTCCTCGAGGATGAGCTGAATTCGGTGCAGTTGGCTAGAGAAACTACTGATGATGATGCGGCTCTTGGCCCACTTGTCCATCACCTCACCCATGCTGTGCTGGATGTCGTGCTCACCGTGGGTGTGAGTGCCAGCGCTCTCGCAGTTGGTCGATTCGTTCATCATGAGGAGAAAGCCCTCGGTGTGCGCAATATCCTGCAAGCGCTCGAAGTCGAACTTGCGGCCATCCACCGGGTTTTCCTCAATACGCCAGTCACCACTGCTGAGAATGTTCCCTACCGGTGTACGCACCACCACTGCGGCCGAATCGGGGATAGAGTGGTTCACCCGCACCAGCTCCACACTAAAGGAGTCGCACAGCTGGACGATCTCATGCTCCTCAGGCTTGAGCTCATGATACTCCGGCTCATAACTACCATCGGTCTCGGCCATAGTGCGCTGCAGCATACCTAATGTAAAGGCTGTGCCATACACTGGGGCAGGCAGCTTGGGGATAATGTGCCGAAAGGCACCGATATGATCAAGGTGCCCGTGAGTAAAGATGTGTGCCCGAATCTTGTGCTTATTCTCCTCCAACCACTGCGTATCGGGGATGATGTAGTTGATGCCAGGATAGTCACTACCTGGGAAGAGGAAGCCCATATCGATAATGATGATATCGTTGTCGTACTCAATGGCCGTCATATTCTTGCCAATGCCCATCTCGCCCACCCCACCGATCGGGATGACCTTGAGCGTCGGGCGCGGAGCACGAGGCCGCTTGGGCTGCATATTGAGAGTAAACTGCTTGCCGCCATAGCCATTATAGACCGACTTATTGACCGGCACGTTAATAACATGCTGCGAGGCCTGGGCATTGACCCCCTCGCTGGTGCGCCGCTGCGCCCGAAAGACCTCGCCTTTGCGTGTGGTGGTGGCGCTGAGCACCGTGTTGGTTGTCGCTGGTTGTTTGCTTGCGTGTGGACGCTTCTTGGCGTCATCTGCCTGGGGTGTGGCCACTCGTCGTTGACCCATTGTATCTCACTCCTTCTAATACATTATTCTGGTTCTACTAATAAGAGACAGGCTAAGAGCCTCAATAAGTGATTGTATTATAGCAGATGATAGTAAGGTGTGTCAAAGCCACCTCGCGAGAGGTGGCTTTTGCTTCGTATCACTACAAGCTGATGGTATTGTCTATACACACCAAAATCGCAGCATATCGCTCAAATTTTCGCCTGTTTCCGCTTGGGGAGCTGGCTGCCATGATGCGCTATCACTTGGGCTGCTGTCATCAGGGTTCTCTGTACTAGCCGGTGCTTCTTCGATGGCAAACGTTGGTGCGCCATTCTCGTCAGTGGTTCGCGTCATCCGTATGTAGTACAGCTTCTCATTTGGGTCAGTATTGGCGCTTGGACGGAAGCTACTCGCCGCCACGACCTCTGTGGCAGTGTTACCTGTGATCTGCAGCAGCTCTGCCGTCGTCAGCTCGCCAACTGGCTGGGCAGCCCCTGGCTCTTGTGGCGTCTCCAGCGTTACCTCCTCTCGGGTGGTTGTCTTGCCGGTGGTTGTGTCTTTTTGTTTGTGAGCCACTGTCGTTACGACGACATTTTGCCCATCATGGCTGACGGTAGCTCGCTTCGCTGCAATAATCTCCTCAATACCCCTACCCTTATCAGTCTGGCGAGCCACAAGAGAATCATCCATATAACGATCTGTCTTTGTCTTGCCCTGCAGCTGGGTGTATCGCGTCGTAATACCGTGCAGAACTTCTCTGTCGACCTTCTTCACATCGATTTCACCATCAAGAGTTGTAAATTCTACCTCACGACCCGATTGCTCAAATGGCTCAGCCGTTGCGGCTGTTTCGCTCGATACGGGCGCTTCTGCTGTATTATGACAATACGCAAAACCACTCATAGCAGTAAGCAAGGCTGCCAGAGCGGCAAGCTTTTGCTTCAGCGAGAACCGCAGCGTATCTCTCTTATCGGTATCATCAGTAGCACTCTCATTACTTAACGTAATGCGCGAGTTTGTCTCGCTCAAAATCGGTTTTCGTGCAAAGCTCCCTTCCATACTGCTTGTTTTCTGCCAAGGTTTCTTCATTATCATCACCTCCTGCTTTATTTTACTAACTACCTATTTACCGTTATAGTACTTTGTATTTGCTATATCTGTCAAATGTGTTCTATTCGAGTCCCAAAGCTAGCAGGCAAAAAGCCGGCTACCTCACCATAGCCGGCTCTGTGCTATGCCTCGCAGCACATTAATTTTAATCTCCATCCACCGTCGTATGAGCAAACTGCCGTGTGCCACGCCAGGCCAAGAAGCCAATGAGGAGCGCGTTTGCCACGAGCGCAAAGCCAGCCAAGATGAGCATGTGCTGCATATAGAGCGCGCTATCTACCCCACCCGAGATCGCATGACGATAAGCAATGATGGAGTGTGTCATGGGTAGCCAGGGGTTGATAGCTTGGAAGAAACCAGAGGCCGTTTGGATGGGGAATATCCCTTCGCTCGCTGCTAGTTGGAGCACCATGATGATCATTACCACCAGCCGGCCAGGGTTATCCAGCACCATTACCAGCAGCGTAATAAACGACATAAAGGTAAGCGAAGCAAGGTAGCTTGTGGCAACAAACAGCCACGGATGGTCGGGCTGCAGACCCACCACATAGACTAGCACCAGCATCAGAATCGTCGCTTGCACCAGTGCAGCCAGCCCCAAGACTGACATCTTAGCCAGCCACCAGCGCCAGGCATTTTCTTGGCGCGAGAAGGTCTTGCGCACTGGGTACATCGTCGTCAGAGCCAACCCACCAACGAAGAGCGCTAGCGAGAGCATATAGGGTGCCATGGCATAGCCGTAATTTGGCACACTGCCAGTACTGTGTTCGCTGCTCGCCACAGGTGTGGCCATCTGCTGCTGAGCCGCTGGGCTAGTTGGCAGGAGCTTTACCTGAGCAGCACCAGTCTGCAGTTTGTGTGCCAATGTGCTCGAGCCATCCACCAGCTGGTTACTTGCCTGCACCAGCGTACTCGAGTGCTGCTGCAAGGTGGCTGCGCCCTGGGCCAGTTGCCCACTACCCTGCTGAGCTGTTGCGAGATTACCTGCCACCAGTGCTGCACCAGCCTGGAGCCGCTCGCTACCAGCCCGCACTGTGTTGTACCCCGCAAAGGCAGTGGTGGCTTGTGGGGTAAATTGCTCCACGCCAGTATTGAGCGCCGCCACACCGTTCTTGAGTGTTTGCTGCTGAGCGGCAAGCGTTTTGGTAAGAGTATCGAGGTTGGCCAGCAAGCTCTGCGTTTGCTCGGCAATGGCTTTGGTCTGCTGCAGAGCACTCGCCAAGGTCTGCAGCTCGGGTAGTGTGATGGTCGTGCTACCGCCAGATGCAGCTGCCTGCGCGCTAGTCTTTTGGAGGATCGCCCCAGCCGACGCGGCTGGTGCTTGCATTGCCTGGAGCGCACCCACCACCCGCTGCGCATCTTGGGCTACGGCTGCCTGTTGAGCCGCCACCGCTGGTGATGGCTGAGCCACTTGGGCGTTGAGTGTATTCACCCCTTGTTTGATCTGCTGCATACCAGCCGTTAGCTGGGCCACTTGGGCTGCCGTTGGCAGCTGGCCAGTCAGCTGCGCTGTGCCCTGCTGGACCTGTGTTGCACCAGCCTGCAATCGCCCTAAGCCCGCCGTCAGCGTCTGCTGCTTGCTCGCCAGTTGGCTAACGCCATTGGTATAGTGAGTAAGACCCGCTTGGAGCCGTGCCGACCCCTGGTGCAAGCGCCCAGCACCATCACCAGCCTGCGCCATGCCATTACCCACTGCACCAATACCCACTGCAACCTCTTTGAGGTAGGTTTGGGTCACTTGCTCGGCCACTGTTTCCTTCACTTTTTGCGCGGCTTGGCGGCTAATGACTGCACCAATGTAATTCTTGGCTGGCGTCAGCTGATACGACACCACCGCTTGCTGCGGCTTGTCCTGCCGAAGTGACGCCGCACGCTGTGAGAAATCCTCTGGCACTGTCACTACTGCGTAGTAATAACCACGGCGCACGCCATCATCGGCTTGCTGCTTGGAGACGAATTCCCACTTAAGCGCCTTGCTCTTACGTAGAGACTCAGTCATTGTCCGGCCGATCTGCAGCTCCTTGCCATTGATCTGCGCCCCCTTATCCTCATTCACAAAGGCAATCGGCAGTCGGTCGGTATGCCCATACGGGTCCCACACCGAGCTGAGGAAAAACGCCGCATATATCACCGGCACAAAGGCTAGCGCTATCACTGCCACCAATAGTGTTTTGCTCTGCAGCAAGTGCCGCCATTCGGCCTGGACCATCACGCTGCGGCGGCGCCGGATGGCTTGCTTCATCTTCTCACCCATTGTTAGCCAACTCCCGAATAATATCGTGCAATGTCACACCCTGCAGCGTCTCAGCCCAGCGTGCCTGAGCCCGATCGAAGGCACCAAGGATGCTCACCTCACCGCGTTTGATCTTGCTACCATCCGCCTGGCGGGCAAACATCCGCTCGGCCACTCCTTGGTATTGGACGAAGCTCTCCGTCCCCTCGACTGCTGCCACGATATCCCACAGCGTCAGCTCCGTACTAGCCCGCGCCAGGCGAAAGCCACCACCCGCACCCCTCGCCGAGGTAATCAGCTGGGCCGTTACGAGCTTACGCGTTACCTTAGTAATATACGTTGGCGACACCCCCATTTGCCTTGCCAAGCTCTGGTTCGTCACTGGTGATCGCAGGTCTGGATGCGCCAGCAAAATCACAATGCAACAGGCCTGCTCGACTGCTCCTGATAATCTCATAGTTTTATATGCGAGGTGCTATGCAGCCCACCATGCGCAGCACCTCACTCCTCCTTTCTTTGATTGTTGATAATGGATATCTAGTATCTAGATTAGCATAAGCTGCTCCCTATTGCAAGCCTGTCGTAATAACGTATAACCGATGAGTATAGTGGGTCTGTGGGGCTTTCCCTGGTGCGCCCTCGCTCTAGCTCCCTCCTCCTCTTTGCTGCCTCTCACATTCTCTCCACTCACTCTATTTTTCCTACCTCAGATGAGCCTATTTTATTAAAGCATGAGCGATATCACAATTATGACAATGGGGCGATTTGTAGTATCATATATAAGTATAAGTGTTATACCAATGAGGTGAGGAGGAAACACAATGCCAAAACCAGAAGCAGCTGGCCTGCCATGGCCAACCCAAGCAGCTCGCAGACAAGCCACGCGCCAGTCTGACCCTGCCATCCGCGATAGCAGCGCCTACCGGCAAAAGCCTGCCGACGACACTGAACGCACCACGTCAGCAACCGCGCAGAGTGAGCTTGATACAACCAAGAGCAAGCTTGCCACCCTGCAAAAGGCGCTGCAGCACGTAACCGCCGTCGAGATTGGTGAGGCACAGCTCGGCACCAGTGCACGCGACTACATCAGCCATGCGCTTGAGGTATCGCGTGTTTTTTCTGAGCTAGAGCATCGCCGCGTGCCTGTCAATGGCTCGTATAATGGCCAGCCCTTCCAGGTATTACCCAGCTCCAACCTCGAGCTGATCGAGCGCGACCTCGGCCGTGCAAGCTTTGGCCCCTATGGCCCAGCTGGCCTCACCCGCGTTGGCCCTCAGCCCAAAGAAGAGCTTACACTCGATGACTACGTCGCCGATGCCACTGCTCAAGCCACGGCCGACTACAACACCAAGAAAAAGCAAGCCGACGAGCAAGCCAAGGTCGCCACCGAGCTCCAAACCGCTCAAGAGCTCCTCGAGCGCAAAGGCTACGGCGTGACCGCACCAGAGGCTGGCAAGACGAAGGCCGCCTAACCAGCTCTTGCAAATATGCATACCAAGGTAAGTATTGCGACAATGCTTACCTTTTTCGTTTGCGCGGCAAAGCCCTTGTTGTACCTCTTACCCCTTCCTCTATCACTGATTATGAGGCACTATGCATCTGAATATATCTCTAGAGTATTCATTATTTATCCTGCGTCGCCTGCTGCACATACGCCACTGCCTGGACGAAGTCGTCGATGAGCGTCTGGCGCATGGCACCGTTGTATAGCGCAGCGGCTGGGTGGTAGAGCGGAATGACGACGAACTCTCGCTCGTGCAAGCGTACTTTGCGGGGCTGGCCATGGTCGCGGCTAATGCGTAGATCGGGGATGAACCCACCACCACTGTGCCGGCCAAGAGTAAGTACTGCCTTTGGCTGGATAATATCGAGCTGCTGCATGAGATACGGCCAAAAGACGCGCTTCTCCTCCGGCAGTGGGTCGCGATTATTGGGCGGACGATATTTAACGATATTAGTAATGTACACATCGCTGCGCACCAGGCCAGCTGTGGCGAGCATTTCGTCTAAGAACTTCCCCGCTGCCCCCACAAAGGGCTTGCCCTGCAGGTCTTCATTCTTACCGGGCGCTTCCCCCACAAAAACGATATCGGCACTGGGGTTGCCATCGCCCAGCACCAGCTGTGTGGCCTGGGCAGCCAGCTCGGGGCAGAGCTTGGCGGCGATAATCTCCTCAGCGAGGTGCGCTAGCTGGGCGGCTTGGGTTTGGTCTGGCGTGGATGGGTCAAGTGGATGGGTCATAATACATCTAGTATAACAATCGATGGGTGGACAGAGCAAAAAATCGATACTATAGCGATGCACTACGTATGATAATGCAGCAAAAACACCCCCACAAAAGGAGGTGTTTTGCCATGCGAGGAAGCAACGCGCTGAGTGTGCTGTTTCCCTACTCTGTCTGGTTTGCCTCTGGGTCGGTGAGCTTGCGCACCATAGGTAGCACCAGGTAGATACCGATGATGGCAGCAACGAGCCCTCCGCCAACGATGCCGAAGTACAGTGGCGAGAGCGTCGGCTTAAGTGATGCAGAGAAGGTTGTGATGAAGACGGTACCAACCCACACCCCAATGGCGCACGAGAGGAGCGAGACGCTCAGTAGTGGCACCAGCGACTCCGTCATGATGAGGCGCTTGAGCTGGCCCAGGCGCATGCCACCGAGGCGCAGCGTGTAGAGCGAGCGCCGCCGCTCAAACAATCCACCAATCGTCGAGACAATCAAGCTTGCCACTGCCACGAAGAGCGTCACACCCATGCCGGCGTAGGCCATCTCGGCGAAGTTCTTGATGATCGGGTTGATCTGCGGGTGCTTCTCGAAGTCCCCACTGCGGATGTAGAGGAAGTCTTGCGGAGTCTGGCGGGCATAGACAAGGGCGCGCACCTTCTCCACATCATTGCTGTGAGCAACGGTGAGGAGGTAGTCTTTGGGGCCATTAGTATTGACTGGCTGCTCGGCGAGCGAGACGGTCTTGACGACGGCACCGTTGAAATCGAGCAAAGCATAGTGATCACCCTGTGCACCGCTGGGGCAGCTGTGCTCGGTGTAGATCGCCAGGTCGCTACAACGGATAGCACGGGCTTGGACGCGGCCATTGTCACCAGCAATAGGATACATTGGGGCAACATTGGTGATGTATGGCTGCTCGCTCAGGATTTTTTGAGTATCCGGCTGCAAGGTATGATCTTGCGAAGTGATCGCTACAGCGTTGCTGCGCAGCTGCGAGTAGCCGTTGTTGGCCACCGATGAAGCGTTGAGGGCATCAATACCACTCACCGCCGAGAGGTAGAAGCTCCCCGCAAAGAGGGCCAGCACTACCCCACTCACACTGCGGAAGACAGCCTGCGAATGGACGGCAATTCGCTTACCCGCGATCAATGCCGAGCCACTGCGTGCATAGCGTGCCACGATGCGAGCAATTTTATTCGTCAGCCAGCCACCAGCCAGCACCAGGCCAAACATTACACTAAGGAAGGCTGCGAAGAGAATGAGGGTCGGTGTAGAGCTCTCACTTGCTCGCTCAGCCATCCAGTCGTGCCCAGGCTTCGACGCCATCCAGCCAAAGATACTAAGGCCAAATGCCAGGGGGATGACGCGCCACACCCGCAGCTTCTTTGCCTTTTCGGCTGAGCGCGAGACGCCCAGTGGCGAGAGCTGCGCCTTGCGCATCCGGCGCCAGTTGACATACGTCGTCAGGCCAAGGGTCACGCCAACAATGACGACATACTGGTACCACTGCAGCGCGAGATCAGCTGGCCAGAAACGCATGTCGCCATAGGAGAAACCATAAAGCGAGCTCTGTGTGAGTGTGAATACAACGAGACCTAGCACCACACCAGCCAGCGAGGCCAGCAGCGACTCGAGCAGCAGCACACGGGCCACTTGCCCCTTGGTCGCACCCACGAGGCGCAGGGCGGCGTAACGCTTCTCGCGCTGTGCCCCACCCAGCTGCGTAGCAACAGCAACGAAGGTGACAATTGGGAAGAGCAAGATCGATCCGCCCACGACCAGCATCATCAGCGAGAATGGGTCGAAGGCAACACTCTGCGCTGTGCCATTGACATCGGTAATGTAGACGTCGGCGTAGGAGTTGGGCTGCCCATTTTTCTTAGCATATTGGTTGCTCTTCTCAACCTCCTCCGCACTCACACCCTTGACCAAGTACAGGTCATCGGGGCTCGCAGAGTACTCATCTGGTAGTGTGCCAAGGTTAGTGGTGAGATTGCCAAAGCGCTCGAGAATCTTGTCCTCTGGGTGTTGGGCGATCGCCGCTGCTAAGCCCTTGGAGAGGTAGTATTCACCTGCCTTTGGCGTGTCTATCTTGGCAAATTTGGCGGACTTCTCAGTGCCCTGCAGCGAGATGACGCTAATCGTCTTGCCTCGCCATTCATCTTTGTTGCCCCGCTCGATGCCACCAGCTTTGAGTGGCTCTTGGCCGGTTGCTTGTGGCTTTTGGGGTGTATCTCTGGCTGCAGAGATAGTACTTGAGATAATCGCCCGGTTTTGGCGGCCCACCAAGCCATTGAGCCCAGCGGCCATGTAGCACAGCATGACGATTCCAAGCGAGATGGCTGCTGCCGTGAGGCCCAGGCGCATCATCGATTGCCGGCCCGATTTTTTTAGTAATAACCAACTAACGCTCATATTACATTCCTCCCGAGATCTGCCCATCGCGCACGATGATCTCGCGGTCGGCATAGGCAGCAATGGTTGGTTCGTGGGTCACCATAATCACGGTAGTACCATATTGCTTGGCAGTGGCGATAAATAGTTCCATCACACGCTGCGAGTTGAGGCTGTCGAGCGAGCCGGTTGGCTCATCGGCAAACAGCACCTTCGGCTTGATAACCATCGCCCTGGCAATTGCTACCCGCTGCATCTGCCCACCAGAGAGCTCACCGAGCATGTTGCCCGCCTTGTTGCCCAGCTCTACATTATCCAGCCAGCGCTGAGCGGCTTCGTACGCTACGGCACGCTTCTCGCCATTGAGCAGTAGTGGCAGCGCGACATTATCCAGTGCCGTGAGCTCTGGCACGAGCTGCCCAAACTGGAAGACAAAGCCAAAGGCTGTGCGCCTGAGGACGCTCCGCTGATCGTCATTAAGCTTGTCGATCCGCTTACCTGCGCAGTGAATCTCGCCACTATCGACAGGGGTAATCGCCGCCAAGCTATGAAGCAATGTACTCTTGCCCGAGCCACTCGGCCCCATAATGGCCAGCACTTCACCGGGCATCACATCCAGCGACACGCCGCGCAATGCTTCCGTCTGGCCGAAGGATTTCTTCAGGTTGCGGGCGCTAATGATTGGTTGATTGGTTGGTCTCATTGATCAGTTCCTCCTTGAGTTTGGTTAAGCGCGACGTCGTTAGCTCAATCCAGCGCAGGTCTGCCTCCAGATGGTACAGTGCGTGGTCGATGAGCAATGTGTCGGCTAGGTTACTTTCGCGGCGGCGGCTTGTGAGGCTGCGCATCCGCTGAATATGGGCTTGCCGCTGGTTGTCTAGGTAGGGCGCGGCATCGCCTTCGCGCAGGATTGCCAGCACGGTCTTGACGTACATATTGGCCTGCGACTGATGCGATGGCAACTCGGGCGCCTCCAGCCAAGCTTGCAGGTCTTGCTTGCCCTGCTCGGTAATGGCATAGCGCACCCGGTCTGGCCCACCAGACTCACTGGTGTCGGCAACCTCCTCCACTTTGTTGTCGCGTTTTAAGCGCCCCAACGTCGAGTAGACTTGCCCTGGCAAAATTGGCTTGTCTTTGCCAAAGAAGCCATCGTACTGCTTCTTCAGCTCGTAGCCATAGTTTGGCGCATTCGCCAACAATCCGAGTAATGTATATTGAACGTTCATATCTCCACTATACACCGAGTGACTAGCGAGTGCAAGCCTTATTATACACTTAGTGTATAGTTTGAGTCAGAGGAGCGTATTTCAAGAGAATCTACCTCTGTTGTATCCTCAACCCTATCCCTATCATTATCACACTCTCAAGCGTTCATGAAGCGCACAAAAGCTCAATACATCGCAAATAAACAAACAAAAAGAGTGCCACAAATTTCTCACCACATGAGAACAACAGCAAGTGTATTTGCTATGTGTCTCGCATTTCTCGCATCATAAAAACACCTGAGCACAACCCAGGTGTTTTTTGTTTTTATACGATAGAGTACCTAGTCGTCACTCAGACTGCTGCCGCTTGCTTTCGCGCGCAAGACTTGGCGCAACTCCCGTTTAGCATCACTAATCGATGCCCCAGCGTCACTTATCTTACTATTAATATCCTTGCCAAGATAGCCTCCCTTTGACCGTGGTACCTTTGGCATACTACCCTCTCGACTCTTCAGGTAGTTCACAGCAGATACATAATAGGCTCGCAACTCCTTCAAATATTGTGATTGGCTTTCGGCATATTTGCGAATACTCTCGTATTGCGATTGTTTGAGCTTATCGAGTGTTTTGATACAAGTGCCTTGTTGCTCATCAAATTTTTTGCCTGCTTCATCACCAGACCCTACACTGCTCATTGAGATATATGTAGTAGACCTACTGTTGCAGTTTTTGTTATATTCCTTCTTAGCAACTGTTGTCGCAGCATATTCGCGCAAGAGTGGCTTGCGCTCTTCATATTCCTTTTTGAGGCTGTCGTATGCTTTTTCACATCGCTGTCGTGCATGGCACGCATTTTGCCAAGCTCATCAAGATGCTTGTCAACCTTTGTAATCAACTCGTTTGTAGCCTCCTCACTATCGTCTGAGTTAGCTGTCATCTCTCGAATAGTACGAGCATCAAAGCTAGCAACTTTATTATACGCCTTTGCATAATCATCTCGGCTTGGCGGCCCAAAGAAGACAAAGAACACCACTACGCCAATAATCAATAATACCAAAGCAACACCACCGCCAATCAAGCCCCAGAGCAATCCTTTGCTCATACCCTGCTTGGGATATTGTGGTGGCATGCCAGCGACGCCAGGTTGCATGGGTTGCGGCTGCCCTGCTGTTGGCTGGGCTGCGGGTTGTGGTTGCGCAGCAGCCTGAGTCTGTGTAGCTGGCGCCGGCTCAGCGGCAGCACGCTTGCTGGCCAGAGCGGCCTTCTCTTCCTCAGTATAAGGTGGGTTATTCATATCAAAGGTTGGGACAGCCTCTGGTGGTTGCTCCTGGGGGGTTGCTGGTTGATTACTCATGCATCTCCTTGTTGATTTGGCTATTATTTACCATAACTATTATACCGGAAAGATACTAATAGGCCAATATGTGTTTTGATTTGACCTTGCTCTCGCTTCACGCCCTCCTCTCCTTCACGTCCACTCATACAGCACCAAAGAAAGCGGAGGTTGTTACCAGCAAAACACCCCACGCATCCTTGCTGGGGTGTTTGTCTTCTGTTGCGAGGCTAGTGCTCAGATCTGCTACAATCCGATCATCGTCAGATTAATCTTGCCGCGCTCGTCAATGCCGGTGATCTTCACTTGCACGGTTTGGCCTTCTTGCACGACATCTGTTACCTTACCGACTCGGCCTTTGGCAAGCTTCGAGATATGCACCATCCCATCCACGCCAGGTAGGATGTTCACAAAGGCACCAAAGTCCTTAATCGTCACGACGGTGCCGGTGTAGGTGCGGCCAACTTCGGGCTCTTCCACCAGGCTTTTGATCCAAGCCAGCGCCTTCTCAATCGCCTCACCATTGGGGCTAGCAATGGTAATCAGGCCGTCTTCTTTAATATCTACCTCGGCACCAGTTTCGCTAGTGATTTTGTTGATGGTTTCACCACCCTTGCCGATAACAGCGCCTATTTTATCTGGGTTAATCTTGAGCTTTTCGATACGCGGCGCGTAGGGGCTGAGCTCTTTGCGTGGGCCAGGCAGTACACTCAGCATGTGCTCCAGGATGTGGGCACGGCCGGCCTTGCTCTGCTCAAGCGCCTGGCGCAGCACCTGCACCGGCAGGCCATGCACCTTCATATCCATCTGTAGGGCGGTAATACCCTTGCTGGTGCCCGTCACCTTAAAGTCCATGTCGCCAGCAAAGTCCTCGGCGTCGGCAATGTCGCTCAGTACGTAGGGTGTGTCGCCATCCATCATGAGGCCCATAGCAATACCACTGACTGGTGCCTTAAGCGGCACGCCAGCGTCCATCAGGGCCAAGCAGCTGCTACAGGTGGCCGCCATGCTGGTAGAGCCGTTCTGGCTCATGATTTCTGTGACGCTGCGGATGGCATAGGGGAACTCTTCTTCGCTCGGTAGCACTGCCGTAAGGGCACGCTCCGCCAGATAGCCGTGGCCAATCTCACGCCGGCCCGGGCTGCCGAGGCGCTTGACCTCACCCACCGTATAACCCGGGGCGTTGTAGTGGTGCATATAGCGGCGCTCACCTTCTGTTACCTCCATGGTATCGACGAGCTGTGCGTAACTCAGCGGTGCCAGCGTAACAATATTCATACCCTGCGTTACCCCGCGGGTAAACAGGCTGCTACCGTGGGTGCGGGGCAAGATACCGACCTCGCTCGAGAGTGGGCGGATCTCCGTCAGGGCGCGGCCATCGGGGCGAATACGCTCCTCCACAATGCCGCGGCGCACATCGTTGTGTAGTGCCAGGGTAAAGGCTTCGTCGTACTCATCACGCACCGCGGCGTATTCCTCGCCGTCAAGGCCGAGCTGCTCGGCCATGGCCTCGTGGAAAGCCCAGCGAATTTCATTCACAACTTCATTGCGCTCGGGGTATGGGCGGCGGATCTTCTCGCCTAGTTTGCCATCAACCCATTGGTTGGCTACGGCCTGGATGTCTTCATTTGGCAAAACGAGCTCGTACTCCTGCGGTGCTGGTGCCACCTTGGCAGCCAGTTCTTGTTGCAGTGTAATCGCTGGCTGCATGGCTTGGTGCGCCCAGGCTATGGCATCGACGATCACCTCCTCGGGCACCTCTTTAGCGCCAGCTTCTACCATGGTAATGCCGCGCTCAATCCCCGCCACCACGAGGTCAAGGTCGGACTGCTCACGCTCCTCTGGTGTCAGGAAGGCCTTAAACTCACCATTCACCCGGCCAACGCGCAGACCCGCCACTGGCCCATCAAACGGCGTACCAGTTAACATCAGGGCGCTGCTAGCGGCAACCATCGCCACCATATCGGGGCGGAAGCTCGGGTCCATGCTAAGCACGGTAGCCACCACCTGCACTTCCTGGCGGTAGCCTTTGGGGAAGAGTGGGCGGATTGGCCGGTCGATCAGGCGGCCAATCAGCACTGCTTCGTCGCTGGGCCGGCCCTCACGCTTAATAAAGCGGCTACCGCTAATCTTGCCCGAAGCATAGAACTTCTCTTCGTAGTCGATGCTTAAGGGGAAGTAATCCAGCGTTACCGGGCGGGTGCCCACCTGGGCCGTACCCAGCACCACCGTATCGCCGTACCGCACTAGCACACTGGCCGTCGAGCGGAAACCAACGCGGTTAACCTCCAGAGTGAGAGGGCGACCGCATAACTGCGTCGTCACAGCAAAGACATCTTTGCCGCTTGGGTTAATAATACTCATATAGAGCTCCTTTCTTGCGGCAAGTAACAGGGGTGAATGCTCGCACCCATCATCTTCATGCAAGCCCTCAACGCTATCACTGCCGCGTTAATATACTCTCTTTAGTATACCGCATTTTGGGATATACTGGTAGTGCTTCATATCTGACAGCCTCGGAGCTTACACGCCATCTGGGCTGTCATGGTCAATTACCAGGCGCATCGTATCATCACCTTCATATGTAGTCTGCGCGCCCTTGATAGAGAGAATGTTTCCACTGCCCTTGATCGCTGCGCTGCCCACAAACCGCACATAGGTTGCGCTCAGCCATTCGACACCACTTGGCATGACAGTAATTTCTTCGCCTTGATCCCCTATGACAGCAAACGGGACACCATTCTCCACCTCTTGTGGTTGGTCATAGATCATATACTCACTGCGTCGAGAGAGTTGTTTCTCCAAAACAGCTTTATCTTAACAAGTTATCCCAGATTCGTCAATCAACCCCTCACCACAACTACACATATCACAGCCTCATCACCTCTATCCGAGCAACGAGTAGTGAGAAGAGGATATGTGAGAATTGGTGGCATGCGCGACACCCTTTTGTCGCTTAAATCATTGTGTTGTCATACCGGCTGCGGTTCTTCGCGTGGCGGCGCTTGCGGCCAACAAACCACCACCAGGCACCACCGCCACCAGCTGCAGCGAGAACTACTGCTACAGCGATGAGGAGGATGATCGTCCAGCTGGGCCCTGCCTCTTGCTTGCGCACAGTCGGCTGCTGGTGCTTTTTGCTTGGCTGCGGCTTTTTCTTGTCCTTCTTTTCGTCCTTTTTCTTGTCTTTGTCGTCTTTTTTCTTCTCCTCAGGCTTGGGGGCGGGTTTTGGCGCTGGTGTAGGTGCTGGCGCGGGCTGAGCTGTTACTTTCAGGCCAAAGGTATCGGCGCAATCAGCCGTGAGCGGCGTGGCTGCACCCACTGGCACATTACCGCGCTGGATACTCCCCAGGCCGGCCAAGCCACCCAACAAGGTAGATGAATCATTATACGGGTTGATATTTGGGTCTGCCTCCTCGGCTGGTGTGGTCGGGCCACGATCGGAGGTCGTATACACCCAGCCAGCATTGCGCTCACGGGCCTTGGCTACCACCTGGGCCTGCTGCTCGTTGCTGCCCACACTGTGGATGACGTGCCACATTTTGTAGGCGTTGGCTGGGTTTTTCTCGAAGTTGGTGGCCGTTGGGTGATTTAGGTCGTAGTAGCTATCGCTCAGGTAGCGCGCCGCCGAGGTCTCGGCATTCAAGAATACATCACCATAGGGCATGACAGACTCACCGAGGAAGCGTGTGCCCGCATTATGGATAACGATGGAGCCTGGGTGCTTGACTTTGACGTAGTTGTAGAGATTGGCCAGATAGCAGGTCTTTTGGCCACTACTGTGGTTGTCGGCTTCGTCGAAGAAGATCCCCTTCACATTGGGGTAGAGCGCATACCAGCGGTCGATCTCTGCTGCCACCTCAGCAATATTGCGCGTCTGGCGGCCATGCTTGACGTAGCCAATGTATTTGACCCCAAGCGAATCGAGTCGCGCCAGAGCCTTTACATAATCACTACTAACCGTTGTACCTGGCCCACTCGAGGGATTAACCACTACAAAGGGCGTCTTGCTCGAGACATTAGCCATATCATTCCAATACTGATTGTTGCCACCCTGCATGGGGTAGCTATAGGCTGGCATCATGATGGACTGCTGCGGTGCCAGAGCACTCACCTGCGGCGCAAGCAACTGCCCCAGCACTGCCACAGCAGCCACAAACATTAGCACAGCGCGCCATATCTGCTGCATACTCCACCGCATCGCCACACCCGTGGACGCCCGTGCTGCATCTGTCACATCCTGCATAGTCACTCTCTATGATAGCATCTTTGTGCACAAATGGGTATTATGTTGTGTATGTCACAATGTTTTTGCGGAGGCTTCCCTGTTGTGGCACGTTACTTGCAAACTCAGTGGTATCAGTCTATTATCTCCATTACTTCATCCATATTAACTATAGAATGGAAGAATGAAGTGATTACACTTGCACAATACGGCGAAAGTAGTCGTGCACAGCGGGTTGGCTCGCTTCGGGCACGTTGGCAATATATTCAGCGCCAAAGACCGTTGCAGCTGTGTTTTGGTCGAAGCAAAAGCCCGTCAGCCTAAGCGGAGCATATCCATCGCCAAACTGCCCCCACACCGTACCGGGCGGGAATTCTACACCGCAGTACCGTACTGCGTCGGCAGCAAGGAACGTATGCGCCCCATGTGTTTTGCTAATAAAGCGCTTGTTAGCAATATCCGTCTCGCCCATCACTGGTTGAGTGCTCATCATATATGCCTGAGCAAAGTACGCCTCTACATCTTTGCAGCCGCCCTCACGGAGGCGCACTGCTTCGGTCGGCATAGGCAGATCGCTGGTGCGGTCGGTGCCACGAGTGGCAATTGGGTTCAGTAAGGCAACCAAGACATCCGCCGCTGGCTCACCAGTTGGCTGGAGCACTGTGCGATGTTCGTCATCCGCCACAAGGTGACCTGTTTGGTCAGCCGCCATCTTGATGACCTCGCGCGACATCCAGGCATAGGCATTACCATAGCGGTTATCTCGCTCGGTAATGAGTTCCCTCTCAGCAGCATCCGCAAGCCGCACACCACCAGCATCACAGGCATCCAGCAACGCTCGCGCTGATGCGGTGTGGAGATATAGATGCTCATCTGCATCATTTTGCTCTTTGTAGCGGGCAAGCAGTGCCGTCCCATAGCATTGTAATGCACTATTACTACCATCTTGCTGAACTCTACGCATCAAGACGCGGTCAATGTAGACGCTTAGGTCGAATATGCCGACAGAGATCATGGGCTCGCCAGCGTGCAGATGTTCAATACCACTTATAATCTGGTGTGCCACCTCTTGCACGCGCCGCATAGCTGGCGACTGCTGGTATGCATCTGCTACAGCCTGGCAAAATTCATCATCTGTCAGCCCGTCATTCCGCCTTCGGCATAATGTGATGGTTCGCTGCTCGAGAATATTCCGTGTCTTGTCTATTGGCTCATCCACTGCAACGACTGCGCCATCTAGCAGTGGCACCACCTCCTCAGGTATCATATCCACTGGGCTGCCATCCACCAAATCTTTTGCAGTATTCTTCCCTGCTGCTATCGTCTCCAAATCTTGCGCAAACTGCCTTGTCTCGCGCGCTGCTTTATCAACGACAAACTGCCGACGCTCCTGTTCAAGCCGATCAGCTGTGCATAGTAGCTCTCTCGCTCTTTCGTGTGAGAAAGATACTGGCGAGGTTGTTTCAGCTGATGGTTGTCCTTCTTGGCTCATTATTGCATGATAACGTATGGTGGTTAGTTTTGTAAAGCATTGCGTATGCTATAGCAACACCACCTGCTCTCTCGCCCACTCTAGTGCGGCGAGGCTGCGCTGGCGCGCTGCTGTGTGCTCAGGCGAGGGTTGGTCGCTCCCCCACCACTGGTTCCAGGCCCAGTCGATGGGGTTGAGACACTCAAGGTGATCGGTATGGTGCAGCTTGCCATTGATAAAGACATCGTTGCGCTGGGTGTAGAGATGAGTATAGCCACATCGCTGGAGGGCGCGCAGGCTCGCAATGTTGCCCTGCACCACGGCAGATTTAATACAGTGCAGCCCCAGATTCTCAAAGGCGTACCACGTACGAGCATGGTGGCTAGCACTAGCAACACCCTTGCCCCAGTAATGTTTATCCACAATAATAATGCCACTTGTGGCAGTGTGGACGTGCTTTCTCGTAATATTCACCAGTGATGTACCACCAATTAGCCGCCACGTTTCGCCATCCTTAGCCCAGATACCCCAGACGATACTTTCTTTGTCTGCGATTGTTTTGTCATACCATGCTTGCTCGGTCTCGAGCGTCTGCGCCCGGTGCTCGGCAAAATACTGCGTGACCGTCCCGCGCGCAAACCCCTCTACAAATGGTCTCAGTTCATCCCGTGCAAACGGCGCAAGCTCCAGCTCAAGCCCCTGCTTTGTCGTGACTGTCATCATTGGGCCAAATGCCATGGTGCGCTCCTTTCGTGGTGTTTTTTCTTTTTCTAGTATAGCATCGGTGCACGATACAAATGATAGAACCAGCCGCCTAAGGGCGAGATACTAATCCTGCGACGCGCTTCACCGCACCACGGACAACATCAAGCGTCGTAGGTGCGGTATTCTTCTTGGAGCGCTCAATGAGCCTCTTGATAAGGTCCATATCCTCTGCCTGGGCATACTCGCCAAGGTTGCCGCTTGGCTTTGTTTGTGTCTGCTGTGTATAGTGCACAGCAAGTTCATCTGGATCAATCACGTACTGCGCCCCACCAAGATCCACCTGATGGACGAACTCTTCGTCGCCATAGCCACGGAAGCCAACACCGTTTATAACACACTGGACGGTCGCGCCTTTTTCTCTTCGTTGTACCTGCCCATACCGTGTTGTTATATGCTCGTACAGTTCCACCAGTACATGCGTCGAGCCATCGAAGCTATCGCGAGGTTGGAGATTATCCTTGTGCTGCTCGCGGTATTTTACCTGCTCGGCCTCTGTCGTCTTGAGTAGCTCGCGCGTCTGTGGCGAATCTGCTACGTCGGTAATCTCTACTAGATCGTCAAGCGTGAGATCGCTATACGTCACATATCGTTGCAGCTGGCCCGGATCTTCACTAGACAGCGGTACGTCTTCGAGCTGCCGATCGACAAATGCGTCAAAATTAGCCACCGCCTTCTCATACTCGGTCCGACCCAGCATAGCTTCGAGAGTAGCAATGCCGTGGCTGCTTACCCCATGCCCTGCTTCGTACATACTACAACTCCTTTTTGTTTATGGTGTGGTATATTATATTACGATACATTTTAGGCCGATATTTGTCAATCGTGGCACTATGAATCTTAAAAACCTCCCCAATAGATGAGGAGGTATATTTCTCGTGGCGGGCGCTTATTTGCGCAGGCCGAGGGTTTCGAGCGTTGCTTTGTAGGCATCAAAGTTCGTCCGCTCAAGGTAGCGGAGCAGCCGCTTGCGCCGGCCGACCATTTGCTTGAGGCCACGACGAGCCATGTTGTCGTGCTTGTTGGACTTAAGGTGTTCGGTCACCTCTTTGATACGAGCCGTCAAGATAGACACCTGCGCCTGTGGGCTGCCGACGTCATTCTTGCTGACCTGAGTCAAAGCAATCGCTTTCGCTTTGTTATCCTTAGTAATCATACTGGTGTATTGTAGCAGGAGGGCGACGCAGTGTCAATGTAAGAGCACTTAATTTCGAAGTCTCATATCAGCTCTCGCACCTCCCCTTACTAACAGATACTTGCCTACTGAAGGAGTGCCCGGTGAGCCTGGGTAATGATGGTGTTATTATTCTCCTGGCCGAGCAGCGCTGCTTGCTGCTTGATGTCATCTTTGGTCACTAGCAACCGCATCAGGTTGTAATACTGGAAGGTTGCCTGTGCAATGGCACGGTGGTTCTGACTCATCGCGATGAGCTCCCGCCGCTTGCCCACCTTGTTGTCTGTCCTTGCGGGGTACCGAGCATCAAGCGCGGTATAAAATTGCTGCAATGTCTCCACAAGCTCGGGCGCAGCACAATGCGCACGGCGGCGTGCCGGCTTACCCCGATAAGCAACGGCATAATAATCGGTATCACTCTCTGGTTCATAGAATGGCTCGGTGAGTAAGAGGCGCATATTGCCAATGTCACTATCGATAAATTCGCTGATATCGAGCGCGGCGAAGAATGTCTCTGCATCTGGGAACGGCGACTGATAGTCGACTCCTTGTGTATTCTCTGCTGTTGGCCACACAAGATCGGGCGCAGCATCTGCACGTGCAACAGGTAGATCGATGAGCGGCTCGCTTTTGTCGATGAGTGCTTGGAGCTGCTGATTCTCAGGCCTCCGCAAACACTGCTCGAGCTGCGTTGCATAGCGCTCCATATCCATAAAGCTTGGGGTATTCTCGTAGGGGTAGCGCACCCTATCACGTGGACCGTTATTTTCGGCAAGCTTTGGTATTTTATCAAGCACATCCTCAAGGCGGCGGACATCGTCGTCTGTCATTGGGGTGTCGAGTACTTGGAGGTCATCAAGCAACGCCTGTGCATCCTCTATTGTCAAGGTTCCTTCTGTGTGAGGTCGGAGATTAGTCGGGCTAATGCGCTTGTGGCCAATCGAATACTCTACTTCTTGCGTACCAATTGCATCTCCCTCTCCATCCCCCTTACGGATAACATATGTGCGAACAATAGTGAGTGCGTCATGAGAGCCTTTGATAGGAAGTTGGGTTTTTATATCAAGAAAGAGCTCATCGCCAGTCGGCTGATTATTACGCATACACGAGGAGCGGAAGGCAATTTGCTGTGGATATTGGAGGCGCCGTCCCTTATCGCTCTGCTCGTAGTCATCTGGTACGGCAATCGCCTCATCACTACCTTGACCAATAAATATCTTCCGGACGACATCATCTGGCAGCTCCACACGATATCCTTGGTGCCACGTATCGCCATATGATGGGGCTACTGGCGGCTCTTCGTACGGCTCACCATAGAGATAAAGCGTATACCACCCCTCTGCTAGTAGCCTATTAAGACTCTCCGGCGAAGCCTGGAACTCTCCATTGGTATGATGCTCGGATGATGGTGGTGTGTTATGGTTCATAATTCCACTATAACCATTATTGGGCAGTAGTGTCAACTCGAGGATACTAAGATTTCAGAGCGCTACCGCTTCTTGCAGTAGACTTACCACCCCACCTGCACACCATACCGCGCCACCTGCCCTGCCGTCAACACTGCAGCATGAGCTGGATTATCGGCGAAGGAGTTGCCGCTGTGTGTTGGTTCAACGCAGAGGTACGAACCCAGCCCATCTGTCCAGACTGCCCAGCGAGGTAACCCCTCACTCTGTAGCGTGATGGTGCGCAGGCCCGTCACGAGCTGGCGTGTGGATCCATCAACAAAGATCGTCTCCGCGAGCGACGTAAGGTCGGCTAATGGTTGGCCATCCAGCACTGGCACACCATCATACGTAAAATATGGATGGAAGGCTGGTGCCACGAGCAGTTCATCCTCACCAACATTCACCAGCGTGAGCTGCATTGCAAGCTGGTGCTCCGCCACTGTATACACCAAGCGAGACTCCAGCCCAGCATAAGCACTACTCCCCCTCAGCATGAGCTCCACTCGGTCGCTGGTGTGCTCCACCACCTGCCACTGGCTGGTGCGGCCAAAGCCATGCTGCGCCAGACCACTCGCTCCGCCCGGGCCAAAGTTGGGTAGGCAAACATGGCAGCCACCGCGCGTTTTACGCTCACCATCAGGAGCGGTGAGCTGCTGCAGTGGGTAGAATACATCCCCACGCTCATCGGCCAGGCTGGTGATATACGCGCCATCTGTCGTGATAGTTACGGTGGTTGTGCCAGTGTGTAGCGTAATATTCATCGGTTACTCCTCGCTTCTTTATTTATTGTATATGGCTAATCAACAATCCCAAAATCCTGCAGCTGCTGCGCCTGTGCCACCAGCCAATCAGCAATCGCCGTACGCCGCAGCGCCGCGCAGTACGCCCCTGTGCCAAGCTGCCTGCCAATATCCACCGCCAGGCTGCGAATGTATGTACCGCTACTCACCCGCGTGCGAATGACGAGCCGCGGATACTGATACTCCAGCACCTCCAGCGAGTGGATCGTAATGGTGCGCTCTGGCAACTCCACTTCTTTACCATCGCGCGCGAGTTTATAGGCTCGCTGGCCATTAATCTTGATGGCACTAAAGATTGGTGGCCGCTGGCGAATCTGGCCAGTAAAGCGCTGCAGCACCGCATCGAGCTGCTGACGTGATGGCGGTGCGATGGGCACCTTGGTATCTTCTAGCAGATAGGGCGTAATCTCCCCTTCTGGGTCGCCCGTGGTGCTGGTTTGACCTAGGATGATCGTCGCTTCGTACGTCTTGTCGAGCTTGGTGTAGCGCATGGCATTGCGGCACTCCGTGCCCGTCACCAATAGCAAAAGGCCCGTTGCAAAGGGGTCAAGCGTACCACAGTGCCCCACCTTCACCTTCTTGCCAGCCTGCTGGCTCAGCACCCGCCGCACCCGCGCCACCACCCCAAAGCTCGTCATACCAGCTGGCTTGTCGATGTGGAGAATGTGATCGTATGATGAATCGGGTGTTTGGTGCGTCATGTGGTTAGTATAGCATGATGGAACAAAAAACCAGCCGCGAAGGGCTGGTTCTCTGGGTGTTTTTATATTGCTAGAGTGGTAAACCCTACTTCTCCGGTACGTGGAATTGCGATGGGTTGGCTTGGTCTTTTTTGGCCTTAGCCTCAGATTGGAGCGCAGCATCGAGCTGAGCCATGGGGTTATCAGCATCAGGGCCAGGCAGCGGTGGCACACCTGGTGGCAGTGGCGGCAAGCTAGAGAAATCTGGCATTGGTGGCAGCGGTGGCAAGGCTGGCCCTTCGGCATCATCGGCTGGTGCAGCTCGGTGCTTGGCATCAAGGTCGGCCAGGGTTTCTTTGCCCGTTGGTGGCGGGAGGATGTCGTCGTTGTGAGCCATCGGCACGCGCGGCATGTCATTGACATTCGGGACAGTTGGCTCATGGTCGAGCGCTGCCGTGGCGGCATTGAGTGGCGCTTGGCTCCCTGGCGTGTCGTCGCTGTCGAGGTAGCGTCCACCCTTGTGCGAGAGGATGGTCTTGTTGCGGCCATTTTCGCGCTCGCGGCGCTTGTCATCGGCCGCTTGCTTGGTCGTAGCATTAAGCGTGCCACCCAGGCTCGGCTCACTCAGCGGCGTCTCGATGGGCTGACGCCATGGCTCAGCACTGCTGTTGCGCCCCGATGAGCGCCGTGGAGCTGGTGCGGGCTCGGGCTGTGGATTATTCTTGGCCAGTTGCTGAGCCAGCTCGGCTTCGTCAGCGTCGGTCTGGCTTAGCTTTTTTTTTCCAGCCTCAGCGTTGTGTGAGATAACGAGTGACTTGTCTTTGTTATTTGCCTGAGCCGGCTTCTTGCTGGCCGGCTTGGCAGGTATTGGGCCTGCAGCGAGCTGCTTGGCTTCGGCGAGCTTGGCCGCAATCAGCTGCTGGTCGCCGCCAGCACTCATCAGTTGCGCGGCGAGGGTCATAACACGCGAGGTGGTCTTTTCGTTACTAAAGCGCTCGGTAGCCGCTACAATGCCGGTCAAAAAGGCCGTGGCAATATGCTTGTCGAGGAGCGGCTGTTCATCATCCGTACTATCAAAGCCCTGAGCAAGGCTTGCCGCGAGCTCACTATAGCTGCTAGCCTGAGGATCCGTCCAGACGATATTACCCAACGTACCTGGCGCATCGATGTGCAGCGCCGCCACTGGCGACTCGCGCAGGATGCGGCCATGCCCTTTGAGCGCTGGGTCGAGGTCATCCTCGCTGCGCACACCGATCGTCACGACGAACTGCACATTGTAATCACCCTGGCTAAATTCCAAATCACTCTGGCTAATCGTTGCGCGGTACGGCGTGATGAAAATCTTAACGAGGTCGCCATCGAGCTTGTAGCGCAAATGGTCGGCCTTTTCCTTATCAAGGGCAATGATGAAATCTCGCAGACTATCCACCGTGCTCTCAAAGGTACGCTCTGGCTCCAAAAAGCCCACTGCCGTTGGTACATCCCCACTAAAGACGGCTGTGGCGTGCTTGTCGAGTTTATTGAGCAAAAGCGTCAATCCCAGTGCTGCACTCAGCTCATCTACCGTGGGGTGGGCGTTGACCGCCACCAAAATATTATTACTCTCACCTAGTTTGTCGATGATTTGTTGCCGCACCTTTATCTCGTCCATAGCTCCTACTTTTGCCTTACCCAAAACTCCATCTATCCTACCATAAGTAATTTCGTTTCGTCAATGGCAAGTCGCGATTAACAGAGGTAGGTATGCGAAGTATAGCAAAGAAAAACACCTCTCTCGAGGTGTTTTGGTATATGCTCTCGCGCCTATTGCTTTACGCAAGCTTGACGCCAGCAGCCTTGGCAGCCTTGGCGAGCGATGCCTTGCGGCGGCTCGCGGTGTTTTTCTTGAGCAAACCCTTCTTGACGGCTTTGTCGAGCTCGCTCTGGGCCTGGCTCAGAGCGGCAGCGCTTGGCTCAGCGGCAAAGGCCTTGGTGCTAGCCTTGATGGCGCGCTTGGTAGCAATGTTGCGCTGGCGGCGAGTAGCCGTTTGCTTCATGCGTTTGACAGCTGATTTGATGATGGGCATTAATTTCCTCTATCGCTTGTTATTATGGGTTAGTACTACAATCAAGCGCTCATTATAAGGCATGGCGCAGGATTTGTAAAGAGCCGGCCAACCTTGGGGCTACTAGCGCTCGCTCTTTTGCGGCCGCAGCAGCACATACCACAAGTAGAGCGAACCAGCGATGGTGAGCACAAGCCCAGACGTCCACGGTACAGGCCCATCAAGGAATGTGTTGTATGGCACACCGGTATGGAGAATGTGGTGGAAGAGTGTATACTTCACCATGTCGGCAACAGGATAAGCAAGGATAGCAACGATGGCAATCCCCTGCTTTCCTTTGCTCCGGATGGCTCGGGGACGAATCGCCGTGTAGGCAAGGTAGATGGCTTGGATAGCAAGATTAATACCGAAGACAAACAAGATATTCGGCACCGTCATATCAGGTGCCAATCCGGTTGGCCGGCCGCCACTTGATGTAACAACCGTATGTGCACGCCACCCAATAAAGATATCGACAAACGCCTGGCAGGCCAGTGCAAGGCTCGCAATGAGCAGACATGCGCGTACGCCATACTGCCGCCCTGGCGAATGCTGCTGTGTGTGCACCATCTGAGTAGTAACTGTTGTCTGTACTGTAGCCATATACACCTCCTTGGCATTGCAGTGGTGTTTGTATGGTGATAGTATACCACGTTCTTATACACCAAGTGCTTTATCTGTCCAACGCTCACGCGTCTATCTGGACCACTCCCACTACCGCCCCGCCACCGCAAACAAGAAGCTCTCCACTGCATCCCACGGTGGTATGCCTGTCGTCTTCATGTCGGCATCAAGCTGAGCAGCCCGCTGGGTGAGGGTGCGAATATCAGCTGGCGCGACCTGCGTGGTGAGCGGCTTGGTTTTTTTGACGACGTAGGGGTGGAGCGAGAGCTCGCGCGCAATCTCTGCCTCCCCTGCCTCGCCATAGCATGCAATCGCCGCCAGCTGAGTCCACTGCGCCCAAATAAGCGCCGCAGTTTGGTATGGGTCGTGACTCAGGCGCAGCTCATCTAAGGCAGCTCGCAAAGCTGGACCTCGGCGCTCTACTGCGAGGGTTACAACATCAAAGACTGAGAACTCACGAGCCGGTGGCAACACGGTGGCAATTGCATCATCGGTAATAGTCTCGAGCTGAGCCAATGCGTCGATAGCGTGCGCCAGCTGCAGCTGGTCGATCGACCCGCCATATCCCTTTTCATCCGGCACCAGAGCTCGCTCTACCATGCTGCGCACATGCGCTGAGCTCAGCGACACGCCGCGTCTATTAGCGAGCTGGCGCAGCCACCGCTCGGCGGCAGGACGCTGCCGGTCGGTCAGTGGGTCAGCAGCGATGATAGTCGCGGCTTTGTGCAGTGCTTTGTACGTTTTGGTGCGCTTATCTAGCCCTGGCTCTACCAGCACAAGCGTCGTCTCGTCAGGAATATCATGGGCCCACTGGCCAAGCTGCTCCCAGAGGTCTGGGCGCTCAGACAGGCGTCGCAGCACAATGAGCCGCTGCACCGCAAAGAGCGACACGCCGCGCACCAGTTCAGCCAAACCCGCGGCATCAAGCTGCTGAGTATCGATGTGTTCTGCTGGCACTGGCGCGTGCTGAGTAATCTTCGCCAGCTCTTGCTCTGCTACGTAGCTATTCTTTCCCACGATGAGATAAAGCATCGGCTACTCCCCCACTTTCACCTGGCACACCGGGCAAATGTGCGTGCCGCGGCCGGCCACGCGAATCTTGATAATCTCTACGTCGGGGTGGCGCGGGCAGGGCTGCCCCTCACGCCGAAACACCTGCGCAAAGGCTAGGTAGCTCCCCTTCTTACCTTCAGCATCGACGTAATTGCGGTCGGTGCTGCCACCCTTATCAATACTGAGCTGCAGCACCTGCCGAATATGGGCAAAGAGCGCGGCAAGCTGCTCATCATCCACCATACGTACCCGCGTGGCGGGGTGGAGCTGCGTCATCCATAGCGATTCATCGGCATAGATATTCCCCACGCCAGCGATGGTCGTTTGGTCAAGGATGGCCGCCTTGATGGTCGTGCCGTTGCGCCGGCGGATGCGCGCGACGAATTGCGCCGCTGTGGTATGCGGGTCGAGCGGCTCGGGCCCGACTTTTTGCATAAAGGGCAGCTGCGCCACCTCTGGTGTAGGATAGAGCTTCATCCAGCCAAATTTGCGCAGGTCATTAAAGTATAAATGCGCGCTATCCGCAAAGGTCAGCGCTACCCGCGTTAAGCGGTCGGGCAGCTCGTGGAGAAAGCTATCGTTTGGGTGGCCACCACCCCAGCGCTCCTCACCAACGAAGAGCAGCTGGCCCGTCATCTTGAGGTGCACCACCAGCGTGTAGTTGGTGCTCAGGCGAATCAGCAGCACTTTAGCGCGGCGCTCCACCGCCGTGATGGTCGCACCGTGCAGGAAGTGCGCCACTGCCGCAGGGTCGTTGGGAAAGCTCTTGGGCGAGTCGTACACCGTACTTGCCACAATCTGCTTCCCCACCACCAAGCGAGCTAAGCTCGTACGAATCGTCTCAACTTCGGGAAGCTCAGGCATGAAAACGCTCCATCGCCCAGATCATCGCCACAAAAAGCGAAAAATAAATCGCTTGCCCTACCAGCATAATATAGCGATGCCACGGCTTAGCAAAGAAGTAGCAACCAAGAACAATAGCCTGGCACACCAGAGCGCCGCTCGTTACCACCCGCACCACCGGATGAGTATCGCTCAGCAGGACAAGCGCCTCAATGATCGTTATAACCGGTATACAGCCCCAGGCTGCAATGTTGTGGATCAGCGTGCGCCGCTGGCTCACGCCAAATGGCACCAATCCCATCACACAAAAATTAAGACTCACAACAAGAAGGAGGAGCTGCACCGCTCGTGGCAATGCCGACTGTACAGCCCACAGCGCAAGGCTCAGGCCAGTCAGTGGCAAAAGAATCTTGCCCGCAATCACCGTCTTCGTCCGCTGCTCAATATGCATACTGAGCGTCTTGCCAAGCTGCGGCGGCACCATCCACAGTGTATAGACAAACAGCACAAGCAAACAACCGGCCATCAGCCCAAGCCACACGGGTGTCATCACTCCCCCACCAGCTCCTCAAGCTCGGCCATCGTGCGGCTATTGGCTGTATGGAGAATAGCACGCATGCCAGCAGCTTCAGCCCCAGAGCAGTTGTCTAGCCGGTCATCGATCATCACACATTGGCCAGGCGACACGCCGAGCCGATCTGCTGCTAGCTCGAAGGCCTCGCGGCTTGGCTTGGCAATGTGCTCGGCATACGAGAGCACCACGGCATCAAAGAGCTCGCGCAGCTCATCAGGGGTAAACAGCCGCTCGATCGTATCACTCCCCACATTGCTCAGTAGTCCTACTTTGATGGCTGGGTAACGCTGGCGCAGCGTGTGAATCATGGCGATCAGCTCGCTATTGCGCACATGCACCTGCTCAAGCAACGCCGCTATCTGGGCTGGCGTCTGCTCCGAGAGCCGTGCCACCTCTGTAATAAACTCCTGCCGCGAGATATAGCCATAGTCCGACTGCTTGTTAATATCCTCTAGCTCGGCTCGGCGATCCGGCGGGCACTGCGCCATGAGCACCTCAATACTCCCACCATAGAGCACGCCAAAACAATCAAAAATCACTGCACGAATCATACGCTCGATTATACCATTGGTAGTAGAGCGTGGCTAGCATGAGCTCTTCTTCCCTATCACTGCACTGAAAGCAGATTGTCATAATCTCTTTTAGCCTAATGTAAGAGGCCGACACGCAAGCAGAATGTCGGCCCATATAATGTCCCACTCAATAGGAATATAAAGCGAAGCAGCATAAGATTGCCAGGACTACTCGAACCCTAGACGCCAGCCATATAGCGCCTTTTTATTGCGTCTTATCAAACATCGGTGCAAAGCCAGGGATCTGGTTGGCAAAGAGTGCATGGATCTTGGGTACATCGGCCTTCATCGAGCCGGGTGAACCTTGACAGCTCGATGTCCAGATGCGCGTCTTCGTCGTGCCGCTATCCATCGTCTCAAAGGTGTAGAGTCGCCCAGCAGTGGCACACACCCCACGCACGTCGTCGTCATCCACCGTGCGCGTATCTTGGATCTGCGCCTTGCTGAGAGCATACACAAGTTGCTCGTAGGCCTGCTGGTTGTTCTCAAACTCCTTACGGTCGAGCTGCTTGTCTAAGTAGCCCTGATACACCGTATATGTCCGCTTATTGGGCGAAATCTCGATCTGGTACGAGCGGAAGGTCTCATCTGCCACAATCGGCCCACGCACCGTCCAGCGGACACTGTTGGTCGCATTGTGCGCCACCACTTGGTCGTAGAAGCTCTCGGCTGATTGCTGCGTATTGGTGTTGTTCGTCTCCTGGCGGGTCGCCACCATGCGGATGACCGACGCCACTGCTGCCACCACCAACGAAATCACCAAGATAGTGACAATAATTGGAAAAACTTTTGGCCGCTCGCCTTTATACATGAGAGTACAATACCACAAAGCCTACAAAAACTCAATAGATCCGAGAGTATAATGCGGAAAAACCCCTGTGATTATGCCGCAAGATCGAAGCCAAAGTGCTCGGCAATAGATTGCTGCTGCTTGGTGTTTTGCGTGTTCTCGGGAGATGGCGCTGCAGCGAGCTTTTGCTCTTGCATCTGCTGCATCAACTGCATAGCAGGATCCGACTGCTCAAGACGGCGACCCAGCTCGGCGAGGTTCTTATTCGTCTCGCTCTCAATATTGCGGTCAGAGAAAAAGTTCCCATAGCCACTAACAAAACGTGCGAGTGATGGGTCAGCTGCTGCAAGCGCATTATATGCAATATCACCATTTTTGATGCACAGCAAAAACTCTTCTGCTGCAACAGCTCGCACTGCTTCACGCGCTTTGTCGGTATTGAGAATATCACCATGTGTCTCGGTATACACCTGGTCTTTGCCCATCACGTACTCACCGGTGTCACCCACGCCAGCTTCCAGCACTTCTGTAGTGACGCGGGTTTTTATGCGCTGTTGGACATCACCATCATGCATATCAAGATGCTCGTCAATGCCAAGCTTTTCAAACTGCTGCTGCACCTTGGTCTCGGTCTTGTGCGTTTGCTTGTCAAACTTCCCCTTCTGGTTGGCATGGATCGAGTCGCCAAAGCCATCGATCACATCAAGCGCCGCAAGCCGCGAGTCACCCTCCCCAGCCAAACGATCGGCTGTCGATGCATCAAGCTGATTATACACCTTGCGTGCACTCGTCCGGCGGCCATTTAGCAAGTGATCTCCCTCGTCCTTAGGAGTAAGTGGCTCATATTGCTCATCCGTCAAAACACTATCCTTCTCTGCCTCGTCAGGTTCGCCAGTCTTGCTCACGTCCCAGTAGAAGCGATTTGTCGCCATCTCATCAGGATTAGGATTCTCTCGCTTATGGGATTGGGGAGAACCATACAGCGCATCCACCTGCCTGGCAAGGTCATCCGGGTCGCTATTCTCTGGTGTAGTGGTGTCTATTTTGTCGAAGGTAGTGCCGCTAGGTACGCTGTTGCCACCAAGGCCAGCGTAGAGACTATTAACGGCAGCTTCATTTTCGGCTTGTTGCTGCGTGGCTGTTTTGTCATATCCTTTGCGGCGCAGCTTCTCCTTGAGCGCCCATAGCTGATCTGGGCTTAAATCTCTGCCATTTGGCGGTACTAAGGTCATAAGGGGTATCTCCGTGAGTGTATTGTTATTAGTTTGTTACACAATAGAACCTCCAGCAAGAAAAGTCAAGCTAGCATAGCCCAAATCGCACAACATATCAGTCGCCTTACACTTCCTCCCCTCGCTTCCCCTTCGTCAACCTGCAGGCGAACACTTCTCTTGCCAGATCACCTGCTCTGCTGCTTCTCTTAATTCACTATATATCTACCAAAACATTGCCATCTTCTTCCTTCAAACCAGGCGAATTTCGAAATTCGCCTGGTTTACCCTGTTTTTTCTCTGTTAGCGTGGGTTCTTTTTTCTCTTCTTTTATATATTTATATATAATAGGAGAGAGATCGATATGGATGGATATATGGATATATAAGTATGGATATAGATAGAAATAGAGAAATAGAGAAATAGAAAGATAGATAAATAAAGATAAAGATAAGTAGATAGAGATAAATAGAGATAAATAGAGATAGAGAAAGATAGAGAAATAGATAGAAATATAGATATAGAGAAATATAGAGATGGATATAGAAATAGATAGAGAAATATGAAAGAAAGAGAGTTATAGAGATAGAGAGATGGGTATAAAGATATAAATGGAAATATAGATAGATATGAATAAATAAAAAGGAGAAGCTATGTAAAAGAGCTACTACATAGAGCCGTGGAGCAAGCAAAAGGATGCAATCAATAGTAGTAAGAGCATCTGAGTCTCGTATATGACGACAAAGACGATGCGCGATTCTCAGGATACTTGCACACCTACCGTCTTAGAACGCGGGCTGCCTATCAAGAGCTTCAGTGTTGCTGCTCAATCAAGCTGACATGCTCGTCTACTGCTCTTCTCTAACCCAGTCTAGTCACGCGCCGCAATAATAGTCACATAAAAACCCAAGCACAAACCAACAAGTCTCCTTATTCGACAGTACGAAGAGCGATACTACAGCAAGTTACATGCGACATATAGACATATACCACACTCGTTGCTCCAGCTAAGAAATTACCTGCTCGCTGGGCGATAGGTAGCAAAGAAGATGAAAGTTACCCGCTTACTACAGTATCTGGCACACCTCACACATTCTCGCTTATGCTGCGCGGACAATCTCACCATCATCCTGTGAGTTACTTCTATCCACCTCGTCCGTTGCAGTACCGCTCCGACTCCAGTCTGCCAAATATGGCGTCACCGTGCGATCACCACCCTTACTCGGTGTTTCAACCGCCACAACCAAAGGCGACTTCCCTTCATAACAGTCAATAACGTATTGTGTTGTTCCCTGCTCACTCGTTGTTGTCACAACTATCCGAGCTGTTGCATCATCTGGCACAAGACCAGTTGCGCCAAATGTACCACGAGTCAATTGCCATGCATCAGTCACTCGCGCCTCATACGGTTCTCCACCCACATCACAGCAGACCACTCGCCAATCGGCCAGATCCATCGAGCCAAATTCATAATGCTTTAGAGAGCCCATATTACCCGCCGGATCGTACAAAAAGCCATACGTTGGCCCCTTCTTTTCTATCGCGCGCAACTTGTCGAGCCGAGCGTCAAGCTTCTCTCGCTCTTTTTTATCCAGGGATTGATCTGCCAATCGACCCTCAATTTCTCTCTCTTCTCTCTGCACCTCTGCTTCAAATAGCTGACGCGCCACTCCTTCGTTCGCTGCCCGCCGCTCCATCTCCGCCTCAGTCAGGGGCTGCAGCTCACCACTCGCCTGGGCTGCTTCGACGATGGCATCGTGCGTCGCCTGGTAGGTAGAGCGATCGAGGCTATCGGCAGACGCCTCTGGATCATACGGACTGGGCAGGCCAGCGCCAGCACGCTCTCCACCATTAGAAAATGATGTATCTACTGCTTCGCTTTGTGCCATGCCCAACCTCTATTCTGTTTTGCTTGTGATGGCCCAGATTATACACCACTCTCGATACTTTGTCTATAGTCTGACCTCTGTTCGGTTGGTGTTCTTAGACCTGTCCCCAATTATCACCAATCGAGACGTCGACTTTGAGCTTAACGCCAAGCTGTGGATAAATATGCTCCATTGTCTCGCGCAGGATATGGCTCACCTGCTCGGCATGGGCGCGCGGGCACTCAACCATAATGCTATCGTGAATCTGCACCACCTGCCAACCAATCGGCTGGCCATCGCCATCAGCCAGCTGCTCTCCAGCCTGGGCCAGCTTGTCTTCCACCGCCAGCATGGCAAGCTTCATGAGGTCGGCCTCGGTACCTTGGATCGGCATATTGGCAGCTGCTCGCTCGGCAGCGCTGCGCACTGCAAAGTTGCGCGACGCAACATCCGGCGTCCAGCGGCGGCGGCCAAACAGCGTCTGGACGAAGCCCGCATCGTGCGCCTGCTGGATGGTCTGCGCCATATAGGCCTTGAGCTTGGGCCGGAGGCGATAATACTCATCAATAAAGTGCTGCGCCTCGGCATAGCTCATCTGCGCTGCGGCGGCCAGGCCATGCTGGCTCATCCCATACAACACCCCAAAGTTCACCACCTTGGCCCGGCGACGCTGCTCCTTCGTCACGACGTCCAGCGGCACGCCATAGACCTGCGCGGCGGTGTTGGCGTGGATATCGATATCGGTATTAAAATCACGAATCATCGCCTCCTCCCCCGACAGCACGGCCGCTAGGCGCAGCTCAAACTGCGAATAGTCAGCATTGACAAACACATTACCTGGCGCTGGCACAAAGGCATCGCGAACGTGCCGCCCCAGCTCACTGCGAATTGGGATGTTTTGCAAATTTGGGTCGGTACTACTGAGCCGGCCCGTCGCTACCACATCTTGGTTGAAGGTGGTGTGGATATAGCCTGCGTCGTCGGTCAGCTGCGGCAAGGCCTGGACATACGTGTTTTGCAGCTTGGTTAGCTCGCGGTAACGCTCCACCAGCCCGATGATCGGGTGATGCGGCCGAAGCTTATCCAGCTCCTTCTGGCCAGTCGAGTAGCCCGTCTTACCCTTCTTAATGCCCGCCGTCGGCAGCTGAAGCTTGACAAAGAGCGCCTCAGCCAGCTGGGCCGGGCTGCCAATATTAAGCTCATACCCCACCATGCCATAGATCTGCTGCTGCAACTCGGCGATCTCGCTACTCAAGGTGCGCTGCATCGCCGCAAGTGTGCGGCTATCGAGCCGGATACCGCGCCACTCCATCCGCGCTAGCACAGGAATAAGCGGAAAGTCCATTGTCCGGGCCACCCGGGCAAGCTCGGGCAGCGCATCGAGTGCCTGAGCTTGCTCATCGTACACCGCCCACAGTGCACTAATGGCCAGGCGTGGGTCATCAAGCGATTCCAGCCCCACGAGGTCGGCCAGTTCCCGCGACTTACGCAGTGGATTAAGCAAGAACGACCCCTGAGCGGTATCATGCTTCACGACTGGCAGCTGCCGCACGCCACGAGCCAGTAAGCGGCGTAATAATTCCTTGGTGCGGTGCCCAACGATCGGCACATGCGGAATAACATCAATCGCATCACGCCAACTCAGGCGGGCTGCCTTGCCTCGCTCGTGGCTTACCCAGACGCCGCCCTCGACCGGCCAGACCAGCAGCTCCTGAGCCATCAGGAAGAGCGCCTTGGCTTGGTGAGCAGGCAGCTCGGTGGCATGCTGCACCACTGGCACATCAGGCGGCTGAGCGTTCTCTGCTGCCTGCATCTGCGGTGGTAATTGGCGCAGCAAACTACGAAACTCCAGCCGCTGCAACATCGCCCGCACCGCTGCTGGGTCGCAGTTATCCATTGCCATCGCTGCTCGGTCGAGCGTCACTGGTGCATCGGTATACAGCCGTGCTAGCTCGCGGCTCATATAGGCCGAATCTTTGCCCTGCTCCAGCTTGCGCCGCAAGGTATCTTTGACCTGCCAGAGATTATCATAGAGGTTGTCAAGTGTGTCGAATTGCTGCAGCAGCTTAACCGCCGTCTTCTCCCCCACCCCTGGCACACCGGGGATGTTATCCGACGCATCGCCTTTGAGGCTCTTGAAGTCAAGAAACTGGCCAATCCGAATACCATAGCGCTGCTCAAAGGCAGCGATGTCGAATTTGTCGATATTGGTCAAGCCTTTTTTGAGGGCATAGAGGTAGGTATTTTGGTCGAGTATTTGCAAGGCGTCGAGGTCGCTCGTGATGAGATACGTCTCGATATCCCCCTGCTGCTCGGCCTGGGCGTCAAGCGTCGCCATAATATCGTCCGCCTCGTAATCATCAAACTCATACAGCGGCCAGCCAAAGGCCTGCAAAAGCTCGTGGAGTAGTGGTATCTGGGCGTAAAAATCTGGCGGAGCGGGCTTACGACCAGCCTTGTATTGGTCGTAAATGGCAAGACGGCGGCGGATATTCGTCTTTGGCTTATCCCACGCCACGCACACATAGTCTGGCTGGAGGCGCTTGATTAGCTCCAGGCTCAGCGCCGCAAAGCCATACACCCCGCCAGTTGGCGTCCCATCGGCCGTCGAAAGGTTGGGCATGGCATAGTACCCACGGTAGAACACACTTTTGCCATCAATAATCACTAGGCGCTTCATCATAGTTCTAGTATAGCATTGGTGCGGTGCGGAAACATCCTCGCGCGGCACCTCTACCCTGCTCCCTGCCCTCCAGTTATAGTGTAGGTTGAGTGCGCTGGCGCCGGCGACGCCACCACCACACTAGCCAACCAGCCAGTGCGATGAGTAGCAAACACAGGCTAATCAGCAGTGCTGGCACAAAGTTGCTCATCAGCTCAGCCAGCGGACCCTTGGCAGTAAACGTATCCTTTTTCTTTTTCACCGTCATCCGTTTGGTGCCAGGCTTTTTATCTTTCTTGTCGTCCTTTTTCTCTGATGGGGTAGCCGGTGGTTTTTCGCCAGTGGTTGGAGTACCGCTTTGGTATATCTTGACATAGTCGATAAGGAAGGTCTGGTTGGCAAACTTCTTCGATGAGTCGGGCGGGTGCTCCTCACTCTTCCACTCCACATAGTCGTTGAGAATAACGTACCACGTATCGTCAAAGACTTGCTTGAATTGGCTCGCATCCATGCCCATTTTTGTTGGTTTTTCTGCCGGAACTCGAGCAGTTGGATGGCTCTTCTCATCGCCCGCTCGATAGTTATACACCAGCACCGGCTGGTTATCAACGAAGAATTTGACCGTCTCACCATCGTATTCCGTCGCCCAGACATGCCAGTTGTTCGCCAATGTCACTGGGGATGGTATGAGGTTCTCTCGGCTATGCCCTAACCCCTTCGTCTTCCATATCTGCGATGATGGGCTGTGGTAGCAGCGAATATGCGTCGTCGACCATGTGTAGGTCGGCGTCCATGAATACCACTCCAGCATGTCGAGCTCACCATAGGGGTCGTTCGCTTGCTTGTTGTTGCTACAGTTGGCAAGCGTCACACTATTGCGCAGCCAAATAGCTGGGCGCGTCCCATTCTCGCCATTCCAATTAATCTTCGCCCGTACCTCGACGCGGAATGGTTTATGCCCATCGAGCACCCGACCTGACTCCACTCGCCCACTCTGGTAGCGTGTCATCTTGCCAGACGGGCAAGGCTCTTGGCTGGCGTTGCTATCACCCAGTGGCTCAGCCACGCTCGACACACAGTGACGCCGGGTCGTAATCTGCAAAGAACCGTTAGTCACCGCAACGTTATTGGCGCTATATGCCAAATGCTCCTTGCCATAATTATCTTTATTTTGCTGAAGAACCTTCCAATTTGACAGTGGCGCCGTAAACTCCTCGTTATATACCATCTGCCACTGCTGCGCCTGGGCAACCCCACCAAACATCACCGACAGAGCACCCGCAACAAGGACACTCACTACTCCATACACCAGCCCACCTCGTCGCTGCACCATTATCTCCTCAGCCTGCACACATGTGTGCTTATATACTCATACGTTATGTATAAGTGTACACGTTCTGTCGGATTTTTCAATTGTTATAGCATGAGCAATATCTTGCAGAACAAAACGCGGCGTTGCATCGCAAGACGAACCACATCCACACTGCCCCACCTCTACCACTCAATAGCACCCCTTGCTGCGGGCTAAGAGGGGCGCTACTTTGCTACAAAACGTATCGTTTGTGCGAGTGTGGGGGTTGGTGTTTTTATAATCAATTTCACAAACTTTAAGACAGCAAAAGCATCTACCAACAGAGAATGCTTTAACAGTTACATAGAGTCATGAAGCCTTCTATTTGGTCGTCTGATAATGATCTAGAGTGTACTGTAAGTAGACAGATGCATGTACGCCTATTCTTAATAGGCCCTTTTGCCTATATTCTTTAGCTGCGTTACTGCGCTATTTGCACCTTGCCATATATGAGGCTCTATTCCGCCCCATATACCTGGCACTGGGTTGCCTTTCTTCGCAAGCAAAGCACGAAGCACTGCACATTTACCCATAGCCGAGCATGTCCCACACTGCTCTAGTGCGCCGATATATTCGGGCGATTGGGGATCTTCGCTAAAATGATCGCCCTTTTCATAACGACACGCGGCTTCATCCATCCAATCCCAAGATAGTGGTAGTGCACCGATGTGCTGTATTGCCCATATCGCGCGTGCTCTTTGCCCGCTCGGTACCTCGTCCTCATCAATTTTACCCTGTGGTATTCGTGATCGTTCTATCATAGTTTTTGCATTATTCCACACCACTGTTATTTTGCCAAGCATAAGCAGAGTAGTGCGCTGCTTATCACCCTACCCCCCATTGCTCAGCGCCGCCGGACGTGCCGCCGCTTGGGTTTGGGTGCGCCCCACTGTTGGCGATCGGCCTTGGCTGTACCACCCCGTATATTGCCAGTAGGAATGATGCGCTGGTAGCCCCGCAGCGCAAAGAGCAAACACTCGGCTGCCACCGGACACCCAGCACAATCTTCACGCTGCTCGGGCTCCATCCGCTGCTTCGTCTCGGCATCAATACACAGCGCCAAGCGAGCAAAAGCCTGCGGCGCAGGGATATGCCCAATGTGCCGTCGCTCGGCCATACACTGCTCCGCCCAGGCGATCCGCGCCTCGGGCGTATCATTAGCATGAACAGCGTGGTGCATAGCGCTCGTGAGTGTGGTGGACTGGCTAGGGAGATCGGCTGGCGTAGGACCATCCGTCAGTTGTCTGCGCTGCTGTGCTGTTAGGCCAGCACAAACCCCAACCGACACGCCTTCTCTCACTGCATATGCCGCGCAGATATCGATCACCGCACAACCAATGCAGCGCTGCAGCGCCAGTGCCGTGTCTTCTGGTTTGCCACTAAAATATTCTTCGCTCGTAGCTGGACTACAAGCAGCATCGCGCATCCAGTCCTTTGGCAGCGGTGCGTCTCCCCGTTGCCGCGTCAATATACCAAGCCAAAACAACCGAGATACAGGATCGCTTGGCACATAGCGTCGTGGTTGCTCTGGTCGTGATGGCTGTGCAGCTAGCTGCTCTTCCATACTATCTTTATTGTACCATTCCCCTCGCTGCCAACCATAAGCGTCATTATCTGCTATACTAGAAACATGAATCATCCATCTCACCCGACGACAATCCTTGCCTTCGTTGGCCTCTCGGGCGCAGGCAAGAGCGAGGCGGTCAACCACGTGGCACGCCTTGGCATCCCCAAGGTCTACGCTGGTGGCATCCTCTACGACGAAATGCGCCGCCGCGGCATCACTATCACCCCGCAATCACAAGCCGAATTTCGCAAAGCCTGGCGCGAAGAGGCTGGCAAAGACATCATCATCCGCACCGCTGCCGAGCAAATGCAGCGCCTCGCCGCCGCTGGGCAGCGCCACATCCTCTTTGATGGCCTCTACTCCTGGACGGAGTACAAATACCTCACCCACCACTTCCCAGGCGAGCTCGTTGTCGCGGCCATCGTCGCGCCCAAACAGCTCCGTCACCGCCGCCTCGCCCAGCGGCCCGAGCGGCCCTTTACCGCACAGGAAGCGATCGCCCGCGACTGGTCGGAGATTGAGGATATTGAGAAGGGTGGCCCTATCGCCATTGCCGACCACTTTATCTCCAACAGCCACAATCTCACCGAGCTCCACCAGCAAGTCGACGCCCTCTGCCGCGAGATTGGTTGGATGTAAAATACCCCAGTGGGGTATGTAAAGAAGAGCAATCTGACCATCGACACTTTTTTATCAGCACTCTATCACTGCATCATTTGACATGCCACCACAGCATTGGTATACTCTGTGCACACGGAGTAGCGTCGTTACTGGCGCTCATAATACCAGACAATAAAGGAATCTATGAACAACCAACCAACGCCCCAACAACCGCCTGCCCCACAACCACAACCTGTGCCACCCCAGCACCCATACCAATACCAACAACCCTATAGCGCACCACAACCAGGTACCTATCCGCAATACGAAAACCCAGGCGAAATGATGGGCGTGATTGGCTGCGTCCTTAACCTCCTCGGTATTTGCATTGGTGGCATCATTCTGGGCATTATCTCGCGCAGCAAGTCCAACGAAGCTGGCATGTCCACCACCTGGGGCACCGTCAGCCTCGTGTGGGGTATTATTGGGACAGTTCTTGGCTTTATTATTGGCCTGATTATCCTCATCGTCATCCTCACCGACCCATACTTCTTCAGTTATTACTACTACTCGTAAGACTTAAAAAAACATCTCACATTACTGCCCAGTCCCGCTCCTGGGCATTTGTAGCGACGTGCCAATCAAGCACTCATACCTATCACTAAAAAGCATACACTAAGGCGCGGGCAACAATTCTCCTGTTTTATTGCTGCAAATACTCGTACAGCTTCTTGGCGTCCTTATGCTTGCGCAGCTTGGCCAGGGCCTTAGCCTCAATCTGACGGATGCGCTCGCGCGTCACGGCAAACTCCTGCCCAACTTCCTCCAGCGTGTGGCTCTTGCCATTCTCCAGGCCAAAGCGCATTTTAATAATCTTCTGCTCGCGGTCACTCAAGGTCGAGAGAATGTCTTGCACCTGCTCCTTGAGAAGCTGGTTAGAGGCCGACTCTTCAGGGCTGACCGTATCTTCGTCCTCGATAAAGTCCCCGAGCACCGACTCCTCCGAGTCGTCACCATCGCGCCCCACACCAGCATCCAGGCTGCTGATGTCTTGCTTGATCTTCATCACATACTCAACCTTATCCGGCTCCATATCAAGCTCTTTAGCAAGCTCGGTAATGGTTGGCTCACGGTTGAGGTCTTGCGTGAGGCGGCGCTGGGTGCGCAGCAGCTTGTTGATCGTCTCCACCATGTGGACAGGAATACGAATAGTGCGCGCTTGGTCGGCAATCGCACGGGTAATCGCCTGGCGAATCCACCAGGTGGCATAGGTGCTAAACTTAAAGCCCTTATCTGGGTCAAACTTCTCTACCGCCCGCAGTAATCCCGTATGCCCTTCCTGGATAAGATCGAGAAAATCAAGGCCACGACCACTATACCGCTTGGCAATGCTTACCACCAGGCGCATATTAGCCTCGGCCATTTTGTCTTTCGCCCGCTTATCGCCCTGCTTAATCCGGTAGGCTAGGTCTACCTCTTCGTCAGCACTAAGCAGCGGGATCTTGCCGATCTCACGCAGGTGCAGCCGGACCGAGTCGTCGCTAATATCATCGAAGTATTGGTTACTGTTAAGAATCTCCTCTGGCGTATCTTCTTCCTCAAGCGCCGCGAGGTCGGGCTCCATATCGTCGACGGCTAGATCCATGATCGGTGGCTGGGCATCGGGTGGCGCTGCCTGAGCTGTGGTTGCTGGTTTTTTTTGCTTGGTATCCTTATCGTCGGTTGCCACGCGCTATCTCCTTGATTAATTGGTTCAATTGCTCGCGCAAAGCGGCGGCGGCAGTTATATCGCCGCTCTCTTCTGCTTGGCGCAGGCGGGTAATGAGATGATGTTTGTGTTGCTGCTTATGTTCGGTTTCGATTTGCCGCAAAAGCCGGGCAGTCTCGTAGTAGCGATCGGTCTCGCTCCACGTACCATACCGAGCGTCGGCACGTACCCGCACCATTGTAATATACTCGTCAAAATTTTGCAATGGTGGCGGCGTAGTGGTAAGAGGTTGCCCGTGGTGCGCCGCATAGTACTGAGCCAAGGCCTGGCGCGCCTCCCCTGCAAAGAGCTGTGAGTCAACTCGCCCAAACAACTCCTGGCTCGGCCCATCAAGCATCGCCAGCGCAAGCACATCATCTTGTACGAGGTAGCGATTGCGTGGCGCAGCCGCGGCCGCCGTAACGGCCTTGTGAACGGGAGCGGCTGGTGCCATTTGCTGCGCCTTCGTTTGGACAGCCTGGACACTCGAGCCCACCGCCTGAGCAATCTGCCGCTGGTAGTGCTCACGCTCGACCGGGTCACCCAAGCGATTAACAAGTGCCAACCCAACTGTCGTAAACTGCCGCTTACCTGCCGCTGTGGTAAGATCAAGCTGCTGCCGATACTGCGCTAGAAGCCAATCCACCGCTGGCTGAGCCGCCGCTATCGCCTGCTGCCAGACCGCTACCCCCTGCTGCTGAATAAGTTCATCAGGGTCTTTTGCTCCTACCGGCAGCGACACCACCTTTAGCTCCACCCCCGCCTGGGCGGCCAAACCAATCGCTCGCTCTGTGGCGGCCCGCCCAGCGTTATCACCATCAAAACTCAGCCGAATATCGCCCGCCAGCCGTTTGAGCGCCCGAATATGCTGCTCCGTCATAGCAGTACCTGCCGTCGCCACCACTGCTGCTTCGCCCGCCTGATGGCTGCTGATCACATCCATATTGCCCTCGACAATCACCGCATAGCCCTGGGCCCGAATCGCCTGCTTGGCCTGCATCAAACCAAAGACATGCCGGCCTTTATCATAAAGTAATGTCTGAGGCGTATTGAGGTATTTTGGTGCATTAGGCACATTAGCAATCAAGCGCGCTGTAAAACCAATCACCTGCCCACTCGCATCCATCAACGGCACCATCATCCGCCCGCGAAAGAGGTCACCATCGTAGCGGTTCACCAGGCCCGCCTCGCGCAACTCCGCCAGCGAAAAGCCTTTTTTCTTAAGATACGTTACCAGAGCATGACCATCACGCGGCGCATAGCCAATCTGAAACTGCTGGACAATCGCCTTGCTCAGCCGCCGCGTCCGAAACACATAGGCCAGTGCATCCTGGCTCCGCACCAAGCAATGCTGATAAAAATTCGCCGCTAGTCGATGTGCCTCAAGCAGCCGCTGCTTGCGCCGCGCCAGGTCGCGATTACCCTTCTGCTCATACAGCGAAAGATCCACCCCCGCCTTGCGCGCAAGCAGCTCCAGCGCCTGGCGAAAGTCCAGCCCCTCTACTTCCATAATAAAGCTAAAGACATCGCCGCCCCGCCCACTACTAAAGTCATGCCAAATATTCTTCTCGGGGCTCACAAAAAAGCTCGGCGTCCGCTCACTGGTAAAGGGGCTCAGGCCTTTGTAACTCCGCCCCGCCCGCTTAAGCTGCACATACTCGCCCACCACATCCTCTATATTTAAGCGTGCCCGCACCTCTTCTTTGGCATCCATAGGTATAGTATACCGCATTGAGCATGAGCCAATCGAACCGCACTAATCGCCTAACCGACCATTCTTACCTACCCCGAAAGCTATTCAATCCATACGACCGATCGTATACAGTAACAAACCAAAACAGAGACTAATTTTTATATAGTATATAGGGGTATAGAGTATATAGGGTAGAGGGGTATACGCTATAAACAATTCATCCATCCGACCTCTGTTAGAGATTATCCTCTTTACCTCTGTTAGTGGTTGTGTTTAAATGGTATTATAGTAACTATGAATCCACAGCAACCATACACTCCCCAACCGAATGGTTCGGCACCGCAGCCCGAGCAACAGCCCCCGCAGCCCAATGCGCCGGCGGCTGCTCCGTATGTCCCCTACTATGCTACCCAGGCGACGTCACACGGTGCGCAGGATTATGGCTATGGTGCATATAATCCGGCAGCGCACAGTCAACCAGCGCAGCCACCGTATCAAGAGCAGCCCACTCCTTCATCACCGCAGCCTCAAGCTGCTCCCTACCAGCCGTATCAGCCACCACACAGCCAACCAGCTGATCAACCAGCCGCTAGCTACGGCACAGGCCAGTCATACCACTACGCGCCACAGCCCGAGCAGCAGCCGGCCGCAGCGGCTCACCCAACCAACCCACAAACCACCGCAGACACGCCGCATGGCTACACCAATGCTGATGCCTACCCAGGTGCCAACCAACCCACTGCACAGCCCTACCAACCACAAGCAGGCGGCTACACTGGCCAGGCATATGCCAATCCACAGCAGCCACTCGGTGCCACTGCCATGGCTGCTACCGGCGCAGAAGACCTTGGTGCAGCAAGCGAGCCAGACACCTCCTTCCCGGTAGATTACCTCAACGAGATTGCACCCAAGCAGCAGCCAGTGCAGATGAACCGCTTTGCGGTGTTTGGGCTGATCGGCGGCGTGCTCTTGCTTGCCTTCGCCATTGTCATGATGATGGTCAATAGCCAGCCCAACTACACCAAGCAAGCCCAAAGCACCCTGGCGCGCATCGAGACCTTGCAAGCAGCCACCAAGGAGCAGCAGTCACGCCTGACGGAGAATGAGCTCTCGAGCATGAACACCACACTCACTACCTCGCTCGGCAGTATGGGTACGGAGCTCAAGTCGTCGCTCAAGGATGCGAAGATCAAGACCGAGCTAGTCGGCGACGCCAAAAAGACCGAAAAAGCCTACTCCGACAAGCTCTCCAAAACGCTCGAAGATGCCTACCTCACCGGCTCGCTTGACCGCGTCTATGCACGCGAAATGAGCTACCAGCTATCCATCCTCAAGAGTTACCTCCAGAAGCTCAAAACCGCTAGTGGCAACCGTAAAGCCATCGCCGACTACGTCGCCACCAATAGCAAGACGCTCGATGCCGCCACCAAGTCGTTTAGTAACTTTACCTCAACGAAATAGCAACGCACCTGCCCTGCTGACGAAGCCCGCCTCTGTGGCGGGCTTTTGTTAATGCGCTGCACTATAAAACAAACATTTGCTTACATATGGCTGTATGGCGTAGCCCCAGGGGTTTTCCTCCGCGTGAGATGGTAAACATAAGGTGCCCAGATGTTTATCACACAACAAAAAGAAAACGCTCACACAGCGTGAGCGCTTCTATCCTGACGATTCTCCCCAAAAACGAGCATTCTACTCCGTCACCAGCCGGTAGCTAAGCCGCGCTAGGTCAATCACCTCATCATCACTCAGCTGGCCGCTGCAAATAACGGTGATCCAATGCTTTTTGTTGAGATGATAACCTGGCTGGACCGACTCATACCGCTCGCGCAAAGTGCGGGCAAGCTGCGGGTCGCACTTGAGGCTGACGCGCAGTGGCTGCGACCCTTCGGCAATGAGCGCAAACATCTTCTCCTGCTGACCAGGCACATCCTTGTGCCCTACCTTGTACACCGCGATGCCTTCCCCAAAGGGATAGTCGAGCCATGCTCCGGGCAGGCTGAGCAAAAATTCTTCGAGCTGCTTGTGTGTCATAGCACTATGATACTACAACCACTTATGCCGCACAAAATATCCCACCATCGCTAGCGGTATGAGGACAATCAGGCCGATCATCAGCCAGAAGGCGACATCACTGCGAAATGGCAACTGCACGAAATTCATCCCGCCCAGGCCCGTCAAGAACGAGACTGGCATAAAGACAGTGGCAACCAAGGTCAGGCGCTTCATCACATCGTTCATACGGTTAGACACCACCGAGAGATACATATCGAGCGCGCTGGTGAGGAGGTCACGCATCGTATCAATAAGCTCGTGGACGCGCCAGGCATAGTCGTAGCTATCGCGCACATACACCGCGCATTTTTTATCAAACAAGGCATAGCGGCCGTTACTGAGACCATTGAGCACATTCATCAAGGGGAGCACCACCTTGCGCAGATCAGCTAACTGACGCTTGTACACAAAGAGCTGCTGGAGCTGCCGATTATCTGGGGTGCGAATCATCGTATCTTCCAGTTGGTCGGTCACATCGTCGATATGGTTGAGCAGCGGCATAAATTGCTCAATAGAAAACTGCGCAATAGTAGCCAGAATAAGTGATGGCGTTGTGTGACTAGGTCGCAGCGCGGTAATGCGCTGAATAAGCTCATCGTCCAGCTTGCCCTGGTGCAGCGTAATAATCTCGGTTTTACTGAGCAAAATGGTGATGGTGTGGTACTTCACATTGTGCCGACTGACGTATGGTATATCCAGCGTCAGCAGCAGCCACGCCTCCCCTTCTATCGCCTGTGGCAACCAGCGATGCTCGCGCACCATGCGGGCCTGCAACTCAGGTAGGCGCAGTTCACTCAGCAGCGCCCGTCGCTGCTCGATTGTGTCGATCGTGATATCGCGCCACAGCTTGGGCATTACAAAGCGACCTTTTGTAGATAATAGCGCAGCTCCATAATACTACCACGAATATCCTCCAGCGCGCGGTGGTCTTCTGGCTTGGCAAATTTCTTGCCGTATTTGCCCTCCATCACCACCTTCCAGGCGCTCACATCGAGCATGCGGTAATGCAAACGCTGCGCCAGCTGCGGCCACCAGCGGTCGATAAAGCGGCGATCTTGGTGGATGGAGTTACCCGCGAGCAATATCCGCCCCTCGCCAGCACACTGCTCATCACAAAACGCCAGCAGCTCTTGCTCAATTGTTGCCAGCGGCTTACCCTGAGCATTCTGCTCCTCGAGCCCGCGCCGCGCTACCGGGTGCTGATCCCAAAAGCTGGAGTTACCGTCGAGGAGGCACTTAAGCTTAGCTGCATCATGGCGCACCACCCCTTCGTACGTTGCAATCTCGGCAAAGGTCCAGTCCGTCACAATCGCCGCCACCTCTAGTATTTCATCCGTGGTAGGGTCTAACCCCGTCATCTCAAGGTCTACCCACAAAATCCGTTTTGGTTTGAAGCTTGGTTTCATGCTTCTAGTATACTACATGTCCACCACATAGCGCTCATCCTTAGTTATTACTGTTATAAGCATACGCTTTACTGGTGTGCAAGTTAGTGTACTACTTTTTTGTTCAGAGGTCTTTACCTCCCTTCCCACTCCCCTATTCTAGGGTGTAATTATGCGGTAAATCATCTCCCCTACCCCTGTTATTTTCGAATGGTTCATTATTGTGTTCAGGCTACGTAGATGTTTGGGTAGTGCGCAAATTTATTATTCACCATAGAAAAACCACACCCTGGGTGGGTGTGGTTGATCGCTCTGAGGCTTCTCGCCTCGTTAGTCTTTTTTCTTGTCTAAGCGGTCGAGCTTGAGAAAGTGGATGATCAGGTAGATGACAAATGCTGTGGCGATCAAGGTGATCAGCGAGCTTACGAAGGCTCCCCACGCGAAGTCGGCGCTGCGCCCAGCAATTTCGATGTGCGTGCTGGCAGCCTCGAGCCCCTTTTGCGAACCGACGATAAACTGCACCACCGGGCTAATAAACCCCTGAACTAATTTTTTGACCGTGTCGCCGGCGGCGGTACCAATCGCCAAACCAACAGCCAGGCCCACCACACCCTGCTCACGGATGAAGTCCGCAAAACCGCCGAGGTGGCTGTTCTTCATCTTCTGCTCCATCGCTTGGGCAGCAGCTGCAGCCTCTTGGGCAGCCTTGCGTGGGGTGCGGCGTGCAGCAGGCTTCTTTGCAGCAGCTGCTTTGGTTTTGGTTGTTGTTCGTTCTGCCATAGGTTCTCCTTATTAACCATTGTTTATTCAAATTATAGCATATTCTGCATTAATTGCTAGCGGTCTTGTGTTGGTGGTGTTCTATGGCGCGAGGACTTCGCTAATCGCTTCTCAATCTTCTCTTTGTCTCGCTCGGCAGCTACGATCCTATCCTCACGCGTCTTCCTAAACCCACGTGATAGCACTGGCTTGTGCGCTACCCACCCACGTACGCTCACCCACTACAGCCGCTCCGGTGCTTCGATACCGAGCAGAGCAAGACCAGAAGCCAGGGTGTCACGGTAGCGCTGCACCAGGCTCAGGCGCTCGGCCTGGCGCGGGCTGCCAACGACACGGTTTTTCTCGTAGAAGCGGTTAAATTCTTGGGCAAGCTCATAGAGGTAGTGGCAGATGCCATGCACAAGATACTCGCGAGCGGCCTTCTCGACAACCTCTGGATATTCGCTCAGCTTGCGCAGGAGGAGGCGCTCATCATCAGTGCAATCAGTCGGCTCGGCAGGCTCGGCACTCGCCTTGGCAAGGATGCTGCAGGCCCGAGCATGAGCATATTGAATATAGGGGCCAGAGTTGCCCTGTAGGCTCACCGTCTCATCCATATCAAAGGCGATATCGTTGCCCATACGATACTTCGCAAAAGCGTACTTGATCGCCCCCAGGGCCACCTGGCGCTGCACCACTGGGTCTGTGGTGAGGTTTGCCACGCGCTCCTGGACGATAGTGAGCACATCGGCCGCTCGCGCCACATTACCCAGGCGCGAGCTCATCTTGCTACCATCGCCAAAACGCACCGTGCCATTGGTCAGGTGGGTCATCCGCCCAGCTAGCTCAGGCCGGAAGAGCTCAGCTGCAGCATACACCACACGCATATACTCCTTTTGGTCGTTGCCAGTGATGAGAATCCGGTGGTCGAAGTGGTAGTCTGCCACCTCCTTCCAGATAACGCCAATGTCCTTTGTCTCGTACGTTGGCAGGCCGTTGGACGTGACGAAGACGCGGGTGTGTAGATGCTTAGCAGGGTCACCGACGAAGACCACTGCCCCCTCAGAGCGCTGCAAATTCCCCCGCTCCAGCTGCTCGTGCACCACGGCCAGGCCAATCGGTGCGGTGCTACTCTCGGGGATATAGTCAAGATGATCGACCTGAATCATCGTATAGAAGGCATCGAAGTAATCCAAGCTCCACTGGCGCGTCGTCCAATAGATCTGAGCCAGTGGCGTATTATGCTCATCATGCTCGTGGTAGCTATAGACTAACTTGTTAAACTCAATAATCTCTTGCTTCGCCGTCTCGTTCTCTTCGTACGCTTTAGCACCGATCACATAGGCTTGGCTAATCCACCGCGCCCGAGCAAAGACATTGCTCTCTACCTCTGTTAATTTCTCTGGTAGCTCACCACCTAGCGTATGACGCATCCCCCATAAACACTTAGCAACGTGCAGGCCGACATCACCACCAAAGCTGGCTCGGTCTACCGCCGCGCCAACCGACTCAATGATCCGCGCCAATATATCGCCATACACCGTCTGGTACAAGTGACCAGTATGTAACTCCTTAAAGGCGTTGGGGCAGCTATATTCCAACGTGTAGCGCATGCCGCCATAAATCTGCTGCGGTGCGGTATTGGCCGCCTGCCACAGCGCTTCATCACTTAAGCGGAGATTAATAAACCCCGGGCCAGCCACACTCACGTCAGAAAACTGGCCAGTCTGGCGCAGCACCGCCGCCACCTCCTCGGCAATCTTGCGCGGCTTCTTGCCCAGTGGCTTGGCAAGCTTGAGTGCAACGTTGGTCGCAAAATCGCCAAACGTCGGCTCCGGCCGCGTTAATTCCACCGGCGGAGTTTGTTGATAAAGAGTATATACTGCATCACGAATCGTCTGTTCCATGATTATAGTATACAACAGATGCGCCGCAAGAATAGCGTAAGCGTAGCGAGAAGGTTTACGCCTTGCCCTTCTGCATCCGCTTCTGCCGCTTGAGCGCCGCCTGCACTAACCCAGCAAAAAGCGGGTGGGCTCGGAATGGCCGCGAGGTAAACTCTGGATGAGCCTGAGTCGCAACAAAGTAGTCGCAGGTCGGTGCCTCGACGAACTCGACCAGCCTACCATCGGGTGACGTGCCCGACACCACAACCCCGCCCGCGTTAATAGCAGCAAGATGCGCTTGATTTACCTCATAGCGGTGGCGGTGACGCTCCACAACCTCTGTTGTGCCATATGTCTTGGCAATGCGCGAGCCGGCTTGCAGCACCGCTGGGTAATTACCCAGGCGCATCGTCCCGCCAGTCGATTGCTTGCCCTGCTGGTCAGGCATGAGGTAGATGACGGCATCATCTGGCGCAGCGCCACACTCCGCACTGCCAGCCTGGGCCAGACCACCGCGGCGAGCAGCGGCAATCACTGCCACCTGCATCCCCAAGCATATACCAAGATACGGTATATTGTGCTGCAAGCAGTAACTTGCCGCCGCAATCTTCCCTTCCACCCCGCGCTTGCCAAAGCCACCGGGCACTACCACCGCATCCACAGCGCTGAGCGCTGCGTCGGTCACCGTCTCGGCATTGATCCACTGGATGGTCACCTCGCTGCGGTGCGCCCAGGCCGCTGCTTTGAGTGCCTCGGTGATAGAGAGATAGGTATCGGCATTATCAACATATTTCGCCACGAGGCCAATCGTCAGCCGCCGGTGGTAGGTCTGGCTGTCATGCCGGACGAGCTGCTGCCAGCGCGTCATATCTGGCACCGTCATATTGCCAGTAAAACTCGCCAGCACCGGGCCCAATTCGCGCGCAACCATCAGGGGCACCTTGTAGACCGTATCGACATTTGGCATCATAATGATCCCCTCTGGCTGTACCCCACTAGCAATGGCAATCTTATCCGCCACGCCACGCGGCGGCGCTGTGCTGCCCTCGGTGCGGACTGCCACCACATCGGGCATAATGCCAAAGCCACGCAGGTCGGCCATGGCATTCTGGGCTGGCTTTGTCTTGTATTCCTGGCTGGTCGCAAGAAATGGCACATACACCACATGGACAAAGAGACAGTGCTCGCGCCCCACCTCTAATGAGAACTCGCGGATCGCCTCGACGAAGCTTAGTCCCTCATAATCTCCCACCGTGCCACCAATCTCCACAATGTGCACCTGACCCGCTGCTGCCTGGTGGATGGCTCGCTTGATCGCTTGGGTGAGGTGCGGCACCAGCTGCACCGTCTGGCCACCAAATTTCCCAGCCCGCTCATCGGCGATCAAGTCACGCAGCAGCCGCCCCGCCAGCGTAGCATTGCGCTGGGTGAGTTCAAGATCTAAAAAGCGCTCGTAGTGGCCAAGGTCGAGATCGGTCTCCGCTCCATCTTTGGTTACGAAGCACTCGCCATGCTCCTTGGGGTTAAGTAGCCCAGCATCGACGTTGAGGTACGGGTCGCACTTTTGCACCGAGACAGATAAGCCCTTGGCCTGCAGCACTGCACCAATACTGGCCGCTGTGACGCCCTTACCCACCCCAGAGAGTACCCCACCGGTGACAAAAATATACGTTGGTTGGTGTGTCTGTGTCATACAATCTCCCTCTCGCGTTCTATTGTAGCATGTATCCATAAGCAGTATACCAGCAAAAAACCAGCCTAGTAGCTGGCTTCTGCTGGTTATTGATACGAGCCACCTATTGGCAGCCCTCGCACATGGTTAGCTCCGCTGGATCTGGCATAATAACAGGAGTGCCACTCGCCGCTGCTTGGTCGACGGCAACCTGCTGAGCGGCCAGCAGTGCTTGCTCGATGGCGTCAAGTTTTTCCTCGAGCGTCATGTCGTCCGTCAGCTGGGGCTTGGTGGTCTGCGCCTGCGTAGTCGCTGGATCGGTTGTTGGTGATGTCGTTTGTGTTGTCTGCGTCATGGTTATTATTCCCTACCCGTTTTTTAGTTATAGTGTCTATTGTACGCTATATATAGCGTTTTACGCAAGGTAATGCACCCAATTTTCTGTTGTAGAATTATCATCCAGCTGGCCAATTGGTGCAACATACCACTGCGGCTGGGCACACTGCGGGCGGAAGCTCCCCAGCTTGGCCGTGTATGCCTCAGTAATGGCCGCGACTTCGTCCTCGCGGGCTTCGCGCACCGTAGTATGGAGATAAACGGCCTGCTTCGCATCATTCCACACCACAAACTCTGCCCGCCCAGTGCGAAAGGCGTTGTGTGAGTGACGTGCCTCACGATCAGACAGCCAGGCGATTGCATTGCCCACCCGCACAAAGTGCAGTGGCGTCACCAGCGGCGTGCGGTCGCGATTGACGGTGGCCAGCGCACCAACCGGTACGGTATCGAGGATGGTTTGTGTGAGGGTATTCATGGTGGCTATATTCCTTTCTTGTATTACTCTATCTTGTCGTGGACTGAGAGACTGCCTGATGGGCTATCACCAGACCGAAAATGTTCCGGCCAGATTATGCTACAGTAGCCCTCCGCTTGCTTGTTTGCTGGCCTCCAGATATTTTCTTGTCTGGCAATAGCCCCTCAGGCGATGCGTCGCTATGACACGACAAGCCCAGAAAACTGCTCGTGATTCACGCACGCGCTAGCAGCTACTTCGTCGTATTTACCTCATAACTCGTATTGGTGCTCTCGAAGAAGTTCACTAGCTCCAGTGTATCGTTGGCGGCGGCCATCCACTTGGCTGGGTTGGTCACGTTATACTCTGGCTCAAAGCCGAGCTCTTCCAGCCGCCGGTCGGTCATATACATCACGTATTGGTTGACGTAGTCGGCGTTTAGGCCTAGAATGCCGCGCGGTAGCATGTCTTTGTTATAGACCTTTTCAAGCTCAACGGCTTCCAGGATCAGGCTGCGGATTTCGTCGGCAAATTCCTCAGTTTGCAAATCCGGGTTTTCATGCAGAATCGTCAGCAGTAGGTTAATGCCAAACTCCAGGTGCAGGTTTTCGTCCTTCGTCACCCAGTCGAGCAGCGTGCCAACATTGCGCAGCAGATTGCGCCGGCGGAAGCTCATCCCCACCATAAAGCCGCTGTAGAACCAAATTCCTTCCAGCACGATGTTATACGCCACCAGATTACGTACAAAGTCCTTCTTGCCCTCCAGCGTCGTCACATCCGGGCGCTCCTCCATCATGCGCGTAACGTATTTGGTCTGGAAGGCAGCTTTATCGGCCAGGGATTTTTTGCCCCAGCCGGCCGCATAAATTTCCTCGCGGTCAAACGGGAAAGTCTCAATAATATACTCGAAGGTCATAAAGTGGTTGGCCTCTTCCCACATCTGCTTCGAAAGATACAGGTGGCACTCGGCGGCATTGACGCAGGGGTAAATGCCAAAGGCCAGCGACTTATTAATCAGCAGCTCGTTAGGATTAAGGTAGCTAATCACCGTCTTGAGGGCGTGCTTTTCGTCCTCGCTCAATTTCTCAAAATCCGCCAAATCCTGGCTCAGCTGCACCTCGTTGGGGAACCACGTGTTGGCCACCGCTTGGTTGTATAGGCGATACGCCCAGTCGTAGCGCACCGGCTTGAGCTGCAAGCCATCGCGTACGCCTGATCCTAAAATGCCCATTATTACCTCCTTGTTTTTGTAAAAAACGAATTAATTATTATACTATCTACACTTATATTTCTTGTTCCATATCTGCTGGGTGGCGCTGCTCAACCGCAGATCTGCTATTTTGCTGGCGCGAGCTCTCGGACGCCTCTGGCACTGGGAAGAGTGGTGAGTCCATACCAGCATCAAGGGCATATTGGACATAATGTTTTGGGGTTGTGCCGTCTGCCTCTGTAATCGCTACAGTGCCTATAGTGTGCTGGACACCCGGTGCAAGCTCCGGTCGCTGCGTCCCATCAACTGGCAGCTCTGCATCCTGATAACCCGTTGAGTCCACCCTTACCTCTGTTATATCGCTATACTCGTGGCTCACGATTCCTTCTCCTTCCCTTCCTCCTGCTTCTTGCGTGCGCGGTAGAAGCCACCAAAGCCCACGCGCTTGGCGTCTTGGTGAAGTTTTTGTTCGGTTTTGTTAGCGCGGATGGAGACCTGCTCAGACTGGTGGCGTGGCTTCACGTGCAAATAATACGTCGTTTTCAGGCCGCGACGCCAGGCTTCACTGTAGATCGTAATATACTCCTCGATATTACGCGATTCTAAGTACATATTGCGGCTAATCGCTTGGTCAACCCACTTCTGAGCGCGGGCCGCCACCTCAATGAAGGCATACGGGCTCAGCTGAAAGCTCGTCTTATACACATCGCGCACCGCCTGAGGAATCTGCTCCATGTGCTGGATGTCGCCTTGGGTGGTGAGTAGCTCGTCCTTGAGCTCCTCCCACAGGCCGAGTGCTTTGAGCTTGCGCACCAGGTTAGCATTGACCTCAAGGAACTTGCCATTAAGCGTACTCCGGCTAAAGATCTGGCTAAATTGCGGGTCGATCCCTGGAGTGGTGCCCGTCACGTGCGAGATATTGGCGGTGGGAGCGATAGCCATCAGCGTGGCATTGCGCATGCCGCGTTGCACCTTGGGGCGCAGCGCCTCCCAGTCGAGGCGGCGAGTGGTATTGATTGCCACTGCCTCACCCCGCTGCGCGCCAAGCCGGTCGATCGTATCGATGGGCAGCTCGCCCTTGCTCCAGCCACTGCCCGCAAAGTTGGGGTAGCTACCGCGCGTCACTGCCAGCTCGGCCGACTCGTCGATGGCGTAGTAGCTAATAAACTCCGCCAGCTGATCGATCAGCTCATACGCCGCCTCAGATTCATAGCTCAGCTCGAGCTTCTCCAGCACATCGGCCAGGCCCATAAAACCCAGGCCAATCGCCCGGTTTTGCAAATTGCTATTCATCGCCTCGGGGATTGGTGTTGTGGTAATGTCTACAAGGTTATCGAGCTGCCGCGTGGCTGAGCGCGTCGCCTGCTCGAGCCGTGGCCAGTCCCACGTCTTGGTCGCATCATCCAGGAAAGCGCTGAGGTTAATACTCACCAGATTACACACCGCAATATTGTGCTCATCTTGCGGCAA